>JBGFRW010000033.1:0-119371 GCA_041694935.1 Pseudomonadota bacterium | reverse complement strand
ACCTCCCCCATGTATCGGGCCTTCCGTCGATGAAATGTGAGCGCGATTCGGCATTTCGTCTCAATTCGTCACCGTCGAAGAATTTCTCGACGGCTTGTTCAGTGTTTCCCTAATCCTCGATTCCGAACCGCTCACCTACCACCTCGTCGAACTCGTCGTCGGCCATCTGCCGGCGCTCGTGGACAGTCTCGGTCAACTGCGTGGTTTGGGCAGCCAAGCCATCGCTTCCGGCAGGATGAGCGATACCGAACGGCTCGAACTGGCCAGGACCACCGGTCAAGTGCAGCACCATCTGTTGAGAGCGAAGAGCATCGCGCAGCAGATTCGCGAACATAGCGTGGTCCGCAAATTCGACATCCAACCATGGCAGGCGCATTTCCAGGAAGTCGAGCGACTTGCCGACTTCCTGCTTGCCAACGTCGACGTGCAACTGCTGCTGGGACGGGCGACGCAACCCAGCATAGACGAATTCTTCGCCACCGGCAGCAACTCGGTCGCTGCCGTGGTAGCACTCTATGGCGCCAGCCTGGCACAGCTCGACACACTGCTCGAAGCACGGGAAACACGCAACCGGCAGGGCCTGGCCGCCTCCATGCTGGGCATCGTGCTACTGTCGCTGCTGATGTTCCTGCTCTACCGCCGCTTCATAACGGCGGTGAAGCAGCTGGAAACCAGCGAGACGCGCACCCGCGCCGTGCTGCGCACCATGCTCGACGGCGTCGTGCATATCGATGCCCGGGGAAGCATCCTGACCGTGAATCACGCCGCCTGCAGCTTGTTCGGCTACGAGGAGGACGAATTACCCGGCCGGAACGTCAGCGTGCTGATGCCCGAACCGGAGCGTTCCGCCCATGACGGCCACCTGCGGCGCTATCTCGATACGCACCGGGTTAATAGCCTCGGTCGCCGCAAGGAGGTCACCGGTCTTCGCAAGGACGGCACGACATTCCCGCTCGAACTTGCTGTCAACGAACTCATTGACGACAATGGCATTACGTTCATTGGTGTGCTGCGCGATTTGACGTTGCAGCGCGAACTGGAAGCGATGCAGGCCAAAGCCCTCGTAGAGGCACAACAGGTAGCACAGATGAAGAGCGATTTCCTCGCCAACATGAGCCACGAGATTCGCACGCCGCTTGGGGCAGTGATCGGCTTCTCGCGCATCGCCATGCGCGAAAACCGTGGGCGGAGATCCTCCGAATCGTGCCAGCGCATCTTCGATGCCGGTGAACACCTGCTCGCCGTCGTCAACGACATCCTCGATTTCTCGAAGATCGAAGCCGGCAAGCTGAACATCGATGTTCATCCCATGCGCATCGCAACGGTCGTCGACCAGGCGGTCGCCATGGTTGCCGTGCGTGCCGCGGACAAAAAACTGTTGCTCGATGTGGCGCTCGCCGACGATCTCCCCGCATGGGTCAGCGGCGACGCCCTGCGTATCCGTCAGATTCTCGTCAACCTGCTGGCCAACGCCATCAAGTTCACTGAGCAGGGCCGCGTCACCCTCTCCGTCCTGCGTAACGATGCGGAGATCTGGTTTTCCGTCAGCGACGAAGGGGTTGGCATGAACTCGGAACAGATCTCCGGCCTGTTCCGCCCCTTCGAACAGGCGGAGTCTTCCACCGCACGCCGCTTCGGCGGCACCGGCCTGGGCCTCGCCATCTCGCGCAATCTCGCCAGCCTGATGGGAGGAGACATCCACGTCGTCAGCGTACCCGGCCGGGGCAGCAGCTTCACCTTGCAACTGCCGCTGCCGGTCACGGAGGCGCCCGAGGATGCCGCTGTCGCCGGTCTGCTCGCCACCGGGTCGGGTAAACCGCTGCTCGGCCTGCGCATCCTCTGCGCGGAGGACGTGGAAGTCAACCGCCTCATTCTCGAAGAGTTGCTCATGACCGCCGGCGCCTCCTGCGAATTTGCCGAGAACGGCCGCATCGCGGTAGAACGCGTTGCTGCTGGTCAGGACAACTTCGACGCTGTGCTGATGGACGTGCAGATGCCAGTGATGGACGGCCACGAAGCGACGCGCCGCATCAAGGCGCTACGCCCCGGACTGCCGGTCATCGGCGTCAGCGCCCATGCCATGAACGAGGAACGCGAAAAATGCCTCGCGGATGGCATGGCCAACTACATTACCAAACCGATCGACCCGGAAAGGCTGGTGAACGCCATCCTCGGTCAGACCCGGAAGACGTCTTCGGCTACCGTATCCTCCCCACCACCGCCAGTGGATACGACGCAACATGAAGGCGAAATCGATTGGCCAGCACTTGAGCGGCGATTCAGCACGAGGCCGGACTTTCTGCCGAAGCTGCTGCGAACCGTGCTCGACACCCACGCCATGACGTCAGACAAGCTGCGCCAGGCCGCCCAGGCCGAAGACCTCGATGCACTCGCCTTCCTTGCCCACAGCATCAAGGGTCTGGCTGCGAACCTCTCCGCTCCCGGAATCAGAGCGCTGGCTGACAAGACCGAGCAGGCCGCGCGAGAAGGAGAACGCTCGGCTTTCGAACAGGTTGCGTCGCTCGATGCGCGCATTCAGGCCTTGCTTGACGAACTTGCCGCCCACCTTGCCCAACAGGCAGACACAAAGGAGAACACATGAAGGTATTCATCGTGGACGACGATGCGGCTGAGCGCCTAACCGCCGTCGCTGCACTCGACGCACCCGACTTCAATGTGAGCGAGTATGCCGATGCGACGACGATGCTCGCCGCCATCGAACAGGAGATGCCCGACCTCATCCTGCTCGACATCGAAATGCCGGGCATGGACGGTGTTTCCGCCTGCCGAACACTTCGCGCCACCGGCCACGCAGACCTACAGGTGATTTTCATTTCGGCGCACAACGACCTCGAAACGCGGTTGCTCGCCTACGAGGCAGGGGGCAACGACTTCATCGTCAAGCCCTACAAGCTCGAAGAACTCGCACACAAGGTACGCGCCATCCGGCAATACGCCGACCAATTGCGCAACCTCGCCACGCAAGCCCAGGATGCGCAGCGCACAGCCTTCACCGTCATGTCCGCCATGGCCGAAACCGGCGTGGTACTAGAATATCTGCGCGCCTTCTTCGCCTGCGAAACTCCGGAAGCGCTTGCCGCCAAGCTGCTCGAAGCACTCCGGCAGTTCGAACTCGAGGCACTGGTCGAACTGCGCACTGCCGCAGGCCGAAACTGCCATGCCAGCCGAGGCATCTGCTCACCGCTGGAATGCTCGATCCTCGAGCATGCTGCCGGGATGGACCGCATCTTCCAGTTCCGCGACCGCCTGGCGATCAATTATCCGGGGGTGACGCTGATCGCGCTGGCGCTGCCGCTCGCCGATAGCGAGCGCATCGGCCGCCTGCGCGACCACCTCGCCATTCTCGCCGAAGGTGCCGACGCCCGGCTGCAGGCGATGGAAGTCGCGCGGCGCCAGCAAACCCAGACCCAGGGCATTGCCGATGCGATCATCGACCTGACCCGCACCCTCGAAGAGATCGACCGTCTGTCCGCCGCGCACCGCCTGCGCGCCGCCGAAATCGACGAGGCCTATCTCGCCGAACTGATCGACGCCTTCGTGCATCTCGGCCTGACGGAAGACCAGGAACTCACCCTGGCCGACATGGCACAGCGCACGCATACGAAGCTTGCCGAACTGCGCGACGAGGACAGCGACGTTGGCGACCAGCTGCGCAGCGTAGCGCGCAAGCTCGAACGCCTGGCCAAAGCCTGACGGTTTCTCAGGCCAGCGCTCAGGAGGCCTGCTTGATCGCCAGCAGCGCTTGGTTGCGCAGGGTCTTGAGCAGGGTCAACTCCTTGTCCGGAATGCTGATCGAACCAGCCTTTTCCTTGTCGCAGTAGATCAGAGCGACTGGCCGCCCCTTGATGTTGAGCGGGAACAGCACGAAGGTCTTGGCCGGGATGCGCTCGCGGAACCACTGGGGCACCTTGTCGGCGATCTTCGGATCGTCGATGTCGCTGATGATGATGTCCACCCCGCGCCCGGTGGCGAGCAGGAAGACGTCCTTCGGCTGATCGGACATTGGGAAGCGGAACTGGCGCACCAGATCGCCTATATCGGGACCCAAACCGAAGCGTCCGGTCATCTGGCCGCTCTTGCCGTCGCGCAAGGCGAGCAGCACGCGCTTGAATCCCATCGCCCGATACATGGTTTCGAGGATGATGCGCAGGATGTCGTTGAGAGTGAAATCGTCGATCAGCGAATTACTGATGTCTTGGATGCCGGCAGTCAGCACCGCCTGGGCATCGTCGGCGACGGCATTGCCGTCCTCGCTCTCATAGGCCGTCGCTGTCTCGGTCAGGGGCGCATCGTTGAGCACGGTCTGAGCGAACGTGTCGTCGTCCTTGCCATGTGCAGCATGCGCTTGGCCTCCCTCGCCGACGCCCCCGACGAGCGCGGCCGCGTTGCGCACGAAGGCGCTCTGGCGCAGATTCACATGCAGGATATTGGCCACCTCGCCCAGTTCCTCGAGCGATTTTTCGGCATTCGCCTGCAACTGGCGCTCGGTCATCTGCAGGCTGGCGCCGAAGCGCTGCGATATCTTCGTCAGTAACCGACCTCGCTGCTCGGCCGGCGTGGCAGCCAGCATGTCGCACATCTCGTTCGCGAAACCGGACAAGACGCGCAGCGCCTCCTCGGTAGTATTTGGCCGCTTGATGTCACCTTCAGGCAGCCGCCGCATGCTGTTGACGAGGGTAGCGGGGAACCCCCAGTTCTTCGCGATGCCGATGCCGAGCTCTTCGAAGGAAAGGCCAAGCACCTGGGCGGAGGCGGCGTTCGCCGAAAGCTTCTTGAACTCGACGAGCTTTTCGATTTCGGCGACTTCCTCCGGGAAGTAGTACTGCGCCAGCAGCCGGCCGAGATCGTGGAACAGCGCGCAGATGAATGCCTCCTCACCCTGGCGGCGCAACAGCGGACCGTGGCAACTCACCTTGGCCAACAGACCGGCCAGGTTGGCGCGCAGGAAAGCCTCCTTGAGCTCCTTGGCGTTGGCCTTGTCCTGCAGATGCTCGAACAGCAGCACAGTGATCGCGATGTTGCGGATCGTATCGAAGCCAAGCACGATGACAGCGCGCGACACGGTGCTGATGTTGCCTCCGCCGGCCTGGCGGTAGTAGGCGGAATTCACCAGGCGCAAAATCTTGTTGGTCAGCGCGTAGTCCTTGAGGATGGTATCGGACAGCGTGTTGACGCTCTCGCTTTCCGCAGCAGTCAGCCGGTTGATCGCCGAAACGGAATCCGACAGTGCCGGGAAATCGGACTTGTGGCGCATGCGCCGCAGCAGGAACTCGAGCGTGTCGTTCTGCGCGATGGCTGCTTTGCCTTCCGTGCGCTCGGCTTCGCCTTCGCCCAGCCAGGCGGCAAGCGCCTCGCGCAACTCGGCAGCGCTCTGGTAGCGCTGTGCCGGATCGAGCGCGCAGGCGCGCAGGATGATGCCGCCGAGTTTCGGATCAATGGTTGGATTGGGCGGCGCGGGCGGCAGCGTCACCTGCTCGCAGGAGATGCGATAGAGCAGCGAATCGATGCCCCCACCCTGAAATACGCGTTCACCTGTCAGCATTTCGAGCAGCACCAGCCCGGCGGCGAATACGTCGATCTGCGGATTAACGGCACGCAGCGTGACGTATTCCGGGGCCATGTAGGCCGGCGTGCCGATGAGCGCCTCGCCGGACTCGCGTCCGGTTTCCGGCACGCGCGAGGCGATGCCGAAATCCATCACGCGCGGCGCGCCGTCGCTCGCATCGATGAGGATGTTGGAGGGCTTGAGGTCGCGGTGGATGATGCCTTGGATGTGCGCTTGCGCCAGTGCATCGGCGATACGCTCCATCAGACGCACAGCCCGCACCGCCGCCAGCGGGCCATCGCTGCGCAGCATGTCGAGCAGGCTGCGACCGGATACCCGCTCGAACACAAGATAAGGATCGCCGCCCTGTTCGCCCACGTCGTAGATCGGGACGACGTTGGGGTGGCGAAACTTGCTGACCGTGCGCGCCTCGTCGATGAGCAGGGCATTCAGTTGCGGGTCGGGCTCGGCGGCGAAGTGCAATGTCTTGATCGCCACCTCGCGCTGCAATTGGGGATCCCAGGCAAGATACACGACGCTCTGCGCCCCACGCCCCAACTCGCCGCGAATCTCGAAGCGACCTATCGTCTCGCTCATGCGCCGAATTCCCGATTTGGCCGCGAATCGCGGCAAGCTGCCGAAAAACCTTGAAGCCTCAATGGAATCTTTCTTGTATGTCGTCGCATGTCCCTGCTGTGCCGCGAATTTAGCAAAAAAGCCGTGGATTGCGGAACTATCGGAGGTAATATCCCAAGTGAGTGCGCGAAGGGAGAACCATGCATAAAACCATGCCGCAGGTTTTCAACCGGGCTTGCAAGGAATTTTGTTTGGTTGTCGAATAGTTCCCATGCCCAAGTTCAACCTGTTCTGGCGCATCCTCGCACTGGCCATGCTGGCGATTCTCGCAGTGGGGCTGATCGGTCTCGCGAGCGTGATCGCCGAGCGCATCGATTCAGGCCGCGAGCGGTACGAAAGGGAATCGCGCAGCATCGTGCTGGCGCTGATGCCGATGCTGCAGAACACCCTGGTCACCGGTGACCTCGCCACGGTGCAGCAAACCTTCGATGCAATTGTTGGACAAGAAACCCTACGACACGTCGTGCTGCTCGATCCGCGCACCCGCAGCCCGATCGTGACAGCCACAGGCACTCATGATGGAGGCAACGACCCACCCGGCTGGTTCTCGGACTGGCTGGGCGCGCGGGACCATATCGAGGAAAGAACCGTGCATATTGCCGGCGTCGATTACGGCATCCTGCACCTTGAACTCTCCGGTAAACCGCTCGTCCAGAAACTCTGGACCATCGCGAAATATTTCGCCCTCGTCGGCAGTTTGAGCCTGGTCGGCATCGTGATCCTGCTCGGTCTGGTACTGCGCCGCGGCCTCGCCCCGCTGCAGTGGCTAATTGCAGGGGCGCAGCGCATGGAAGCCGGCGACCTGGAGGCACGCATTCCGCCGATCGGCGTTCCAGAGATCGCCAAAGTCGGGGATGCCTTCAACACCATGGCCGACAGGATCGTCATTCGCGAAAGCGAGCTGCGGCAGGCTCGCGAGGTTGCCGAAAGCGCAGCTTCCGCCAAATCAGCCTTCCTCGCCAACATGAGCCACGAGATCCGCACGCCGATGAACGGCATCATCGGCCTGACGGAACTGACGCTGGCCACCCACCTCGACGATGAGCAGCGAGGCTATCTCGAACAAATCAAGAACTCGGCCGACAACCTGCTCGGCATTCTCAACGATGTGCTCGACTTCTCCAAGATCGATGCCGGCAAACTGAAGATCGAACTGGCGCCCGTCGATATCCGCAGCCTCGCGGCGCAGATCGTCGCGCTGTTCACCTCTTCCGCGCGCAAAAAGAACCTCGAGTTGCGCAAGCAGTTCTCCCCCCAGATACCTGCGCTGCTCTCCAGCGATGCGCTGCGCCTGCGCCAGGTGTTGACCAATCTCGTCAGCAATGCGCTCAAGTTCACCGAGCAGGGACATGTCGACGTCGAGATCGACGTCATATCCTCCGACGCGGCCCAGTGCATCCTGCGCTTCTGCGTCAGCGATACCGGCATCGGTATCGCCCCCGACAAGCTCCAAGCGATCCTCGAGCCCTTCGCCCAGGCCGATGCCTCGACAACGCGCATCTATGGCGGCACGGGGCTCGGTCTGGCGATCTCGCTCAACCTGATCAAGCTGATGGGGGGCGAGCTTTCCATTGACAGCACGCCAGGCGGCGGCAGTCGCTTCTGCTTCGACCTGGAGCTCGCTATTACGGCCGACCGACGGCATGCCGAACGCGAGGAGGTTTCCCATGGCACGGCGCCCGGGGGCCGCCGCATCCTGGTCGCGGAAGACTCCGCGGTCAACCAGACAGTCGTTCGTACCATGCTGGCCAAGCAGGGCTACGAGGTCACCGTCGTCGACGATGGTGCCGCGGCCGTCGATGCCTACGCCGGTGGAAGCTTCGATCTTGTCCTCATGGACATTCAGATGCCCAGACTCGATGGCATCACCGCAACCAAACAGATCCGTTCGCTGGAAGCGTCGTCGGGCCGGCACGTGCCGATCGTTGCGCTGACCGCCAATGCCTTCGAGGAGGACCGCAAGCGCTGCCTTGCCGCCGGCATGGACGACTTCATCGCCAAGCCCTTCCGGCTCGACGTGCTGATGCAGACCATCGGGCGGCACCTGCCCTGAGCGGCATGGCCCAATTGCCAAGCGTCGATGCCGGGCATAAGATGCGCACATGATGCTACCCGACGATCCGGCCAGCTTGCAGACCCTGCTCACCGAGTTGAAGATCGAGCATCATGACCTCGACGCCACCATCGCCAGGCTCGAGGAAAACCCGCCGCACGACGAGCTGCTGCTGCGGCGCATGAAGAAGCGCAAGCTGCAGATCAAGGACCGCATCGCGGCCGTCGAGCGCATGCTCGGCCCCGACCTGATCGCCTGAGCGATGCAGCGACTCGATCTGGACGGGCAGCCGGTCGGCATCGCCACCGGTGACCGTCCCTTCGATCCCACCCTGCCTTGCTGCGTGCTCATCCATGGCGCCCAGAACGACAGCTTCGTCTGGGCACAAGTCGCCCGCAGCCTGGCCGGCCCGGAAGTCGCGGTGCTCGCTCCCGATCTTCCCGGCCACGGCCGCAGCGGCGGCGTGGCGCTGCCGAGCATCGAGCGCATGGCCGACTGGCTCGTCGCCCTGCTCGAAAAAGTCGGCGCCGGCGGGACGGCGCCCCTGGTCCTTGCCGGACACAGCATGGGCTCCCTGATCGCGCTCGAAGCCGCTGCGCGCGCACCGCAGCGGATAGCCCATCTCGTCATGATCGGCACCGCTGTGCCGATGCCCGTTGCACCGATGCTCCTCGATGCCGCGGCCCATGAGCCGGCCAAGGCGATGGGCCTGATCAATCGCTGGTCGCACTCGCCGCTGGCCGCCCGCGGCGCAATCGGCGGACACGGGATCTGGCTGCCGAACGTAGCGCTGCGCCTCATGGAGCGCCAGCCCGTCGCCTCCCTGCACACCGACCTGGCCGCGTGCAACGCCTATGCCGGAGGATCGGATGCCGCGGCACGCCTGGACTGCCCGGTCACCATTGTCGCCGGCACGGCGGACCGCATGACGCCGCTGAAGGCGGCACGGGCCTGGGCCGCTGCGCTGCGCGCCGCCACGCCATCCGCCAGCGTCGACCTCGTCGAGTTGTCCGGCGTCGGCCACGCGATGCTGACGGAAGCGCCAGCTAAGGTGACTGCCGTGCTGCGCCGAGCCAGCGCCGCAGTACGGCGATAAGGTCGTCCTGCAGCACCGGCTTGGCGAGAAAGTCGTCCATACCTGCCCCGAGGCAGCGTTGCCGGTCCTCCGGCTGCACGTTCGCGGTGAGCGCGACGATCGGCGTTCCAGTTCGACCGGAGGGGAGGTCGAGGGCGCGAATCGCCTCGGTCGCTTCGATACCATCCATCTCTGGCATCTGGATGTCCATCAGCACCAGATCGAAGTGGCCCGCGGCAAAGTGTTCGATACCGAGTCGGCCGTTCTCCGCACAAATCACCTCGAGGCTGAGTCGCTCCAGCATCAGGCGCAAGACCTTCTGATTGACGGGATTGTCCTCCACCAGCAGCACCCGACCGCTCAATCGGTCGCCGTCCTCCCTATCCTCGGTACTTTCCGTGGCAGCGGGTGCGTCGAACGCCGTACCACGCGTCAGGGTCAGTTCGAGCCAGAAGCACGCTCCCTTGCCAGACTCGCTATCTACGCCAATCTGCCCACCCATGGCCTCGACCAGGCGCTTCGAGATGGCGAGTCCTAGGCCGGTGCCGCCGAAGCGCCGTGTCGTGGAGGCATCCGCCTGCACGAAGGGGGCGAACAACCGCGCCTGCATTTCCGGCGCGATACCGATGCCGGTGTCGCGTACCGCGATCTGCAATCGCACGGCGTCTCCAGCGGAAGGCTGCCAGCGCAATTCGACCCGCACGCTGCCGGAAGACGTGAATTTGACGGCATTGCCGAGCAGGTTCATGAGCACCTGGCGCAGCCGGTACGCGTCGCCGCACAGCGGCGCAGGCAAATCTGCCGCCGCATCGACTTCGAGCGCCAGCCCCTTCTCCGCGGCTTGTGGCCGCAACAAGTCGCAGATTTCTCCAGCCAGCGCCGCGGCATCGAAGTCGATCTTGTCGAGCGTCAGCCGCCCGGCCTCGATCTTCGAGAAATCGAGGATGTCGTTGATGATCGCCAGCAGCGTTCGTCCCGACTCCCGCAGTGTTGCGACGAAGCCGCGCTGCTCCTCGTCGAGGGTCGTCATCTTCAGCAGGTCGGCCATGCCCAGCACGCCGTTCAATGGCGTACGAATCTCGTGGCTCATCGTCGCGATGAAATCGCTCTTCGCGCGCGATGCTGCTTCGGCTGCCTGGCGGGCGATCTCGAGTTCGGCGAGAGTCTGCCGCAATCGCTGCTCAGTGCGATTTCTGCGCTGCTCGATGACGACCAGCAGCAGCAAGGGGCCGACGATCAGCAATCCGGCCAGAGCGAAGCCGAGCCGCATCTGCGCGACGTTCGGCGGCTGCAGAGTCCAACCGCCCTTCGGTCGTGCGGCGATCTGCCACGAACCGTGCGGCAGCGCGATGCTAGTCTTCTCGGCCTTGGCGCCGAACAGCACCGGATCGCCGAAGAAGACCTCCCCCGCCTCGCCCTTGGCATCCTTGCCGCGCAGCGCCACTTCGACCGACAGCGTCTCGTCGAGAAGACCGCTGTCGCGGTAGAGACGCTCAGCATCGATCACCGCGGAGATCAGCCCCCAAAAGCGTCGAGTGCCGTCGTTCTCGTCGAGAAACACAGGAATCCGCCCGATCAGACCGACACCCCCCTGCGCCAACTGCAAAGGGCCGGCGAGGATCAATTCGCCGGTATCGCGAGCGTGCTCGGCCGCCTCGCGCTGCGCGGGCGTCTTCCGATAGTCGAGCCCGATCGCCTTTTCGTTTCCGGCAAGCGGATACATCAGGCGGATCACCATGTCGGGCGCCCCGCCGATATTGCGCAGCTGCGATTGCCCTTCGAATAACGGACGCGCCGCGCGCTCAAACTCGGCCTGGGTCAGCTGCGGATGTGCGGCGACCACACTCACCAGCCCGCGCGTCAACAAGATGGTGCTGCGCAGGTTGCCCTCGATGCGACTCTGCAGCAGCAGCAGACTTTCGCGCACAGCGTTTTCTTCCTGCTGCTGTTGCGCTTCAATGTTCTTCTTTTCGACGAAGATCGCGGCGGACAAAAGGGTAACGGCCATCGTCAGCGCAACCAGCAGCAGCAACCAAGTGCGACCGTCCTCCCAACTTTCTTTCAAGCTCTGCAGTGTCTTACCCATCATTTCGGCTTCAGATGCAGGTGCGCTCGCTGCCGCGTGCCTTTACCGCGCGGCCGATACCCGTGCTCATGCGCAGAGCTGGCCACTTCGACCGATACGACGTTGAGCAGGCCATGGCTGACGCCGCGCTCGGCCGTCAGCGCATCGGCAAACGCGCGCACTGCCGTCGTCGGACCGCGCAAGATCACGCTCTCCAGGCAGTTGTCATGATCCAGATGGGCATGCATGGTCGCTACGGTGAGATCGTGGTGGTCGTGCTGCAGGCTGGTGAGCCGCTCGGCCAAATCACGCTCGTGGTGATTGTAGACGTAGGAGAGATTGGCCACGCATTGGAGGTTGGCCGCCTCACGGGCATCCGCCTGCCTTGCGGCTTCTAGATGCCCGCGCAACACGTCTCGGACGGCCTCCGAACGATTGCCGTAGCCGCGCTGTGCGATCAGCGCGTCGAACTCGCGCGCCAAATCCTCATCCAGTGAAATGGTGATGCGCTCCATACCTGCCCCCCTAAACATCATAAGTAAATTCGAATATATTTCTACCCGAATTGACAGCTTTGATGCCCCCTCCACTTCGCCTCTGGCATAGTCGAAAGTATAAGAAATCAGGGAGGGTTTCGATCATGCGCAATCTCGTTTGCGCGACCATAGCGGCCGCCGCGTCCTTGCTTCCCATTACAACACACGCCACCAACGGCATGAACATGGATGCCTGGGGAGCCAAGTCCGGCGGTATGGGCGGAGCCTCGTTCGGCTACGACTCGGGCAACTCGGCGGTGATGAACAACCCTGCGACGCTGGGCCTGCGCCCTGCCGAACGCAGCGAATTCGGCCTCGGCCTGACCCTCCTCCTTCCCACCGTCGCATCGAGCCATCCGCAGGCAGGCAGCAAGGAGTCTACCGGCGATTTATATGCCATGCCGACGATCTCGTGGATCAAGCGCACGGGGCCGTGGGCCTACGGCGCAGGATTGCTGGCCCAAGGCGGCATGGGCACGGAATACGGACGCGGGTCCTCGCTGTTCGCCGGCGGGATGTCGATGAACAACCTCCAGGCCGCGCTGTCGGGCGAGGAGATTCGCTCCGAGGTCGGCGTCGGCCGATTGATGTTCCCCATTGCCTGGCAAGCCAGCGACGCGCTGACCCTGGCCGCCCAACTCGACTTCGTCTGGGCGACGATGGACGTGAAGATGGACATCGACGGCTCCACTTTCGGCAAGATGGTCTCCGGCACGCCGGGCATCGGCAGCGCGACCGGATCGCTCGTCAATGTCATGAACGGTGCCATCAGCGGCGGCCAGATCACCGACGTCAACTACGCCCGCTTCGATTTCTCGGACGACAATGCCTTCTCGGGCGCAGCGCGCAACACCGGCTGGGCCGGCAAGCTCGGCATCCACTACCGCGTTTCCGAAAACTTCTCGCTCGGTGCCACCTGGCACAGTAAGACGCACATCGACGACCTCAAGGCCAAGCGCGCCAACTTGCAGATGGGCGTAGTGACCCCAGGCGGAACGCAGACCGTGCCGGTCTCCGGCCGGCTCAGCGTCGTCGACTTCCAGTGGCCGGAAACCTACGGCATCGGCTTCGCCTGGCAGGCAACTCCGAAGTTGATGCTCGTCGGCGACGTGAAACGCATCCGCTGGGCGAACTCCATGAAGAACTTCACGCTCAAGTTCGATGCCGACGCCACCCAGTCGAACGCGATGGCGCAAAACTTCGTGAACAACGGCGGCACCGCGATGACCGCGATCCTCGAGCAGCACTGGAAGGACCACACCATCTACATGTTCGGTGGCCAATACATGCTGAGGCCCGACCTTGCGCTGCGGGCCGGAATCAATGTCACGAAGAACCCGGTGCCCGACGCCACGCTGAATCCGCTCTTCCCCGCGACGATCCGCCGCCACCTCTCGCTCGGCATGGGCTGGAAGCTCGACAAGGAAGAAACCCTCGCCTTCTCGCTCACCTACGCGCCGCAAGTCTCGAACACCAACCCCGGCACCGGGATCACCTCGACCCACCGCCAGACCACGCTGCGCGTCAATTACAACTTCATGTATTGAAATCCGGGGGGGCACGGCCCATCTACGTAATAACAACGTAGAAAGGAGTCATCATGCCCCTCGACGCCGCAGCACTGGACCAGCTATTTCGCGACGCCCGCACCCACAACGGCTGGCAGGCCAAGTCGGTGCCCGATAGCCTGCTCACCGAACTGCACGACCTGATGAAATGGGCGCCGACCAGCGCGAACTGCTGGCCGTTGCGCATCGTCTACGTCAAGTCGCCGGAAGCCAAGGCGCGTCTTCTGCCGCTGATGATGGAAGGCAACCAGGCCAAGACCGAGTCCGCCCCCGTTACCGCGATCCTCGGCATGGACCTCGACTTTCCCGACACCCTGCCTAAACTGTTTCCGCACACCGACGCCAAGTCCTGGTTCGCCGGCAACCCGACGCTGATCGAAGCCACCGCCTTCCGCAACAGCAGCCTGCAGGGCGCCTACTTCATGCTCGCCGCCCGCGCGCTCGGCCTCGATTGCGGCCCAATGTCCGGCTTCGACGCCGACAAGGTGAATGCCGAATTCTTCGCCGGTACCAACATCAAGGCCAACTTCATCTGCAACCTCGGCTACGGCGACCCCGCCGCGCTGTTCCCGCGCAGCCCCCGGCCGGCGTTCGACGAAGTCTGCAAGATTCTCTGAGCTCCAAAAGTCGGCGCTGGCGACACGGCGCCGGCAACCGCGCGCCGCCCTTGTTCAGGCGCTTTGCGGTTAAATAGGCGCCCCGTCACCAGTTTCAGGAATCTGTCATATGGCCGGCGCCAGCCTGCTCGCCCTGCTCGACGACATCGCGACGATCCTCGACGACGTCGCCGCGATGACCAAGGTCGCCGCGAAGAAGACCGCCGGCGTGCTCGGCGACGACCTCGCGCTCAACGCCCAGCAAGTCAGCGGCGTGCATGCCGAGCGCGAACTGCCGGTCGTCTGGGCGGTGGCCGTCGGCTCGCTGAAGAACAAGGCCATCCTCGTTCCCGCCGCGCTGGCGATCAGCGCCTTCCTGCCCTGGCTGATCGTGCCCCTGCTGATGGTCGGCGGCCTCTACCTCTGCTTCGAGGGCGTCGAAAAGCTCGCCGAGAAATTCCTGCACGGCAATGGCAAGACCAAGGACGAACACGAACCCACCGAACTCCTTGAAGCCGACCTCGCCGACTTCGCCGCGCACGAAGGCGAGAAGATCAAAGGCGCGATCCGCACCGACTTCGTGCTCTCCGCCGAGATCATCGTCATCGCGCTCGGCACCGTCGCCGCCCTGCCTTTCCTCACCCAAGTACTGGTGCTCACCGGCATCGGCCTGCTGATGACTGCCGGCGTCTATGGCCTCGTCGCCGCCATCGTCAAGCTCGACGACCTCGGCCTTTACCTCGTCGCGAAGCGCAATGCCGCACTGCGAGGCATCGGACGCGCGCTGCTGCTCGGCGCACCCTGGCTCATGAAGACGCTCGCCGTAGTCGGCACCGCCGCCATGTTCCTCGTCGGCGGCGGCATCCTCATGCACGGCCTGCCCATCGGCCACGCCGTCGAGCAGTGGGCCGACAACAGCAATGCACTCGGCGCACTGCTGCTGCCCCCGCTCGCCGCCATGGGGGTCGGCATCGTCGCCGGCGCTCTCGCCCTCGGTGCCTTTGAGGCCGGCAAGACGATCAAGCAACGGCTCACGCGCGGTACGACTCAGCAGTAAAAAGTCGGCGCTGGCGGGACGGCGCCCCGGCGCCGCTACAATGCCGCCATGCCCCTGATCAAGCTCGATAACGCCCACCTCGCCTACGGCCACGTCGCTCTGCTCGACGCCGCCGAATTCCAACTCGATGCCGGCGAGCGCGTCGCGCTGATCGGCCGCAACGGCACCGGCAAGTCCTCGCTGCTCGCCGCCTTGGCTGGCCGCGCGCATCTGGACGACGGCACGCTATGGACGCAGCCCGCCCTCAAGCTCGGCTACGTGCCGCAGGAGCCGCCCTTCGACCCGGCGCTGACGGTGTTCGAGGCCGTGGTGGCCGGCATGGGCGAGACCTCGCGGCTGCTCGCCGAGTATCACGAGATCTCCCATCGCCTGAGCGAGGCCGACGCCGACCACGCCGCGCTGCTCGCACGCATGGAGGCACTACAGCACGAGATGGAGGCGCTCGGCGTGTGGGCGTACGAAGCGCGAGCGGAACAGGTGATCGCGCGTTTCGCGCTCGATGCCGACGCCAAGGTGGGCACGCTCTCCGGCGGACAGAAGAAGCGCCTGGCACTGGCGCAGGCGCTCGCCGTCGCGCCCGATGCGCTGCTGCTCGACGAACCGACCAACCATCTCGACATCGCCGCCATCGAATGGCTCGAGGATTTCCTGCTCGACAGCAAGGTGACGCTGCTGTTCATCACCCACGACCGACGTTTCCTCGACCGGCTCGCGACACGCATCGTCGAGCTGGACCGCGGCAAGCTGGCGAGCTACCCCGGCAGCTATACGGCCTATCAGGAGCGCAAGGCGCAGGAACTCGCCGACGAGGCGAAAGCCAACGCGCGCTTCGACAAGCTGCTGAAGGAGGAGGAAGTGTGGATCCGCCAGGGCGTCGAGGCGCGCCGCACGCGCGCCGTCTTCCGCGTGCAGCGGCTCGACAAGCTGCGCGCCGAACGTGCCGCGCGACGCGAGCGCATGGGGCAGGCGAAGCTCCAGCTCGATGCGGGCGAGAAGAGCGGACAGCTCGTCGCCGAGCTGAACCATGTCAGCAAGTCCTTCGGCGACAGGCAGGTCATCAAGGATTTCTCCTGCCGCATCCTGCGCGGCGACCGCATCGGCCTGATCGGCCCCAACGGCGCAGGCAAGACCACCCTGCTGCGCCTCATTCTCGGCGAGCTGCAACCCGATGCCGGCACCGTGCGGCGCGGCACCAAGCTGGAGATCGCCTACTTCGACCAGTTCCGCGCGCAGCTCGATCCCGAGGCGATGCTCGCCGACGTGATCTCGCCCGGCTCGGACTATGTAGAGATCGCAGGTACTCGAAAACATGTGGTCGGCTATCTCGGCGACTTCCTGTTCGCACCGCAGCGCGCGCGTTCGCCGGTCAAGTCGCTCTCCGGCGGCGAGCGCAACCGGCTGTTGCTAGCGCGCCTGTTCGCGCGGCCGGCCAATGCGCTGGTGCTCGACGAGCCGACCAACGATCTCGACATCGAGACCCTTGAGTTGTTGGAGTCGCTGCTGCAGGACTATCCCGGCACGGTGTTCCTGGTCAGCCACGACCGCGCCTTCCTCGACGCGATCGTCACCCAGACCATCGCCGCCGAGGGAAATGGGCAAAATGAGGGCACGTGGCGCGAATACGCCGGCGGATACAGCGACTGGGCGGCCTATCAGGCTAGGCTGGCCGAGGAGAAAAAGTCGGCGCCGGCGGGACGGCGCGAACCGGATCGTCCAGCGCAGGCCGAGCGGCATCAGGACAAGCCGAAAGCCGCCAAGCTCAGCTGGAAGGAGCAGCGCGAACTCGAGGCATTGCCGGAACGCATCGCCGCGCTCGAAGACGAGCAGAAGGCGCTGACCGCCCAGCTCGAGGATCCGGCGCTCTATGACAAGCCGCAGGAGGCGCAGGCAGTCGCCGCGCGACTTGCCGCACTGGAAGATGAACTGCTCTCACTGCTGGAGCGCTGGGAAGCACTCGAGTCGCGCCAGGCGGGTTGAGGGCCGCCCTCAGGGCTTGCCGTCCGCCGCCGCGCCCTGCATCCGTTCGATGATACCGCCGCGCTTGAGCTTTTCCAGCCGGCGCTGACGCCCCTCCCCGACCAGCAAGGCAAGATAGTCGAGATTGCGGTCGATCGATTCGAGGTAGTAATTGCGATCAACGCCGCGCTCCTCCTCGAAGTGCCTCGCCAGGTGCGGCGCCAGCCCGCCCAATTCGTTCTGCAGCCGGGAGGCCACCAACCGGTAGAAGCCGTCCGTCTTCTCGAGCATGTCGTGCACATCTTCGAAAGCGGTGATTCCCGCCTCACGGAATTCCTCGTAGAGTAGCAGCAGCCGCTCGAGGTATTCGCGGCTCGCCATCTGCCCGACCAGGTCGGCTGTCGCGGCCACATGTGCGGCAAGCTCCTGCTCGGGCGTCTCATAATCCGGCATCACCGCATTCGGCCGATGGTCGGTCGTGAGAATGACATTGCCGATCGCGCTGATCAGCGGCGCGGGAAAATCCCTCAGATGGGTCTCGGCGAACACCACGCCTCGCGCGACATGCGCAAGGGTAAATTGTGCTCCGGTGCCCTCCGCCTCATCGCGGCTCATCAGGTAGCCGGAATCGTGCAGCAGGGCGCCCACGAGGCTGGCATCGATGATGAACCCATCGATCCGTTTCCCGCCGAGATGCAGGCCATGCAACAGACGCACGCAGCACAGCACGACCTCGAGCACATGCGCTTCGTCGTGGTACGGCGTGTTGAGGGGGGCATAGCCGGAAAGCCGCCCGCTACACCCCGCCTCGATCAGGTCGAAGGCCCGCTCGATGTAGGACAGGTCGTGCCCCGGCTCGATGGCGCGGACGAGTCGCATGACTTCGGCACGGATCGTGCCGAAGTCGCGGCTGTTGCCAAGCGCCAAAGCGGGGCTATCCAATCCAGTCTCTCCTCCGGGAAATGCGGGTGACGACCGCTTACCCTCGCTATTTTTTGGCGCAGTCTAACCGCTTTCACCCCGATTGCGGGCTAAAACTTTTCTTTAGTCATAGCCGCAAGGGCTTGTTTTCCATGCGGGACGGGAGAGAGGGGTTACGCCCTGCCGAGTCAACCCCCACTACGCCGCCGCAGATGCTGCAGCGCAACAAACCGGACGTCGCACAAATCGCCACAACAGGCTGATTTTTTTGACGCTTTTCCTTGTTCGCAACCTACTATATGTAGTGGTATAAATTTTCTCGACCACTAGGTTTTTTTACAACCTATTGATTCATATGGATGTGAAAATTTTTTCCTTCCATCATCCCGGAGGTGTCGTTATGCTTCGTCGCTCCAAAGAGAAGAACCCGACACACAACTCGACCAATCAATCAGGGGACCCAGACACGACTATGAGCCAGACCACCGAACCCATGCAGGATTTGTCGCAAGAAGAATACACCGGGCAGCTGGGTTTGCCCCTCCCCCAGGAAATCTCGGGCGAGGTGCTGCTCGAGAAATACGCCAAGGGGAACGAGCGTGACGTACATGACGTACGCCGCCGTGTCGCCCGCGCACTTGCCAGCACCGAAACCGAAGAGAAGCGCGCCACGTGGGAAGCGCGTTTCCTCGAGGCGCAGGAAAACGGCTTCGTGCCGGCCGGCCGCATCAATTCGGCTGCCGGCACCGACCTGTGCGCCACGCTGATCAACTGCTTCGTCCAGCCGGTGGGCGACTCGATCTCCGAGATCGTCGACGACCGCCCCGGCATCTACACCGCCCTGTCGCAGGCCGCCGAGACGATGCGCCGCGGCGGCGGCGTCGGCTACGACTTCTCCAGCATCCGCCCGAGCGGCGCCCATGTGAAGGGGACCCAGTCGCGCGCCTCCGGCCCGGTTTCCTACATGCGCGTATTCGACCGCTCCTGCGAGACGGTCGAATCGGCCGGCAGTCGTAGAGGGGCGCAAATGGGCGTTCTCCGTTGCGACCATCCGGACATCGAAGCCTTCATCCACGCCAAGGACAGCGGCGATCTGACCAACTTCAACATCTCCGTCGGCGTCACCGACGCCTTCATGAAGGCCGTCGAAGCCGGCGCCGACGTCGAGCTGGTACATCGCGCCGAGCCGGCCGTCGATCTCAAGAGCAGCGGCGCCTACCAGCGCGACGACGGCCTGTGGGTCTACCGCAAGATTCCCTCGCGCGAGTTGTGGGACCAGATCATGCGCTCGACCTACGACCACGCCGAGCCGGGCATCCTGTTCATCGACCGCATGAACAAGGACAACAACCTCAACTACTGCGAGACCATCGAGGCGACTAACCCCTGCGCCGAGCAGCCCCTGCCGCCCTACGGCTGCTGCTGCCTCGGCTCGGTGAATCTCACCCTGTTCATCAACCATGCGTTCTCCGAGACCGCCGACTTCGACTACGCCGCCTTCGGCAAGACCATCGACACCTCGATCCGCATGCTCGACAACGTGCTCGACGCCACCCACTGGCCGCTCGATCAGCAGGCCAAGGAGGCGGCGGCCAAGCGCCGCGTCGGCCTCGGCTTCACCGGCCTGGGCGACGCGCTGATCATGCTCGGCCTGCGCTACGACACCGAAGAAGCGCGCAAGACCGCCGCCAAGATCTCCGAGTTCATGCGCGACCGCGCCTATCTCGCTTCGGTCGACCTCGCCAAGGAGCGCGGTGCCTTCCCGCTGTTCAACGCCGATCTCTACCTTTCTGGCGGCAACTTCGCCTCGCGCCTGCCGCAGCACATCAAGGACGCGATCCGCAAGCACGGCATCCGCAACTCGCACCTGCTGTCGATCGCGCCGACCGGCACCATCTCGCTCGCCTTCGCCGACAACGCCTCGAACGGCATCGAGCCGCCCTTCTCCTGGACCTATACGCGCAAGAAGCGCATGGCCGACGGCACGCACAAGGAATACGCCGTCGAGGACTATGCATGGCGCCTCTACAAGCACCAGGGCGGCGACGTCTCCAAGCTGCCCGACTACTTCGTCACCGCACTGGAAATCTCCGCCCAAGCGCACGAGCAGATGGTCGCCGCCGTCGCGCCCTACATCGACACCTCGATTTCGAAAACGGTGAACGTGCCGGCCGACTACCCCTACGCCGACTTCGAGGACCTCTACATGGTCGCCTGGAAGTCCGGCCTCAAGGGCCTGGCGACCTACCGGCCCAACGCCGTCCTCGGTAGCGTGCTCTCCGTCGAGCCGCAAGCAGCCCCGGCCCAGCAGCAGAACCAGAAGCAGCCCCAGGACGTCGTCATCGACGGCGCCAACCGCCGCCTGAAGATCGGCTCGCTGCCGGCACCGGTGCTTGCCAGCCTGCGCTGGCCCGGCCGCCCGCGCCTGACCGACGGCAACGCTGCGTGGACCTACATGATCGAGACGCCGCACGGCGAGTTCGCCCTGTTCGTCGGCCAGATCGAGAACGACAAGCGCCAAGCCGTGCCCTTCGAAGTCTGGGTCAACGGCACCGAGCAGCCGCGCGGCCTCGGCGCCGTCGCCAAGACCCTCTCGATGGACATGCGCGCCAACGACCCCGCCTGGCTCAAGCTCAAGCTCGACGTGCTGGCCGGCACCGTCGGCGAAGAACCCTTCGAGATGCCGATGCCGCCGCACGGCGAACTGAAGATCATGCCCGGCACCGTCTCCGCGATGGCGCAGGTCATTCGCTACCGCTGCGAGCAGCTCGGCGCGCTCGACAACGATGCCACCACCCCGGTGCTCGACTGCATGTTCAGCCGCGACGAACCGAAAACCGGTACCGACGGCACGCTGTCCTGGACGGTCGACATCGTGAACCCCGCCTCGCGCGAGGATTTCGTGCTCGGCCTCAAGGAAATCACGCTGCCCGACGGCGTGACGCGCCCCTACTCCTGCTGGCTCTCGGGCAACTACCCGCGCGCCCTCGACGGCCTGACCAAGCTGCTGTCGCTCGACATGCGCGTGATGGACCCGGCCTGGATCGGCATGAAGCTGCGCAAGCTGCTCAACTACCCCGAGCCTCTCGGCGACTTCATGGCGCGCGTGCCCGGCTCCAACAAGCAGCAGAACTGGCCCTCGACCGTCGCCTACATCGCACGACTCATCATGCACCGCTACGCGATGCTCGGCATCCTCGACGAGCACGGCTACCCGACGCGCGAGATGGGCATCCTCGAGCGCCCGCGCGAAAAGGGCGAACTTAAAGTGACGCAGGGCTCGCTGTGCGGCGAGTGCGGCAACATGACCGTGATCAAGAAGGACGGCTGCGACTTCTGCACCGCCTGCGGCGCGGTCGGCGCCTGCGGCTGAGCACCACTCGCTTCAACAAAAAAACCCGGCTTAGGCCGGGTTTTTTTGTTGGCAGAAAAAGTCGGCGCCGGGAACACGGCGCCGATAAGCAGGACATCGGCATTGACGCATCATGAGCCAAGCCAGATAATGCCGAGGTCATGGCCAGCTCCTTCAACATCCTTTGCCAGGCCAACGGCTATGTGATCGCCGATGCGGAGAAGTTCGTACCGACGACCGGCACCCCGCCTACCGCCACCTGGACGGCCAGCCTCACGCCGGGGCAGTATCAGGTCTATGCCAAGTGGACCGCCCACGCGAACCGGGCGACCAATGCCCAATACACGGTGATCCACCAATCCGGCTAGGCGACCGTCACGGCGAACCAGCAGCAGAACGGCGGCACCTGGCAGCTCCTGGGCAGTTACGACTTCGGGGAGACGGGTTCGGTGAGCCTGTCGAGCGCGGCTGACGGCTACGCGATCGCCGACGCGGTGAAGTTCGTCGGGGCGAACGCCGGTTTCGATACCGCCGCCTGGCGGCCGAACCTGACCGGCACTTATGCGGTGTATGCCCAGTGGTCGGCCTATTCGAACCGGGCGACCGATGCCACTTACACGATCGCCCACGCGTCGGGCCAGTCGAGCGTGGCGGTGAACCAGCAGGCCAACGGCGGCGCCTGGAATCTCTTGGGCACTTATACGCTCACCGCCCAGAGCGCCATCAGCCTCTCGAGCCAGGCCAACGGTTATGTGATCGCCGATGCGATCCGACTGGTGCCCACGACTTCGAACCAGCCGGCCGAGCTGCATTACGTGCATACCGACCATCTGGGTACCCCAAGGGCGGTGGTCTCCAACCTCAATCAGGTCCTCTGGCGCTGGGACGGCGAGGCCTTCGGCAATTCACCCGCCGACGAGGATCACGATGCCAATTCCATTCCCCTCGCCTACAACCTCCGCTTCCCCGGACAGTACTTCGACAGGGAAACCAATACCCATTACAACTACTTCCGCGACTACGATCCCAACACCGGACGCTATGTGCAGAGTGATCCGATCGGGCTACAGGGAGGACTAAATACGTACAGCTACGCAGAATCGGCCCCCAACATGCTGACAGACCCGTTGGGGCTTTGGGTTAAGCGTTGTTCTCGGCTGCTCGGTGACCCTAATAACGCTACCAGCAATCGCGCAAACCTGTTCCGTCACGACTACCTAAATGTAAGCAGCTCTACTCTGAGCTTCATGCCGCGAGGTTCAATATTGCTGAGCCAGGGGCAAGTATTACTGAACTCAGAAAATCCAAATAGAAGCTGTAGTATGGTCTGTGATGACCCTGCGTTTGATGCATTCGTGTATCAGGCAGCCACAGAAATCGGTGAACCTATGTACTGCATAGCTGCAGACAGCGCCTCTCTCATTTCCGCGCTTGGACTACGTAATTGCCAGAGCTGGGTGGATAACGTCCTCGCTCTCGCGCGTCAGAAATATTTGGCTACCGTGAAGTGCCCTAAGTGTTTCAGATAGATATGAAAGTATTCTTTCTAATCCTGTTTTTTGGATCCAGGACTTTGCTAACACCAGAACCGGTCGACATTTTATCTGTGATGGAATTGCGCACAGGAAATGTTCTTGGGGCAATTACAACAGGCGCTCACATAGAAATTGATGTATCCGCGAGTGTCTCTAAAAGCGGGGATATGATGACAACATTTCGCAGGTTAGAAGAACGATTCCCAGCCGGCATCGTAAGTGCAAAGCTGTTTCGCGGACAGAACGAAGTTGCGGAGCTCGAATATAGAGGCGGGATGACAAGCAACTCGGCTTTATTGTTGGTTTCGGATAAGCTAACAACAGATTTGGCGTTTGATCGAGTTGTGATTAGCACTAAGGTACAGATCAAGAATGCCCGGGTCACTTGGATTAATTACTCAAAGTAACTTGACACGGCAAAGAGTGCGGCGGATATGGGGCTGCCAGGATGGAAGCTGCATCCGCTGACAGGCAATCTTGAAGGGCTTTGGGCGGTGTCGGTCAGCGGCAATTGGCGGTTGACCTTCACCTTCGATGACGGCGACGCGATCCTGGTGGACTATCAGGACTACCATTGAGAAAGACAGACATGGCCAGAATGCATAACCCACCCCATCCCGGGGAAGTCCTTCGCGATGGCGTCTTCGCCGATAGCGCTGTCACCGTGACCGAATTCGCTCAGCGCCTGGGCATTACCAGGGTCATGCTGTCGCGGGTGCTGAACGGCAGGGCGGGCATCAGCGCCGATATGGCTGTGCGCCTTGCCGCAGCGCTGGGTACTAGCCCCGAGTCCTGGTTGCACATGCAGGCGAATTACGACCTCTGGCAGGCCGAGAAAGCGCTGAAGCGAGTGGTAGCGAAAATTCGTCCTCTTCCCCTCGCTGCCTAATCAGCCAAGCCGGCTCTCCAAGGTATGCACCGCATCTAGGCGCGACCGCTTCATCAGCGACGTCTCGGACCGTTGCGCGCCGGTCTTCGAGTTGAAATTCCAGATCGGCAGGCTACCTTACGAACCGAGTTGCAGGCTTTGCGGTCAACGCCCGTACTTGATTGCAGGCTATCGATTGACCCACAGCAGTAGCGCTTATTCGAAGCAGAGGAAACCTTCGGCCAGCGCATCGGAACCAAAGCGCTCGATCATCGCATCGATCTCCGCCAGCAGGGTCTCGCTCTCGTCTTCCTCCAACGCCCCATCGCCGAGCAGGCTCGACGACAAGCCGGCAAGGATGGCCTCCCTGACCGTCTCCAGCGTCGGCGGATTATCGCGGCTGTCGTCATCCATCACGGCCTCGATCACCTGCGTGAGCGCCTCGCTGGCCGTGTGCTGCGCAAAGTCGATCGCCAACGCACCCTCCCCGAACTCCTCGATCAGCGCATCGAGTTCGTCGAGCATCGAGTCACCGAGATCGAAACGGTGCAGTTGTTCCGCCTCGCGGTACTCGTCCGAGAGCATTTCGGAAAGGAAAGTGCGCACCTCGGATAAGGTGACAGGCTGCTCTTCGTCCGGATCGTTGACTCGGCCCTCGATGAGGGCCGACAGTCGCGGACTCACACGGCTGGCGATATCAACGAGATTGTGGATCATGGTTTCTTCTCCCTGTTTCCACAGCCAGTAACTGGCTTGATTCGGCATCAACCAACGATTCCAATATAGCAAGCGGCTGCACATCTGCAGGGGAATTACCATGTGGATGATCGCGAAAAGAAAAAACCCGGCCGAGGCCGGGTTTCCCTGATCAGCGCGGTGGGGGCGGGGGCGGTGTTCCCGGCGGGGGCGGCGGCACTGTGGCCGGCTGGGGAGCCGGACTAAGCGTGTAGTTTCCGCTCACCGGCACGCGGTGACCCTTGGCGTACATGCATTGGATGTAGGCGTTGTCGTACTGACGCTGGCTGCCGTACATCGAGGAGCGCGTGGCTTCCGCGCCCGAGGCGCTGCCGACGACGAGCCCCATGCCGGCGCCGACGCCCGCGCTGCTACGCCCGCCGATGGCCGCGCCCGCGACCGTACCGACCGCCGTGCCGACCGCAGCATTGCGCATGGCAGCCTCGTTGGCCGCCTGTGTTTTGCCGCTGATCTGCATCGCGGCGTAATCGCGGCAGGCATAATCGTCGGCGCGGAACTCCTCGAAATTCCTGCCCGTGCCCGGCAAGGCCAATACATCGGGTCCCGTCGGTGCGACGGCACAGCCTGCCGCGGTCAACGCGGCGGCCAATGGAATCATCAGGCGGTATCGCATCGCTTGTTCCTCCTTTGCGTCATTGCTGCGGCTGGGGGGCGACCCTCTGCCATCCCCCCGGGCATTGCTTCACGTAGGGATAGTAGGCTTTCGCCTCTTCGCAGTAGTACCAGTAACCCGCCTCCAGCGGCCCACCTGTTGACGGTGCGGGCTGCTGCTCGATGTAGACCGGCGGGGCCGGCGGAGTGACGATAATCGGCGCAGGCATGTAGACCCGTGGTGGATACGGTGGATATGGGGGATAAGGGTAATAGGGAAACCACGGATCCCCAAAATAGAACCCGAGGCTTACCGAACTGCGCGGATACGGACGATGATAAGGTGGATGTGCCATGGCACTACTTGCGAATGCCAGCAGCAACGCCATGGTCACGCCAAACCTGAGTATCTTCATCGCTCAACTCCCATTTATTTTATTAAAGCACCCTTGGGAATTTTCGCGATGTCGTCACGGCATCGAAATGTAAGGTTTTGTTACTGTAGGTAGATCGTCGGCGCCGTCCTGCCGGCGCCGACTTTTTCCGGGGCGAGTCCCGGAAACGGACATGCTTACTTGAACGGATGGCGCAGGACGATGGTTTCCTCGCGGTCGGGGCCGGTGGACACCATATCGACGGGCACGCCGCAGAGCTCTTCCATGCGCTTGATGTAGTTCCGTGCGGCCTGCGGCAGACCGTCGAAGGTCTTCACGCCAACGGTGCTGTCCTTCCAGCCCGGCATGGTCTCGTAGACAGGCTCGCAACGCTCGAGGTCGTCCGCGCCCACCGGCAGGATGTCGGTGAACTGGCCATCGAGCTTGTAGCCAGTGCAAATCTTCATTTCCTCGATGCCGTCGAGTACGTCAAGCTTCATGACGCACAGGCCGGAGATGCCGTTGATCTGGATCGAGCGCTTCAACGCGGCGGCGTCGAACCAGCCGCAGCGGCGTGCCCGCCCGGTGGTCGAGCCGAATTCGTGGCCCTTGTCGGCCATGTGCTTGCCGATCGGGTCCTGCTTCTCGACAGCGTCGTAGAGTTCGGTCGGGAACGGACCGGAGCCAACACGCGTGGTGTAGGCCTTGGTGATGCCGAGCACGTAATGCAGCATGCTCGGACCGACGCCCGCACCGGTCGAGGCGCCGCCGGCGACGCAGTTCGACGAGGTGACGTAGGGATAGGTGCCGTGGTCGATGTCGAGCAGCGTTCCCTGCGCGCCCTCGAACAGGATGTTCGCGCCAGCCTTGTGCGCATCGTAGAGCGAACGCGGCACGTCGGCGATCATCTTGGTGATGCGCGGAGCGATCGCCATCGCGCCGTCAAGGGTCTGTTGAAAATCGACCGGCTCGGCGCCGAGGTAGTTCTTCAGCACGAAGTTGTGGTAGTCGAGAATCTCGGCGAGTTTCTCTGCGAAGCGCTTCGGCCGCAGCAGGTCCTGCACGCGCAGGCCGCGGCGCGATACCTTGTCCTCGTAGGCCGGGCCGATGCCGCGGCCGGTGGTGCCGATCTTCTTGGCACCCTTGGCGGCCTCGCGCGCGATGTCGAGCGCCTGATGGTAGGGCAGGATCAGCGGGCAGGCCTCGGAGATCTTCAGGCGCGCCTCGGCGTCGACGCCGGCGGCATTGAGCTGGTCGAGTTCTTTGATCAGCGCTTCGGGCGAGAGCACCACGCCGTTGCCGATGTAGCAAGTCACCCCTTCGCGCAGGATGCCGGAGGGCACAAGATGCAGCACCGTCTTCTTGCCGCCGATGACGAGGGTGTGGCCGGCATTGTGGCCGCCCTGGTAGCGCACCACGCCCTGGGCATGATCCGTCAGCCAGTCGACGATCTTGCCTTTGCCTTCGTCGCCCCATTGCGTGCCGATCACGACTACGTTCTTGGCCATGTCAGTATTCCTTTAATTATTATCTAAGGGTTCGATGATCCATTCACCGTCGCGCCGCACGAGCTTGCGGTCGCACCCGGCTTCCCGCCAGCTGCCATCATGCCCGGGCAATGCGGCGACGACAATCTCGCCGCCGGCGCGCAGGCGCTCGATTTCGGCCTGGGCGACGACATCCTCGGGCCACGGCGCGAGAATCGCCCCGGCCGTCTGGCGGGGAGAAGACAAGCGTGCCAAAGCGCGCAGGTCGAGGGAAAAACCGGTCGCCGGCCGGGCACGGCCATAGCGCGCACCGACGGAATCGTAGCGGCCTCCGAGCGCCACGGCCGCGGGGCTGTTAGCGCAGTAAGCGGCGAACACGACGCCACTATGGTAGTTGTAGCCACGCAGGTCGGCGAGGTCGAAGGTCAGCGGCAGATCGGCAAGCTCGTCCGCCAGCCGACGCAATTCCGCCAGCGCCTGGGCGATCGCCGGCAGCTTGGGCAGCCTGGCCTCAGCGACCGCCAACACCTCCTTGCCGCCGTAGAGTTCGGGCAAGGTCAGCAGACCGGCGCGCACTTCGCTGGGAAGGCTGGCACTCAGTTCGCGCAGGGTGGGCACATCCTTGGCCTGCAGCGCATCGAAGAAGGGCTGATCGGCATCCGGTGAAAGCCCTGCGGCTGCCACCAAAGCACGGTAGATGCCGACATGGCCGACGTCGATGCGGCTCGGCGGCAGTTGGGCAAGCTGCAGCGCGCGCGCCAGGAGGCGAATCACCTCGTGGTCGGCTTCAAGCCCGGCATGGCCGTAGATTTCAGCCCCGAGTTGCAACGGTTCGCGCGTCGCCAGCAGGTCTGCCGGGCGCGCGTGCAGCACGCTGCCGCAGTAGCACAGTCGAGTAACGCCGGTACGGTTGAGCAGGTGCGCATCGATGCGCGCCACCTGCGGCGTAATGTCGGCACGCAGCGCGAGGGTGCGTCCGGACAACTGGTCGACGAGCTTGAAGGTGCGCAGGCTGAGGTCCGATCCGCTGCCGCGTAGCAGGCCGTCGGCGAACTCCAGCATGGGCGGAGCAACGAGCTGATAGCCATGGACTGCACATTCGTCGAGCAGACGACGGCGCAATGCCTCCACCTGCGTGGCCTCGGCGGGCAGCAGATCTTCGATGGCTTCGGGCAACAACCAGGCGTGCATGGGGAAACCGACTACTTGAACAGGAAGATGAACGCCAGGCCGAGAACGATCGAAGCCAGGCCGACGAAACGCAACTGGCCATCGGCGAGTTCGATCGCCCGCCGGAACGTTTCGCGCCAGACGCGTGGCGCGGCGAAGGGCAACAGCCCTTCGATCACCAGCATCAGGCCGAACGCCACGAGCAGAGTCGACATGGCCGCTCGCTGATTACTTACCGCCTCGGCCGCTGTTCTTCAGGTATTTGAAGAAGTCGGCACTGGGATCGACCACCAGCAGGTCGCTCTTGTTGCCGAAGCTCTGGCGATAAGCTTCGAGGCTGCGATAGAAGGCGTAGAACTCGGGGTTCTCGCCGAAAGCCTTGCCGTAGATCGATGCGGCCTTGGCGTCGCCTTCGCCCTTGATTTTCTGGGCGTCGCGATAGGCTTCGGCGACGATCACCTCGCGTTGCTTGTCGGCGTCGGCGCGGATTTTCTCGGCCTCGGCAGAACCCTGCGAACGCAGTTCGTTGGCGACGCGCTTGCGCTCGGTCTCCATGCGGCGATACACGGACTCGGACACTTCCGGCGGCAGATCGACGCGCTTGAGGCGCACATCGACGATCTCGACGCCGATCTGGCGCGCGTCCGCGTCGGCCTTCTTCTGCACATCGGCCATGATCTTGTCACGTTCGCCGGAAACGACGTCATGCACGGTGCGCCGGCCGAATTCCTCGCGTAGTCCGGAATTGACGGTCTGCGCCAAGCGCGTGCGCGCCAGCATCTCGTCGCCGCCTACCGAGATGTAGTACTGGTTCACGTCGGCGATGCGCCACTTGACGAAGGAATCGACCAGCACCGGTTTCTTCTCGGCGGTCAGAAAGCGTTCCGGCTCGACCGAATCAAGCGTGAGGATGCGCCGGTCGAAGAAGCGTACGTTCTGGATCATCGGCCACTTGAAAGCAAGGCCGGGCTCCTTGATGACTTCCTTGATCTCGCCAAGCTGGAAGACGATGGCGTACTGGCGCTGGTCGACCGTGAACAGCACCGATCCGGCGGTGACGAAGGCGGCGAACACTACCGCCAGGATGATGGGTAGGCGTTGCATCAGCGTTCTCCCCTTTCGCGGGTAGACAACGAGCCGCGCGTACGCACGTCGCGGTTTTCCATCGCGGAAGCCGGAGCGGAAGGACGTTCGGCACTATCGACGGCGGTGGATTGCGCGGACGTGGCGGCGCCTGCAGCGTGCATCAGCTTGTCGAGCGGCAGGTAGAGCAGATTGCCGCCCGCCTTGGTGTCGACCATCACTTTGCTGGTATTGGCATAGACCTGCTGCATGGTTTCAAGATAGAGGCGTTGGCGCGTGACTTCCGGCGCCTTGGCGTATTCGGCATACAGTTTGGAGAAGCGTGCCGCCTCACCCTCTGCCGTCGCGATCAGGCGTGCCCGATAGCCCTCGGCTTCCTGCTTCAGGCGAGAGGCCGTTCCCTGCGCCTTCGGAATCACGTCGTTGGCGTAGGCCTCGCCTTCGTTCTTGTGCCGCTCGCGATCCTGGCCCGCCTTGACGGCATCGTCGAAGGCTGCCTGCACCTGCTCGGGCGGCTGGGTACTCTGCATCGTCACGGCGCGAATCTGGATGCCGGTGGCGTAGCGGTCGAGGTTTTCCTGCATGAGCTTTTGGGTGTTCGCGGCGATCACGTCGCGGCCTTCGTAGAGTACGAAGTCCATGCGGTTCTTGCCGACCACTTCGCGGATCGCCGTCTCGGCGGCCTGCATCACGGCATCGTCGGGATGGCGGTTGTTGAAGATGTAGTCCTTCGGATCCTTAAGCAGATATTGCACGGCGAACTGGACACTGACGATGTTCTCGTCGTCGGTGAGCATCAGGGCCTCCTTGAGGACCTTGTTCTTCTCCGATCCGCGGTAGCCGATCTCGATGGTGCGCACGCCGGTGAGATTCACGACCTCGTGCATCTGGATCGGCCAAGGGAGGCGCCAACGCAGGCCCGGCTCGGTGGTTTCGCTGTACTTGCCGAGCGTCAGCACCACGCCACGCTGGCTCGCATCGACGATGTAGAAGCCGCTGGCCAGCCAGACGACGGCAACCAGGCCAACCAGCAGGCCGATGCCGCCCCCGAATTGGCCGGGGGTCAGGGAGGGCAGGCCGGAGCCGCCGCCGCCTTCATCTCCACCACCGGAGTTACCGGGGCCGCCACGCTTCTTGCCAAGCATGCCTGACAGCCGGCGATTGAAATCACGCCAGAGCTCATCGAGATCGGGAGGCCCGGGATTGTTTCTTCCGCCGCCGCGATTGGGGTCGTTGCCCCATCCGTGGTCATTGAGCGACATCAGGATGCCGGTGATCATAGTTTTTTAAATGGGGTTGGTTTGTGTCGGGTTCAATCGGCGCTGCAAGCTTACGCGACATTTCGGCCAGCGCTGCCCGCAGCAGGTCGAGGCCGGCGCCGGTACGGGCGCTGACACGGACGCGGGCGATGTTATCACACTCGTCCCGCTCGACCCCGGGCGCCGCAGCGCCTGGCCCTTCCAGCAGGTCGATCTTGTTCCAGACGACGATCTGCGGCACGGCGGCGGCACCGATCTCTGTCAGCACTTTGGCGACTGCCTCCATCTGTTGGTCGCGGTCTGGGCTAGCGGCATCGACAACGTGCAGCAGCAGATCGGCCTGTGTCGTCTCCTCGAGGGTGGCATGAAAAGCGGCGACCAGCGCGTGCGGCAAATCGCGGATGAATCCGACGGTATCCGACAGCACGACCTGGCAGCCCGAACGGCCGTCGGTCAGTTCGCAGGTCGGCACGTAAAGCTTGCGCGATGTGGTGTCGAGCGTGGCAAACAACTGGTTGGCGGCATAGATGCCCGCCTTGGTCAGTGCATTGAACAGCGTGCTCTTGCCAGCGTTGGTGTAGCCGACCAGTGAAACCGACAGCACTTCACTTCTGCCACGCTGCTTGCGTCGCACGGCCCGCTGTCGTTCGAGTTGGCGCAGACGATCCTTGAGCACGGCAACGCGCTTGCCGAGCAGGCGCCGGTCGGTTTCGAGCTGCTTCTCGCCCGGACCACGCAGACCGATGCCGCCCTTCTGGCGTTCGAGGTGGGTCCAGCCGCGCACCAGCCGCGTCATCTGGTGTTCGAGCTGGGCAAGTTCGACCTGCAGCTTGCCTTCGTGGCTCTTGGCACGTAGCGCGAAGATGTCGAGGATCAGGCTGGTGCGGTCGATGACGCGCCGCTGGGTGGCTCGCTCGAGGTTACGCTGCTGACCTGGGGAAAGTTCGTGATTGAAGATGACCAAATCCGCGCTAGCGGAAGCGGCCGCTGCGACGATCTCGTCGACCTTGCCGCGGCCGACGAACAGGGCCGGATCCGGGCGCCCGCGCTTGCCGGTGATCGTGTCGACCGGATGGGCGCCGGCACTCGTCGCCAGCATTTGGAACTCTTCGAAGCGCTCGGCGAAATCACCCTCGCCAAAATCCAATTGCACCAGCAGCGCATTCTCGCCGGAAGCCGGCCGCTCAAACATCGGCCACCCCGGGGCGGCACCGCCGCCGCCGGTTCTTCGCGAAACTCACTCGGCGGGTTCGTTGCTGATATTCACGGCGCGAGCGGGCACCACGGTGGAGATGGCGTGCTTGTATACCATCTGGGTGACGGTGTTCTTGAGCAACACGACATACTGATCGAAGGATTCGACCTGCCCCTGAAGCTTGATGCCGTTGACGAGATAAATGGATACTGGAATGTGCTCGCGTCGCAGTGTGTTGAGGAAGGGGTCTTGTAGCATCTGCCCTTTGTTGCTCATAGATGACCTCATGGCGTTATGGTTTTAAATAGTTTGGAGACTGTAGCTGATTTTTCAAGGGCTGGCCAGCAAGCGATCTTCATTTCCGCCGGCTCAACTTTTCAGTTTTGCGAAAGCCGCCGCCATGGCACCGGCAGGTTCCGGCTGGCGCTGCGTCGACCGCGGCGCTGCCGCTTGACGTGCCGAGCGAGCACCAGGCGCCGTCCTGCCGGCGCCGACTTTTTCACCCGGCTGAACTGCATCATTTAGCCGCATGGTCAGGGCGATGCGCTTGCGCGGGATATCCACTTCGAGCACCTTCACCTTCACTACGTCGCCGGCCTTGACCACTGTATGCGGATCCTTGACGAAGCGGTCGGACAGCGCGGAGATATGCACGAGGCCGTCCTGATGGACGCCGATATCGACGAAGGCGCCGAAGTTGGTGACATTGGTGACCACGCCCTCGAGCTGCATGCCGGGTTCGAGGTCCTTGATATCCTCGACCCCGTCCCTGAATGACGCGGTCTTGAACTCCGGGCGAGGATCGCGGCCGGGCTTCTCGAGTTCCTTGAGGATGTCCTGCACGGTAGGCAGGCCGAAGCGCTCGTCGGTGTATTTCTCGGCCTTCAGCGACTTCACCAGCCGACTGTCGCCGATGACCTCCTTCACACCCTTCTTGATGTCGGCAAGGATGCGCTCAACCACCGGATAGGCCTCCGGGTGCACCGCCGAGGCGTCGAGCGGATTCTCGCCCTGATTGATACGCAGGAAGCCCGCCGCCTGCTCGAAGGTTTTTTCACCCAAGCGCGGCACCTTGAGCAGCGCGGCGCGTGATGCGAAGGCGCCGTTCTGGTCGCGGTAGCCGACGATGTTGGCCGCCAGCGTGGCGTTGAGGCCGGAGATCCGCGCCAGCAACGCCGCCGAGGCGGTGTTCACATCCACGCCGACGGAGTTCACGCAGTCCTCGACCACGGCGTCGAGCGACTTGGCGAGCTTGGACTGGTTCACATCGTGCTGGTACTGGCCGACGCCGATGCTCTTCGGATCGATCTTCACCAGTTCGGCCAACGGATCCTGCAGCCGGCGGGCGATCGAGACCGCGCCGCGCAAGCTCACATCGAGGTCAGGGAACTCGCGCGCGGCGAGTTCGGAGGCCGAGTACACCGAGGCGCCCGCCTCGGAGACGACGATTTTGGTCAGCTTGAGTTCCGGGTAGCGCTTGATCAGGTCGGCGGCGAGCTTGTCAGTCTCGCGACTGGCCGTGCCGTTACCGATGGCGACCAGCGATGCGCCGTACTTCTGCGCGAGCTGGCGCAGCGCGGCGATGCTCACTTCCCAATCGCGGCGCGGTTCGTGCGGGTAGAGCGTCGTCGTGTCGAGCAGCTTGCCGGTGGCGTCCACTACGGCCACCTTTACACCGGTGCGAATGCCTGGGTCGAGGCCGATCACGGCCTTTGGGCCGGCCGGTGCGGCAAGCAGAAGGTCGTGCAGGTTGCGGGCGAAGACGCGGATTGCCTCTTCCTCGGCACGCTCACGCAGCACGCCCATGAGTTCGGTTTCAAGGTGCAGGGAGAGCTTGACCAGCCAGGTCCAGCGCGCGGTCTCATTCAGCCACTTGTCGGCGGCCCGGCCTTGGTCCTCGATGCCGACATGGCGCGCGATCATTGCAATGCAGGGCGAAGAGCCCGGAGGATCGGTGAGTTCGGCCTCGGTCTTGATCGCCAGGCGCAGCACGTCCTCGTTGCGGCCGCGCAAGAGCGCCAGAACGCGGTGCGAGGCCGCGCTCTTCAGCGGCTCGCGGAAATCGAACCAGTCGCGGAATTTGGCGCCCTGCTCTTCCTTGCCCTCGATAACGATCGAGACAAGCTGCGCGTTTTCATTCAAATGGTTACGCAGTTTCTCCAACAGCGCCGCATCCTCGGCGAAACGTTCCATGAGAATCTGACGCGCACCGTCCAGGGCAGCCTTGATGTCGGGCACATGCTTCTCCGGCGGATCCTGCTCGGGATTCACGTACTTCGCTGCCTCGGTTTCGGGCACCAACGTCGGATCGTTGTACAAGGCGTCTGCGAGCGGCTCGAGGCCGGCCTCGCGGGCGATCTGCGCCTTGGTGCGGCGCTTCGGCTTGTAGGGCAAGTAGAGATCTTCGAGACGCTGCTTGGTCTCGGCGTTCTCTACCTCGTTGCGCAGCTCGGGTGTGAGCTTGCCCTGCTCTTCGATGGATTGCAGGATCGCAGTGCGGCGATCCTCGAGCTCGCGCAGGTAGCCGAGCCGCTCCTCGAGCGTGCGCAGTTGCGTATCGTCGAGATTGCCGGTGGCTTCCTTGCGGTAGCGTGCGATGAAAGGCACGGTGGCACCATCGTCCAGCAGTTGGACGGCGGCCGCGACCTGGTTGGGGTGAACGCCGAGTTCGTCGGCGATCCGATGTTCAATGGACGGCAGCATGCGTAGCGAGGGAAGGAAAAAAGGGGCGCACACTACCGTAAGCGAATGAAGCACGCAATCATGGTTTCGATGAAAAAGTCGGCGACGGCGGGACGGCGCCAATCTGGCGCCTCGTTCCTCCCGCCGCCTCCAACGGGTCGTAAGAAGTCTTCAGCGAGTCTGACGCCGGTCCTCTCCTCGCATGGTGGGCAGATAAAACTCCTTGTACTGCTTGATGACGTCCGCCCCCTGGCTCAGCGTCAAGGTCTTCGCCCGCTGCTCGGAATAGAGCAGCTGCTTGAAATTGAGCAGGCCATTTTCGCGATGGCAGTTGTCGCAGAACACCGGTTTCTCCGTGAGGTCGCCGTGGATCTGGGTGTTAAGCAGCAGCGACTTGCGCTTCTGGATGTTTTCGAGGCTGACGTCCTCGCTATCCCGCCGTTCCATAGCCGTCCAGTTCTCCTCGAGTCGCTTTACGGCCTCGAGGTTTTCGTCGAGACGTGTGGCGAGGCCGCTTTCCATCCGGAACGGTACGATGGTCCCGCCATACTCCCCTGCCCGACCCTTCAATTCCGCCAGCGGAACGTTCGCGTTGCGCACCATCCACTTGTATTGGAACTGCTCGCCCGGCTTGGGTGACATATGGCAGGTTTCGCAAGCAATGAAGAAGGAATGGGCATTGAGCATCGCCCTGGCCTCGCGCGATTTCGAATGCGGATAGTCTTCGTGGCACTTGAGGCACCAGGATTTCGACTTCGCGCCGACAAGGACGGCATCGTCGATGCCATGGAATGGCTCGTTGTACATCTCCTGGCGGGCAACGGCCTTCTTTTGCAGACCCGGTCCCGACAGGTACCAGCCCTTGAAATAGGTCAGCCAGACCAACCAACCGGAGAACGCGGCGAGAAGCACAAAAATCGTCAGCATCAACAGATGGACGAACAGCCCTTTGGCCGTCATCGGGGTTTTGGCATCATGCATGGCCGCTCTCCTTGTTGCCGGCCGCAGCCGCGGCTTCGGCCGCCTGCAGTCTTTCGAGCCAGAGCGGGTGCTCCTCCTTGATCAGGCTCTCCGACATCTTGCCGTCGATGAAGGCCCGGTTCATCGGATAGACATGGGCGTTGTAATGGACCGAGAAGATATGGCCGACGATGATGGCTAGGGCCGCCAGCGTCGCTTCGCCGAGATGGAAGGCATCGGCGACGTCGAGATAGAACTTCGGCCAGTACTCCTGCGTCCACATCATGATGCCGGTGGTGATGACGATGAACATGCCGAAGTACACCGAGAAGTACTCGAGCTTCTCGAGGTAGGTGAACCGATCCATCTTAGGCCGCTCGGCGCGTAGGCCAAGCATGTAGCCCACGTTCTGGACCGCATCCACCGCATCCTTCCAGCGCGGCAGCATGTCACGGATCCAACTGCGGCCATTTGGCGTAGCCATCACATAGTAGAGATGGTACATGCAGACGAGTGTGACTGCCACCCCGGCGACGCGATGGACGATGCCGCGCCAGTAGAACAGCGTTTTACCCGCCGGCCCGAACAGTTCGATGACGAACTGCTCGCCCATCAGCATGAAACCAGTGAAGATCAGCAGTGTCGTCGACACCACCAGGATGATGTGCTGGATGCGCTCGCTCTTCGTGAGCCGGACATAGGTTTTTTCATTGTGGCCGTGGCTCATGTCAGTGTCCTCCCTTCTTGCGATCGCGGTAGGCCGCGTAGATGTCGAGCAGGCGATGTCCGCCCAGGCCAACCACGACTGCGGCGATCAGGACTTTGTAGAAGAGGTTGATCCAGTCCAGCACTTTCGCCTGGAAGGCTTCCTCACGCAAAGCATCGGTCGCCGCCTCGGTGTCGATGGTCGTCAGCTTCGCCGCCTTGATCTGCGACGGATGCGCCTTGCTGCCGGTCGCAAACTCCTTGGAGGCGAGCGGGTGGCAGCCGGACTGCGCGCAAGTCATCTGCATGTTGTCCTGATGCACCGGCGACTTGTCGTTCTTCCTGGAAAGAATGCTGTGCGGCGACAGGTTCAGTTCATACGGCGCGTGGCAACTCAGGCAGTTCGCCACCTCTTCGTCACCGTAGAGAATCGCCTTGCCGTGATAAGTATCCTGGAAGCCCACCACGACGTCGAGTTTGTGGCGCCCCATCATGTCCGGGTTCGCATGGCAGCGGCTGCACAGCTTGACGACCTCCTTCGACGAGCGCCGATGCACGGTCCGATAGCTGACATGGCGATAGAAACGCTCGACCCACGCCTTCTCCTCGTGGCACTGCTGGCAGACTTTGACGAAGCCCATCGACTTCGCCAGCACCTCGGGATCGTTCTGGTAAGGCTTGTTGGTATGGCAATCGCGGCAAGCCGGCAGGTCTGCCTTGTTTTCGGAACGTGAGCCCGCTGCGCCGTGTGAACTCCGGTTGAGATCCTCGACGATCTTCTTGTGCGAGAACTTCTGTCCGGTGGAAGGATCCATCACGTGGCAGGTCTTCCCGCAGTCGACCTTCTTGGCATTGTCGTGAGGAATGGTGGTCACGTCCTCGTGGCAGTCGGAGCAGTTCAAACGCCCGTGGTACGAGGCCTTGTGCATCTCGTCATTGACATAAAAAACGCGCTTGACGACGAGATGGCGCGAATCCTTCTCGTAGCGGCCCAAACCGGGATACTTGTGGCAGAACAGGCAACCGTCCTGCGCCGTCGTGGCACCGATCTCCTCGACGGGTATGCTGGGGGAACTCTTTGATGCAGCAGGAGCACCCAGCGCCGGCAAGGCAAACAGGCCGGCAGCCGCGGCGAGCACACCGCCGAACAGGATTCCTCCTGCCGTCCTCCGCCACTCTCGCAATGAGCAGCCTAACTGCAATTTTGGTTTCATATCCCTGTTCTCCCTCTTCTTGCACGGAACGGAATCCCGCGCGAATCATTCGATGCTATAGACGGACACCTTGTTACGCACGATTTCGGCCGCGTACAGCCGGTTGTCCTGACCGATATTGATGCCGCCGACCGAAACGAAGCGCTGCGGAGCCCCCTTGCGGCCAAGCACGTGCAAAAGATGCCCCTCGTCGTCGAACACCTGAATCACGTCCATATAGCTGTCGCCGATGTAAACACGCTTCTTGGCATCGACGGCCACACCCTTGGGACGGAAGAATTGTCCCGGCAGCACGCCCCAATTGCCCACCTGGAGCAGCAACCTGCCGTCGGGATCGAAACCCTGAGCCCGAGAATTGAGCACATCGACCACATAAACACTGCCGTCGGGTGCGACTTGGATGGAAGCGGGGTAGCGGAATTGCCCGCTGCTCTCCCCTTGCCCGCCCCACTGCCGCACGAATGTGCCGCCAGAGCGGAACTCCATCACCTTGTGGTTGTTGTTGCCGGTCACATAGATGCGCGCACCCGCAGGATCGGTTGCGACGTCGATAGGACGCACCGGCGTACCGTTATCGCTGACGCGGAACGCATACTGAAGGCGTCCGTCACCGCTGAACACCTGGATGCGGTGGTTGCTCGTGTCAGCGACGTAGATGCGCCCCTTGCTGTCGATACCGATACCGACCGGATCGCGGAACTGCCCCTCCGCCGATCCTTTCTGCCCGAAGGCGAACAGATACTTTCCCTTGCGGTCGAAGACGACGATACGATGATTGCCGCCATCGACGATATATATGCGGCCGTCTTCGGCGACGGCCACGTCGGTTGGCAGCGCCAACCCACCCGCACCCTGGCCGGTAATGTCGAACAGATGACGCACGCCGGAAGTCGGAATTTCCGATGCAGCGACCGCAAGCGCTCCCCAAGCGCAACAGCAAAGAAAAACAGCTTTTCGTGCCAGCCGCTGCATTGCAGCGCGATTACGACGTTTCACCCTTCGCATAGCAGCGGCTTTTCATCCACCATCCGATGGATCACTTTTTTCATCTTGGATTGCTCGACCGAGCTTAGCAGTTCCTTGTTCTTGATGTAGTCCGAAACGAAGCTGCGTTCTTTCTCGCCGTTGATGAGACGGAAAGTTCCATCCGCATTCAGCATGCCCGGAGCGATCTTGGTGCCATAGTTGCCGTACTTCTCCTTCTCGGTAGCAACCAGATCGGGCGGGTTGGCGACGATGGCGCCAACCGGCTTGTGGGAAAACGGCTTCTTGCTCGACGGCTCATTCAGATGGCACTCGGTTGTGCAGTCCACCTTCTTGGCCGGCTCATGGGGAATCTTGCTGATGTCGATGTGGCAGTCAAGGCACTTGACCCTGACATGAGGGCCTTCCTCGAACAAGGCCTCGTTGATGTAAAACAGCCTGAAATTGCCGTTCTCGTCGATGCGACTCAGGCCCCTGTGCTTATGGCACAGCACGCAATTGAGCTCGTCCCCTGCCGCGCCAGCGCCCCATGATGCTGCACAGAGCAGCATCAGCACGCACATTCGGGCGATTCCCCCGATAACCGACATATTCATCGAGCCTGCTTCCTCGAAAAACACGGCACCGACGTCGGGGTAGATCGGTGAGCCGCCCTCCTCTTCGTATCACTACCGTTACTTTCTCGGACGGTAAGAACACGAACCTTATTGTTTTATCGGCAGATTTTGTTTTTATCCCGCCTCTGGAGGAGATTATATATCCATAAGTTTTACTTTGACAATCGTCAAATACTTATATACGTAACATTTCGCTTACTTTTATTTCGCTTACTTTTTGGCTTAGTTGCAGGAGTGCAAACGACCTTCAAGCACCGGACGAATCCAGTTGCGCTCGATCTTTTCTAGATCGGCCTTTCCCACTGGTCCGAAATGCCTGCAACGGAGCACGCCGGAGGCATCGATCAGGAAGGTCTGCGGAAGACTCGTTACCCCGAATGCGGCACCAATATTTCCATCGGGGTCAGCCAGATGAGAATAGCCTTCGCCCCAGCGCCTCAGAAACTCTCGTGCATCAGACTGCCGGTCCCGATGAGCCACCCCTAGCAGCACAACCCCCTGCTGATCGGCAAAGCGATCATTCAAGCGCAAGAGATATGCATGCTCTTCGCGGCAGGGCTCGCACCAGGATGCCCAGAAGTTCAGCACCAGCACCTTGCCCCGAAATTGACGCAGCTCGATCATCTGCTGAGCGTGGATATCTGGTGCGGCGAATTGCGGTGCCGGTTGGCCGACCAACGAACGAGGCGGCAAGACAGGGCCGGTGAAGAATGCGTATCCCCCCCCAGCCAAGGCACCCAAGATCAAAGTGCCGAAAGCGCCAATCCTCCACGCTTGCATGCGGGCCAATCAGACGACTTTGGCGCCGGCGGCAACCACGCGATTCCTGCCCTCCTCTTTGGCGCGGTATAGCGCCCCATCGGCATGGCGAATCAGATCATCGACATTGCGGGCTTCAACGCCATCCATACCGGCTACGCCGATGCTAATAGTCACCGCTTTGCCATCCATCTCCCCGATAAGCTTTTCGCTGACCGCCTTGCGGATTTTTTCCGCTACGGCGACGGCCTGCTCCATCTCGGTGTGAGGCAGCAACACCACGAACTCCTCTCCCCCATAGCGGCCGATCAGGTCGGTCTCGCGCACCGACTGGCGCAAGATCTGCGCCACGGCGATCAGCACGATATCGCCGACCTGATGCCCATAGGTATCGTTGACGCGCTTGAAATGGTCCACATCCATGATCAGTACGGACAGCGGCGTCTGGTAGCGTGAGGCTTTCGAGAATTCCTCTTCGATACGCTCGCTGAAGTGGCGGCGATTGAATAGTCCCGTCAGGCCATCGGTGACAGAAAGCCGCTCAACCTTCTCATGGGTCAAAGCGTTATCCAGCGTGATGCCGATTTGACTGGTGAGATATTCCACCAGAGGCAGTTCGTCTTCCTGATAGTTTCCCAGCGTCGCAAGCAGCATGACCCCGAGCACTTTCTCTTTGTAGGTAATCGGAAAAGCGGCCACCTCGCGCGGCAAGGCCCGACCGAAACCGAGATTCGTCTGAACATAGCACTCGGGAGGAATGTCCTTCAGCCGTACGGTACGGCGTTCAGCCGCGGCAAAACCGGCTGCGCCATCACTCAGTGACAAATCGGCGAGTGCATCGCAATCGATGCCGTGCGCAACGAACGGCTTTAGGATGTCGCCGCCATCTCCCATCAAATAGACCACGCCGAGATCCGAATTCGTCAGCTCGATCACCTTCTCAAGGGCGCTCTTGAGCAGGCCTTTCGGATTGAGCGTCGTGATCAGCAGTTTTGCGAGGGAGTTGTAATTCTCCATCTTCTCCTGTTGTGCCATGATCGCATCGGCCATGCGATTGAAGCCCCTGCCGAGATCCTCGAACTCGTCCTTGGTAAGAATTTCAGTGCGCACCGCTGCATTCCCCGTCGCAAACTCATCCATGGCACCAACCAGCGCACGAATCGGCCGCACCGTATCGCGCCTCGCAAAAAGCGTGATGATCAAGGCGAGAACCCCACCCAGCAGGATGAAGCCGTAAAGCTTGCCCATCACCGACCGAACCTGATTATCGATAGTGCTGGCGCGCGAACCGACCATAAAAGATCCGATGGCCTGACGCTGAGCATTGAGCAGAGGTTCAGCAACCAGCAGGTGCTCTGCGCCGTTGATCGTCACCGTACCGCCGAATGGCCTGCCCTTGGCGAGAGGATCGTTGACTTCGGCACTCAAAAGCTGCCCTTCAGACCAGATATTGTTCGGCCGGCGCGTCACGGCAACGATGCGCGACTCCTGCACGAGCGCAGCGAACATATGAATATCCTGGGCAGCATTGTCATGCAGGATGTTCGGCAGCCAGTCATAACCGTCCAGCAGTATCACCCCTACCAGCGCGCCGATGACTGCCCCATCCCGTACCACCGGTACCAGCACGACATGAGACAAGACGAGCCTCTCCAGTCTCAGGTAGCGCTCGTTGTTTTCGCGCAGGAAAATGTCGCGAGGCAATATCTCCATACCTGTCACCGGGAAGCCGTTGTTGGCAGCCTGTGACAACAGACCGCTCAAGGCCACCTGATCTCCACCGCTGCCATTGCGTCGCGAAACAACATTCCCCTTTGGATCGATCACCAGCCAAGCATCGACAAAAGAAAGATTGATCGCATGCTGCTGCAGCGTTTCGGCCAAGGGTGCGCGCTTCTTTTCCGCCACAGCTTCTTTGACGGCCGGATTGGACGCGGAATAGGATAGTACCGCCGCCACCGCCCCCAGTCGGTCTGCATGCGCCTTCAGGGCACCCCGCAAACCAGCCGTCATGGCACTGACGTGGTGTTGCCGGGTAAAGCTGGCCAGCGCAGCTTCTGTTAAATAAGTGATACCTGCCAGCGGCACGAATACCGCGATCAAAAAAGCAATCAAGGTCTTCCAGCCAATCGAAAGCCGGAACCGCTGCGGCCCCCAAACCACCCGAAAAGCCGCTTTTCCAGCGACATCCCCCCTCAACTGGTCAGCCATACGCCATAACCCCCCGCTTATATAGAATAAGCTTTACTTGTTATGTGGTTATAATTTTGTTATCTGGCCTTTACGAAAAAGACAGATTAAGCCATTTGACCTCGGTAAATAAAAATATCACAGTCTCACTTGTTACCGCCCAGTTACCAATTTTTAATCCTGTGTATAGTTGCATGATCTAACAACTTTTCTCAAGAGCTCACTGTTATCAGTTACTGGAAGGGAATTGCATGAAGTTTTCTTCGGTTGTTTCAGCCTTCAAGCTGTTTGGCCCTCCGCTGGCATGCCTGTTCGTCATTTCAGGTTGTGACAAGACACCTGGCACCCAAGTCGATTATTCAGCTGTCAAGCAGCCAGCCCAAGACGCAGCAGCCGGGGTTGCCATATCGAATGTGCCGGTTACAGGCAATGAACCGCTCCCCCCGAAACATCCGCCGTTGCCCAACCTCCCTGCCGCCCATCCGCCGATGCCGGCAACCACCGACAATACCGATCTCAACAAGCAATTCGCAGAACAGCATCCTCAACCCTCCAGCAAAGGCACGCTAACGGTTTCGGTTTCCGACGACATTCGCAAGTCTTGGTCGGCGGTCAATCTCGTGGTCAATGGGATGGACGGGAAAGAGCAATCGGTCAAGGTCCGCATAGGCGAGACCCTCAAACTCGGCAAAGGGGCGAGCCTGCGTGTCATGAACTACTTGCCCGCTTATACGAGCGACTTCAAAACGGCTACCAGCTCCTCCAATGAACCGAAAAATCCGGCAGTCCAAGTCGAAACCAGTTTCGACGGCAAACCGGGGGAGCAAGGGTGGGTGTTCCAACTTCTACCCGAATTCAATTCCTACCGCAGCGATAAGATCAAGATCAGGCTGGTTTCGGCGGACCCCGCCAAATAGCATATAAGCGATGGAGGGAATGCTCGGCATGAAAGTTCCTACCCGCTGGCCAATCGGCGCATTACTGTTGCTAGGACTCTGGCTGAATGCTGCATTGCCAGCCATCGCCGCCATAGGCAACACCAAGCATAACCTTTCCGCCTCCGGCACCGGCACCTACCGGGCGACCAACGAACAGCAACTCTGCGTGTTCTGCCATACGCCCCATAATGCCAATCCTGCCGTTCCACTATGGAACCACGCACTCTCGTCGCAGACCTATACCCCCTATGGCAGCAAAACCATGGCTGCCGCTGCTCCGGGCCAGCCAACCGGCACCTCCAAGCTGTGCCTTTCCTGCCATGACGGCACGGTCGCCCTCGGCAGCATCCACAACATGCCCTTCGACACGGAAGGGCCGGGAATCGTTGCCGGCCTTGAAGTCTTCCTCACCGGCGCATCTAATCTGGGTATCGACCTGCGGGATGATCACCCGATCTCTTTCACCTACGATACCGCGTTGCTAGCAAGGAACACCGAACTCGTCGATCCGGCCACCCTGACAGGCAAGATCAAGCCCGACAACAACGGTCAGTTGCAGTGCTCGAGCTGCCATGATGCCCACAGCGACCAGTACCCGAAGTTCCTGCACGCCGCCTATCAGGACGGCGCAGGGTACGGTTCTCCGCTATGCCGCACCTGCCATGTCAAGGCCTACTGGGGCACGGTTGCCAACAATTCACACCGCGAGGCAACGCGCCAGTGGAACGGCATGGGCGTCAACCCCTGGCACATTCCGGGCCAGAATCTTGCGAACAACATCAATTCGACCAACAAGACCAACGGCTGCGAAAGCTGCCACAAGCCGCATACCGCTGCAGGCGGCCGTCTGGTGCTGAAGCAGGATGGCGAATCAGGCGTCTGCCTCGTCTGCCACAATGGCAACGTGTCGTACTGGAACATCGATGCCGCGCTGCAGAAGATGTACAGCCATCCGGTCAAGGATGTGACACGCTACGGCCGCCACAACCCGAAGCGTCAGCCGGACGGTTCGGTGCGCGAAGATCCGGCCGACCTCAATAACCGCCACGTCCTCTGCGAAGACTGCCACAACCCGCACGCGGCTTCTGCCGGCGTCTCGCCGAGCGTCCCCAATCCCACCAACAATCTGGCCTCCCCGGTGCTCAAGGGGGTCTGGGGGGTGCAGCCCGTCTGGCCTGGAAACTGGGGCCCCGTTACCAGCTACACGGTCGTGCCCGACATCCAGTACCAGCACCAGCTTTGCCTGAAATGCCATTCCTATTATGCTTTCGGCTCGAACCCGCCAGCCGACCCCTACGGCATCATCCCAGGCGGCATCAACACCGATCAGGCGCAGGAGTTCAATCCCAACAACGCTTCCTACCACCCTGTCGTCGCTCCCGGCAAGAACGACTTCAAGATGACGGTGAACGGCACCGTCTATGATTACTCGTCGTCACTGATCAACGGCATGACGCCGAACAGCACGATGACCTGCGGTGAATGCCATTCGGACAGCGATCCCGTGCTGCCCGGACCGAAAGGCCCGCATGGTGCCGATGTGTGGCCGATCGTTTGGGGTCCCTATAACTTCTCAACGGGCCAGATCGGGACACAGAACCACATCTGCTTCAAGTGCCACGACGCGACGGTTTACGGGGCAGCCAGCGGTTCATCCGATACGACTTGGACGCGCACCGGTTTCAGTGGACAGATGAAGAACTTTCATGTCCAGCATGACGACACGCCCTGCCTCGCCTGTCATTCCCTCGTGCCCCACGGCTGGAAGCGACGCGCCTTGCTGGTGTTCGGCGTCGGCACGCCCGACCCAGCGCCCTACAACGGCCACAGCAAGTTCCCGATCAATGGCAGCACGGTGTATGGCATCCATTCCAGCGTACCGATCGAAACCATCCAGAGCGGCAACTGGACGCGCGGCGACTGCCACAATCTGGGCACCGGCAGTTGCTGAGAAAACTGCTCGGGCAGCTGGGTTCGACCAACCTCGGCCTCGCCTTGCTGGGGCTGCTTGCTCTGTCCATGATGGCAGGCGGCACTCTGCCGCAACGGCGCCGCTTCACCAGCGCCGACTTCGATGCGTGGCGCAATCGCTGGACCGACCTATCCGCCTGGCTCGAATGGAGTGGCCTGACAGACATCTACGCCTCGAGCTGGTTTTCCGCCCTCGCGCTTGCGTTGGCGCTCAACCTCGCCGTGGCCATGGCCTTTCATCTGCTGCGCACGCGCGCCTGGCTGATAGGAAAAAGTCAGCCGGCACATACGCTGAGCGGTCAGGGGGAAATTCCGCCCGCGGTACTCAGCGTTGCGGGATTGCGCTACGCAGGCACCAAGCTGACTGGGCTTGGGGGCCTTTGGGGGATTCCTCTGCTGCATGCGGGCATCGTCGTGATCGTGCTGGCATCCTTTGCGGTCCGTGCAGAACGCTTTGCCGCCCATCTCGAACTGGCCGAGGGAGAAAGCTTCACCGGACAGTCCGAAAAACTCATCATCGAAGGCGACAGCCGGCCGCCGTCTGACCTCCCCTTCGGCATGCGGATCGACGCTCTGGATATCGTCGTCCAGGACGGCAAGCATCTGCGCGAACTGGATGCGCGCATCTCCTTGCAGGAGCATGGCGATGCCGTCACCAAGGAAGTGCTTCGAGTCAACTTCCCCGTCAGAGTCGGCGGCTACGATATCTATCTCGACAAAACCTTCGGCTGGACTGCGGTCTTCGACCGCGTGCGTGCCAACGGCGAGCAAACCCGATTATTGGTCAACTTTCCTGCCACGAAGTCGCAATGGCCCGCCAGGGAAACATTGAGCCGCCAGACGACCGTCACGCTCGACGACCAACCGATGCTCTTCGACATGCGCCTGACCCCTGGCGAAACTCCTCGCTTCAGCCTCACTGCCTCACAGGAAAACCGGCAGTTGTTCGATGGCGAGATAGAACTAGGCGCATCTGCCGATCTCGGACACTACCGCTTGATATTCCGCGGTTGCACTCCCTGGGCGGGCTTGTACCTGGCCAAGGACAACTGGACCGTCATCATATTCTTGGGTTTTATCCTTGCAATTGCTGGTGCGTTGTTACAGCTTATATTCAAACCAAGACGCATCGTGCTCGCCACGAATGGGAATTCATGGTCACTTAGCGCATGGACACAACCAGACGACATGAACTTCCTATACAAATGGACGTCTCTTCAGCGCCCGAATATTGCGCTAACAATATGAAAGTTAATGAGTTTCAAATCTGCGCAATGAATACTTCAAAGCATTAGACATCTCTATCGAACCATTAAGCAGAAATATCTTGCATCGTGATAACCGTATTGTTACCATAAGCATAAGAACACAGTAACACTACTGTCATTGCTCTAAGGGGGGGCAATAGCTTGGCGATTCTGATCAGAGGCTTCGGCTCGAAAGGTTTCGTGTGCCTGGTGTCCGTACTCGGTCTGCTGACTGGGTGCGTAGCTACGCCTACGAAAACCGAAAGCAAGGTCGATACATCCAATTTGACCTGGCCCCTCCCTCCCGATGAACCGCGTATCCGCTTCGTTGCCGAATACCGCGGAGAAGCTGACTTCCAGAAGGACGATCTGAAAAAGTCGCTGTTCGGTGATGAGAAGAGCGGCACCAAGCTGATGAAGCCGCACAGCGTCACCGCTAGCGAGGACGGCAATACCATCTACGTCACCGATCCTCAGCTTCAAGGCGTTGTGGTCTTCGACCTGAAGAACAAGCGGGCCGGCCAGATGGTGACGGATGCGCACGGCGGCTTGCGCAACCCCATCGAGATCGAATCCGACAAGCGCGGCAGGCTGTTCGTGACGGATTCGGTGCGCAACGAAGTCCTGGTCTACAGCCCCGAAGGCAAGACGCTGCTGGCCTTGGGCAAGAAGGAAGACCTAGGACGCCCCACCGGTCTGGCGCTCGACGAAGCGCGCAACCGCGTCTATGTCGCCGATACCATCAAACATCGCATCGTCGTCTACGACCTGGACGGCAATTTTGTCGCCGAATTCGGCCAGCGTGGCTCAGAACCTGGCCAGTACAACTATCCGGTTCATCTCGCCATAGACCAGGAAGGCCGGTTACTGGTGTCGGATACCGGCAACTTCCGTATCCAGATCGTCGATGGCCAGGGCCGCTTCATCAGTACTTTCGGCCAGGTCGGCGACGGCTTAGGCAACTTTTCCCGCCCCAAGGGCATTGCTCTCGACTCCGACGCAAACATCTACGTCGCCGACGCAGCTTTCAACAATTTCCAGATCTTCGACCGTGACGGTCGCCTCCTGCTGTTCGTCGGCAGCGCAGGCGACCTCCCCGGCATGTTCCTTCTGCCGACCGGCATGCACATCGACGCGCAAGACAAGGTGTACGTCGTCGACTCGGTCAACGCGCGAGTCCAGGTTTTTCAATATCTCAAAGGAAAGGAGGGACGGAAAGCTGACAAGTGACTTGCATCGGCCGCCCCCTTCCCGCCGAGGAAGCGAGTTGGCCCAGCCAGGCACGGCTGAAGCAGTGCCGTAACGATCAAGTAGCCGCCAGAGCTATCCCATTGTAAATACTGACATCCATCCATTCGAGGAGAACTTGACATGAAAAAACAGAGCCAGACTAAGATGCTCTTTGCGTTCTTGGCCGTGCCGCTGGCCTTCGTGGCCGGCAGCAGTGCACTGGCGCAGGTTTCCGCCACCAAGCACAACCTTTCCAGTTCCGGTAGTAGCAACACGATTTATTCCGACAACACGGAAATCTGCGTGTTCTGCCACACGCCGCACAATGCGCTCAAGAACGCCGCTGGCACCGGCGGGAAAAACACCTTGCCCCTGTGGAACCATACGGTATCGGCAACTGCGACCTATGGCACCTATGGCAGCATCACGATGAATGCAACCCCGGCTGAACTGGGTGCAGCGACCAACACGAACACCGCTGACCAGGCCACGACCTCGCATCTGTGCCTGTCCTGCCATGACGGCACGGTGGCGATCAACTCTTTCAACCGCGTCTCAACGATCAACCCAACCACTAATATGACCGGTGCCGGCATAGGGGGCACGATCGGCAGCAGGTCTTCTAACCTGGGTACCGATCTGTCCAATGACCATCCGATCAACTTCACCTACGATACGGCACTTGCCACAGCCGACGGCGGCCTCGTCGCACCAGGCAGCCTGGTTGGCGTCAAGCTGTTCGACAACAAGGTGCAGTGCGCTTCCTGCCACGACCCGCATACCTCCAAGGATACGAGCGGGAAGGGCTTGGTGCGCGTCTCGATGAACTCCAGCGCCTTGTGCACGAGCTGCCACATCAAGTAAATCGCATCCGTTAAGTGGTTTAAGTGCTTTGTGGTCGATGGGCCGCCGCAGGAGGTGCGGCGGCCAGGGGAGGGTGCGTGCTCGCCGCCACCCTCCTTCCGTTTCCCGCTTATTCGCAAAGCCTCAAGTTGAGCCAGGGATTGCCGGAAGCGCGCACCGGGCGCTACGAGGTGTATGGCTACCTGGGTGCGGAAGCCGAAAATTACCAATACAGCAGTCCGTCGTATGAACAAACCCGCGATCGCTTCAAGGGTATTCTCGACATCGGCGGGCGCGGCTACGTCTGGGATCCGCGCTTTCTGACGCTCAATGCCGGCCTCACTTTTTCGCGAGAAACCATCCAGCATAACCAGGGTGAGACCCAGCTCAACATGCTTGGTTATCGGCTCAGTAGCAGCCTGTTCCCCGCTTCCAACAATCCTCTCGTCTTGCATGCCAGTCGCGCCCAGAGCACGGTGGCCGACTATTGGACGCCGTCCTACAACCTGACCACGACCACTGCCGGCGCCCGCTGGGGGTTCGACAGCGCTTGGCTGGGCAGGGCGCGCATGACCATCGATAGCACCAAATCCGAATCCGCCAGTCCACTCGTGCCGCGTTCCGACGACATGCTTTCCTACGGCATCGAAGCAAACAAACGCATCCTTCTGCGACAGTTCGGCGAATCCGACCTGAACTACGGCTACCGGCATAACGAGTGGAAAGAAAATGTCCGGGGCAGCAACCAGCAGCAGGATCACTTCTATTTATACGACCGCACAAAACTTGGCGACACGGCCAACCTGAACGCGACCGTCACCTATTACCAGCGCAACGATCAATGGGCTGGGCTGGGCGGCACCGGCGGCAATGCGATCGACTCGAACTATCTCAACATCAACAGCCAGTTGATGATCCAGCAGACGGACGATTTCCGCCACTTCTACACCGTCGCAATCAACAACAGCACGATGGGCCAGACCAGCACGCAGGGATACAATGCCTCGGCCGGTGCAAACTACCAGTACAACCCACACTGGCGGGTTTCCGGCACGCTGGGAATCAATACATCGCAAGCCAAGAGCAACTCGGCTACAGCCTTCAGCCAATCGACGAACAACCTGCAAGGCAGCGGGAACGTGCAGTACAGCGACCGCTTCGGTAACTATCTGGTCAATGGCGGCTACACCATTGCCTGGCAGTCGATGCGCATGGACATCGACAACTCAACGACTGTCTATGCCCTACCCGTCGGCAATACCGGGACGACGCACAGCTTAGACACCAGCTTTACGCGCACCGGCTCGCCGCGCTATACCGACTCTCTGCAATTGCGCCTGAGCCAGAGGCAGGGAACCTACAAGTCCGACGAACGCAACCTGCGCTACAGCGTAAATAGCCTGCTCGGACAGCACGATGCGCTACAGGGCCTTTTCGAATACCGGGCCTACAATACCGAGACGCCTATCGTCTCGGCTAACAGCGGCATCTACAGCATCTACTTGCAAAGCTCGACGACGACGCGCATCGACCTAGCCTGGCTGCACCGCTTTTCGGCATCGAGCAGCGTATCGTCCTCGGTCGGACAAACGGTCACTGCCACCCAGTCGATGGAGTTCCAGTCACGCTATGCCCAGGCGCGCCTGAACACGATGCTCAGGAGCAACATGCAATTCACCGCACTCGCAAGGCTCGAACAGCTCGAAGGCATACAAACCATCGCTGGCACGAAGACCACGCTGGAAGCCGACCTCCTCTACCGCTTGGGCAAATGGCAGGCTATCGCGCGCTACCGGCTGCGCGAGGCAGACTTCCAACTTGCCCCCTTCAAGGAGCATTCGATCTTCTTCTCTTTACGGCGGGATTATGGTTTCCAGATCTGAGCTGCTTGCAGTAGCAATGATGGCAATTGCAACCATGGCTGCCGACTTGTCCGCCCACGCGGAGGCGTGGCCGATGCTGGGGCGCGACGGAGCACGACTGCATGTCACCTCTGACGCCTTGCCGGCCAAGCCTCCCCGGCAGATTTGGGAAACCGCGGTAGGAGGCACCGTGGTCGCGGCTCCCGTTACCGACGCGACGACGATCTATGTAGCCGGGCAGGACCGCAAGCTGCATGCGCTCGACAAACGCAACGGCAAGCTCTACTGGAGCTTCAACGCATCCGGCACCGTTTCTGCCTCTCCGGCTGTAGCCGGCGGCATGGTCGTCGTCGCCGCGGAAGACGGGACCGTAACCGCTGTGGATGCCGGTAGTGGCCGCCAACGCTGGCAGGCCAAGACCGGGGGCAAGATCTTCGCCGCACCGCTCGTTGCCGATGGCAAGGTGTACGCGGCCAGCAACGACCTGTACTTGTATGCGTTTGACCTGCAAAACGGCAAGGAACTGTGGCGCTATCAGGCCCGCGACGCCAAGTATGGTGGGCTCTATGCCGCCCCGGCGACCGACGGCGAACATATTTACGTCGGTGGAAAGAACGGCATTCTTCATGCGATTGAGCGCACCAACGGCAAACCGGCTTGGCAGACGCAGCTCGGCTCTGCGCTCTATGCCCCTGCTGCAGTTTCATCAGGCATGGTCTACCAGGGATCGCTCGACAACAGCCTGTATGCACTCGATGCGAAAAGCGGCAAGATCGTCTGGCGCACGGCACTTGACGAATGGCCCCAAGGCGCCCCGGCATTGCTCGACGGGATGCTGTACATCGCCACGCGCAACGGCGTGCTGTATGCGATCCAGGCAGGTGACGGAAAAATTTCCTGGAGCATGCCGCTCGAGGTCGAGTTGCGTCACTCGCCAACCGTCGGGAGCAATCGCATCGGCATTGTCGTCACCACGGAAGGCAGGATGATCGGCATCGATCTGGAACGACGGCGCATCGCATGGGAATGGGGCCTGGGCAATGGCGGATTCGGCGGCCCTGCGGTGCTCGACGGCACCGTCCTCACGGTAACGAAAGACGGCAAGGTGAGCGCATGGCGTTAGCCGCGGCAAGATTGTGCCTGATCATGTCCACCGCACTGCTGCCTTGCGCATCCATCGCAGAGGTACCCGCCGCAGCCAAGAGCGGCTGGAGCGAAAAACAATTGTTCGAACAGGCGGAAGAGATTCCCCACCTACTCGCCCAGAAAAAGATCAGCTCGGATCAGATTCCCAACCCGCACTGGAAGGAAGATTCCTGCATCGCCTGCCACCTCGGCAACCCGACCGACGGCAAAGCCCGGCTGCGCAGCAAGGGCGAAATCAACGCCCTCTGCAACAACTGCCACGATCTGGTCTCGGTACATAACTACATTCATGCCGTGGGGATGGCGCCTTCCGCCGGCAAGAAGAGCCGCATGCCACCCCAGTTCCTACAGGCGCTCGAACGCGGCAAGGGAATGATCACCTGCATCAGCTGCCACGACCTGCCGATGCAATGCAAGAAGGAACGATTCGGCGAGCGCGGACTCAACCCACTTTTCTTCCGGGGCGGCCCATATACCGAGCGCACCGGCCTGTGCTTCAACTGCCATGACGCAGGCAATTACGAACGACTGAACCCCCACGACCAGATCACCGACCTCGGCGAATTGAACACCCAGGTATGCATCGTCTGCCATCAGGCCGTTCCCAAGCGGCGCGAGGCAAAAAGCATCAACGACGTGACCTTCAACGTGGGCGACGACCTGACCAAGCTATGCACCGGCTGCCATCCCTGGCGCCCCCATCCCGGCGGGAACTGGGCGAGATTCTCCACGCGTTCGAACGGCGATGGCCCCAACCATCTCGTCGTGCCTCCGCCAGAGATTCACAAGCGGCTCAAGGCCACCGAGCAAAGCAAGGACATGGTGCTGCCGCTCGACCCAGCCACCGGCAAGATTTTTTGCGCTACCTGCCACAACCCCCATGAACGCGGGGTACAGCGCCAGTCGCGCGCCGACCGCAGTGCAGACGGCTATCAGCGCCTGCGGAGTTCGGGCAGCGGCCAGATGATTTGCGTGAGTTGCCACGACAAGTAGTTGGAGCATAAGCACAGAGAGTCAACCTGAGGAAGAGAGAATGAAAATAAATATTGCGACTTTGATCTTGAGGCTTCTCTGCCTCCTGCTGGCATATAGCGGCAGCGCCCATGCGGTCGAGGACGACGAGGCCTGCCTGATGTGCCACAAGTATCCGAAAATGGGGCGCATCACTGAAGAGGGCATCCAGAAGTCCTACTACGTAATGCCGCACGTCTTTTCCAAGACGGTGCATCGCAACGTCCCCTGCCGCGACTGCCACAGCTACATCAAGGAACTGCCGCACAAGCCGGTCACCGAAGGCGTGACCTGCAACCAAGAATGCCACTCGATCAAGAACCCTGCAACCGGAAAGCCGTTCAGCCACAAGCCGATCTACGACGTCTTCAAGGAGAGCGTGCATGGCCGCGAGAAGATCGCCAAAGGGCTCGACGAAGACAAGCCCTACTGCATCAATTGCCACACCAATCCGCTCTACAACGCCGCCGAACTGTCGCCGCCGAAGGACATCGTCGACCGCTGCGTCGTCTGCCACGAGGACGTGAAATTCGTCGAGAAGTGGTACAACCACACCAGCCGGCGCATCCGCGAGGTGAGACGCAGTTCGCAGGAGATCGTCGAGCTCTGCTCCTCGTGCCACGCCGATCAGGACCTGATCGCGCGCCACCAGCAGGCGGCCAAAGAGGAAGGCCGCGAACTGGGCCGCAAGTTCCCATTCGCGGCGCTGTCGTACAACGATAGCTTCCACGGCAAGATGACCAAGTACGGTGGAACCAACGTGGCCAACTGTCTCGACTGCCACGTCGCGGCCTCCAACTACTACCTCAATGTCCACGACCTGCGCCCATCGCGCGACCCGCTCTCGCCGGTCAGTGCGGAAAACCGCGTGCAGACCTGCCGGCAATGCCACGTGCGTGCCGACGAGAACTATGCTGCGCTCGACCCCCATCCCACCAGCCACAAGGAGGACAGCCCTTTCACCTACTACGCCAACCTGATCTACAGCATCGTGGGCAACACCGTGTTGGCGGCGCTGGTGGGCATGGCCGCCTTCGAGACCTGGGGCCGTTTCCGCGACGGGGCCAGTTGGCGCTTCAAGAATGGCTCCTCATGGTGGCGGCGTACTCGGCGCAAAAGCAACCGGATCATCTGACCCCAACGTGAAAAAACGTATCGAGATCGAAAAAAAGGAAAACCCACGATGAAACTGACAACAGAGGCACGCGCGGTTGTGACGACCGCAATCCAACACAACAACATCGGCCCCGACGAGGAGCGCGATATCGAGGAAGTCATCGCGCTGCTGCCGGAGGATAGGTCGATGCTTTACAAGAACGTCGACTCCAACCCGATCGGCGACTTCGACCGCTACAACATCCATATCCGCATCCAGCATTTGTTGATCTTCAGCACCTTCCTACTGCTAGCGTTCACCGGCCTGCCGATCCATTACCACAACGCCTTCTGGGCGGAGCCGCTCAACTCGGTACTGGGCGGTCTGGACGTAACACGCGTGGTGCACCGCACGCTGGCGGCCACGATGATCTTCGCGATGATCTACCACTTCGCCACCATCGGCATCGGCACGCTGCTGAAGTGGCGCGCCGGCAAGTTCGAGCTGCAGCGCACGATCCTGCCGATCTGGAAGGACATTGCCGATTTCAAGCAGGACATGCAGTTCTTCGCCGGCAAGCGCGAACTGCGGCCGGAAATGGACAAGTTCATGTACAAGCAGAAGATCCATTACTTCGCCGCCGGATTCGGCAATACGGTGATGGTGGTCTCGGGATCGACCTTCCTGTTCCCGGACGTCTGGGCCAGCATCCTGCCGGTCGACATCGCCTCGCACTTCCAGGAGATGATGCGGTTGTCGCATCCGCACGAAGCGCTGCTCGCGCTGCTGGTGATCGCCTTCTGGCATTGGTACAACGTTCACCTGGCGCCTGGCCGCTTCCCGATGCAGTGGACCTTCCTGACCGGCAGGATCACTCGCGAGCACCAGATCGAGGAGCATTTCCTCGAATACTTGCGCTGCATCGTCGCGCAACCCGAGGAGCGCCGCTATCTGAGGGAGTTGATCGCACGGAAGCATTTGCGGGAAGAATCGCATGCTTGACCCCCAGCCCCGCGGCCCTACCAGCTTCTCGATGCCGCCAATGAAAACACCATTAAAACCCTGGCAGAAGGTCGTCGCCTACGGCTCGCTCGTTTTCGTGCTGGCCTGGACGGCCTTCGGCGTCTACGCCATCTGGCTGACCCTGACCCAGGGCTGACCCCTTGAGGACCGATCATGCACCATACGATACAACTCGATAGCATCTTCGTCGCCCTGGCCGTCGTGATGGCCGTGCTGTTCGCCATCGCCATACTGATCATCATCGACCACAAGGCGCGCATCCCTGGCGGCGAACGTCGCGACCTGTTCAGCATTTCCGGGATCCGGCGCGACCATCCCCTGATGGCCTGGGGGGTGTCGGTCGTCCTGTGGACCATCATCGCCATCCTGCTGGTGGCGTCCGTCTACTCGCTCGTCCGGACCGAAAAGAAGCCGGAGGGACCGAAGCTCCTCGCCAAGCTCGACATCGAACGCCAGAAGGAGCGTGTCCGCCACTTCCACAACATGCCGAAAGTGGACCCGACCTCCCTCGGGAAAAAACCGGTCTGCTACAGCTGCCACAGCGAGTATCCGCACTCCAAGAAACCGATGGTGCGCTCGCTGCTGAACATGCATACCCAGTTCGTCGGCTGCATGACCTGCCATGTCGACGACAAGAAGGTACCCGACGACACGATCACTCTGCGCTGGCTGAACTACTCCGGCATCGATGTAAAGGGCAAGCCGTTCGGTCTCGAGGACAATCCCCAGACCGGCTCGCTGGCCGAAACCGACGACTACTACTCGAAGATCGTCGCCTACACGACGATGAAAGGCCGCGAAGCGCTGCTGGAGATCACCGAAGATGCGCCCGAGGCTCAGGAGTTCACCAAACTGCGCCATCAGCTCTCCGACCAGGATCTCGGCTCGATCAAGAAGGCCTTCCACGGCTACGTCAACCCGATCGGCCGCTTCTGCACGCGCTGTCACTCGCAGGAGAAGGATAGCTTCGTTCCGTTCCGCGCCCTCGGCTTCACCGACCGTCGCATCGCGGCACTCACCAACGTGAATATCGTCGGGTTGGTCGAGAAGTACAAGGAGTTCTACATCCCGACCATCTTCCTCGACGAGGCGGCGAAAGCGCGCCAGGGCGTGCTGTTCGGCAAGGGAGGAAAAACACCTGAGCCGCCCGAAGAGGCTATGCGGCGCGATCCGCGCACCTGGTGGCGCAACTCCTTCGATACCGCTCCGAAGCAGGAGGCAGGAAGGTAGCGATGGGTGCGCTGACGACCCTATCGATCCAGGCTGAGCACTGCGCATGAAGGCGTTACGCATCGGCAGGCTGATCTTTTGGCAGATGCTGGCACTCGTATTCCTTGCCGGCCTGCCTCAGCTTGCCGTTGCGGCACTCGATATCTCTCCGCAGCGCGAATGCGCCAACTGCCACGTCGCCTGGCTGGTGGACTTCAACCGCAAGGATGTCGCAACACTGATTCCCCACGACCCCAAGCCGGTCGTCGACACCGGTAAACAGGACGTCGTCAGTACCGACCGTATGTGTCTTTCCTGCCACGACGGATTCGTGCTCGATTCGCGCTTCGTCTGGAAGAACCGCCAAAATTTCCACCCGATCGGCGTCAAGCCATCGAAAAACATCAAGATCCCCACACTCGAGGGCAAGCAGGTTTTTCCGATGAACGACGACGGCAAGGTCTACTGCGGCACCTGTCACAGCGCGCATGGCATCGCCTGGAGCGAAAAGATATCGCCGATTTTCCTGCGCATGAAGAACATCGACTCGAGCATGTGCATGGGCTGCCATCTCGAGCGCTCCACCGGAAGCGAAGAAGGCAACCACCCGGTGTTCAAGAAGCTCAACCATATCCCGGGTAGCCTCGTCGAGGCCGGCGCGATGTTCAGCGCCGACAACAAGGTCATCTGCCAGTCCTGCCACCGCGTGCATGGCGCCAGCGAGAAGAACCTGCTGGTGACGCGCAACGCCAATTCCGAGCTGTGCGGCACCTGCCATGCCGACCGCTACGCGCGCGATCGCGCCGAAGCGGGACGCCTCGGCACCCATCCGATCAATATGGCACCCGACAAGGCACAGGTTCCAAAACAGATGCTCGACAAGGGCGCGCGGCTCGGCGACGGCGGCACGGTGATCTGCGAGACCTGCCACCGCCCTCACTTCGCTCAGAGCAATGCGAAGCTGTTGGTGGAAAAGAATCCGCAGTCTCAGCTGTGCATCAACTGCCACCAGGACCAGCGCAGGGTGGAAAACACCAAACACAACATGGCCCTGCTCGACCAGAACGAAAAGAATATCCGCGGCGAGGAAGTCGGCAAGGACGGCGTCTGCAGCGCCTGCCATGTGCCGCATGGAGGTCAGGGACCGAAGATGTGGTCACGACCGCTGAAACTCGGCGACGACCCGATGGCAGACCTCTGCCAAAGCTGCCACCGCGAAGATGGCGTCGCCAAGGACAAGCTGGTAGGCGAACATACGCACCCGGTCGGGCGCGACATGAAGCGGCTCGGCGACAAGGTGAGCCTTCCCGGCTTCACGCGCGAAGGGGTGAAATCGCAGGGCGACGGCAAAGGGCGCGTCACCTGCGCAAGCTGCCACGATGCCCATCAATGGGATGCACGCGATCCGGATAAAGTTTCCAAGCCAGGCGATCTGAGCGACAGCAGCAACCGCTTCCTGCGCATGCCCTACGACCGCGAAGCCACGCTGTGCCTGACCTGCCACAAGAACAAGGCAGGCATCGCCAACACCAAGCACGACATGGCGGTCATGGCGCCGACGGAGCGCAACGTCAAGGGGCAGACCCCCACTGAAGCCGGCATCTGCGCGACTTGCCATCTGCCGCACAAGGGCAATGGGCCGCGCATGTGGGCACGCCAACCGGTCGCGGGCGCCGATGCGGTCTCCTCCGTCTGCTTCAGCTGTCACCGAGAGGAAGGGTTGGCGAAGGACAAGCTGATCGGCGCCAATAGCCATCCCATAGCCGCCCCGCTTGAAAATATCGGAATTCGCGTCAAGGATGGCCAGTGGACCGCGGATGCGCCCGGCGCGCCAGCAGCGCATCCCCTCCCGCTCTACGATCAGAACGGCATCCCCGTCGCGGAAGGCGGAACCGTGATGTGCGGCACCTGCCACGATCCCCACAACTGGTCCCCTGCCGCAAAGGGCAGTCCGAAAGGCGATCCACGCCAGACGAAGGCCGACGGCGGCACGAGCTTCCTGCGCTTGCCCAACGACGACAAGGGTACGCTGTGCGCCAACTGCCACGTCGGCAAGGGCTCGATCGCCTGGTCGAAGCACAACCTTGCGATCTCGGCCCCCGCCGAAAAGAACGTCAAAGGCAAGACAGCGGCGCAAAGCGGCGTATGCAACGCCTGCCATCTGCCCCACAACGGCAATGGGGCAAAGATGTGGGCGCGCGGTACCGGGCCAGGACAGGATCCGGTCGAGGTGTTATGCACCGAGTGCCACCGCGATGGCGGCATGGCTGCCAAGAAGCTGACGGGGCAAAACAGCCATCCGCTCGGCGTGGCTCCGTCTGTACGTGTGACCACCCTGCCGCTCTACGACAGCGACGGAAAGAAGGACCCGAATGCAGGCAAGGTCACCTGCGCCACCTGCCACAACTTGCACCAGTGGGACCCCGTCGACGCGTCAAGCAAGAGCGGCGCGAAAGCCGACGTGGAAGGCGACGCCGCCAACAGCTTCCTGCGCCAGCCGGCCTGGCCGGCACCCCAGTTGTGCGCAACCTGCCACCAGGACAAACGTCCGGTCAAAGGCACCGACCACGACCTGGCGGTCACTGCCCCCGAGGCGCGCAACAACCGCGGCCAGACGCCAAGGCAGTCCGGCGTCTGCGGCCAATGCCACGTCGTGCACAATGCCGACTACAAGGAGCGGCTCTGGGCGCGTACGCCGGGCGGCGGCACCGACGCGATGGAGCGCCTGTGCCGCTCCTGCCATTCCGACGGCAAGGCGGCGGCAACCAAACAGCCGCTCAAGGCGAACCACCCGCCCGGCGTCAATGTCGTTTCCAATGCGGGACGCCATCGCGGCACGGGCACCTCGCTGCCGGTATTCACGCTGGAGGGTGCACGAACCACATCAGGCGTCGTCACTTGCCCGACCTGCCACAACGTGCATCAATGGAAACCTGGTTCGGAAGAAGGGCCGGGCAAGAACGAGGAAGGCGATGCGCGCAGCAGCTTCCTGCGCGGCACCAGCGACTTTTCGTTGTGCGCCGACTGCCACGGACTGGACTCGCTGTTCCGCTACAAGTACTTTCACGGCGAGTCTTCGCGCCGCAAGCACAAACTTTTCTAGGACACACCGGTTGAAGAGACTGACCCGATGACACGCATCCCACTCATCCGACAGGCCGCAGCGGCAGCGATTGCGCTCTGCCTCGCCGCTTCCGCGGCCATCGCTGCCTCACCAGAGTCCTCCGGCAATCTCGTCTGGCCCTCTCCTCCGCTTGAGCCGCGTATCCGCTATCTGTCGTCCTACGCCACGCCGGACGATATCGGCCGCGAGAAAGGTTTCTGGCGCAAGCTATGGGAATTCATCCGCGGCGACGAGCAATTCGAGAAGGTCCTGCGGCCCATGGCGGTCACGACGGACAGCCAGGAACGCATCCTGGTGGCGGATACCCGGGTGAAGCGGGTGCATGTCTTCGACCGGCGCAAGAAGGAGTACAGCCATATCTCCCAAGCGGGCGAGGAAACTTTCCTGCTGCCGATCGGCGTCGCCGTGGATGGCCGCGACTACATCTACGTCGCCGACGGAGAGCGGCGCAAGATTTTCGTGTTCAGGCCGGACGGCGAATTCGACCATGCGATCAAAGGATTGAACGAGCTGGGACGACCAAGCTCGCTGGCGATCGACCGCGGCCGGAACCGCCTCTACGTCGCCGATGTCACCCGCCACCAGATTCGCGTCATCGACCTTACAACGGAACGGCAGATCGCCGCGTTCGGCAAACGCGGCGAAGAACGCGGCGAGTTCAACTTTCCGAGCCACGTAAGCGTTGCGCATGACGGCCGGCTCGCGGTCACCGATGCGATGAACATGCGCATCCAGATGCTCGATTCGGACGGCAAGCCCCTGCTGGCGCTCGGCAAGCACGGCGACGGCTCGGGCGACTTTACTGCACCCAAGGGCGTCGCGCTCGACAGCGAAGGTCACATCTACGTCGCCGACGCCGGATTCGACAATATCCAGATCTTCGGCGGCGACGGCAAGCTGCGGCTGTATTGGGGCAACGCCGGCCAGAACCCGGGACAGTTCTGGATGCCGGCCGGGATTCACATCGACGCGCAGAACCGCATCTATGTCGCTGACTCCCACAACGGCCGCGTGCAGGTCTTTCAATACCTCGGCGCCGGCGCGAAGAAATGAACTGCAGGACCGTCATCGATCGGAGACCCATGACAATGAAAAAGCTCATCATCCCCATCGTGCTCGGCAGCCTGGCTTGGGCGACACTTGCCGACGCCGCCCCCAGTGACCGCGCCGCAGCCAAGCGGCGCGTGCTGGAAGACCAGATCACGCGCCAGCTCTACATACTCAACGTCAACCAGGCGAACAAGTATCAAACCGATATGACTTTCACGACACCGGTCGTGATGCAAGCCTATCGCGAATTGCTGCTCTGGGCCCGCCACCTGCCGGCCGATTCGGCGCAGCGCACCGAGCTGATGAAACTGCTACGCGACGGACTGACGGCGGCAGTGTGGCACTCGGGCATGGGCCTGCCGATCGAGAACTGGACGGGTACCGGGCAACCCGTCAGCATCCTGTTCGTGCGGGGCCATACCCACTATGTCGAGTTGCCTGACTTTGCCCGCCCCGCGACGCTCAAATGGGATGCCAAGCACTTCGACCCGCGCATCACGCCCGACTCGATCGGTTTTTCCCTTGCGGTGAAATCGCTTTACGTCCGTACCGCTGGCAGCGACAAGGAGCTCGGCGAAGTCCTGCGTGTTTCCGCCCTGCGCGAGTTCGAGGCGGCGCTACCGCTGCTCGAGCTCGGCGGCGGCAAGGAGCGAGGCTTCATGCCGATCGCCGTCAAGAAGGGCACGCAATGGGAGACAGCCATCGACGGCAGCCTTGTTTCAGGCCAGGTCGTCCTGCTGCTCGGTATGGCGCAGCTTCATGAGATGCTCGCAGGCTTAGAAAATGACGAGGCCGTCGCAGGCCGCCGTCCCTCGGAATGGCGCAAGGAGGTACGGCGTGTGATGGAACGCCATTACCACGCAACCGTCGCCAACCACTTCGATGCCAAGGCGAAAAGCTTTGTCTCCGAATACTCACCGAAGAAGGAAGCGAGCGGCAGGCTCGGCTCGGAAGATGCCGGCCTGGTTCTCGAGGCACTCGCCTCTCTCGCCGAAAGCCTGCCTGCCGGCGATGGGCTGCGCGAGAGTGTCGTCAAGCAGCTGCAGGCCCAGGCCGCTTTCGTCGCCGCCGCACTGGAGGGCAAGGAGCTGGCACCGAAGGGCTTCCTCGTCAGGCAGGGCGGCAGCGAGACTTCTCCCCTGTTCCGTCTTGGTGACCAGTTGGCCCTCGTCAACGGTTTGCTCGCCGCCGCCAAGGCGACCGGCAACACCGACTGGAGCAAGACAGCCAACGAGCTGTTCGCGGCGACGCGCAAGTCGTTCTGGGCCGAACAGGCCGGCATGTTCCGCACCGTGCCGAATCATCTTGTCGCCGCCTACGACGGCAGGCTTCTCGGCCTCTCTCTGGCCGCCTGGCGCCGGCTGGATGCGGGTGCGGCAGACAGCGCGGAGAAACGGCACGGCAACCATCTCATCGACAAAGTCGTCAAGCAGGCCGGCCTGCAATGGGCCGAATCACCGCTCGCCGGAGAGGCCCGCCAGCCCGAGGATTTCGTCAAGGAAGATCTCCCACGCCTGATCGATGAGATCCTGCCGCTCGAAAACGAAGAAAAAGCGAAACGTATCGCAGCGGCAGTGAAGGCCTTCTCCGATCAGAACGGCAACGGCGTACCGGGATGTCGCTTCTCCGGCGGCCGCTTCGGTTCTGCGCCGGTCCTGATCACGCAAGCCACCATCAACCTGCCTGCCGACCCGCCGCCAGAAAAAGAAGCGGCCATGCCCGACCCTGCCCCCGCTACGAGGAGCCCGCAATGAAACGAATCCACGCCGCAGCCTGCCTCGCCCTTTGCTTCGCGACCTCCATCGCCTCCGCCGCCTTCACAGGCATCGGCAACCCCGAACGTGGCCGCATGATCTTCAACCAGCGCTGCGCCATCTGCCACGGCGAGGATGGGCGAGGCCGCGACGGCATGGCAGCCAACCTGGTCGACGAGTGGCATCGCCTCACCAAGTCGGACCAGGAACTGGCCCTCAACATCCGATCCGGGCTGATGACGCCCGGGAAGATCTACAGCGCTGGACCGATGCCGCCCCAGGCGCTCGGCGACCGCGAGATGGACGACGTGCTGACCTACGTGCGAGGCGCCTTCGGCATGGGCGGCATGGGAGGTCCTGGTGGATTCGGCGGCCCTGGTGGACCGGGTGGACCTGGTGGAATGGGCGGCCCGGGCGGTCCATTCAATCCCACCCCATGGCGCTGACAGGCCGCCTCGAGGAGATGATTCGATGAAGCACGCATTCAGCCGCCACCTTGCCATCGCCCTGCTGACTGCCGCTTTCGCTGCGCCGGCCGGATTTGCAGCAACCGACGCACCTGCCACGGCCAGCAAGGAGATCAAGCTGGGCAGCCTAAGCTACCGCGGCGTGGTCCCCTCGAGTTGGCAATCCGTGCCTCCGGAGACCAACAAGCGCCTGCTGCAGTTCCGCACCTCCGATACGACTGCGGCAGCGGAAGTGATCGTGTTCTATTTCGGGCCCGGCGAGGGCGGGAGCGCAGAGGCCAACATCCAACGCTGGCGCGGCCAGTTCATCGGCGATAACCATACGCCGATAACGCCCGTCGTCGAGCGCTTCAAATCGCACGGCATGAGTGCTACGACGGCTGAGCTTCGCGGTACCTATGCGCGCGGCATCGGCGTGGGACCGGTCGGTACGCCTAAGCCGGACCAGACGCTGTTCGCCGCCGTCGTCGAATCGCCCGAGGGCAACCTGATCCTGCAGCTGTTCGGCAACTCCGCGACCGTCGCCCGCGAGCGCAACGCCTTCCTGGCCTTCGTGCGCTCGATCGCCCCGGCGGCGCCATGACGATTTACATATCATCCATTGAGGAGACATCAAATGACCGCAACCGTCACATCACCCAGCGGCGACTCGATCAGTCCGCGCAAGCCCTTGCTTGCTTTGGCCATGTCGATCTGCCCGGGGCTGGGCCAGCACTATGCCGGGTTCATGCTGCGCGGCATCGTGCTCTACGTCGTACTGATCATCGCCTCCTGGATCGCGGCGATCGCCTTCATGTCGATGCAGAGCAAGGCCAGCATCATCTTTCTCGCCGTGCCCTTCGTCGGCGTCGCGCTGATCGCGCTCGACGCCTTCCTGTGCGCACGTAAGCAGCCGGCCGACTACCGGCTGCAATGGTTCAACCGGCCATGGATCTACGGCGGCGTGTTCGTCACGCTGCTGGTCACGGTCAACCCGATCATGGACTACTTCGTCGGCCAGAACATCGTGCGCGCCTTCTACATGTCCTCGTCGAGCATGGAGCCGACCATCCTGGCTCGCGATATCGTGCTGGTGAACAAGCTCACCTTCCCGAAGCGAGGCCAGGTGGCGCTCGTCAGCATGGGGGATGCACCTCAGCGTGACCGTCTGACGGAAATCAAGGACGACCAGATGATCAAGCGGGTGATCGCGATTCCCGGCGACACGCTGGAAATCGTCGACAACGTCGTCTGGGTGAATGGCCAGAAGATCGACGAGCCCTACGCCAACTTCGGCGGCACGCTGCGCTTCACCTCCCAGCAGAACGCCAACTACGGCCCGAAGGCCATCCCGGCACGTTCCTACTTCGTGATCGGCGACAACCGCAACGAGAGCATCGACAGCCGCATGCTCGGCCTGATCGGCGAAGACCGCATCAGCGGCACCGTCACCAAGACCTTCTGGTCATGGAACTTCGAGTCGGGCGGCATTCGCTGGGACCGCACCGCCATGGCCGTGCACTGAGGCCGGCGCTACTGGAACAGATACTGGCTGTGCAGGCTCGGCCTGAGCATCAGCAGGCCGTAAGTGGTGAATAGCATCATCGCGAAGGGCAGCAAGGCCGCCGCCGCCCAGCGGCGGCCTCGCCAAGCCGGCTTCATGCGCAGGTGCTGGAAGAACGCATAGGCCAGCACCGTAGCCAAGGACCAACTCTCGATCGGGTCCCAGCCCCAATGGCGTCCCCAGGCGTCGTTCGCCCACCAGGACCCGGTCGCCACCATGGCAGCCCACAGGAAGAAAGCCCAGGCAAGATAGCGTGCCGACAAGGCAGATGCATAAGGGCTCTGCACCCAGCCGGCCACCCAGGCCGCCTGGAAACCGGCAGCAAGCGCACCGGCGCCGAGCGCGAAGGAGTTCAGGTGCGCATGGACATAGAGCCAGTTGCTGCGCAGCGAAGGACTGAAAGGCACCACTCCGCGGCTGTAGGCGAGCGCCCAGGCCACGCCGCCGCAGGCCAGCAGCAGCGCGAACGGACCGGCCGCGCGTGCAGCCGGCTCGCGCCATTGCGCCACGAGGTACACGGCAGCGACGGCGAGGGCATCGACGGTCAAATCCTCGTATCGCGTCACGATGGGAATCTGCCCGATCTGCACCCAGCGCCAAAGGAGCAGGCCCAGATGCGCAAGGCAGGCGGCGAGCGCCAGCGCGATACCGTAACGCCCGAACGGCGGCCGGCGCCCCACCAGCAGCAGTCCGGCCAGGCCGTAGCCCACGGCGATCCCCGCCTGGAGTAATGCCTCTGGACTGACTTCGAGAAGTGACATGGCGTGTTGCGTTGCAAATGACGGTCAAATCGAGACGCGCATTGTAGCCGCTGGCCGCCTGTGGCTTGATCGAGCGCACTTGGCGCCGTGTCGCCGGCGCCGACTTTTTCATGAATGCCCGTCTCGGTTATCCTTGTTCCTTATTTCGATGGAGACAAGCACATGGCCATGCACGAAATCGACTACATCCTTCACGGCGACGACATGCAGTTCGTCGAGATCGAACTCGACCCCGAAGAAGCGGCAATCGGCGAAGCGGGCAGCATGATGTACATGGAAGACGGCATCGAGATGGATACCATCTTCGGCGACGGCTCGGCGCAGCACAGCGGCGTTTTCGGCAAGCTGCTCGGTGCGGGCAAGCGACTCATCACCGGCGAGTCGCTGTTCACCACCGTCTATGTCAACAAGGGCCGCGGCAAGAAGAAGGTGGCCTTCGCCGCACCCTACACGGGCAAGATCATCCCCTTCGACCTCAAGCAGCATGGCGGCACGCTGATCTGCCAGAAGGACGCCTTTCTCTGCGCAGCCAAGGGCGTAGCGCTCGGCATCGCCTTCCAGAAGCGGCTCGGCGCCGGCTTCTTCGGTGGCGAAGGCTTCATCATGGAGAAGCTCGAGGGCGACGGCCTCGCCTTCGCGCATTCCGGCGGCACGGTGCTCGAGCGCAAGCTCGCGGCGGGCGAGGTGCTGCGCGTCGACACCGGCTGCGTGGTCGCCTACACGCCGAGCGTGGATTTCGACATCCAGTTCGTCGGCGGCATCAAGACCGCGCTGTTCGGCGGCGAGGGCCTGTTCTTCGCCGTATTGCGCGGCCCCGGCACGGTATGGCTGCAATCGCTGCCCTTCGCGCGTCTCGCCTCGCGCGTCTTCGCCGCCGCACCCGTCACGAAAGGCGGCGGCGGCTCTGGCGGCGAACAGGGCGGCCTGCTCGGGACGCTCTTCAACGGCAAGAATTGATGACGCGTCCTTTGATGCTAAGAGCAGCAATCAGCCTGCTGCTGCTCGCCATCCTGACGGGATGCATCGGCCAGCCGTTCAGGCCCGGCGTGGACAACGAGACGTCCGTGCGGCAACGCATGGGGTCGCCCGCACTGGAATGGACGCACGCCGACGGCAGCCGTCAGCTCGCCTACCCGCGCGGGCCGTTCGGCGTGCATACCTTCATGGTGCGCATCGCATCGAACGGCCTGCTCGAGAGCATCGAAAACGTCCTGACCGAGAAACACTTCGCCCGCGTGAAGCCGGACATGACCACGGAGGAAGTGCTGCACGTGCTCGGCCCCGTCGCCTCGGCGAACCACGTCACCTACTTCGAGCGGCGCGACGAACTGGTCTGGGAATGGCTCTACTGCCCGGACTGGGGCCGGCTGTCGCGCTTCTACGTCCTGTTCGACGGCACCAGCGGCAAGGTGCGCTCCACCATGTCGCTCATGGACCTCGAATGCGAGCGATTCCGGATGAACGGCTGCAACTGCTCGCGTTGACCTTCGGCCGGAAAAAGTCGGCGCCGGCGGGACGGCGCCAAATTCAGTAGTGCGGCGGAATCTCGTCGCGCAGGCTGCGCTGCTCGGCCGGCAACTTCCATCCATCATTCCAACATTCTGAGAGCATAATAGAAAGGCCCGGCGGGTTGCCCCGTCGGGCCTGGATACAGAATCTTTCGATTCTTTATTGTAGCAACGGCTCTCACCCCGGATAGCCACAACGGGACAGATCATAAGGGAGTAACGCATGGGCGACAAGACCCCAGAGCAACTGACCTTCGGTTTCGACATCGGCATCGCCTCGGTAGGGTGGTGCGTGCTCGGAGAGAACCGCATCGTCGATCTCGGCGTCCGCTGCTTCGACAAGGCGGAAACCGCCAAGGAAGGCGAATCGCTGAACCTCGCACGCCGCACCGCGCGCCTGATGCGTCGTCGCCTGCGCCGTCGCGCATGGCGCCTGACCAAGCTGGCGCGGTTGCTCAAACGCGTAGGCTTGATCGCGCAGATCGACGACATCCGGCGTCCTTCCCCCGTCTCGCCCTGGCGCTTACGCGTCGATAGCTTCGACCGCTGCTTGACCGCCGACGAGTGGGCGCGCGTTATTTTCCACCTCTGCAAGCATCGCGGCTTCCACTGGATTAGCCGCGCCGAGGAGAAGAAAGCGGAAGGTGACAGCAAGGGCGAAGGCGGCAAGGTCAAAAAAGGACTATCTGACACTCAGCAACGTATGAGCGAGAAAGGCTATCGCACAGCCGCCGAAATGGTACTGACCGAATTCCCCGACGCCCAAAGGAACAAAGCCGGCGACTACGGCAAGGCACTATCGCGCGTGCTGCTTGCCGCCGAACTGGCCATGCTGTTCCGCCGCCAGCGCGAACTCGGCAACCCGCATGCCGGCGCCGATCTGGAAGCACTGATTCTCGGCAACGGCGACCGCAAGAGTGGCTTGTTTTGGCAACAGCATCCGGCGATTTCTGGCGAAGAATTGCTATCCCGTGTCGGGCGGTGCACCTTTGAACGCGATCAACGTCGTGCCCCGAAAGCCAGCTTCACCGCAGAGCGCCATGTCTGGCTGACCCGGCTCAACAACCTGCGCATCGTCGTCGATGGCAAGACGCGGCCGCTCAATGAAGTGGAACGCCACGTTGCGCTGCCCCTGCCCTACGGCTACGCGAACGCGAAACTCGACTACAAACAACTGCGCGCCGCGCTGACCAAGAAGGCGGGACTGGACAATTTCAATTTCGCCGGCATCGCCGAGGACAAAGAGAAAGACACCCTCGTCAAACTGCCTGCCTGGGAAGCCCTGAGCAAAACGCTCAAGGCCAATGGCCTCGAAACTGAATGGGAAAGCATGGCTGGCGCCGCGACCGGCGGCAATCCAGAGCTGCTCGACGACATCGCCCGCGTGCTTTCCGTCTACAAGGACGACGCCGAGGTCGAAACGGAACTGCACAAGCTGAACCTGCCCGGCGGCCAACCGATGATCGATGCGCTCGGCGAAATCAGCTTCGACAAGTTCCATGCGCTCTCGCTCAAGGCGCTGCGCAAGATCGTTCCGCACATGGAAGCCGGCCTTCGCTACGATGAAGCCGTCGCGGCCGTACCCGAATATGAGCACCACAGCCGGATCGACAAGGGCGACGACAAGGCGCGCTATCTGCCCCCGCTCTACTCAGGCCGCGACAAGGACGGGCGGATGGTCTTCGACGACGATCTCGACGTACCGCGCAACCCGGTTGTGCTGCGTGCCCTCAACCAGGCGCGCAAGGTGCTCAACGCCCTGGTGCGCACCCACGGCTCGCCCATCGCCGTGCATATCGAGATGGCGCGTGACCTGTCGCGTCCGCTCGACGAGCGCAACAAGGTCAAGAAGGCGCAGGAGGAATACCGCGAGCGCAACGAAAAGGACAAGGCAGCCTTCGCCGCCGAACACGGCATCGCGCCGAAAAGCCGGGAATTCGAGAAATTCCAGCTCTACCGCGAGCAACAAGGCAAGTGCGCCTACTCGCTGAAAGCGCTCGACCTGCACCGCGTGCTGCACGACACCGGCTACGCCGAAGTCGACCACGCCCTGCCCTACTCGCGCAGCTACGACGATGGCAAGAACAACAAGGTGCTGGTGCTGACTGAAGAAAACCGCAACAAGGGGAACCGCACCGCTTACGAATACCTGACCTCCTTCCCCGGCGGCGAGCAGGGCGAGCGCTGGCGCAACTACGTCGCCTGGGTCGAATCGAACAAAAGCTACCGGCTCGCCAAGCGTACCCGCCTGCTGCGCAAGGATTTCGGCGACAAGGCCGCCGAGGAATTCCGCGAGCGCAACCTCAACGACACGCGCTATATCTGCCGCTTCTTCAAGAACTACGTCGAGCGCCATCTGAAGTTGGCGCCGAAAGTCGGCGCTGGCGGGACGGCGACAGGCGAGACCAACCGGCGCTGCGTGGTGCTCTCCGGCCAGACCACCGCCTTCCTGCGCGCTCGCTGGGGCCTGCTCAAGGTGCGCAGCGCCAGCGACCGCCACCACGCCCTCGACGCCGCCGTGGTCGCCGCGTGCAGCCACGGCATGGTCAAGCGCCTCGCGGACTATTCGCGCACCAAGGAACTGTCCAAGGTACGCGAGGGCTTCCCCGATCCCGAAACCGGCGAGATCGTCGATCCCGCCATGTTCCAGCAACTGCACGCCCACTTCCCCGATCCGTGGCCGCATTTCCGCGCGGAACTCGAAGCGCGCTTGCACATTGACGACACAGCAGAACTCCGCGACAGAATGGGGATGTACGGTACCTATCCGGCGGAAGCGCTGGAGACACTGCACCCCTTGTTCGTCTCACGCGCGCCGCAACGGCGCAACGGCGGCGCGGCACACAAGGACACCATCTACGCCCAACCGGAGCGACTCAAACAACAAGGCGGCGTCACGCAAAAAGTGTCGCTTGCCAGCCTCAAGCTCGCCGACCTCGACAAGCTGATCGACCCGCATCGCAACGAAAAACTCTACGCCGCCATCCGCGCGCGGCTGGAAGCGCATGGCGGGAAAGGCGACAAGGCGTTTCCTCAAGACAACCCGCTGCGCAAACCCGACCGCGACGGCAACCCGACCGGACCCATCGTGCGCACGGTCACGATGGTTATCGACAAGCTATCGGGCATTCCAGTACGCGGCGGCATCGCCAAGAACGACACCATGCTGCGCGTCGACGTCTTCCGCCACAAGAAGGACGGCAAGTTCCATCTGGTGCCGGTATATGTGCATCATGCGGTGGCGAAGGAATTGCCGAACCGGGCGATTGTTCAGGCCAAAGATGAGTCCGAATGGACGGTCGTTGACCACCACTTCGACTTCTGTTTTTCGCTGTATCCGAACGACCTCGTAACGGTAAAGCTAAAGGATGGCGTTCGTTTGGGATATTTCGCTGGTTGTGACCGATCAACCGCCTGCATCCATCTCTGGGGACACGACCGAAATACCAGTTTCGGCAAGGATGGTCTGATGAGAAGCATTGGCGTAAAGATGGCCCTGTCTGTTGAAAAACACCACGTCGACACTCTCGGCAACATCTACCCCGCCCCGCCGGAGCAGCGCCGTGGTCTGGCGTAGCGTGATGATCTCCCGCCCCGCCCGACTGCGGCGGGAGCATTACTCGCTAGCCATCGACCAGGAGGAAACCGCCTTCGTGCCATTCGAGGACATCGCCGTCATCGTCCTCAACCACCGCGAGATCACCCTTACCCATCCGGTGCTCTCGGCCTGCGCCGAATACGGCATCGGGCTTTACGCCACCGGCTGCAACCACCAGCCTGCCGGCGTATTTCTGCCCTTTCTGCCGCACTCGCGCACCACGCGCATGATGCGCAAGCAGCTCGGCATTGCCAAACCGACGGCCAAGCAAGCCTGGGCGAGCATCGTGCGCCGCAAGATCGAAAACCAGGCGGCTTGCCTGAAGCTGTGCGGCGGCAAGGGTGTGGATCGACTCGAATCCTATGCGCGCCGCGTCCGTTCCGGCGACCCGGACAATCTGGAAGCGCAGGCCGCCGCCTTCTACTTCGCGCAACTCTACGGCCAGGACTTTCACCGCGCCGAGGAGCGCTGGACGAATGCCGCGCTCGATTACGGCTATGCGGTGCTGCGCGGCGCCATCGCGCGCGGGCTGGTCGCGCACGGTTTGCACCCGACCATCGGCCTGTTTCACGACAGCGAACAGAACGCCTTCAATCTCGCCGACGATCTGATCGAACCCTTCCGGCCCCTCATCGACCTGCATGTCGCCAAGCATGCGGCACTGACCGAAGGCGACCTGAATCCAGCGGACAAGCAGGCGCTGGTGGCGTTGCTCAACGTCGATGTCGGCATGCCGCAAGGCCGCATGTCGGCGCTTTCGGCCATCGAATACGCCGTGGAAAGCCTGGTACGGGTTTACGAGGAAGACGCGAAGGAACTCGATCTGCCCGTCCTGGTCGGCTTGCAGGCGCACCGGCTGGAATACTGATGGGCGTCGAGACGAGGCGATACATGCGCTTGCTCGTCTTCTTCGACCTGCCGATGGTCACCAAGGCCGAAAAGCGCGCCTATGTGCAGTTCCGCAAGTTCCTGCTCAACGACGGCTACGACATGATCCAGTGGTCGGTCTATGGCCGCATCCTCAACGGCATCGACGCCGAGAAAAAGCATCTCGCGCGTTTGGCCGAAAACCTGCCGCCCGAGGGATCGGTGCGCAGCATGACCGTCACCGAGAAGCAGTATGCGGGCATGCGCCTCTTGGTCGGCATGCCGCTTTTTCAGGAAAAAAAGGTCAATGCCACCCAGATGCTGCTTTTCTGAATTCGGAATGGAAAAGAAAAATCCCCGCCTAGTCGAGACTAGACGGGGATCGAGGTTGAGTCAGATTGTAGCTATCCGGGGTGAGAGAGGGAGCTACAACGAAGACCTTGCACAGCATCCAAGAATTGAAGATTGTAGCTATCCGGGGTGAGAGAGGGAGCTACAACACCGAAGTCGACGGCGAGTTTTGGGAGACTGATTGTAGCTATCCGGGGTGAGAGAGGGAGCTACAACAAGAAGCGCAACCTGGCCAAGCGTCGCAACGATTGTAGCTATCCGGGGTGAGAGAGGGAGCTACAACCATGGCCATCACCTCTACCGAGCCGACCGTGATTGTAGCTATCCGGGGTGAGAGAGGGAGCTACAACGAATGGCGGTAAGCGCTTTGTCATGCTGAAGATTGTAGCTATCCGGGGTGAGAGAGGGAGCTACAACGCTGCAGCAATTCGGCATGTCGCCGGCAGCGATTGTAGCTATCCGGGGTGAGAGAGGGAGCTACAACTGAGCCGATCCGCGCAGTCGGCGCGGCCTTGATTGTAGCTATCCGGGGTGAGAGAGGGAGCTACAACGCCCTGGTCGATGAGGGTGTAGAGGTTGGCGATTGTAGCTATCCGGGGTGAGAGAGGGAGCTACAACAGCAAGACTGCGCCAGAAAACCAGCTCAGGGATTGTAGCTATCCGGGGTGAGAGAGGGAGCTACAACGCAAACAGTTCGTCGGAATCGAGGCCAGCGGATTGTAGCTATCCGGGGTGAGAGAGGGAGCTACAACCTGATTCCTTCTGGAGATCCGTTACCGATCGATTGTAGCTATCCGGGGTGAGAGAGGGAGCTACAACAGCGTGACGCAGATTTGCGCGCCGGACTAGGATTGTAGCTATCCGGGGTGAGAGAGGGAGCTACAACGACTACCTGCGCGGCATGGCACGCAAGGCCGATTGTAGCTATCCGGGGTGAGAGAGGGAGCTACAACGCAATGGGCGGACGACCATCGCATCCTCTCGATTGTAGCTATCCGGGGTGAGAGAGGGAGCTACAACGACTGTTTTTGCGGCGCCTTCCGTCTTGCCGATTGTAGCTATCCGGGGTGAGAGAGGGAGCTACAACGCGCGGAGACATCCGCAGCGAGAAGATCCGGGATTGTAGCTATCCGGGGTGAGAGAGGGAGCTACAACGCGCGGAGACATCCGCAGCGAGAAGATCCGGGATTGTAGCTATCCGGGGTGAGAGAGGGAGCTACAACGCGCTCACGCGCGATCAGTACGCCATGCTGGATTGTAGCTATCCGGGGTGAGAGAGGGAGCTACAACGAATACGGTTATTGATGTCGCCGGAACCAGGATTGTAGCTATCCGGGGTGAGAGAGGGAGCTACAACTGTTCGGCGAGTAGCTGCTGCGTCTGCAGCGATTGTAGCTATCCGGGGTGAGAGAGGGAGCTACAACAGCGGATTAACGATGTACTCCGAGCGCTTGGATTGTAGCTATCCGGGGTGAGAGAGGGAGCTACAACTCGATTGAACTGCTGAAGCGCGAACTGCCGGGATTGTAGCTATCCGGGGTGAGAGAGGGAGCTACAACGTTTCGCGGCAGTCTGCAAAAGTCGGCGCCGGTAGGACGGCGCCAAATTCAGTAGTGCGGCGGAATCTCGTCGCGCAGGCTGCGTTGCTCGGCCGGTAGGGCCTCGGCGACGAGCTTGCGCAGGTCGCGCACCGCGCGTTCGAGTTGTTCGATGCGTTCCTGTTGCCGATAGACCGTCGCGTTCAGCGTTTCGAGCAGGTCTTCGGCGAAGGCGAGCTTGACTTCGAGTTCGACGATGCGCTCGTCCATCATTCGTCCTCTTCCGTCGCTGCCAAAGTCGGCGCTGGCGATACGGCGGCAGCAAGCATCGCTGCGCGCGTTTCGGGCGTTTCGAGGCTGATGCGGCCGAGCGCGCCGGAACGGTAGTCGGTGAGCAGGATCATCGCGGCCTTTTCCAGGTCGAGTTCCCCGCCCCTTCCCTTGACGATGCAGCCGCGCTTCTTCGCCACGGCCTCGACGATTCCAACTGCATCGACCGCGTCCATCTGCGCGACATCGATCTTGTAGCGCTGCGCCAGCAGTTCCGGATAGCGCGCCAAAAGGATGCCGGCGAGGAAGGTCGCGACCTCTTCGTCGATGACTGCGTTGCGGCCGATCGCGTGGCTCGCGGCGAGCATGTAGCCGTCGGAATCGTGCATGATCTTCGGCCACATCAGGCCCGGCGTGTCGGTGATCGTCATGCCGGGGCCGAGGTCGAAGCTCTGCTGGCTCTTGGTGACGGCCGGCTCGTCGCCGACGGCGGCGATGCGTTTCTTGAGCAACGCGTTCATCAGCGTGGACTTGCCGACGTTGGGGATGCCCATGATCATCATGCGCAGCGGCTTGGTGTTGTCGTTGCGGTGCGGTGCGAGCTGCCGGCACAGCGCGGGCACCCGTGCCGCGTCGCCGGCTTTCTTGCACGAGATCGCCACGGCCTTCACGCCGGGCTGCTTCGCATAGAAGTCGAGCCAGGCGGCCGTCACGGCCGGGTCGGCGAGGTCGGCCTTGTTGAGCAGCTTGAGGCAGGGCCGCTGGCGCGCGAGGCGCAGCTCGCGAATCATCGGGTTGCTGCTCGCCTCGGGCAGGCGCGCGTCGAGCACCTCGATGACGACGTCGGTGCGGGCCATGGTCTCGGCGGCTTTCTTGCGCGCCGAAGTCATGTGACCGGGGAACCACTGGATGGGCATGGGAATCTTGCGGGCTGGAAAGGGGATAATTATCGCCCATGCTCGCCCTTCTTTACCGCGACGACCATCTCGTCGCCATCGACAAGCCGCCCGGCCTGCTCGTCCATCGCAGCAATCTCGACCGCCACGAAACGCGCTTCGCCGTGCAGTTGCTGCGCGACCAGCTCGGCCGGCACGTCTATCCGGCGCATCGGTTCGACAAGGGCACCTCGGGCGTGCTGCTGTTCGCCTTCGATGCCGACACCGCCGGCATCCTAGGGCGGCAATTCGAGCGCGGCGAGGTGGAAAAGACCTATCTCGCGGTGGTGCGCGGCTGGCCGCCGGCGTCGGGCACCATCAATCGCGCGCTGTCGCGCCAGCACGACGACTACGGCAATCTGCTCGCCAACCCCGAAGCCCAGCCGGCCGTCACGCGTTTCCGCCGGCTGGCGACCATCGAGCTACCGATCGCCGTGGAGCACTTTCCCACTACGCGCTACGCACTGGTCGAGCTCGAGCCGCTCACCGGCCGGCGGCACCAGTTGCGCCGCCACATGAAGCACATCAGCCATCCGATCATCGGCGACGCGACGCACGGCAAGGGCATCCACAACCGCTTCTTCCAGCGCGAGTTTTCTTGCCACCGCCTGCTGCTGGCCTGCACGAGCCTGCGCTTTCGTCATCCCGTCACGGGCGAGCGCATCCGCATCGACGCCCCGCCGGGAGATCAGTTCTCGGCTTTGCTCGAACGATTCGCCTGGAGCCAGGCCAGCGCGCCCTTGCCGGCGGCATAGCCGCTGGCGAAGCAGGCGGTGAGCAGGTAGCCGCCGGTCGGCGCCTCCCAGTCGAGCATCTCACCGGCGCAGAACACGCCGGGCAGCGCCTTCAGCATCAGCCGCTCGTCGAGCGCCTCGGCCTTCACGCCGCCTGCGCTGCTGATCGCCTCGTCGAGCGGGCGCGGCGCGACGAGACGCAGCGGCAGCGCCTTGATCGTCGCGGCGAGCCGCATGGGATCGTCGTAGTCCGCCTTGGCGGCACATTCGCGCAGCAGGCCGGCCTTGACGCCGGCGATGCCCGCACGGCTTTGCAGGTGGCTGGCCATCGAACGTGCGCCGCGCGGATGCGTGATCTCCTGCGTCAGCCGCTCGATCGATTTCCCCGGCGCGAGATCGAGATGCAGCACGGCCTCGCCCTGCACTGCAATCTCATCGCGCAGCGCGGCAGAGAGCGCATAGATCAGGCTGCCCTCGACGCCGTGCCGCGTGACGACGAATTCGCCTTGCCGTTGCATCTCGCCGAACGAGGCGACGACCGACTTCACTGGCTGGCCGGCGAACTTGTCGCGAAAGTGCGCGCTCCATGGCACGTCGAAGCCGCAATTCGCTGGCTTGAGCGGCGCGACGTCAATGTCGCGCGCATGCAGCAGCGGCACCCAGGCGCCGTCGGAGCCGAGCTTTGCCCAGCTGCCGCCGCCGAGGGCGAGGATGACCGCCGTCCCGCCAGCGCCGACTTTTATTTGCCCGCCCTCCCCCAGCCCCTCCCTCGCGGGAGGGGAGACTGCGTGCGCCGTCCTGCCGGCGCCGACTTTTGTGTCGAACACCAGAGCATCGCCGTCCCAACCAAGCCAGCGATGCCGCATGTGGAAGCGCACGCCGGCGGCGCGCAGCCGGTGCAGCCAAGCGCGCAAGAGCGGCGCGGCCTTCATCTCCTTAGGGAACACGCGGCCCGACGAGCCGACGAAGGTCTCGACGCCGAGACCGTGCGCCCAGTCGCGCAGCGCATCCGCGCCGAAGCCCTCCAGCCAGGGGGCAATCCAAGCTTGCCGTTCTCCGTAGCGGCTTATGAAGTTCGCGAAGGGTTCGGCATGCGTGAGATTGAGACCGCTCTTGCCGGCCATCAGGAACTTGCGGCCAGCGCTCGGCATCGCGTCATAGACATCGACCGACATACCGGCGGAGGCGAGCACTTCCGCCGCCATCAGCCCGGCGGGGCCGGCGCCGATGACAATGGCCTTCATGCCGCTGCGGCGGCGCGACGGCGGGCCATCCAGAAGATCGCCGTCGCGAGGGCGGTTAGCGCTACGCCGGGGATTGCCAGCAGGTTGAGCGTCTGCCAGCCTGAGCCGAGGATCAGCGCGCCGGCCGAGACCGAAGAAACGGCCTGGATGCCGAAGACGAAGAAATCGTTCGAGCCCTGCACCTTGGCCCGCTCCTCGGGCCGGTAGGTCTCGGTCAGCAGCGTGGTGCCGCCAATGTAGAGGAAGTTCCAGCCGATGCCGAGCAGCAGCAGCGCCCACCAGAAGTGCATCAGGCTGACACCCGTCATGGCGATGCCGATGCAGCCGAACATCAGCACGGCGCCGACGAACAGGAGGTTGAGCACGCCGTAGCGGCGAATCAAAGTACCGGTGAAGAACGACGGCGCATACATGCCGATGACGTGCCACTGCAGCACGAATGCCGCGTCGCTGAACGGCAGACCGCAGATATCCATTGCGAGCGGCGTCGCGGCCATCAGCAGGTTCATGGTGCCGTAACCGAGCGCCGCCGCCAGCACCGCGACGACGAAGGCCGGCTGGCGCGCGATCTCTGCCCAGGGCCGGCCGCCGTGCATCTCGCCCGCGGCGCCCATGTCCGGAATCCTCAGGCGGCTGGCGATCACCATGGCGATCACGGCAAACACCGACAGCATCGCGTAGGTGGCGGCAAACTGAGTCGCCCACAGGTCGCGCGTCCACTGCCCGACCGCCGGGCCGACGAAACCGCCGAGGATGCCTCCGGCGAGCGTGAAGGAGATCGCCTTCGCCTTCCAGTCGGGCGTCGCCATGTCGGCGGCGGCGAAACGGTACTGCTGGCCGAAGGCGTTGTAGGTGCCGGCCAGCAGCGTGCCGCAGCAGAGTAGCCAGAAGCTGCCGATGCTCACCGCCAGGGCACTGACGCCGCCGCCGAGAATGCCCAGCAGCGCGCCGAACATGAAGCCGCTGCGACGTCCGAAACGCCGCATGAAATAGGAGGCCGGCAGCGTGGTGAGCGCGGTGCCCACCACGTAGCCGGTGACGGTGAGCGTTGCCAGTTCCGGCGTCGGCGCGAGGCGAAGGCCTGCGAGTCCGTTCACGGCGATCAGCGTCACGCCATTGCACAGCAGCAGGGCCTGGCAGAAGGCCAGCAGGCCGACGTTGCGCAGCATCGGGGTGGCGCTCATGCGCGCGGTCGCTACCTCACTCCCACTCTATCATAAATGGCGCAGTAAGCGCCTTGATTTGTCTATTGTTTTTCCACATCGAGTTTCGCAATACCCTGCTGTATACCCTGCCGAAAAAATTCTTGCTCTTGCCTGTCGTTGCCAGATCCAATTGGAGGAATTCTTTTATTTTGCATCGCCGTGGCGTAATTAAACTACGATACGACGCACTAGGTTAAACGGACATGGCTTAGATCGGAAATCCTCAATAACCGTTTGGGACCTTTGCCGGGCTCCCTCCTCGCGCTCACTGCATTCATGCTGGCTCTGGCGCATCGGCCAACTGTGTAAAGCTGTCTTCAATGAATGCCGGAACTCTTTGTGAAGACAGAAGAATCAGGTACTGCCCTGCACGCGTCATCGCCATATAGAGCTTCCTGGCATTTTCTTCCACCTCGGCCGCCTGTACCTCCTTGCCGAGGCTTGGAGTGTCACTACCTGAGAGAAGATTCTCCATGCCGATCAGAAACACCACGCCAGCCTCCAGGCCGGTGGCAGTTTCGAGATTCGCCAGGCGCAGATAGTCCCGCTCGCATCCCTTCGGCGGCGCCTTGCGGTGTTCCTTCTTGTTGAGCCACCAGACGCTGTCCGCGCCGAATCGCCTGCACAGCCTGTCATACAGCAAGGCCTTCTGCACATTCTCGCCGTAGATGACCAACAGGTCGCCCAATGCCATGGTCCGCTCCTCAATATTGGCGGAGAGTTCGTTCACGAGCCGGTCCACCGAGTCCTGCGGCGAGTCGGTATAGACCAGCATCGGTTTGACACCGGGTTCCATGCCAGAAAGATCGGGCACCAGGAAATCATCCGGATCGCCTTGGGCATACTGCGCGAGAATGCGGTTCGCCGAGGCGAGAATCGCCTGCGTCGTACGATACGAGCGGCGCAGCTTCTTGGTGCGGCCAGACACATCGAGTCCGACACTCTTCCAGCTGAGCCGGTTCTTCATGAAACCCTGATTGGGATCGGCGCAAAGAAAAAGGCTGCTCCGCTCGCACATGGCCAGCCGGACCGCCTGAAACCAGGAGGGCGCGAAGAACTGTGCTTCGTCGATCAGGACATGATCGTATTTCTCCATGGCCGTCTGATCCGTTGCCTGGCAGATTTCGAGCGGAACCGCACTCCACAGCCGCTGGCCACTCCGGTTGAGCGTGGACGTCACAGCCTGGAACAACTCCCAGACCGCAGCCCGTTCCTTTGGTTTCAAAGCGAAGCCACGGCCGGCACGATTGGCGTTGAAGTAACGCTCCGCATCGGTAATCAGCGACTCGTTGATGAAATCGAGCTCCTCGCGCAGGAGTGATTCCGGCTGTCCCAGTTCCGGCCAGCGGGTCCGATAGTGCGCGATCAGTTCTTCTATCTCGCATGGCGTAGTGGTCAGTTTCAGCGGTTTCTTATAGAGATTCCGCCACTGGCGGTGCGCCCAACCGAAGAAGGTTTCGATCTCCAGATTCCCAGGCAGCGCGCCCTTGGTGCGAGTCAGTTTCGCTTTGATGTCGGCAACCACCGGCGTGTTGTGGATCAGCACCAGTACTCGCTGATCCGGATACAACTCGGACAGGAGCTGGGCGCGCGAGAGGGCAATCAGGGTCTTGCCGCTGCCCGCCACCCCGTTCACCAAGCGAATGGAAAGATCCTTTGCCGCTTCGGCCTGTTCCGGGGGCGGCTCCAAGTCGAGTTTCGCCGCCCATTCCTGCTGGTGATCCAGGAAGAACCGCTGAAGCCTCGCCGAGTTGTCGCGACAAAAATGGCGGCGGGTCGTGCAGGTGGCGTGAATTTCCGCTTCCGGAAAATAGCGGCTCAGAATGGCCTGCTCCGCCTCGGCGTCGATGGGCTCAAGTAGACGCGGCACCAGCTTGGCGCCAAGCTCCAGGAACTGGGCCTTGGAGAGCAGACGGATACCGAACCGCGCAAGATGCTGTCCGGCGATCATTCGCACCTCGTCCTGGCTGCATTTCCACATCAGGATCAGCTTTCCGAGAGGTGCCCGGCTTGTGCCAGGGAGGGCGGGAAAAGCCTGAAAGTCGGCAAGCAGTTTCTCGAAGGCGGCGCGCGCCTCGTTCTCGAACAACTGGTCGCCGGCCAGGGCGGAAAACGGCGTGTCGGCGACCGCGATGGCCAGCCAGCCGTTCTTCGGATGTTGGACGAAGAAATCGGGCAGCCACTCGCTGCGCCGGATCGGCGTGCGCACCACATGATCGTCATCGAGCGTGCTGAGCGTGCGCTTGATATGGATGCCGCGGGCGCTTACCGCGCCGACCCGTTCCGGAATGAACGTCGCCATGCCTACAACGCCACCTTCCGGCATTGGCTGATCATGTCCCGATGCCAGGCCACCCACTGCCGGATCGTCTCGTTACCGTTGTTGTCCGGAATGTCCCCGATTTCCGGGCCGATGACGATCAGCTTGGTCATCGCCCGCGTGACGGACACGTTGAGCCGCTCGGGCTGGAAGAAGAATTCGGCGATCGCCGAGAGGAACGCCTCGTCGCCCGTGGCCAGCGACAGAATGATAAGTTCGCGCTCCTGCCCCTGCATCCGCTCCACCGTGTCGGCCACCACCTGCCGGGCCGCCTCGCGGCCGAAACGTTCTGCCAAGAGCGTGCGTATGGTCCGCCCCTGGGCACGATAGGGCGAAACGATGCCGATCTCACTCATCGGCAGGCCGCCGGCGGCGATGGCCTCAACCAGGTCCGCCACCAGTTCGGCCTCTTTCCAGTTCTTCGTCCGCGCCGAGGTGTCCGGCGTCGGGATGAAAACCGCCGGGCTGTCAGCATCAAGCACGGCGGAGAACCGCGCCGGCATGCCGGAAAGCCGAAGTCGCCGTTCCCGGTTCTTCCCGGCCGCCTGCAAGGCACCGCCATAGAAGGTCCGGCTCGGCCAGTCGGTCAGCCAGCGGTTCATGCGGTAGGTCTCCTCCAGCATGACCAGGTGCTCGGCCTCGCGCGAGGTCAGGTGGGAAAAAACCGAATGCGACTCCTTGTCGAGCACGGAGCGAGACAGGAGCACGGGCGGCAACTGCCGTTGGTCGCCAATGAAGATGAAGCGTTTGCCCTTGCGCATGGCCATCAGCGCCAGCGGCACAGTGATCTGGCTGGCCTCGTCGAAAAGAATGGTGTCGAAGCCGTAGTTTTCGAGGCGGGACGTGCAGGTGGCGAACGGCGTAGCTCCGACCACATAGCCGTTGGTGGGGCGATCCTCCCAGCCGTCGAGCCCTTCGAAGTTCGGGATCGCGTCATCGAGCCCCTTGCGTTGCGTGGCGCGGCCAACCTTCACCACCGGCACACCCTGGACGTGAATCTTGTTCAGGGCGTTGTTGATAGCCATGTGGGTGTGCGAGGTCATCAGAATCCGCTCGCCGCGTTCCACGGCCAGCCGGGCGATCAGCGAGAGCACGCGGGTCTTGCCGGTTCCGGGCGGCCCCTGGATGCATGCTATATGCTGCGCGCCATGCGCCCAGCCGACCGCTTCCGCCTGCTTGTCGTTGCAGCCTTCGGCCTGAGCGATGCGAATCGCTTCCGCCATCGCACCCTCGTCGAACCCGATGTCCAACTGGCCGGACAGCAGCGGCATCAGGGTTTCCCTGCCGGCGGCGGAAGTAGCGATCTCTTCCAGGGTCTGCCTGTAGTAGCCGGTGAGGTCCATCGCGTCGGGGTCGACGTAGCAGGTCCCGCCCATGTAGTCGTTAAAGGCCGCAACGGCGCGTATTCCTCGCAGCAGCCAGCGATTGTCTTCCTCCAGCTCGAACGAGAGTCCCCGGCAAAGCGGTTCCAGTGGATTGCCCTGATGCAGGCAGAGCAGATCGCCTTCCCGAAAGCGCGATTCGGTATCGTCGGGATAGGCCCACAGCGTCGTCGGCTCAGGACCGCGTTCAATGCGGACGAAGCCCTGTGTAATGCCCTTCTGGAGCTTGTCCGACAAGGGACGCTCCCAGGTGGTAAAGAGCTGATGATTGGCGGTCTGCTGCTCGTCATGAACGAGCTGATACAAATCGGAGAGAAGACCGGCGGTATTGGACATGCGTTTTCCCATTGCAGCGGCCTGCTTACCCCGCCTGTAATACCTTCTCATGGTACCAGGCAAGGTGGATCGCGTGCTCCGGCGCCTGCCAGCGCAGCCGGATATCCGCCGTGAGGCCAAGTTTCGCGGGGGCTTCCGGGGCCAGTCGTGGCGAGATCAGCGGTACCCCCGAATCATCGAAGCTGATGAGGCCCCGGTCGAAGAGCGCGTCGAAATTGGCGATCAGCAGAAAGCCATTGAACACGTCGAGCCGTTCCGCATCTGCGTCGCAGTCGGCCCAGGGTTTTGCATGGCTGGACCGCAGCACTTCAGGCATATTGCCCCCAGTCACCGTGCAAGCGCCCCAGTCGTCCATTAAGGCCGTACGAAAGGTCCCTTATACCCCTCAAAACCACAGATTTCTGGCGAAGAGCACAACATTGGCTACGCAGCTGAAGCCGAAAACTCAAGGAACGCATGATGCAAACGTATTGGCATTGACTGCTCAGGACGTGCGTGCAAGCTCTGCCAAAACGGTCCGTCACTAACGCCGCTTGGGTCGAGGCGATCTGCTGGACGCGAAACCCGTTTCAAGTGAGCATTTACGCCATCGGCACATTCTGGCGGCGAACCGGAGAGCACGTAACCCACCATGAAGCCAACTGCATGGTTCTCCCCGTACTTCTCCTGGATGAATCGATCCATGCCCTCGACTACATATTCGCGGCATAAGTGGGTATCCAACCCGGCGATTCGTTTGCATTCGATGATCGCATGCGGGTCATGCTCGCCGAAGCGCAAAAAGATTTCGACAAACGCCAGCGGGATGTCGGTACGCCCGTCCGGCAGCACCACGCTGCTCTTGGATCGTGACTCAGTACCCGGCAGTACCCAAATCTGCTTATATGGCGAGTCCTTTGGAGCTTCTTTCTGCACACGGCGCATTCCGTCGCGCAAGCGCTCCGTTATTAGAACCTCGCCAGCATTGGCATTTATATCTGCGGCAGCACATGCGTACCGCCAACCGCTAGCTACTGTCATCAGGATGACTGCGACAATCTCAGGCCCCAGCTCGATGAACTCTCTGCCCAAAGCTGGAGGGGGCTCATACGGAATTCTCAAGCATTCCCCCCTGATAAGCTCTCCGCTACCACTGCATCGGCATCTTCCAACGCTGCGCTGCCCATCCAATGGCGACGCGCTGCCGGCTTGATGATCACGACTTCGTTGCGGCCATGCACTCGCAATTCACGCTCTGCAGTGAGCGCAGTCGCAATCCTGACTTTCAGGCGTCTGCCAATCCGAGCCAGCACATCGCTCAAGTCACCTTGTGGCGCAACAACGCTTACACTGGAGTCTCCCGGTCCGTCTTCCAGGACAAAGCGCACTACACGCAAGGCCGAACTTCTTGGCAAGTCGAGCACTTCGGCGCGCATGTGCCGCTTGTTGCGAACGGAGAGCCAGCCCGCCATGACGGAGAGGAAGGTCTTGGCATACGCCGCAACCTCGGTATGACTGTCCGAAATTGCAGCAGAGAACTCGCGGCCGTTTTCCCATTGCCATCCGGCACGCAGAAGTCCGTCTCGAATGACGACTCGATCGGTGTCACTAAGTCCGTATAAGTCGAAGACAGCTTCATCCAGGGCATCCCAATGCTGCGTGTCGATTTCGCGTTTACGCAGTGCATTCTCTAGTTCCAGTAAGCGTTGCCCCGCTTGCGACTTGGCAGCAGCTATGAAATCGGGAACCGGCAGAAAGCCAACGTCGCGCATCAATAGTTTTCGCTTGTAGATGCCAAACTCAGCGGCCGTCAAACCAAAGAACCACGAGGCTAGTGCGGAACTAAGGATTGCGGCGAGCAAATGCGCCGTTTGCTTATGGGCTACCGGCAGCGATACAGCGAAGAAGGAATCGGTAAAGACAAGATCGCGCTCGGCTACTGCAACCGTAGCTCGCGGATGACCCACCACCATTTCTTTGACGATCAGCAAAGGCGCTCGATAGGTATCGCGCGAGCGGGGCCACTGAGCCTTCGAACAACTGTATGCCGGAAGGTCGTCAGGAATGCGGAAGTGCTGCATGCCGTTGGCCTGCAGTAGCTCTAAGCCATTTATTTCACGGGCATCGCGGGTCTGGTTCGCTGGGCTGCCTTGAGTCAACCCATCGCGGAACTTCGTATCGAGTGATGCCAGTCGTTCGCCCAGGCTTTGATGCTCCGATGTCAGCTCGTCCAACAACAGGAGATCACGGCGACGACCTACCGCAGCGGCCTTCAACTTCAACGGCTGCTTTTCGATCTCGCCAAGACTCAACTTGATGACATCACTGGGCGCTACCTCGAACGAATGGGTTCTCGCGCCGTTTGGCGTCCACGGAATTTGAACGACCGTGACCTGATCTGCTCGCTGCGTCGGCCGATGGCGAGCAAAGAGGATCACTGCCGGCATGGTTGCTGTCTCGAAAAGCCAACTGCATAAGTTGGACAGATTGACCAAGGTGATCGGGGCCAAGGCGCGCATGACATGCAGGGCAGCTGCCATGCCTGTTCCGCTGCGACTGAAGAACGGCGTCGCGCTGAGAATGATGCCAAAGCGCGTCCTCTCATGCGCAAACTCAGCTGCCCGCAGCACGAAGTCCAGCCCCTCTCCCCGCGGCTGTGCAGGCACACCCGCGGTTCTGGTCTTGCGCCGTGCTTCGGTTCCGGCCTGTCCCTTGAAGCTCCAGGGCGGGTTGCCGACAATCAGATCGAACTGCTTCAGTCCCGTCGGGGTCGTCAGTGCCGCCTTCCCTTCTCCATAAAGCTCGACGGTCCGAGCATCGCTAACGAACAAGGTCCGACCTATCAACGGCTGAAACTTCAGCGAATGTGGGGGGTGCGGGTGCGGATCGGGGTCGAGTTCAAGCGCCGCCAAGTACAGGCTGAATGCAGCGACGCGAATGGCGGCTTCACTGATGTCCACCCCGTAGATCTGCTCATAGAGCGTCGAGCGGATCACCTCCCGAGTGGGTGCCTGACCTTGCATGCGCCGATGGACCAAGCGCCGTAACGCCTCGACCAAGAAGACACCGGAGCCGCACGTCAAATCCAGCACCGACTCCCGCCCAGACAGGCCGTCCATGACCTCATCTAGGATCAGCGAGACCGCGGACAGCCGTGTGTAATGTACGCCGTTGCGCAGCGCTTCCGTGCGCTTTCCATCTGGGCGCGGCTCGGCGTGCACGAACTGCTCGTAGATCGAACTGATGAGCTCGACCGGAATGACATCGAACTGGTACGGAAAGAAGCTGAGCTGTCCGTTTTCCGGATCAACGGCCTCGAGGAATTCGGCAACCCGCGTCAAGTGATGAGCGGCGGGTGTCGTCTTGACCGACGAGGGCGGAAACATATCGCCATTGAAGGTCTGGGCCAGCCACTCGAACAGCTTGCTCGTCGCTGATCGGTCGCACAGGATCGCCGGCAACGCGGTGTAGCCGCATATCTTCTTCAGCCGCGCCGCACTGACGATCTCGCGGTCGATCAGATACTGGGTGAAGATCACCCGCCCGATCAAAGCCTGTGCCATACCACGTGCGAGGTTGGCAGCGACTAAATCGCGTTCGAGACGTCCAAGGTCGGACAGGAGTTTTTGATCGACACTGGTCTTGCGATCGACAGCTGGCACTTGGGCCCAGAATTGGCCTGTCTCTATCGCCAGTCTGCCGGCGAGCGCATCCAGTTCCTTGAGCGAAGCGTCGATGTTTTCGAAACGCCGGATCAGGTGCCTCCGGGCATCATCTTCTTTCACGGGCGTGCCGAAACCATTGTACAGGTCGATACGCTGTGGCGAGATCACCCACAGCAATGGCGCGAACCCCTCGTTCCAGACCTCTCGTCGCCACTGGCTGACCAGATCGTCTGTAGGCGTGCTTTGCTCGAATTTGAAGTAGACGGTCAACGACGACGCACTTCGCCACAGCGCGTCTGGAGCAAAAACGCGGCCGTGGCGTAAGGCCCGAGCCTCAGCACCCAGGCGAAGACCACGCGCGGGTTGGCCGTCCGGCATGAAGCCGGTTGCAGCAAGCACATGTTCCAAGGTCGCGGTGTTCACGCCCTACTCCGAATTGCCTCGGGCGGAAACGGTAACGCTATTTGCCTTTGCGTTGGCATGACCGGCAGCATATGCTGTTGAAGCCGCGTGATTAAAGGATCGAGCGGGATGATGAGAGTCGGTTGCGTTGGCGCCGGGCCAACTCCCTCGAGGCCGATGGTGTCGCGCAGGATCGCCGAAGTAGGTGTCACAAACGCCACGGCCCCATTCAGTGCCAGGGCGCTACTGGTGGCCAGCAACCGAAACAACGCGTCGACGCCAGCGCTGACTGTGCCAATATGTACGCCCAATGAGCCAACCAGTTCGTTGGTGACCGCTAGGCCGAGGAGATCAGCAAAGGTGAACCGTGCGGCCTTCCCTGTCTTCGACGCCAAGTAAGGCACGGTCTTACGCCAATGCCGCACCGTCTCGACGGACACGCCGGTCAGGGTACGCATCTGATCCTGAGTGTATTGGATGGCAATGACGGCAGACATTTGCGTTGTCAACAACTAGAAAATGCGCATAGTTTGCCACGTATAGATGTCAAGCTCAACAGATAGAAGCCGAGGCAACTGCCAACAACAGCGGCGATCGTTCCACACTCCCCCCAGCAGCGGTCTTGAAAAAAAGAGGGGCGGGATGCCCCGCCCCGGAGTCAAGTCAACCCGGAGAGGGTCAGTAGTCCATCTCGGGCATCGCGGGGGCTGCCGCCTTTTCCTCCTTCGGCGCTTCCGCGACGGTCGCGTCGGTCGTCAGGATCAGGCTGGCGACAGAGGCCGCATTTTGCAGCGCGGTGCGGGTGACCTTGGTCGGGTCGATGACGCCCATTTCGAGCAGGTCGCCGTAGGCCCCGGTCGCGGCGTTGTAGCCGAAGTTGCCCTTGCCGGCTTCGACCTTGGCGATGACCACCGAGGGTTCGTCGCCGGCGTTGGCGGCGATGGCGCGCAGCGGCTCCTCAATGGCGCGCTGCACGATGCGGATGCCAGCTTCCTGGTCGGCGTTGTCGCCCTTGAGCGCCTTGATCGCGGCACGGGCGCGCAGCAGGGCGACCCCGCCGCCGGGAACGATGCCTTCCTCGACCGCGGCGCGGGTGGCATGCAGGGCGTCGTCCACGCGGTCCTTCTTCTCCTTCATCTCTACCTCGGTGGCCGCGCCGACCTTGATCACCGCGACACCGCCGGAGAGCTTGGCGACGCGCTCCTGCAGCTTCTCCTTGTCGTAGTCGGAGGTAGCGTCCTCGATCTGCTTCTGGATAGCCTTGATCCGCGCCTGGATGGCATCGGCCTTGCCGGCGCCGTCGATGATGGTGGTGTTTTCCTTGTGGATCTCGACGCGCTTGGCGCGGCCCAGGTCGGCCAGGGTCGCCTTCTCCAACTGCTTGCCGGTCTCTTCGGCGATGACGGTGCCGCCCGTGAGGATGGCGATGTCCTCGAGCATGGCCTTGCGGCGGTCGCCGAAGCCCGGCGCCTTGACGGCGGCGACCTTCAGCACGCCGCGCATGGCGTTGACCACCAGGGTGGCCAGCGCCTCGCCCTCGATGTCCTCGGCGATGATCAGGAGCGGCTTGCCGGCCTTGGCCACTTCCTCGAGCACCGGCAGCAGGTCGCGGATCGCCGAGATCTTCTTGTCATGCAGTAGGACGAGCGGTTCATCGAGGATCGCGCACTGCTTGTCCGGGTTGTTGATGAAGTACGGGCTGATGTAGCCGCGGTCGAACTGCATGCCTTCGACCACCTCGAGTTCGTTGTCGAGCGACTTGCCTTCCTCGATGGTGATGACGCCTTCCTTGCCCACCTTTTCCATGGCCTTGGCGATGATGTCGCCGATGGCCGTATCGGAGTTGGCCGAGATGGAGGCCACCTGGGCGATCTCCTTGTTGGCGGCGCAAGGCTTGGACAGTTTCCTCAGCTCGTCGACGACCGTCGATACGGCCTTGTCGATGCCGCGCTTGAGGTCCATGGGGTTCATGCCGGCGGCGACGTGCTTCATGCCCTCCTGGACGATGGCCTGGGCCAGCACCGTCGCGGTGGTGGTGCCGTCGCCGGCGACGTCCGCGGTCTTCGAGGCGACCTGCTTGACCATCTGGGCGCCCATGTTCTCGAACTTGTCCTTCAGCTCGATCTCCTTGGCGACGGAGACGCCGTCCTTGGTGATGGTCGGAGCGCCGAAGCTCTTCTCGATCACGACATTGCGGCCTTTCGGACCCAGCGTGACCTTGACGGCGTTGGCGAGGATGTTGACGCCCTTGACGATGCGGGCGCGGGCGTTGTCATGGAATTGGACTTCCTTTGCTGCCATGTCTTGTCTCCAGTGAAGTCGTCGGGGTCAGGCCGCCTTCTTCATCGAGGCGGCATCCGTTTCGATGATGCCGAGGACATCCTCCTCGCGCATCACGAGATATTCCTCGCCGTCCAGCTTGACGGTCTGGCCGGCGTACTTGCCGAAGAGCACGCGGTCCCCGGTCTTGACCTGCAGCGGACGCACCGTGCCGTCCTGCATGAGGCGGCCGCTGCCGACGGCGGTCACCTCGCCCTGCTCCGGCTTCTCCGTGGCGGTGTCCGGAATGACGATGCCGGATGCGGTCTGTCTCTGTTGTTCCACCCGCTTGACGATAATCCGGTCGTAAAGGGGTCGTATCTGCATAAGCGATCTCCTTAAGGTCAGATTATTGGAAAGCGTGTCGCGGCGACGCGCGCGGCCCGTCGCCGGTCACAGCAGGCACGGCGCGCCCCTGGGGCGGCCGCCGGACGGTGAAATGGGATCCGGGTCGCGGGATTTCAAGACCCGCTACGGTGTCAGCCAGGCACGATCAGCCGGTCGATGCGTCCCAGGCGGTAATGCGTCTGGCCGGTACGGCTTGCGGCGGGCGGCCGGGCGCCCACGGGACAGGGTGGCGCGCGGCTGCCGTCGTAGGCCAAGGTGTCGTCCGCGGCGACCGCCCGCCAGACACCTCCCCTTACGGGCCGGAACGTCCAGCGGACATAGCCGACGCGGGCGGCGAAATGCATCATGTCCTCCCGGTCGGGGGCTTCCGCGACCATCGAGGTGTTGCCGGGGTCCCGCAAGGGATCGTCGCCGAAGGCCTGACGACATTCGAGCGCCTCCCGGTCCGAGGCGCCGACCCGGTTGCAGCCGTGCCGCTCCTCGCGGAAAAGCTCCCAGGCGCCGAGTCGCCAGGCGGCATCCAGCATGGACTCGTCGAGTTCGGCGAGTTCCCGCCAGTCCCGGTTGATCTGCAGACCCGACGCCGGCACCGGATCGAGGCCGCGCCGCGCGGCCCGGACGGAAGACGCGTCAGCGGAGCGGAACGCATGCCAATGCAGCATCAACAACACAGGCGTCCGGCGGCGCGGGACCGCCGTCAGCGTGACCGCGAAAAGCGGTAGGTTCATGGCGTCGATCTGGGTGGAGATGGTGCCGAACATGTCCATGCGAACCTCCTGGCAGACGCTAAGGCCGGGAAAAATCTACCAAACGCGATGGCGCCGCGCAATCGTTGCCCCGGACCTTGAACTCCCGGCGATTCGCTCGATCTATTGCCGGTGATGCAGACAACCATGGGAGTGACGACAATGAACCTTCAGACGATCGCCGCGTTCCTGGCCGCCTCATCTCAATACCTCGGTCTGCCGTCATCCGAGCCGGGCGCGCAGACAGTCGAGCTCTTCGAGCAGATCGGCCATCAACGCCGCCAGTTCGGGTACGGCCTCGAAGTTGCGCTCCAGGTCCCGCATGCGCCGGGCGCGAAGGATAGCCGCGGCGGAGAACCGCCAGACGCCGGCAACGCTTTCGGCGTGGGGGAACAAGCCCTCCTGGATATGGCCTAGCAGCCAGTCCGGTTCCACCGCGCAGGCCTTCGCGGCCTGCTCGAGCGTCAGCCAACTGTCTTCCATCAGGCTGCCGATGAGGATGTCGTCGTCGAGCATGGATCACCCCCTGCGGTCGCTGCGCGGATCGAACGCCAGTTCCCGCGCCATCGTTTCGTACAACTGCCTCGCCCGCGGCGTGTCCGCCGGCGGGACGACGACCTGAATGTCCAGCAGCAGGTCGCCCGGTGGATTGCTTGGAATCCCCCTGCCGCGGACGCGCAACAGTCGGCCACTCTGCGCCCCCGCCGGGATGCGGACCTTGAGGCTCCCATCGGGCAGATCGACGGCGACCACGGCGCCCAGCGCCGCTTCCCAAGGGGCCACCGGCAGATCCATGCGCAGATCGGCGCCGTCGATGCGAAAGCGCGGGTGAGGGCGGAACGCCACCTCCAGCAACAGATCGCCCGCCTCCCCGTCGCCGGCGCCGGCCGCTCCCTGCCCCGCCAGGCGGATCACCTGTCCGGGACGCACGCCCTTGGGGATCTTCACGTTCAAGGTGCGCGTCGTCGCCACGAGGCGACCGCCGGCATCGAACTGCGGAACGCGCAGCGACAGCTGCCTGACCGGTCCCGAAAAACTGTCCTCGAGGTCCAGCAGCACCTTGGCGCGATGATCCTCGCCGCGCGCCCGGAACGGGCCCTGCGCGCCGAAGCCGCGCGCACCCCGCCCCATGCGGCCGAACAGTTCGGCGAAGAAGTCGCTGAAGCCGGCCATGTCCTGAGGGGAGAACCCGCTCCCCGAGAACTCGAAGCCGGCGTCCCAGCCGGGCGGCGGATGAAACTCCTGTCCTGGGCGGAAACCCTGCCCCAGCTGGTCGTAGGCAGCGCGTTTCTCGGGGTCGGAGAGCACGGCGTTGGCCTCGTTGATCTCCTGCATGCGCCGCTCGGCATCCGGCTCCTTCGACACGTCCGGATGGTACTTGCGGGCGAGCCGCCGGAAGGCCTTCTTGATGTCATCGGCCGTGGCGTTCCGGGGTACGCCGAGGATCTGGTAATAGTCCTTGAACTGCATCGAAAAACCTTGCTCCGCAATGCGTTGCCGACACGATACCTCCAAGATAAGGAAAGACCAATGTCGTTTCAAGGTCTTGAAAACCTGACGGCTGAATCCTATATCGGCCGCAGGGATACCGATCTTCGGCATCCGTTACTTCGTCAAGGAGGATTCCATGTTCTACAGAACCCTGTTTCCGCGCGATCTGTTCGCGGAACTCGATCGGCTGCAACGGGAACTCCAGCAGTCGTACGACCTGTCGCCGAGCATTCGCGGTTTCGCCCGCGGCGGCTTTCCGGCCATGAATATCGGCAACACTCCGCAGTCGGTCGAGATTTACGCCTTCGCCCCCGGCCTCGACCCGGCCGGCATCGACGTCCAGATCGAGAAGGGTGTGCTGACCATCGCCGGCGAGCGCAAGGTGGATCTGCCGCCCCAGGACGGCAAGGCGACCGTGCACATCGACGAGCGCTTCGCCGGCCGCTTCCGGCGCGTGCTGACGCTGCCCGACGACATCGATCCAAACGCCGTGTCGGCGCGCTACCGCGACGGGGTGCTGCATGTCAGCATCCAGCGCCGCGCAGCCGCGCAGCCGCGCCGCATCGCCATTCAATGAAACGAGGAGCAGATCATGAGCGACACGACCACCGCCAACAAGAATGCCCCCGCACCGGCCGAGACCACCCTGCTGCCGCCGGTCGATGTGTTCGAGGATGCCGGCGGCATCACACTGACCGCCGACCTGCCCGGCGTCCCCAAGGACAAGCTGCATTTGCAGGTCGAAGCCGAAACGCTGACCATCGAGGGCGAAATGAAGCTCGATATGCCCGAGGGGATGGAATCGACCCATGTCGAGATCGCCTCGCCGCGCTACCGGCGGGTGTTCACGCTGTCCAAGGAACTCGATACCGAGAAGGTCACCGCCGAATTCGACCAGGGGGTTCTGAAGCTGAGGATTCCCAAGCTCGCCCATGCACAGCCGCGCAAGGTCGAGATTCGCGTGGAGTAGGAGTGAGCCGCCGCGCTCTCACATGCTCTTGCGTGCGACCGGCGGCTCGTCGCCCGACAGGAGGTTCTCGGCATGGACGAGCGCGGCATGAACGTCGAAATCGCCGATAGCCGCGGGTGAACGCCATCCGCATCGAGTAGCCTGCGGGCGCGCCGGACGCGCCCCCCCAATTCCCACCCGCATCCATGAGACAACACATCGAAGAATTGCTGGCACGTATCGGCGCCCTCCAGGAAGAGGTCGAGGAGGTCTATCGCGAGGCTCGCGAGGAATGGCAGCGGCAGCGCCTCGAACTCAAGGGCGAGTGGCGCCGCCGCCAGCGCCGCTACAAGATCGGCCTGTGGCGCTTCCTGAGCCGTGCGCGCCCGCTGGTCATCCTCACCGCTCCCGTGATCTACCTGGGATGGGTGCCGTTCGTCCTGATGGACGTCTTCGTCACCGTCTACCAGGCGATCTGCTTCCCGGTCTACGGAATTCCCAAGGTGCGGCGCTCCGATTACGTCGTCTTCGGGCGAGAAAGCCTGCCCTACCTGAACCTGATCGAACGCTTCAACTGCTTTTATTGCAGCTATGGCAACGGCGTCGCCGCCTACACCCGCGAAGTGGCGGCGCGCACCGAGCAATACTGGTGCCCGATCAAGTACGCACGGCGCATCCACGCGGCCCATCAGCACTACCCGAAGTTCGTCGATTACGACGATGCAGAAGCCTGGAGGGATGAACTGGATAAGCTGCGGCGCGAGCTGCGTTCGCTGCGCGAAAAGCCGGCCGGCAGCGATGCGGTGGCCGGCGCCCCCGATAGCGGACATCGCGGAACTTGATGCCATGGTTCCGGCATGAGCGAGACTTACCTCCGGGCGACGTCGATGTGGCTTCCCGACTACTACGCCACGCTCGGGATGGCGCGCGATGCGAGCCAGAACGAGACCGAGAAGACCTGTCGGCGTCTGATATCTTGCGAAGCGGGGCGCGGCTGAATGCGTGGCATCGGCTCTGCCGGCTGGCACCGGCACCGGGTCGCCAACTGGCTGCAAACCGTCGTCCTGATTCTGGCGCTGCTGGGCATCTGCGCCTTCACCGGCAGCTTGATCCTTGGCGAAAGCGGCTTGTGGCTCGCGCTCTTCGCCGGCGTGCTGGCGCTCGCCATTGAGCCGGCCGCCGCCACCGCGCTGACCTTGCGGCTCTATGGCGCGCGGCCGCTCGGCATCGATGAGGCCCCGGCGATCCACCGCATGCTGCGCGAACTGGCACGGCGCGCGGAACTGCCGGCCGTGCCGGCGCCCCATTACGTGGCCAGCCGCGTGGTCAATGCCTTTGCCGTCGGATCGTCGCGGCACGCCGCCATCGCGCTCACCGACGGCCTCTTGCGCTCGCTCTCGCCGCGCGAGCTGGCCGGCGTGCTCGCCCACGAGGTAGCGCACATCGCGCACCACGACCTGCGGGTGATGGGACTGGCCGACTACATCAGCCGCCTGACTCACCTGCTGGCGATGACGGGACAGTTGATGCTGCTCGTGATGCTGCCTTTCGTGCTGGCCGGGTCCGTCGGAATCAATCTGTGGGGGCTGGTGGCGCTAGCCTTCTCGCCGCAGCTGGCGCTCCTGGCGCAGCTCGGGCTGTCGCGCACGCGCGAGTTCGACGCCGACCTCGCCGCGGCGCGGCTCACCGGCGATCCGGCGGGATTGGCTTCGGCACTCGCCAAGATAGAACAGGTCAGCCGCGGCTGGCGCGCCTGGCTACTGCCGGGCTGGGGCAACCCCGAACCATCCTGGCTGCGCACCCATCCGGCCACGCACGAACGCATCGCGCGTCTTGCCGAGCTGGCGGCACATGCACCGCCCCTACCGCAATGGCCGACCGATGCCTTCATGTTCGAGACCCCGCTGCGTGCGCCGCGCTGGCGCACTGGCGGGCTGTGGCGCTGATCCATTCCCGTTCCGAGGACATCTCATGCCCTACGTTTCCAACCCTCCGCCACCGGATCGTTTTGTCCGTCGTTGGCTCATCGTCTCCGCAACACTTGCCGCCCTCATGCTCCTGTGGCAATTCCTGCCCGCCATTGAAGCCTGGTTCGCGCCGCGGGATGGCGCCCCACGCACGGTCATCGCTCGCGGCGACCTGGCGTCGGACGAAAAAACCACTATCGACCTGTTCGAAAGCGCCCGCGATTCGGTGGTTTTCATCAGCACCACGCAACGGGTGCGGGACTTCTGGACACGCAACGTGTTCGAGGTGCCGCGCGGCACCGGCTCAGGTTTCGTCTGGGATGAAGCCGGTCACGTGGTGACCAACTTCCATGTTATTGAAGGCGCCTCGCAAGCCACGGTAAAGCTGGCTGACGGTCGCGACTACCCGGCCACGCTTGTCGGCGCTTCGCCGGCCCACGACATTGCGGTGCTCAAGATCGGTGTCGGCTTCAAGCGCCCGCCACCGGTACCCATCGGCACCAGCCACGACCTCAAGGTCGGCCAGAAGGTGTTCGCCATCGGCAATCCCTTTGGTCTCGACTGGACGCTGACCGCCGGTATCGTTTCCGCGCTCGATCGCTCGCTGCCCAACGAACGGGGCGGACCGCCGATCGAGCATCTGATCCAGACCGATGCTTCGATCAATCCCGGCAATTCGGGCGGGCCGCTGCTCGATTCCGCCGGACGCTTGATCGGCATCAACACCGCCATCTACAGTCCCTCGGGTGCTTCCGCCGGGATTGGCTTCGCCGTCCCGGTGGATACGGTGATGCGCGTCGTGCCCCAGCTCATCAGAACCGGCCGTTACATCCGTCCAGCACTCGGCATCGAGGCCGACGAGACGCTCAACCACCGTCTGGTGGCCGCCACGGGCATCGCGGGGGTGTTCGTACTGCGTGTCGCACCGGGCTCGGCGGCTGAGAAAGCGGGGCTCACGGGGGTGCGAATGACGTCGATGGGCATCGAACCCGGCGACGCGATCCTCGCCGTCGAAGGGAAGACCGTGGATTCCTTGCCCAAGCTTTTGGCGCGGCTCGACGACTTAAAGGTGGGCGACACGGTCACGCTGACCGTGCGCCGCGGCAACAGCACACACGAGGTGGCGGTCACCTTGCAGCCCGGAGCCTGAGGGCTGCATGATTCAACCGAGCTGTGCCGTGGCCCAGCGCACGATGTCCTGAGTGCCCATCGCACCGTTTTGCCGTGCGAGTTCATGCCCACCGCTGAATAGCACCAAGGTTGGAATGCTGCGAATCCCGTAGCGGGCGCCAAGCTCCGGTTCGGCCTCGGTGTCGACCTTGGCCAGGCGTACGCGCGGCTCGAGGAGGCGTGCCGCCTGCTGGAACTGCGGCGCCATCATCTTGCAGGGGCCGCACCAGGGCGCCCAGAAGTCCACCAGCAGGGGCAGGTCGCTGCGCTCGAGGTGGCGGGCAAAATTCTCCCCCGTGAGCGCCACGGGCACCCCCTCGAACAGCGCCCGATGGCAGCGGCCGCAGTTGGGCCGCTCGGTCAGACGGTCGGCCGGCACCCGGTTGATGCTGTCGCAATATGGGCAAGCGATGTGAAGCGGAGAGGTCATCTTGCATTGGCCCTCGGCTCGTAAGTCCAACACGTCACGATCTAAAAGGTCTCAGCGCACCGAACCGAACGACGGATCCTCCACGTCGTCCGGCTCGGGCAGGCCGGCAAGGCGCATGCCCTGGCGCAGGGGGCCACCCGGAAACAGCATGTAGAGCCAGCGGCCCCCGCCCGCGTCGGCGAACTGCTGCTCAAGGATGCGCAGAAGTTTGTGCGCGGGCAGGGCGAGACCGCCCTGATCCAGCGCCAACACGCGTAGGAACTCCAGGACGCGATAGTGATCGTCGTCCAGCGTCAGCCCTTCCCGTTCGGCGATGGAGCGCGCAACGTCACGCGACCAAGGCTCGATCTCGACCAGATCGCCGTGACGGTCACGAACCAGCTGCCTACCTTCGATGGCGGAGAGAATGGGTGAAACCATGGCGTCGCCTCCATTTCAATTCAATTGATCGGGATAGCGCGACCACGTTGCCCTGCAGCCTGCGCACGCTTGTCGATGGTGACGGTGAGCACGCCGTTCTTGAACGAGGCCTTGATGGTGTCCTGGTTGGCGTCTTCCGGCAGGTTCAAGGCGCGCTGGAAGTTGCCGTAGCTGCGCTCGACACGGTGATACTGGCCTTCCTTTTGCTCCTGTTCCTGGCGCTTCTCGCCGCGGACCCACAGCACATCATCGTCCAGGGTGACCTGAATGTCCTTTTCCTCGACGCCCGGCACTTCCAGGGTGATCCGGTACTGCTTGTCCGACTCCTGGATGTCGAGCGCGGGGCGCAGCAAGCCGCGCCACTCTGTCGCCACCGTCGGCAGCGTCAGGCGCGGCCACCGCGCGCCGAAACCTCGGAACGCATCGTCGAACAGACGATCCACCTCGCGATGCAATTGCAGCAAGGGGTCGAGCGAGGACGACGGCGGATTCATCGGCACGTTCGTCTTTGCCACGGGCACGTTGCCCGCGCCCTGCTCGGCGTCCTGCTCCTTCTTGAACCAGTTCCACGGAGCCCATTTCTTCATGTCAAGGTTCATGGTTTTCTCCTTTCGCTTGAATGATGGACACGGCCGCGCCGAACCATTTTTTCCACACAACGGCCGCAATGCCTCAAATATGCTCGCGCCACATCACATCCGGTAGCCGACGAGCATTCCCTTACGAAAAATATGGCTTTGGTTGCGCAAATCAAGATGGGGCCCGTCTGTCCGCCGCTATCGGCTTGTTCTCGAATCCGGGCCTCGACAGACTTGGCTGCCTATGACTGAGAGTCGAGACAAGACACGGATTGTCAGTACAATGTCCGGACATCTATAATGAAGCCATTCAAATTCAGGAGGGGCCATCCATGAGCACCCCGAATCTTTCCAAGACCGAACGCATCGATGTCCGCGCAAGCACGCCGGTCAAGCAACTGCTGCAAGAAGCGGCGCGCGCGTCCCACAAGAACGTCAGCGAGTTCCTGCTCGACGCGGGCGTGACGGCTGCCGCCCAGACGCTGGCAGATCGTCGCCAGTTCGTGCTGAGCGATGCGCAGTGGCAGGCGTTCCAGGAAGCGCTGGATCAACCGGTGCAAAGCAAGCCGCGCCTGAAGAAGCTGCTGAGCGAGCCCGGAGTGCTCGATTGAGCGGTGGCTACTCGCCCGTTCGCAAACTCGCGGCAACGGATCAGGTCGATGCCTTCGACTGCGGCGAGAATGCGCTGACCCAGTTCCTGCAGCGCTACGCCCTCGTCAACCAGAAGGCCAACAGCGCGCAGACCTACGTCTGCTGCCAGGGTGACGTGGTGGTTGGCTTCTACAGCCTCGCCGTCGGCAGTGTCGATCCGGAAGCCGCGCCGTCGAGGGTGATGAAGGGGTTGGCGCGTCACCCGGTGCCGGTCATGATCCTGACCCGGCTCGCGGTGGATAAGGAACATAAGCGGCGGGGCCTGGGCCGGGCATTGCTCAAGGATGCGCTGCTGCGCACGGCGCAGGCCGCCGACATCGCCGGCATTCGCTGCCTCCTGGTGCATGCCAAGGACGATGCGGCGCGGCGCTGGTACGAATCCTGGGAATTCGAGCCCAGCCCGACCGATCCGTATCACCTGTTCCTGATGCTCAAGGACCTCAAGGCCATGTTGGGCTGAAAGGGGATGCGCCCTGCGCCCCGGGCCGCATCACAGAACCTTCTCGACGGCTTCCAGCCCGACATCCCTGGGACGCCGGAAAGCGGAGGCCACCTTCTCGCACTGGTCATCCGGCACCCCGAGCTCATCGAAGACCACCCGCCATTCGCGCGTGACCGAGGCGACGCGTTCGATGATGGCCGCCGCTTCCCGCTTCAACAGACCGAAGGCGCCATGGGCCTCCAGGAGGTTGTCCAGCATTGCGAGCCGTCCCCGGGGACCGACGGACAGGTGGAGATACCGTTCTGCCGCCATCTGGGGCCGCGGCACCACGTCGTAGAGCGGCGAGAGTCGCCAACCCTTTCCGGCATCATCCCAGACGAAGGCATGGTTGCGCAGATGGTCGTCGTCGTTGGAAACGAGGATATTGAAAGCGATGCGGCCGTAGAGTTCGCTGCGGTCGGCCTGCACCTGGCCGTCGACGCCGAAGCGGCCGATACGCTCGGAAATTTCTTCGTAGCGCGCGCCCAGGGATTCGGACTCGTCCTTGGCCAAAAGGGTGAGCGCGGAAACGGCATGCCGGCGGACGAACCCCTCTCCCCTGGCTTTCCGGTCGAAGCGCTCGATAAGCATCACCGCGCGGCCATCCGCCAGCCTCACGAGATCGGTCGGCGGCACATCGAGGCCCGCGCGGCGCGCGAGTTCCAGGCAGGCCCGCTCCACGACCGGCACGTCGAAGCCGTCGTTCCGGGCCGGAAATTTGGCCAGGTATTGCTCCCCGCGATGGATGACCAGGGCCTTGGGCCGCGCCCCGCCCATGGTGCCGCCCGTGAAGATCGGCTCCAGCTGCGCGGGGACGGGCAGGCCCTGCTCGACGCGCTCGACAGCCTCCATCAGGTAGTTCAGTTGGGCAACTGGCGGCAAGAGGCCGGCCGCTTCGGGGCTGTCCATGGACGGCCGGAAGTCGAGGGCACCGAAACGATGGGGGCCGGCATGGAGCAGATAGACGGACTCGGGCACCGAGTCGGGCGGCACCTTGAGCCGCGCCTCGATCACGCGCCGTCCCCAGAAGTCAGGAGCGGCATCGCGCACCGCTCCGAAGAGCGGCGGATGGAGCGGCTCATAGGTCGCCTCGTCGCCCGGCAGGCAGGAAAGCGGCAGACTCTGCGGATCGACCGGCACGGCATGGGGCCGGGCCAGATACCGGCGTCCGTAGCCGAAGCGGCTGGCGGTGGAATCCGGCCCCGTTTCCTCGAGGACGAGCCTGCCCGCCGGGACGGCTTCGAGCTCACCCGGCAGATAGATGAAGAGGTAGCCTTCCCAGCTCATGGCGATCAGAAGTCAAAGGCGTCGCGCTTGGCGGCGCTGGGACGCGCGCGCAGGCGAACCGCCTCGGCCCGCGGCTGAACCGACAGTCCGGGGGACAGCGCGAGCGCATCCAGCAGCCCCAGGCATTCCAGCGCGGAAAGCCAGGCGCCCATGCTCACGGAAACGTCGCCCCGCTCGATCTTCATCCAGGTGTAGGCGGACATCCGGGCACGCTCCGCCGCCGCCGCCTGGGTCATGTTGCGGGCAAGGCGGGCCGTCCGGATGACGGGCGCGAGCCGCTTGGCGGCAGCCGTGACCTCGCTGGAAACGAATTTGTCTTCCTGGCGGCGCATATTGCTTACTATTGACCAAATGCGCTTAGTCTAGTTAGTAAGCAATACAAAGTCAATCATTGACTACTTTTCTGCGGAGGTCAAGTTGCTGGTGAAAAAACCGGGCGGGACTAAGACGGTTACCGTCGGCGGAGCACGTCCCCAACCTGCTCCAGATCTATCCCCTCGGTCGGCGGGCTGCCATCACGACACAAATTGATACCATAGTCGACGCCGAACTCAGTCATTCTGCCGTCCTTCGTCGGCACGTTGGCTTGCTTCAACCGAACATTGAGGCGTTTGCAGCCTTCCTGCTTGAAGCTCGTGATGGTTGTGACCTCCACCACAACAGGGGATCTCGACCCAGTCGTCGCGCTGAATTTTTCGGCAACCGGCCCGACGACGAGCCCTCTTGCTATGCCATCAGGTGCGTCGATCGCCTCCAGCATCGCCTGTTTGATGCCTGCGTACTCTGCCGCGACCGCTCCATGCGAAGCAATCCAGCAAAGCGAGCCGAACAAGATATGCCTGAATCCCACCACTCACCTCTGATAGTAGTTCTGCATCTTCTGTTGGACCGATGTCTGGATCTGCTGACTCATCGTCCCGATGTTGGGCATCTTGATGTTCGCCATGACTTCTCCCATGAACTCCGACAGATCAATCCTGGAGAAATCGATTGCCGCGAACTCGCTTTGAGTAAAGCCAGAGCAATTCGGGCTCTTTGGGCTACCCCAGCTCTTGCCGATCTGCGCCCTGCCCTGCTCGCTGATGATGCGGGCAAGCCGACTGTTGTAGCAGCAGTAGGACTTCGTATGCTCGATACAAATCTTGGCGACGAGAAGCTTCAGCTCCTTGGAGCAATAGGTTCCGATCTCGTGGCACAGGTTCTGCCCACGACGCATCGCCAGTATCTGTTCTGACTGTTCACAGGACATTAGATCCTGGAGAATCATGAGGCCGATCTGAATGGCCAGAGAAGTCGGATCAAACCCCGTAAAGATGAAGCCCTGACTCGGTAGGAACTGGAAGGAGAAACCGTAGAAGCTGAACGATGGGTTGAACAGACCGTCAGCTCCCGTAACGCCGAGGATAGCCCCCAACCCTTCCTGCAGGGTAGGAGCGTCATAGAGGGCATCATAGACATAAGCCGAGCCAACATCGAGCGCCTGTCCTCCAACCTTAACGGCCGCACCGATCAATGCCGAGTTCGAGAAGTTGCTGCCGCCGCTGCTCTTCTTGCAGCAGTTTGCAAGCCCGAATAGTTTGATCTTGCACCGAGAATCGGTTCCACTGAAGATCGACGTTTCGTTTCCATATACGCCGGCCTCACGTGCTGCTTCCATGAGAGCCATCGTTCGCGCGAAATCCGTGTCGTTCTGATATCCCTTATCGAAACAGTTGCCGTTCTGGCAGAAGAGCTGCCCAGAACAGTCTGTGATCGTGCTCGTCTTAGGGGGCTGAGACATGCACTGATAAGTCCTTTGCTCAAGGATGCATTGACCGCTGACCGTGTTGTTGCACGTGGAGCTTTGCTGATTGCAGTTCGGATTGGCGGCATAGCCATCGCATTCCGAGGAGTCCGCGCGTCCAGTCAGACAGGCATAGGTGTTCTGCTTCTGATAGCAGCCGTCCGGAGCCACTTGTGTAGGGTTGATTCCGGGCGGCAAAGGAGATGTAGGTGTCGTCGACACGCATTGGCTCTCTGCGATCGAGCAATTCGTGTTGTTATCGAGCGACTGGCATGGCGCAGAATCATAGTTGCTCGATATCAGCGTGTAGGTGTCGGAAAGCCGGATCGTATTGCTCGGCGTTGGCATCGACGGATCGTTGCAGCGCCAGGTTTGCAGATATTTCATACAGCCACTATTGAACAGTGTGTCCATCTGGCTGCACTGAGATCCAGTCTGCCAGCATTGCGGTTGCGCATTGACGAAAGGCTGGCAGTAATTGACAGCATTCGGTTTGAGGCACGTATATGTATCCTCATACTCCCAGCACCCTCCGACCTCAGCCAACGTTACCGTGACGCCCGAAATGTTCTTGCTAGGCGACGTATCGACGCAAACCGAGCCGGAAAGCTGGCAGTCGCCCGCACCGGCCGCTGTAGCCCACATGAAAAACAGGAATGCGACCAGCTGCTTCATTGTGTGCGTGCTTTCAAAGCCATGCACTGGTCAGATGTCCAGTTGCTTATGGTCTTGGTGAGCGGTAATTGCAGGGGGGCGCCTGTCCCGCTGCCGCTGGCTGCATTGCAACCAGAGCTCACGCCACGAATGGATGGGGTGCACGTGGACGTCCCGCAACTTACGCTGTAATAGACGTAGAGGTTGCAACCAAACCCAAGGTTACTCACGTAGTAGTCGACGACAGACTGTCCCGGCGCCACCGCCACATTGAAATACCCATAGCTACCATCCCATGGATATCCGATCCAGTTGTAGTCGTAGCGATTTACGCCGTCATAGGAACGATACGGATTCACCCTGTATGAACGGCCATCGCTTCCGCAGTAGATGTTCATGGCCATATACGGATCGACACACCAACTGCAATCCACGTAGGCCACCCTACCTAGCCACGCGCCTGGCGTGCACTGTCCGAAGCCCACGGTCACGCTGCTTCCGCGCCTGCATTTGAGCGACTCATAGGCATTGATGGTCTGCTCGCACTGGAAATTGGCATCGGTATCGATATTGATAACCCGTCCCATCGTACATTGCTGAGTGCCAATTTCCTTGGCCGACGAGCATGTCTCCGTGGTGTACTGCGCCGGTGTCGTTTCGGTTCTTGTCGTGCACTGGCTGCTGCTGCCGGCGCCGCCATCAATGCCGATCGCCTGGAAGAAGCTCTCGGCACTGTTTCGCGCATTCTTGGCCCCGATGATCATCGGGTCGTTCTTGGTGATGTTGAACTGCGGGCGAACTTGTGGATTACGGGCCAGGAAATTCACGGCCTCGCACTCCTGGTTGGCAATCTTGTCCGATCCTGGCGTGTAGCTCCCGCAGCTCTGCATCTTCCCTATGCCTGGTCCGGTAAGTTGCCCCTTGCCGCCCTGGTAGTACTGGGTCTCGGCGGGTGTCGCCCCATAAGCCGGTATCTTGTCTGATGCCGTCCCAGTGTTGATCGAGTCGAATACGCCCTGATTCTTCGCTGCCCCAAACCCCTTACCGTCGTGGAAGGCGCTGTTCTGATCTGCCAAGGCCAAACCGATCAGGGACAACAGCATGAAAAAAGTTGCCGTCCGTCTCAATTGATCCCCCTGATGATCCTCCTGCGGAACTCTTTCGCCGCGGCAGCCCATGTTGCGCTCCTGCGTTCGATGTAATCGAGGGCGTAGTCGAGCGATACGTCACCGGAAACCTTGACGAATGTTTCCGTCCTTGAACAACCGTTTTCGAGCACATGCCCCGCCTCGGGCCGCGCAATGACGACCGCAGGAACTCGCGTGACACTAAACTGCTGGAATGCGGGTGGGTGAATGGCAACCGCAACGTTCTTGCCGCGGAGAATCTTCTGCACCTCATCGCCCATCTTGGTCATCGACTCACCCTTGAGCCCTCGGAAGATGAGCGTTGCCCCCGCGAGCTCCGCCTGATCCGCTATGCGCTCCAATGTCTCCTTGGGCATCGCCAAAGACACCATCACGAGGAGATCGGCGGTACGATCCCTTGGCAAGGCGGCACGGCCGAGATCCTTGTACTTTTCTGCCAGCGTGCCGATGTCCGGCGCCGCAGCGGAAGGACTAGGCAGCGCCTCGACATTCGGCATCGATGGGCGCGCAATCACGTGTTGCGATCCCCCTTGTGGAATACGCCCCATCGCTTCCCTTGCTCTCGCCTGCGCCTTCGAGACCTCGTCGGCAGTCGGCAACCTCACCGCTCCTTGCTGGGGAGAAATGTGTTCCTGGGCCGACGCAGGGAGGAGCGTCAGAGCCAGGCACAAGGGAGGGAGGAGAAGGCAAATGCGGTTCTTGGCCATCACTCAGTTCCCAAGACTCACGGCTCCCTGGCAGCAGTTCCGTTTTCGGAAGATTTGGTAGGCGAAGTCCTCGCCCTCGAATGGGAATTCGCGGCCCGCTCCCCATAGGATGGTCGAACGACCCAATGGCTGGCAGCACTTGCCTGCGATCTTCTTCGTTTGAGGGATCGGATAAAGCATGTGGTATTTGTAGCCAGTCTTGTCCATCACTGGCTGCGGGTAATACCCGCACATACCATCCTCACCGGAGGCTGCCCACATGAGCATTTCCCGGTGCATTTTGGCCGTGATGCGATAGACCTCCAGGCTGGATGCCTGCACACCTCCCACATGGGCCTGTATGTTTCCGTTCAGGGGATAGAGGCTTCCTTGGCAACCGGCGCACCAAAAGAACGTGTTGTCCGGAAAGCCTGCCGTAGCGGTGACACAATCGGCTGCACAGGCCGCGCGGGCCGGAAGGTTGCCAAACAGATAGACTTCTGGATTCAGAATCCGGGTCAGTTCGTCATCCTTCCAGAGCGGGTCGAGTTCGGTGAGGTAGGCAACATCGAATCCCTGGTTCTCGAGGCAACTGTTATCGAGGATGGCCTGCAGGTAGAAGATCACGGGATCAACGTACCAGTGCACCTGGTAGAAGGAGGACTGGTCCTGCCCGTCTCGACGGTATCGGGAGGCGACCGGAGCATCAAAGCCTGGGTCCATCTTGATACCCCCCAGACTTACCATGCAGAAGGGTTCACGGACCACGTCCACCCGGCGTACCGGCTCCCAAAAGCTCACCTTCATACCGATCTTTGGCGGATTCCCGCACGCGCAGGCCACTCCGCCTGGATTGGGTGTGTCCTCCTGGTCCATCGATGCCAGCGTCGCACCGCCGATGCGTAGGGGAAAGATGCAGGACCAGCAAATGTCGGTGATCGGGTTGGCGAATTTGCCCTTGCAGGTGGCGGCCTGCGCGGTCGCGCAGATGATCACCATGCTGATCGCCACGAGTGCCTTACAAGCGGATTTCATCGACTCGGAGCCTCTTTCCTTCCTGAGTGACCACGGCCGGGGACTGAGTGATGGAGAAGCGACGCGTGAGAGTTCCCCCTTGGTCGTAGAACACCTCGCGTTTCCACTCCCGCATCAGTTTGAGCGGCTCACCGCCAACCAGAATGGGTTTCACTGGCATCTTGGCTTTCGCCATGAACCGCTTTGCGAACGCCACCTGTTCCTTCGATCTGGCATCGAAGAAAAGCAGTGTCTTGCTCATCCGGTCGTAATCGAATGGATTGACCTTGGTGCCGGCGGCAAATAGCACCTTGCCTTTTTCGTCGACGACATTGCGGTCGAGCGTCCACGTGGGATCGATGTAGAACGTGCGTGCGGTTTCCGTTGGGCGGATGCCCTGGATCGGCTTGGGGCGCTCAATGCCGTTGACGACTCTGCGCCTGTGGTCGTCCTGCATGCGCGCAAGCTCGCCAGTTCGTTCCATCCGGCTGAGCTTGTCCTTGATGACCTCGATCAGGTCACGTTCGGTAATGTCGTAGGTCGGGCCGATAGTGCCCAGATCCTCGGCATGGACGCCGATGGCGAGCAGACACAAGCAGATGGAGAAGGCGGATCGCAAAACCATCTGCAAATCCTTGCACGCCCCCCCTCCCCTGCCGAGGGTAAAAAGCAAACACTTTTGCAGCGTTTCGCGTTCAGGCGCGATATCTGAGGATGACTCCGTCCAAAACGAGCTGGCTGGTGCCCTGCTGTGCGAGATCGGCAAGACGCCCGTGGGTCAGCATCACCCCGTGCTTTCTGCATGCGGCGATGGCTTCCCGCTTCGGGATGGCGCACCATCCATCTGCCCCGGAAGGCACAGGAAGAGCCGTGAGCACATGAAGCACATCCTCCAGCGCTGGCTGTCGCCGTTCCCCCGAGGTTTCCGACGCCGGGCCAGTCGCACCCTCCGGGTCGAGGCCCAACAGCTGTTGCCCTGCGCCAGCCTCTTTCGTGGCAGGCGGTCGCGGATCGGCGCCCTCGGGCTTGGGTTTTCGAGTCCGCTTGGCGCGCTTGGGCGCTTCGGCCGGTTGTTTCAATTCACGGTCCGCCTCCACAGAAGCGAGCGTCGAGTCCTGATGGCTTGACTGTGGCGCGGATTCTGTTCGCGTGTCGGCCGCAGCCGTGCTGTCGCCCGAGATATCTCCCATCGCCCGAATCAGGGCATCGCTGATATCCTGTTCCAGCCGAATGACCTTCGCCGCCCCACTTCCCAACTGCCCGTCGAGCACTTTCTTGAGCGGCGCCATCGGATCGATCCATAGCCATTCCCGCCCGGAGAGCTCGTCCAAGATGTTCTTGGGCGTGAGCCCGTAGCCGCTGAATGCGTCTGGCCAGCGCAAAAGCAAGTGACCAGTGGCATCCACGATAGCATCCTCGCCCATCCGCTTGTCGCCCGACTTGAGATCCTGGAGAAGGGCTTTCAAAGCCTCTCCGATGGCTCCATCGAGTCTGATCTCCGACTTTTCGTGCTCCGCGGCTTTGGGGACAACAGCAGGAGGACCGGATGGCGGCGTTGGCGCGGGCGTTTCGATCTGTCTCGGCGGGGTCTCGCGTCCTTCCGTCGCGTGCGAGATCTGCGCACCCATCTCCTCTGCATCTGGCCGGATTGGCTGCCCTTGGGGGTTGGCCTCTGGCGTCGCCGGCTCGGAATGGCACCCAGCATCTACTGGCACGGAGTTCTCCGCTGCTGCTGTCGTCTCGTTGGCCCCCTCTTCACCTCCGACAATCCGGCCCTCGACGGCCGGGATCGGAGCCGATGACACCATGGCCTCATTGCGCAAGCGGATCGCCGAAAGCTTGATGTCAGGGATCTTCTCCACCAGGCAGGCAGGAGCGATCTTCCAGAATCGATCGCCCGGCGCAGCCCCATCGCGCAAATATGCGATCTGCCGCTCAACGAGCATGTCGAGGATGCCGTCTGGCGTTCTCGGGATACCGGGAATGCCATCCTCGCGCACCTGCTTTGCTATTTCCTCTCCGGCCGCAGGCCAGATCAGATACAGATGGCCGCCGATGTTCCACAGCCGAGAGCCCGGCTCGTTGACCAGCCACGCCCCCTCCTTGATGAGGCGGCGCATGATGTCGGTCAGATGCCGCTCCACGGGCACCCCGAGGTCGTATCCGGCCATGGCGACGCCGAGGGACTTGAGATCGCGCTCAACGCTCGTTTGGTCCGCCTTGATGACAAGATCGTGGATCAGGTTGGCTGGCCCTGGGTTGCAGTTGAGGGACTCCAGAAGCCACACGATAAGCTCCGTGCCCCCCTCTTCGATCCACTCGAGGGCCTCAGTGCCAATGATCCGGTCGGCGATCAGGTTGGAAAGGGCGGTGTGCTGCCGGGAGCGCCCCTCGCGCCAGTCGAGAAAGTAGGCGTCGATCTTGTTCTTCTTGGCCCAGTCGTACAGGTCTTCCTTGATTGCTTTCCATACCGCCGTGCGGTCGCGATTGGTGACAACAAGGTCGGTCACGGGTTTTCCTGCGTCGTGACAGAGCGCCGCCACGAACACGGCAAACTGCCAGCGAGGCTCCATTTCGCGCCGCTGGGAGGGGGTCTTTGCTGCATCGAACAACACCTTGTCGGCGGATTGAAGCGCCCACAGGCCGACCTCCAAGGAGTGCCTGAGGAGCCCGCCGGCCCCTCGATGGTGATGCGACTGTGATGCCGGCAGGAGGTGGGCGAACGACGCGAATCGCTCGATCGCGGGAACATACAGGAGGGCGAATTCGCTTGGCGTCGTGATAGCGGTGTCGGAGATTCGGTCAAGCAGTGCGCCCTGCGTCTCAAGAAGCTTTGCAGGCGGAACCGCCGGCAATCCCTTCATGAAGGGCGGATAGCGCGGGATTTCGTCCTCCGACCAGTGGTAGATCGGCTCGATCGCTTGGGTTCGTGGAACCTCTGCTGGCTTCCTTTTCAGCCAGGAAAACATCCATCTATCTCCCGGTCAGAAGATGCGGAACGCCCGGCCGACGATCTGCTCATCGGCGACCCATCCCACCATGGCATAACGGGAATCCAGGCTATCGGGATTGGGCGCCGCCATGTAGTAGCGGCCCGCCGGAATAGTTCCCTCGGGTCCGGGCTTAAGCGATATGCCATTCTTGGAAAACGGCTTGGCCCGGCCCACGAACTGGCCATCCACAAAGTAGTCGTGATAGCCGCCCCCGGCATCTCTGACCACAACAGCCGATCCAGGGATTCCGACCATGCGCTTGAGAAACAATGCGCCGCGCTCGTAAGGGCCACCACCTGGATACCGAAAGGCGGTCAAGTCTCCCTTCCTTGGTTTGCTCCCCTTCTGCACCAGAAAAAGCACCCCAGGTAGAGAATCGGAGACATTGATACTGACCGTGAAATACCGGCCGAAGGCGACTATGACGACCAGCAGCCAGAGGTAGACGAGCGAGTGGCGAGAAGAATGTGAATAGATGGCATCAAGCATATAGGTCTGATAACCCCAGCATTCCAGCTTATTCAATCCGCAACAACCTTCGTTTCACAGAACGGGCAACGATCCGTGTGTTTGCTGCCGGCGTCATAGATGAAGGCTGCGCTGCATGTATTGCAGTGGGCCAGCACCACGATTCGTGCCTTGATGTCTCTGATGGCAAAGTACGCCGCATTGATATCGATTGGGGCGCAAAGTCGCCGGAACTCACGCCAAGTGGCCAGCAAGCTCGCAGGTGAAAGCTCGTGGCCGCGCAAACGCAGGTGGAGCGCGGCATATGCGGAAACGACCGCTGCCGTATCCAAATCCCTGATAAAGGAAAGCACAGTCTCTGGAAGCTTGCCGTTCGAGGGTCTGACGCCATGGATGTCTTTCCACCATTGACGTAGTGTCCGAGTACCAATATCGGTCAGACCGCGCACTATGGAAAGTCGGAGGCCTGCACGGATAAGATCGTGCGCAAGGTGCAGGTTCTCGAGCTCGACCAGGGCGACCATCAGCGACCTTCTGACGCAATGACCGCTAGGGAATAGGCAGTTTGTCGGCTCTTTTGTAGCGACGTGAGCCGATTGAGTTCGTCCTCAGACAGCCTGAAGCTGATGAGACTCACTCCGGCCCCTTGGGCAATCTCCTCAATCTGGTCCAAGCTTAGCTTTGAGAGCTTCTCCAGCACTTGGCGGGATAGACCTGTAATAATTTCGCCAGACGGGGAGTTTGCTGCTTCCCGGGCCATAATGAGAAACTGGCGGTTGATCGAAACGATGTCTTGCATGGCGCATTTCCCGAATACGCTATGCCGGCATGATATATACCGTATTGGGTTAGTGTCAACATAAAAGAGAGCTAAAAGGGTTTGTTGTGAGTTCAACCATTGCAGAGCGCCTTAAGACATGGAGAAAGCATCTTGGGCTTACTCAGGAGGAGTTCTCCGCACGAACTGGGTTGCATATTGGTGTTCTTCGCAAGTACGAGAATGACGTCAATGTTCCAGGCGGGGAGGCCTTGATTGCCATTGGCAAGACCGGGGTCAATCTCAACTGGCTGCTACTTGGCGAAGGATCGATGTGCGCACAACCCCCCGTCCCTGACGAGACCTATCTCAAGCGTTTGGACGCCGTCCGCGGTTTGCTCGACGGGTTGGAAGAAGGAAAGCGCGGTACTGTTCTCGACGAGATTTTTTCTCGCGTTCAGGAAGCGAAACGAGTAGCGGACCTTGAAGAACTGGTCAGAGACCTGCGAAAGAGAGTCGGCTGACCTCGCCCTCGCCTCGTCGGCTTGCGGTCCCCGACGCGCCGAGGCGCCTGCGCTCCCAGAACGAATGATCCCTCACGACGAGGTTCGCAATGCGCTCGCATACGACCGGAGCGAGAGCGCTACCCCTGCAGCTAGGGTCGAATAGGCTGCCCAAATCCAGCTCCCTCAACGTCGCCACCAAGTCCGCATTGGCGGCGTGAATCGCACCGATTCGCGCATCATCGGCCGGGAACAGGATGACCCTGCCGACGCGCAGATCGATTTCGTTGCGACGCAACCATCCCTCCAGCCAACCCGCAGTCTTGGCCAATTGAGCGTCCGGCGCCCTCGGGAGGGTTTTCGTTTCCAACGGATTGCCGCGGCGGTCGAATCGTTCTACCCACCACCGCGCCCCGTCTGAATGGATCACGCCCCGGTTGCCTTTGATCTCGAATGCGAAGACGCCCCAAGGGCCGATCAGGATGCGATCGATTTCACCACCACGCCCGGAATATCCCGCAATGAGGGTCCATTGATCGTCGAGAGCGACTGCCAAGAACTCATCAAGCCGCCGCTCCGCTTCATCCCCTGCCCTGGCCTGCCGTTCATCGATGGAGGCAGCCCTGACCACAGGCGCCATTCTGCGAATCTGTTCAATCGCCATCTCAGCCCGGCGGCTTTCTCGCCAGCTTCGCCAAGCCCCGATCAAATCGAATCCCGATAGGGAGTATTTTGCTCGCGAGAGCGCCAGGTCGCGCGCCATGCTGAAATCGATCAGGCGCAACCGCTGTCTTGCGCATTGCATCTCATAATCCTGGATGCGCTGCCGCCGCAGGGCATCAGCCCTGTCGCCAGCAAAGCTCGACAGGGTGATCAGGCGCAGGCCTCTTCCGACGATGGTGGAAGAATGCGTTTCCATAATGGTTTGGGCAGCGGGGTTGTCACTGCTTTCCGTTCCCGATGCGGGATGAGCTTCTGTCCCACTTGCACGGGATCCCTCTTGATTGCCGCATATTCGTCGTTGATCACGGTTCTCGCCACAAACCTGCCATGGTCGCGAGTGACGATGACGATGCCTTGTGAATCCGGATGCCAGAGGTATTGCGAGCCTGGGCCGTATTTCCTTGCGTACTTCGCGTGCCACTTGGGGAGCAGCCGTGCGCGCCGAAGACTGGAGCCCTCCCTGAATATCTTCTCGAACCACCGCCAGGCACTTCCCCACCATTTGTCGGGGACGTTCGAAAGATCGCTCTCATCGATAGGCTTCGGCTTACTCGGATTGTTTGCGTCGATTCGTGCAATTTGCCGGCGCATGGCGTGGCGCGTAATCAGAACACCCTCGCCCAACAGATGGCAATAGGCTTGAGGTCTGGGGAATGATGCGGATATAGCGATTTCAGTCCGCTCGAATGATTTCGGCTCATCGTCGTTCCACTTCCGTCCTACCGCTATCTCTGCCTCGAAGTATTTCGTGGCAAGAAAGGTTGCGCAGCCAGCGACATGCCCCTTGTCGGTATCGCCTTCATCCTTCTTCTTAAGGGAGCCTTTCAGAAGCGCCTTGCGGATTGCGCCAAACGAGACCTCGATCTTGATCCCGGCTCCCAAGCGGTTCGTCCCGTGGATCTGGCGCTCCTCCAGTAGGTAATGGATCGCTCCGAGTTCTGCGATGATAGCGCGATCATGCCGATATACCTCGTCAAGCCGCACGGTAATTTCACCGGCCAAGGGCTGTTTCGCGCCGCTCTGCCGCCATCTCCAGCGGGTTATGAAAGCGCCATCGACACCTTCGGCCGTAGTAACAGAAAGCGCGTCCATCACGCCCCCTCTTTGATCGCTCTCTTAATTGCCTCGACGGCAGCCTTCACGGCTGCCTGGATAGTTTCGTGTGCAGCCCCCTCGCCAGCCTTGGGTTTCGCAACGATGATCATGACCTTCCCGGGCCTGGCGATGGCGGATGGCCGTGGTTCGACGCCTGGAGGCGCGAGAACCACGACCACCTGCGCAGCATTCGCTCCCTCCTTGCCTACAAACCGGTTTCGCAGAAGTTGGTCTTCCTGGCCATCTTCTGGTGAATTGAGAAGATTCTGGATGGTAGCCACTACAGTGGCTGCGGTATAACCGGCGCCAGCGCTACCGAATAGTTTTCCGGCTTCCCAAGCGACTCCGTCGGACACCGTCGTCGAGTGCGATGGATCGCCCTTCGCATCAACCCCCTCTTTGATCCGGCCAATATCCGCAGCCTGAATCCGGCCAAGCGAGTCCCGCGACGAGTAGTAGCCGTAAAGGAGCAGCCGATATGTCTCCGACGAAGCCGTCTCTCTGATTTGAGCGCCAGCCTGCCGCAGCTCTGTCGTGAAGACGGCAGTAAGGGTGGGGCTGTTGCGAAACTCGATGTGGATGCCGGAATTCGAAGCGATACTGATCGGTCCATCTCCATCGACCTTCACATCAATGTCCTGGGCGATTGCCTGTCCCACCGACAAAGCAATCGCAAAGGCTGTGATGAGTATCCTTTTCATGCTTTGATCAACCATCAAGTCTACGTACCTTTGGGCTCGACCAGTCTCCTGACTTTTGCAATCGCCGAATGCCATGCCCGCGTGTCTACATTGCCAGAGGCCAAGGCCTTAGCTTCCGGCTCCGTGAGCTCCACGACCAACTGCGAACTCGCCCGGCGGATACGGATCTCGCCGGGTGTTGCTTGAATATCCAACTCGTCATCCTCCTTCAAGCCAGATCGTTCCAGCAGTTCCTTGCTGAAGGTCGTACCTAGTGAGTTTCCAATTCTCCGTAGTTTCATATTCCCTCGCGTGATTACAGCGTAATCACGCTCTTTGCTGATGTCAAGTGGTTTCTTATCGCAAGTACCCATTGATGCAACCAACCTCCAAGGACTTGACATTCTCATTTTATGTGATTACAGTGTAATCACATTTGGACTATGCTGTGAGCACAGAACATGGAAACGGTGCAGATGCTCTTCTGGTTTGGGGTATTTGGTGATCTTGTCCTCGCCCATTACGCCGTGAAGTCCGGTTTGCAAACCTTCAGTTACTTCTCAACGGCTGAGAAGGTTGATGGCCTGCGGAAGCTGGCGGCTGCATTTTCCTTTGCGGCGCTCGCCGCCCTACTCCCGTGGAGCCTAGTCACCGGGAACACGGAAATTGGCAAGCCCGCTCTTCTGATCTGCGTTCTGACACCTTTCCTGGTTTTCATCGGCAAACTGCGTGAGGTCCGGGCCTCACGTCCCCCCTGCTTGCCGCCAGTACAGCAGTGGCGAGATGAGGAATGGGAACGGCTGCATGACCCATTTGGTTATAAGAGCGGGCATCCCTCAGCCGACATCACTCATCCATGCAACCCGCTCTGGCCAGGTCAAAATTCATGACGTTATCGAGGGTCGGCCGGGATTCATGTAAAACCCTCTGAAAATCCAGCTAATTGGCTGATTATCATTGAAAAATATGATTTTCACTATTCAGATTATTTGCCCGGATCAAGGAGCGACTTTTGATTCTCGTCGCCTCCTTTGTGAGACCCACTTCCTTTCTGTGTCGCTGATTGACTGACAATGAGCTTTTCTAGGATTTGTTCGTGGCTGGCCAACACTGCCTTTGCTGCGGCCAACTCAGACTCAAGGCAAAATCCAGCTTGAGTTGCATCCAGTAGCTTCGCTGCGTAGTTCTGGTTTTCCGCAAGCAGTTCATCCAATTGAGCTGTGGTCTGCGTCAAGCGCTCTTCCAGTTGTTGATTCTTCTGTTCGGAGGCAGCCAATCGTTCCCGAGTGGTACGTAGTGATCGCGCCTCGGTTTCCAAACGATGCAACTCACTACGAAGATGGGCCTGATCGCTGGATAGACGTGCATTGTCTTCGTGACTACGAATGAGTTCCTGCTGTTTCGCGTTCCCCGTTTCCTTTGCTGACCGCAATTCGCCCTGCAAGAACTGAATTTGCTGCTCGAACTGCCGCTGATCCTGCTCCCGTTGTTCCTTCACCGCAGTGCGGAAATGCTCCAGCGCCTCCCTGGCATGCTGGTGCTTTTCTTCTAGTGATACACGGTGTGCTTCTTCCTTCGCCAGCTGTCCCTCCATATCCTGGATGCGCTGCGCCATTTGCGCCCGAACCATTTTCTCATCCTGAAGCGCAGCTAGGGTTTCAGTATGGGCCGCTTTCTCTGCGACCAATTCCACGGCCTGACGCTCGGACTGGCTACGGAAGGATTCCACTTCATTACGTAACGCGGTGATGGTGTCGCTCAGCGCTGCAATTTCTGCCTTGTGCTTGCCGGTCAGAGCCGCCAAGCGCTGGTCAGCTTCCTCATGCAGGCGTTCGGCGAGCCTGGCGGCCAAGTCCTGGATAGCTTCGCTGACCGCCACCTGGGTCCCGGTATTCCCGCCTTCCTCTTCCTCGATTTCTTTCAGGTAGCGGTGAATTGTCCCTTTTGAACCAGTGTTACCCAGTTCGCCTCGGATGGCATCGATCGATGGGTAGCGCCCCATCGCTAGCAGGTTATTACGCGCTCTGACGACTTCTGATTTGTAGATTCCGGCTCTGGCCATGGCTCCCTCGAATTGCGTACCGTATTACGTAATACGATAATACATACTAAAAAAACGAACTTCAAGGCAAGAAAAGTAACAAATATAAGACGTAATAATGGTTGATTATTTGTTGTGATAAGCGGCCGAGCGGAAAACTCATGTAGGAATGGTACGAAATAGCCAGTTCGCTTCCTGACAATTTGAGTACAAAAGCTTTCAAAAACGTAACGCGGGGGTCAGCGTCCTGTTGGTATCGGAATCCTAAGATGGCATCACGGTTGGACGAAATGAGTCCGACACGATTAACCCGATGTTACAAGGAGAGAACCATGAAAACGAAATTTTCCCAACTTGCCCTGATTGCTGCGATTGGCCTCGCTGCTGCCGGAACGAGCTACGCTCACGAAGACTATTCCGAAGCCGGCACCAACCACTGGCTGAGCCACGTTTCAGAAAGCAAGAGCGCGCCGACGGCAAATCAACAGGCTTCGTTTGGCTACGCCGCCACGAAAAATGCCGACCGCGAAATCACCCTAGCCAGCGGAAGCAAGTATCTGAACGTGACGCGCCTGGAAACCGTCAAGATCAATGTCGGTGGCAAGAGCGTCGTCTGGACCTTCGATACGCTCGGTACCGCACCGTTTCCGCTCTCCAAGATCGTACCAGGCGCTGATGGTATCACCGTCTATGTAACCGAGAACCCTTCCTACCAAGGCAATTGATCAGTCTGACCGATGAGTGACTGAATTGTCACTCATCGGTTGGCAAATTGTCAGGATCAACAACCTAATATTCACAGTGCAGTACAACTTCTTGAGGAGATTAAAAATGTTGAAGAAAATGCTTGCAATCGTGGCCCTGAGCTCACTGGGTTTTTCCGCCTACGCCGTTGATGCATCTCAAGTTGAGAAATCCATCGAACTGAAAGATGGCTCGACGGTTTATATCTTCAAAGACGGAAAGATGGCCATGGAAGATAAACTTGGCCGCACGGTCCGCATGAAGAAGGATACCGTGATGGAAACCAAAGATGGCCAGAAAATCTTGATGCACGGTGATGAGGTTATGCGCCTCGAGAATATTCTCCGCCCAGCGAGTAGTCGCGGTTAAGACTATTCTGCCGCAGTCACGGCTCCTTCGGGAGCCGTTATCAATTTGAAGTACCGCTCAAGCAGTACCTCCAATTCCCAACTCCAGTGGTCGTGATCTCGAGATTGGCCTTGCTCATACAGTATCGGCGCAATCTGCCGAAAGACCGCATAGATTGCCGGATCGAAATGCTGTCCCACTTCCTTTTTCATGATGGTCAGCGTCTCTTCTAATGACAGGGCTGGCTTATACGGGCGAACAGACGTCAATGCATCGAATACATCGACCAGAGTAAAGATTCTCGCAGCAAGCGGGATCGCCTCTCCGGCAAGTTCATCCGGATAACCTTTCCCGTCGAAGCGTTCGTGATGATGCCGGATGGTCTTCTCTGCGCCAGCCAGCCAGGGATTGCCGGCGACGATCTCGATGCCGAGCATGGCGTGGGTCTTCATGACCTGAAATTCTTCGCTGGTCAGCCGTCCCGGTTTCAACAGAATCTGATCCGGAATGCCGATTTTTCCAACGTCGTGCAGAAAGGCGCCCAGCACCAGTTCGGCAATGGTTTCCTTGCCAACACCCAGTGCTTCGGCAAGTGAGACCGCATAGCAGGTAACCCGGTAGTTATGGGCGTCGGTATCTGCGTCACGCTTGGCGATGGCGTTTCCAAGGGAGCGCAGCAGCGAAAGATTGGATTCCAGGAGTCGAGACGACAATGCCACCGTTTGGCCCAGCAATCCCGACATTAACGGGTAAAGCAACAGCGCTGCCGCGAATACTGATATCGAGGCCGTCAGCGCAGCCCCGCGAATCTGTTGTTCTCTCTCTTGCAGTGCCGAGCGGGACACCAGGCTGATTCCCTCGACATAGCCTGCAAGACGGCCATCACTGGTGGTCATCGGCAGAATGACCTGAACCAGTTCTTCGCCAGCCACCGAAAATCGTTTGCTATGGCTGCCTGGAGCTGGCGGCCATGGATGGCGCTGTTGTCGGGCGATCTCTTTCAGCGACTCGGGGAGTGACCGCCAAGCATCAAACACCATCTCCGTATTGGGCGAAAAAACTCGAATCCCGACAAACTCATCGGTCAGCAACTGCGAAATCGCGGAATGGCTATCTCCTTTATCCCCGCCGACCGCCATTTGCATGGCGGGCGACTCGAAATGCCTGACCCCCGCTATGGCGCGTTCAAGGGTGCGCTGCTCTACGCGATACGATTCGACCCAGTAGGCAAGACCTCCCGCGAGACTGCCAACCAGGAGCGCACCTATACCGAGGCGCCGCGCCAACATGCGGCGCAATTGCCGGTGTGTCTGGGGCAGTTGAATAGCGTTCATTTCAGATTCTGTAGCAGTTCCATGAAGTGCTTGAAGTGGCCGCTGACGCGATCGAGTGAGAATTGGTGCATTAACCCAGTTAAAAATGGTGCCGCCGGTGGCGATGTCACAGATTCTTCATCGGTTCGTCACGCGCAGGTAACACAGCCCCCCTACCATGGCCTGGCAATTCGATTTTGTAATCGTCATCGCAGTTTGATTGCGAAACCAACGAAGGACTCGCCATGATTCATCTGCACAAAGTATCGGTGCAATTCGGCAATCTTGTTGCCCTGCATCCAACCACCCTGGACTTCTGCCAGGGCCAGTTTACCGTTTTGCTGGGCGCCTCCGGTGCCGGCAAATCAACCCTCCTGCGCTGCCTGAACCTGATGCACACCCCGCATGCCGGCGAGGTCCGCGTCGACGGACACGGCCCCCTCCAGGACCGCAAGACGCTGCAGATGCACCGCCGTCAGACAGGCATGATTTTCCAGCAGCATCAACTGATCGGCCGCCTCCCGGCCCTGCAAAACGTGCTCATGGGACGTCTCGGTTACCACTCGACCCTGCGCAGCCTGTTTCCGTTGCCGCGCGCCGAACAGGAATTTGCGTTGCAATGCCTGGAGCGTGTCGGCTTGCTGGACAAGGCGCTGACGCGGGTGGACCAGTTAAGCGGCGGCCAGCAGCAACGCGTCGGCATCGCCCGCGCCCTGGCGCAGCGACCACGCCTGATTCTTGCCGACGAACCGGTGGCCAGCCTCGATCCCGTCAGCGCCGACAAAGTCCTGTCGCTGCTGCACCGTATCTGCAAGGAAGACGGCATCTCGGCGGTCATCAGCCTGCACCAGGTCGAACTTGCCCGCAAGTATGCTGACCGCATCGTTGGCCTGGCACACGGACGTCTCGTGTTCGACGCCACACCGGATGCCCTGACACCGGCGCAAGCCGCCGCCCTGTACGAGCACGAGGCGGCGGGCACGCCGCCGGCAGACGTCGCTGCCACCGTCCGTTTTCCCTTTCCCATCGCAACCGCAAAGGAAGCATTATGAAGAAACTGTTTGCCGCCATTAGCCTGGCCTCGCTTGCCCTTCTGGGCGCCGTCGCGCATGCTGCGCCCAATCCGGATCCGGACACCCTGAAAGTGGCCCTGCTGCCGGATGAAAATGCCTCGACCGTCATCAAGAACAACAAGCCGCTGGAAGAGTATCTGGAAAAAACGCTGGGCAAGAAGATTGAACTGATCGTCACCACCGATTACTCCTCGATGATCGAGGCGATGCGCCATGGCCGCCTGGATCTGGCTTACTTCGGCCCGCTGTCCTATGTGCTGGCCCGGCAGAAGAGCGAAATCGAAGCCTTCGCCGCGATCAAGCAAAAAGGCAGCACCACTTACCAGTCGGTCCTGGTCATCAATACCGGCGCCGGCATCAACGGCATTGCCGACATCGCAAAAAAGAACGTTGCTTATGGCGACAAGGCCTCGACCTCCAGCCACCTGATCCCGAAATCGATGCTGGCGGAAAATGGCTTGAAAGCCGGCGAGAATTACCAGGAACACTTCGTCGGCGCCCATGACGCCGTCGCCATCGCCGTGCAGAATGGCCACGCGCAGGCGGGCGGCCTGTCCAAGCCGATTTTCGAATCGCTGGTCCAGCGCGGCATCATCGACGCCAACAAGGTCAAGGTGCTGGTCGAATCCAAGCCCTTTCCGCAGTACCCGTGGACCATGCGCTCCAACCTGAATGCCGCGCTGAAGGAAAAGATCCGCGCCGCTTTCCTGGGCCTGAATGACCCGGCCGTGCTGAAGCCATTCAAAGCCGACGGCTTCGGCCCGATCAGCGACAAGGAATACGATGTCGTGCGCAATCTCGGCACGCTGCTCAAGCTGGATCTGTCCAAGTTCTAGGCACACATCGCACAAGCAATCAGGAGTCTTCATGCACGCTCAATTCGCACCGCTGCTGGACCGCCGGCAGCGCGCCTGGAACCGCTCGATGGTCTCCCTGGCCACCGTGCTGGCAATCGTCATCGCTTGCTGGTATTACGTTGGCCTGTTCGACGCCGAACGCCTGGGCGAAGGGATCCCCAGCCTGGCGTCACTGGTCGGCGAGATGTTTCCGCCGAACTTCAGCCAGGCCGGCTCCTGGGTCAAGCCACTGCTCGACACCCTGGCCATGAGCGTGGCCGGCACGGCGGTTGCGGTGCTGCTGTCGCTGCCACTGGCGGTGCTGGCAGCGCGCAATACCACGCCGCATCCGCTGGTCTACCAATGCGCCCGGGGCCTGCTGAACGGCTTGCGCTCGATCCCTGAACTCATCATGGGCATCGTGTTCGTCGCTGCAGTCGGCTTCGGCGCGCTGCCGGGCGTGCTGGCGCTTGGCCTGCATTCGGTGGGCATGGTCGGCAAGTTCTTTGCCGAAGCCATCGAACATGCCGACCGCGCGCCGGTGGAAGCCGCGCGCGCCGCCGGTTGCAGCCCGCTGCAGGTGATCTTCCACGGCATCCTGCCGCAAGTCTTGCCGCAGATGGCCGATACAGCGATCTACCGCTGGGAATACAACTTCCGCGCCTCGACGGTCATGGGCATGGTCGGCGCCGGCGGCATCGGCTTCGAACTGATGGGATCGCTGCGCATCATGCAATACACGGATGTCTCGGCAATCCTGATCGTCATCCTCGTCATGGTGAGCCTGGTCGACGCCCTGAGCGCCTTCCTGCGCCGCACCTTCAAGTAAATCATTTACGGAAATCGTTACATGAAACCCAAAGTCGTGCTCACCCACTGGGTGCATCCGGAAATCATCGAACTGCTGCAAGGCGTTGCCGAAGTCATTCCCAATACTTCGCGCGACACCCTGCCGCGCGAAGAAGTGCTGGCGCGCGCGCGCGATGCGCAAGCCATCATGGTCTTCATGCCCGACAGTATCGACGACGCCTTCCTGCAAGCCTGCCCGCAACTGAAAATCGTCGCCGCGGCGCTCAAGGGTTATGACAACTTCGACGTCGCCGCCTGCACCCGCCGCGGCATCTGGTTTTCCATCGTGCCCGACCTGCTGACCATCCCGACCGCGGAACTGACCATCGGCCTGCTGCTCGGGTTAACACGCCGCATGCTGGAAGGTGACCGCCAGATCCGCAGCAGCGGCTTTCAGGGGTGGCTCCCGCAGCTGTACGGCACGGGGCTCACCGGGCGTACGATCGGCATCATCGGCATGGGTGCGGTCGGCCGCGCCATCGCACAGCGGCTGGCTGGCTTCGACATGCAGATTCTGTATTGCGACCACGTTGCCCTGCCGACCGAACAGTCTGCGCAATGGAATGCGCGCCAAGTCGAACTCGATGAATTGCTGGCCGCCAGCGATTTCATCGTGCCGATGCTGCCGATGACGCCGGAGACCCTGCACCTGATCAATGCTGACACGCTCGCCAGGATGCGTCCGGGAAGCTACCTGGTGAATGCCTGCCGCGGCTCGGTGGTCGATGAAGCCGCAGTCGTTGCAGCGCTCGCCAGCGGCCGCCTTGCCGGCTATGCCGCCGACGTGTTCGAGCTGGAAGAATGGGCACGGCCAGACCGGCCGCGCGCCATTCCGCAAGCCTTGCTGGACAATCCTGCACAAACTTTTTTCACGCCGCACCTCGGTTCGGCCGTTGCCGAAGTGCGCCTGGAGATCGAACGTCAGGCCGCCTGCAACATTATCCAGGCGCTCAATGGCGAGGCGCCTGCCGGCGCCATCAACCGTCCCGGCAGGAAGACGGCGACATGATCAACCTGGAGTGCGTCGCCACATTCCTTGCGGTCGCAAATCAGGGGGGATTCCGCGAGGCGGCCAGGCAGACTGGCCAGTCGCAACCGGCCGTCACGCAACATATCAAGCGGCTCGAGCAATCGCTCAAGGTGGCGCTGATCCAGCGCAGCAATGCCGGCTGCACACTGACGCCGGAAGGCACTTCATTCCTGCCCTACGCTAAACATCTGGTACGCGCCGGCGCCCGCGCGCAAGCCTTGTTCGACAAGACAGTCCTCAGCATCGGCGCCAGTTCCAATACCGGCATCTACTTGCTGCAGCCGCGTCTGCGCGCCTACCGCGACCGCGTTGCGCACAAGCTCCAGATAGCTATTGGCAGCAACAACCGCATCGCCGAGCAACTGCAGAATTTCGAGATCGACGTCGCCATCATGGAATGGTGGGATCCACGCCCCGGCTTTACCGCCACCGTCTGGCATCGCGAGGAATTGCAGGTCATCGTGCCGCCCGACCATCCCTGGGCCGGGCGCACCAGCATTCCACGCAACTGGCTGTGCGGGCAGGCGCTACTGGGCGGCGAAGCCGGCAGCGGCACAGGGCGGCTGCTGCAGTCCTATTTCGGCGACGATGCGCGCAACATCGGGATCGCCATGCAACTTGGCAGCACCGAAGCGGTCAAGCATGCGGTGCGGGCCGGACTCGGCATCTCGCTCGTGATGGCGGCCGCCGTGACCGATGAAAACCGCGATGGCAGTCTGCGGGCAATTCCCCTTGAAGGCGGCGCACTGCACAAGGACCTGTACGTGATCAGCCGCGAGGACCTCTTGCCGGACGCGCCGGCGCGTCATTTTTGCGAATTTTTGCTGCAGGGTGAAACCGCGCCGCTGGCGCCCGCACCCTAGCTGATCCGGGCGTCGCGAAACAGCGCCTTGAGCTCGCGCGGCTGACAACGCCAGTACTGCGGCGGCGCATCCACTTGCGCGCCCAGTTCGGCGGCCGCATGCCAAGGCCAGCGCGGGTCGTACAGGATGCCGCGCGCCAGCGCCACCATGTCGGCCTGGCCGCTGGCGACGATGGACTCGGCATGCCGTGCTTCGGTAATCAGGCCGACGGCAATGGTCGGCATGCCGACGTCCCGCTTCAATCTTTCCGCGAACGGCACCTGGTAACCCGGGCTTAGGGAAATTTTTTGCTGTGGCGACAGCCCGCCGGTGGACACGTCCAGAAAATCGCAGCCGCGCACTTTCAGAGCGGCGGCAAATGCCAAAGTTTGCTCGATATCCCAGCCATCTTCGACCTGAATCCGTGACCTCACCCACAAAAAAATGGCAATTTCCAATATATAATAAGCACTTAGCCCAAATCTGCTGCTCACCCTGCGGGTGAAGGAAGTGCACATGACTGATCCGGTTGAAT
>JBGFRW010000015.1:0-28165 GCA_041694935.1 Pseudomonadota bacterium | reverse complement strand
TCACCTGCACCCTTCGCTCATGCCGCGCATCATGCGAGAGCGATCTCATGTCTGTCGTTTTCATCAGCATAATATGCGGACGACATTCAGAACTTCAAGTACGCACAGACCGGAACAATAGGATTGCTACAGAACTTGCGACTGGTTGCTCATATTTTCGCCGATGACACACCGCGCCATAGAGATGGCGTTTCGCTGAGAGATCACGGCTATTCTCCGGCATTGCCGAACAGCGTAAAAGTCTGATCTTGACCCCGGGAACTCGTGCGCCCTCACCACATATATTTGGCTACCGCTTGCTGTGTGGCCTCGGCCTTCGGCAAAAGATGTCTACTCTAGAGCGTCTGAGATGAAACGTATCTCAAAAGAGGCATGAAATACTCAGTGGAGAGAAGTGCATGGGCGGTAACAGCAAATTAAAAACAAATACACCATCCCTCGCCGACAAGGAAATCCTGGAAAGGCTGAATGAGGATTTGCTGGATGGATATGACGAGGAACTTGAACTCGAGTTCGAGGATTCGCGGGACGAACATGGCACCCCTGAAGAGCGACGCCTGCGCAGGCATGAGTACTTCAATAACTTGTTTCGGCTACAGGGTGAACTTGTCAAACTGCAAGACTGGGTAGCCACGACCGGCCAGAAGGTAGTGATCTTGTTCGAAGGTCGTGACGCGGCGGGCAAGGGAGGTGTGATCAAAAGAGTCGTCCAGCGGCTCAATCCGCGCGTCTGCCGTACGGTCGCCCTGCCCGCCCCCAGCGACCGCGAGCGCACCCAATGGTATTTCCAACGCTATGTGGCTCACCTGCCGGCCGCCGGTGAGATCGTGCTGTTCGATCGCAGCTGGTACAACCGCGCCGGCGTCGAGCGCGTCATGGGTTTCTGCACCGCCGAGGAATACGAAGAGTTTTTCCGTTCCGTACCGGAATTCGAGCGCATGCTCGTCCGTTCAGGCGTTCGACTGCTCAAATACTGGTTCTCGATTACCGACGACGAGCAGCAGCTACGCTTTTTGGGTCGTATCCACGACCCCCTCAAGCAGTGGAAACTCAGCCCCATGGACATGGAGTCCCGCCGACGCTGGGAGGACTATACGAGGGCCAAGGAGATCATGTTCGAGCGCACCCACATTCCCGAAGCGCCGTGGTGGGTCGTGCATGCCGTTGACAAGAAGAAAGCGCGACTCAATTGCATCCATCACCTGCTGAGCCAGTTCACCTACCACGAAGTGGATCGCCCGCCTGTCACCCTTCCCGAACGCAAACGCAGCAAGGGTTATCAGCGTCACGAGCCGCACTCTGAGATGTGGGTGCCCGAACTTTTCTGAATCGATTGACCTCAAACCAAGCTTTGCCACTATCTGATCGAAGACTCAACAGGGGCGCAAAAAGAGTTCAGGAGTGGGATGCTGATGCGCGTCGAATGCAACCAAGTGGTTGCGGTGTGAATTGGCCCAGATCACAAGATCCTCGGCTGTCAGTGGCCTTGCGAACAGGTAGCCCTGCCCTTCCCTGCACTGGATTTTCTCGAGCATAGCCTTCTCGACGGCTGTTTCGATACCCTCGGCGACGACATCGAGCGACAAGCTCTCTGCCAGCGCCACGATGGCTCTGACGATCGATTCATTGGCCGGTGAGTGTTCGATGTCTCTCACGAACGACTGGTCGATCTTCAGGCGGTCGATTGGAAAGCGCTGCAGATAGCTCAAACTCGAGAATCCAGTGCCAAAATCGTCTACCGCGAGCTTGACGCCCAGCGACTTGATTTCGTCGAGCGTCTTTTTCGCCTCATGGACATCCTGCATCAGCGCGCTCTCGGTCAGTTCGAGTTCTATCTGCCTGCCGTCCACCCCATATTCCTCCAATAATCCTTTCAGGAAGCCGGCAAAGTTTTCCTGCCTGAACTGTAGAGCGGATATGTTGACTGACATGCGCAGATCAGACAGGCCGTATCCGTGCCAGATATTCAGTTGATTGATCGCCTTGCGCAGCACCCACTCGCCCAGGGGAACAATCAGGCCGGATTCCTCCGCCAAGGGAATGAAGTTCGCCGGCGAGATCAGGCCACGCTCCGGATGGCACCAACGCACCAGCGCCTCGACTCCCGAGAAATCCATGCGCTGAAGGTTCACCTGCGGCTGGAAGTGCAGCAACAGTTCGTCCCGTTCTATCGCCAGTCGCAGTTCGTTTTCCAACGACAAGCTGGCGGGATCGTACATGGCCGTGTCCGGAGAGTACATGCGGAAAGTGTTTCGGCCGCTGCTCTTGGCTTCGTACATCGCTGCATCCGCCTTGGCCAGCAGGGGGCTGAGATCGGTGTCGTCTTTGGGAAAAATCGCACCGCCAATGCTCAGCGTGACCAGCAGCGAATGATCGTTCCATTCGATCGGCTCCTGCATCGAATCGACCAGGCGTTGAGCTATGACTTCGATATCGGATGGATCCTCAAGATTTTCCATGAGAATGACAAATTCGTCGCCTCCCAGACGCGCGATCGTGTCGTTGCTGCGCGCCGAAACCTTGAGACGCTCGACCACTATGCGCAGCACAGCGTCGCCGGCGCCATGGCCCAGCGAGTCGTTGATCTGCTTGAAACGGTCGACGTCGATGAACAGCAGAGCCACCAGACTCCCTCTGCGTTCTGCCTCCCGACAAGCATGTTCTAACCGGTCTGCGAGCAGCGCGCGATTGGGAATGCCCGTCAAGCTGTCGTAATGCGCAAGGTAGTACAGTTCGGCCTGCTTGCGCTGAGTGATGATGTTAAGCAGGTCGTGACCGTTGGCGACCCCAAGATAGTGCCCCTCACTAACTACCACGAACCCGGTCACCATATGCTGCATGCCCGCTTCGACGATGATCTGCGCGGCAGAATCGATGGAGCAGCTTTCTTCGACGATGACGGGGTCGATCGATTCGTATTCTGGATGAGCGAGCAGATCAACAATCGGGCAGCGCCCAAAAATGTCCCGACTGTATGGCTTGCTGAAGAATTCGACGAAACGCCGGCGGTCTATCAGCGCAACGGGCTTGCCTGCTTCATCGACAACCGGCAATGCATAAGTGGAATCGTCTCCGAGGAAACGGTCGATGACTTGCATGCAGCGGGTATGAAGCTGCACGGGCTCAAGTAACCTAAGCAGTTGCCGCACGGTCGGACTTTCTTGCAGTCGGCCTTCCTTGAAGAAGATGTACTGATGCAAGGGCCCGCTGCGTTTGCGTGTGGCATTTCTCATGGGAGATTCCTGTTTTTGTTTGTCCCGCCAAGTTGGCGACAGCCGCCACGGTAGCCTCGATTTGTGACGCCATGGTTACCGGAAACCACGGCATACCCCTTGTAATATTGTGGAAATATGCAGGGAATAGTCTGTCGCGATCAATCATCAGTCTGTGCCTACGCCGATATGAGCATCTTTTTCGACTTGTTTCGTCACGAACCAAGCTTTCTTGTCCTCAAAGGGGGAGACTGCCTGTTCAGGGAAGGCGACCCTAGCGAGGAATTGATGTTCGTTCTGATTTCCGGAGCGGCAGATATTCTGGTGGGAAACAGAGTGCTGGAGAATGCCGTTGCCGGGACGATCGTTGGCGAAATGGGAATCATCGCTCCGCAGGAGAAACGCACCGCAACCGTCCTATGTACCAAGGATTGCGAATTTGCCAGGATCGATCCGCGCCGCTTCAACTATCTGGTTACCGAGGCGCCCCACTTCGCCCTCGAAATCATGCGCGTCCTTACCTCACGACTGCGCAATGCGGATCAGGTGCTCAATTGCTAATCGTAGTCAGAAGAGCGGAAGGGCAGCCGGAACGACGACTGCCCCTCCTGTCAGACACTAGGCATTAGTCGCGACCGCGGCCTTCTCCTTCGTGGTGCTCATGGCGTTCGTGCTTCTCCTTCATGCACGGCGCGGTAATCATCATGGTCCGATCGACGCCGCTGTCCGGATGTTGGACGTTTATATAGGCAACGTTGGGGCGGAAAGGATCGAAATAAAGACCGGTGGCTTCGGCACCAACCGTCGTCAGGCTGGCCCACTTGCCGATAGCTTCGGCAATGCCGTCGTTATTGCGATCAATCGCGAACCAGGTGTCCTGCTTGCCCCCTTCCTGATCTTCGACGATGTAGATGTTGCCGTCCGCATCGACCGCCAGATTGTCGGGGTTGGTGAAGGCGCTGCCGACGGGCTGACCGGTCGCTATATCGATCGTGTCGCGGCTGGCGAACAGTTTGACCGTGTCGGTGGCCAGATCGATCGAGAAAACCTTGTGATTGGTCGTAGTGGCCACGAAGAGCATCTGTTTGCCACGGCCGAGTGTCTTGATCTCGAGATCTTCCGGACGATCGAAGGCGGTGCCGAGGAAAGCGGGCAGTTTCGGGGTGGCGCGGCCGTCGAGGGCGGTCAGACCGTTCGGATCGGTCACAACCACCGTACCGGGCAGCGGCTTGCCTTGGGCATCGGTCAGAGGCACCCAGGTAGCGGCGCCAGTGGCTTCCTTGGCAGTGCCGTCGCCAACGCGCAGCACGAAAGTTTGGCCGGCGGCGAAGAACTCATCTCCGCTCTTGGCATTGGGCTTGACCGATGTGTATTTGAAAATATGGCTGCCGTTGCGCTCGTCGATGAAATAGAGGTTGTTGTTCTTGTCGAACGCCAGCCCCTCATGGGAAACGCGTGGCAGGATGTCGCGGTGCTTGATGACGATCTCGGAAGGGTCGGCCAGCGGATTGGTCACTTCGAAGAGACGGCCATAGATGCTTACCGGCTTGCCCGGATCGCTCCAGGACTCCTCGGCGGTCAGGAAGGTGCCCCACGGCGTCCAACGCGAGGCGTCGAATGCCACGTGGCTGTCGAGCGCGGGTGCGGCCGACGGACTCGACCAGATGGTGGTGGTCTGCATGTTGCGCAGGTCGGTACGCTGGATGCCAGCCTGGCTGGTCTCGAACACGGTAAACAAATAGCGACCGGCATCGGGACCGTTTTCGTTCACGGTATGCATGTCGTAATTGCCGCTATCGAAACGTTGTGCCTGGGCCGTGTCGCGCGCCACGATGTTGATCTGGCTGAAGCGCGGGGACGAGAGCACGAACGGAGCGGACTCGGGCAGCGAACTGGCGACGGTATCGCCGACCAGCGGTGTGAACTTATCGAAGGAGGTCGCATTGTCGGCAAAGGCGACGGATCCAGCCAGCGCTAGGCCGACTGCGAGCGTAATCTGCTTGAGTTTCATTGAGTAGTCCTTGTTGAGATGGATGTTTGGCGTACCGGAATCGAATGACTGACAGTTGCGGTCATAGCAAGAACGCGGCATCGGCATCGTCGAGACAATTTTCAGCAGAATGCGCCAGCGGGTGCTTACTGATCCGGTACGAGATGCAAGATAACTGTCCTCTAATTCTGAAGAGTTACCTTAATTGATTGCCAGCATGGTCTCTCTGGACTATTGACTGCTTCGATAGGTTGAGTTTGATTTCATGTCTGGCCTAGCCAGAGAATGGCAACCAAAGACCAGACCGTACTAATTCAGAATACGCGCAGCAATGCCCTTGGCCACTGCCTGAGCTCGGTTGCTCACCTTGAGCTTCCGAAGCACCTTCTGCATGTGATTCTTGACAGTAAGTGGACTGATCTCCAGGATTAGTGCGATTTCCTGGTTGGTCTTGCCGTCTCGGACCAAGTTGAGCACCTGTATCTCACGATCGCTGAGGAAATTGTCGATCGTCACTTTGGCAACATGACTCTCGTCCGCGTCACATTCCATCACGCGCTGAAGCGTCATGTGCAAATGTGGCATCAGCAACTCGACGAAGTACCGATCGTGCTGCCCACTAAGTGACGTGCCGTTGATAAGTACAAAGAAGCTGTCGCCAGCGTCACGCCTTTCGCTCGTACCATGCGCTACGATACGCTGCAGGCCAAGGTGACGAAACCTACCGCGCAGCCTCGGAGGACAATCAATCTCATCAGTTCCTGCAATGTAGATGAATGGGCGTCTTTCCTGGCGTAGCCACTCAAGAATCAGGGCTGACAGTAATCCATCGACAGGATTACCCAGTTCCTGAGTGAAACGGTCGTTGAGCACCGTACGTGAAAACACCTCGTATTTATAGTGTGCGTTTTCAATCCCGCCCCAAGCACAGATCAATGTTTCATGCGGCAGCGGACCCTGCAAGCCCCCCTGCGACCATAGGAAGAACTGAAAACGGCGATGTACCTTCAATGTGCCATCGATCGCATAAAGAAAGTTCTCCAGTTCGTGACGCGGCAGATTGGTAATGTCAAATTGATCCATAACGTCGTACAAAGAAACAGATCTCTGTTTCATCGCAACGCTCCTTCTACTCGGGGCATAGCGTGAAAACGCCAGTCGCGATAATCGTTCGCGCCGACGAAGGATGATTCTGACTCCAGGAAATTCGCCCGCTTGAGCGGTTTTCCCCTCCCCGTGCTATAGACCCCGACGATCCCCTCTCCCGCCTTGATCAGCCCCCACTCCTGTTTTCCGCTCATCGGATCTGGATAGAGTTGTCGCAGATGGTGGCGCGTCGCGAAGTTGCGTCGATCCAAGATGAGGTCCTCCAGATTTCTCGGCCACTGCTTGACGTCCCCTGGCGTGGCGGCATGGTAGGCTGCGATGGCGCGTGCATAGGCCCGACCGGCAAACAGGAGTTGCTCCTCGCGCTCGCGCTGAGCTACGCGCTGCCAGACCTCGCCGGTACCGGCGAACATCAGCCCGAGGAAAGCGATGGCGAACAGCAGACCGAGGTAGGTAAAACCGCGCTCGAATGCCATCACCACTCCGAAAACGGGGTGCCGTCGGCACTGCGGCCGTCTGCGCCGCTGCGGACGTCGTAGACATTGCCGCGCGCAGCCCCGGCCGGCGGCAAGACGACGACCCAGGTGCCCGCACTGTCGGTAATCGGATCGGACGGCAGCTTGCGCAGGTAGCGCTTCGCCACAAGTTCGTCGAGCGTTTCAGGATAGCGCCCGGTATCGCCGTGATATTTGTCGATGGCGTCTCGCATGACGAGCAGGGTTTCACGCAACGAGGCCTCGCGGGCACGGTCGAGGCTGGTGAAATAGCGCGGTGCGGCGATGGCCAGCAGCGTGGCGACAATGGCAAGCACCACGAGCAGTTCGATGAGGGTGAAGGCGCGCAGTTCTCTCATCGTTGCGTCACCATTCGCGGTAGGGAATGCCGTTTAGCCCGATTCGTTCGGACAGCGAGTAGACGTCAAAGACGTCGGCGCCCTCTTGTGGCGAATCGGGAGGACTGGAATAGGCCCGCTTGCCCCAGGTCTCAGCCGGACGCATCTCGCCGTCGGACTCGAACGGGTCGCGCGGCAGTCGGCGCAGGAAATAGATCTTCGTGCTGTTGGGATCGCGCGCGTCGGGAACGCCATCGACGAGAACATGCAGCGATGGCGGATAGCCGCTCTCCCCCGTACGGCGCTGGATGCGCCCTTCGTCCCAGGCCTGCTTGTAGGAGTCCAGTGCGCCACGAATCTGGCGCAAGGCGTGGCGCAGCTCCTGCTCGCGGCTGCGCTGCACGGCGAGTTCGGTGACAGGTACGGCTGCGGCGGCGAGCACGCCGATGATGGCTACCACAACGGCGATCTCGATCAGCGTGAAGCCGCGCGTGCCCTGCATCATTCAGCCGCAGATTCGAAAGTCGGCGCCGGCGAGACGGCGCCAGGGACTGCCCCTCCTTCGATGACGGCCGGCGCGAGCGGACGCACGACCGGCAAGGTCGACGGAGAAGGTTCGCCGGCGGGCTGGGTCTCTGGCTCGAGCGCTGGCTCAGCCTCGGAGATAACGGTGCGTGCGCCACCCGGCGCATTCTGCGACGCCAGTGCGAAGCCGCGCCCGCTTTTCACGACGAGCGGAGGTGCGCCGACGTTGGCTTCGGTGCCGGCCGGAACGGTCGGCGCGGCAAGCGCCGGCCGTGCGACGTTGCGCACGACGCGCGGCGTGACGAGCAGCACAATCTCGGTCTTGCTGCGGTTGTCGCGCTGGCTGGAGAACAGGCGGCCAAGCAGCGGCACGTCGCCGAGGCCGGGCAGCCGGTTGGCGCTGGACCGTTCCTCGTCGTTGATCAGGCCGGCCAGCACCTGGGTCTCGCCGTGCTTGAGACGCAACACGGTGGCCGCGCTGCGCGTGCCGACCTGGTAAGCCAACGAACTCGCCGGCCCCTGCACCTCCTTGACGATACTGCTGACCTCGAGCCCGACCCTGATGTCGACTTCGTCGTCGAGGTGCACGCTCGGCTCGACGTCGAGCTTGAGGCCGACATCGAGGTAGGACACCGAGGCGGAGACGCCGACGTTGGCGGTGGAGGTGGTGGTGAACACCGGCAGCTTCTCGCCGATATGTACCTTGGCCTTCTCGCGGTTCTTGACGCGAATGCGCGGGTTGGCGAGCAGCGTCCCGTCGCCGACCTGGTTCTTGAGGTTGAGCAGCAAAGCCGGGTTCGCGACATAGCTGGTCAGGCCGGAGCGATTATGCAGATCGACGACGCCATTCGCCACTTCAGCGCCGGTTTGTGGAATCACGCTGCCGCCGACGCCTTGCGTTGGCTGCAGGACGATGTTCGGCTGGCGCAGCAGGCCGTAGCCGACCTGGTCGGGGAACCTGATGCCGAGCTCGAGCAGCCGGCTGCGCGAGATTTCCAGCACTTCGATCTCGAGCATCACCTCGGGCTCGGCGAGGTCGAGCGATTCGATCAGGCGCTCGGCGAGGCGGATTGCCTCAGGCGTGTCGCGCACGACGACCAGATTGAGTTTTTCCTCGACGAAGATGTCCTTGCTCTTCACGATCGATTTGAGCATCGCCTGCGCCTGCTTGGCCTCGGCGTTGGCGAGATAGAAGCTGCGTGTGACGGTTTCCTGGTACTCCTTGGCCTTGGCCGCCGTAGAGGGATAGACGAGCACTGAGGTATCGCCGATGACGCGGCGCTGCAGCTGGTTGGTGGCCATGATCAGCCGCAGCACCTCGTCTATGCTGGTGTTGCGTACGAAGATGGTTACCTTGGTATCGGCCTTGACGTCCTTGTCGAGCACGAAGTTGACGCCGGCGGTGCGGGAGATCACCTCGAAGACGGTCTTGAGCGGCGTATCGCGGAACTCGAGCGTAATCGGTTTGATAAAGGGCGATTTGACTGTGGCAGCCTGCGGCTGCTGGGACTCCTGCTCGCGCAGGCGCTTGAGCAGGTCGCGTGCATCCGCATGCGAGGGATTCTCGGCGAGGATGGTCCGCACGCGCTGCTCGGCCGCAGCGGCATCGTTCTTCTTCATCTGGACCACGGCATCATCCAGCAGCTTCTGATGACGTCGCGCCGCGGCGATCTCCGCAAGGCCGTCGCGCGCCCGCGGGCTGCCGGCGTCGGCGGACAGCACACGCAGCCAGGCAGCCTCGGCCTCGTCCAGCTTTCCTGTCCGGCGCGCCGCCTCGGCGACGGCAGTCGCTTCCGAAACAGCCAGCTCTCGCTGACGGAAAAAGGCTGCGCGCGCCTCTCGATCCTCGGGACGCTCGCGCACGGCCTGGGCCAGGCGGGCCAGCCCCTCCTCGTTCTGTCCCTTGGCGATCAACGCACGGCCTTCTTCCAGATGGATATTGTTGGCGCAGCTGGCCAGCAGCGGCAGGATCACGATCAATGATTTGGATGCTTTCACGGGCGGTTCCGAAGGATGAGCGGTTGCTGTGTGTCGAGCGGCAGGTAGGTAAACATCGCGCGCTGCGCGGTAATAGCGTCGATGCGATAGGTTCCATCGATGACGTCGCCGGTACGCACGATCAGCGTGCGCTGCTGCCGGCCGAGGAACAGTGCAATTCCCTTGTCCTCGACCAGATGGCCGAGATAGGTGAATGGCAGCGGCGGCGCTTTCGGCTTCTCCGGCGGCGGCGGAGGTGGCGGAGGCGGCAGCCAGGATTGCGCACGGAACAGATTGGCCGCTGCAGCGGGACATGGGGTTGCACCTGCAGGCAGCGCTGTTACGCTTGCGAGCAACACGATGACGGTCGCCTCGATCTTCTTCATGTGCGCCCCGCCACCCCGACCGCGAAGCGCACGCGTGCATCCACCATTTCGCTGCCGATCTCGTCGCGCCTGAAGCTGAACTCTTCGAGCACAAGCTCCGGCTGGGCTGACAGCACGTCGGCAGCCCAGCCACGCAGCTGCGGATAGCTGCCGCGCACTGGAAACTGCATTCGGTAGCGCGCGGCACGCTTGCCCGCTTCGCCCTGCCAGACGTATTCACCCTGTTCGAGGGCGATCTTGCGATCGCGCGCCTTGGCATGCACCGTCGAGACAAATGGCGCCAAGTCGCTGCCGCCTGGCAACTGCGACAGCGCGCGCGATTCCGCGGCTGGCAGATCGACCGGCTGTGCCGCGAGACGCGTGCGCCACTGCGCGATCGCGGACTGCAATGCGGCATTACGTTCCTCGAGATCGGCAGCGAAATACATGTCTGCGGCGACTGCAGCCAATGCCAGAGCGATGCCGAGCAGTCCCGACCAACCGAGCCGTTCGCCCAGGTAGCGCATCCATGCCAATACGATCGCTGCATTCATTCCACGCTCCAGTCGACCTGCAATGCAAAGTCGATGACAGGGACGGTGCGGTTCTTCTTCGTTTCGTGGGACAGCAACAGTACCTTGCCGGCAAGCGGGGAATCGGCAAGGCGTGCTGTAAACGCGAGGGCGTCATCGATATTGCGCGCCTCTGCGCTGATGCGGGAGCGCCGCTGCGGCGCATCCGTATCGAGACCGAGAAACGCCACCCGGCTGTCAGCGGCAAGTTCGACCTCGCGCAGCATCTCGTCCCAAGGGAACGGTGAAGAAATATCGCGCCGTCCCGCCGGCGCCGACTTTTCCGCACTGACGGGTAGCATTGCGAACGGCACAGCCGCTCCCACCTTACGCTTGAGGCGCTCCTCCTGGCGGACAAGCCGCTCGTGTTCGTCAGCGGCGGCAAGATAGCGGTCCGCCGCCATGGCGAACAGCAAGGCCCCTCCAATCAACGCCAGCCAGGAAAACGGCGGCGTGCTCTTCTCGGCGACGGCAAAATCGAATGTCCTGCGGAGCGTCATGCAGTCAGGCTCCTGCCGCTTTCGTGCAATCTCCCTCTGTTCGCCGTGAGGAGCGTATCCCGAACAGCCGCATGGACAGGCCATCGACATGGGGCAGCACCGTATCGTCGGCGACATCGCCGCTCAGATAGAGCATGCCGTCGCATGCCGCGTCGAGCGATGCCTGCATGCGCTGCACCAGGCCGGGCAAGGCCGCCTGCCAGCCATCGGGTGCCGCTTCGTTGCGCATTGCTTCCCATCTCCCCTTGTGCAGAACGCCCAGGCAGATATGTTTGTCTTCCAGAACGCCGAACCAGAAGCGGCCGCCTTGCATCGCCGTGCGGCGCTGCCCGAAGCGCGTGATGAAGTTGGGTCGCACGGAGACCAGCCGAGAAAGACTGTCGGCGGAAAGCGAGCGCAGTTCGTCGATCAGGCCGGTATCGAGCGCGCAGGCGAGCGATTCGCGCTTCGGCGGCACAACCTCGATGCGCAGACTCCAGAGACGGGCGATGTCGCCATATACGGCGACCAGGGTATTCAGCGCATAGGCGCGCCACTCGGCGCGTGACATGATGCCGCGCTGCCAGGGCAATACTTGGTAGCGCATCAGCCGGTCGGAGACGACGACTTCAAGACGCAAGCGGCTGCGCATGCTTTCTTCAATGATGCCCTTCAACGCGGTACAAGCGGCGCGCCACGGCGGACCATCCGGATCCGGGCTGCAGTCCACCGTGCCCTTCTCGCTCGCCTGTCGCTGATAGGGCGACTGGAAGCGGTAGGAAACGTGGTCGGGCGCCAGGACGACATGCATGGTGTCATGCCACAACACGATTCACCTCCTCGAGCGTGGTCTCGCCGCGCCGCGCAAGATCGAGCGCCACTTCGCGCAGCATGCGCGTGCCGGCGGCACGCGCGGCCTCCTTAAGACGGCGCACCGGTTCGCGGCCGACGATCATTTCGCGCAGGACGTCGTCGAGCAGCAACACTTCCGCCACGGCCTTGCGCCCCTTGTAGCCGGTACCGCGGCAGGCGCCGCAGCCGCGTCCTGCGCGCAGCTGCCAGCCATCCGCACCCTCCCTCCCGACCAAGCGCTGGAGCTCCGGCGTCATCGGCACGGGCTCGCTGCAATTCGGGCAGACGAGGCGCAGCAGTCGCTGCGCGACGATGCCGTTGAGCGCGGCGATCAGGCTGTAGGGGTCGACCTCCATGTGCGTGAAGCGGCCGAGCACGTCGAAGACGTTGTTGGCATGCACCGTCGTGAATACCAGATGCCCCGTCAGTGCAGCCTGCACGGCGATCTGCGCCGTTTCGCCGTCACGGATCTCGCCCACCATGATCTTGTCAGGATCGTGACGCAGGATCGAACGCAGGCCACGCGCGAACGTCAGCCCCTTCTTCTCGTTGACCGGAATCTGCAGCACGCCGCCGAGCTGGTACTCGACCGGATCCTCGATCGTGATGATCTTGTCCTCGCCGTGGTTGATCTCGCCGAGCGCGGCATAGAGGGTCGTGGTCTTGCCGCTGCCGGTGGGACCGGTGACCAGCAGCATGCCGTAAGGCAGTGCCGCCAGCCTGCGCATGCTGGCGAGGGTGTCTCCCTCGAAGCCGAGACTGTCGAGCGTCAGCGCAGACAGTTCGTCCGACAGCGCACGGCGGTCGAGAATACGCAGCACGGCATCCTCGCCGTGGATGCTCGGCATGACGGACACGCGCAGGTCAATGTCTCGGCCCTGGTAGACGACGCGGAAACGGCCGTCCTGCGGCACGCGCCGCTCGGCGATGTCGAGCTCGGCCATGACCTTGATGCGCGAAATGACCTGCTCGGCCAGCTCGCTACCCGAAAGGCTGCCGACGGCGCTGAGCACGCCATCAACACGATGACGTATCGTGATGCCGCCCGGTTCGGATTCGAGATGAATGTCGCTGGCGCCGGATTTCAGCGCATCGTGCAGCGTCGAATTCACCAGCCGCACGATCGGACTGGTGTCGTTGCTGATGCTCTTGAGCGACAACTCCTCGACCGCCGGACTGCGCTCGTTGGCTGCCGAGCCGCGCGCGATGCTGTCGAGCGCACGGCTGTTTTCCTCGTAGCGGTGCAGGCAGGCGGCGATATCGCCGCGATGCGCCGCAACAACACGCAGCGGCTCCGCATGGAGGATGGCAACCCGGTCCCGCAGCAAGCCGTCAAACGGATCGGAGACCACCAGCGTCATCGGCTGCCCCGGCCGGCGCAGCACCACGCACTCGTTGCGCAGCGAATCTCCGAAGCCCAAGCGGTCGAAGCAGGGTTCGCCGGCCAGTAATTCCGTCATCGAGATGACAGGAACACCCGCCGCCGCCGCTGCATGAACGACGAACTCGGCCGCCGGCAGCCCGACTTTCTCCTCGAGCACCTCGATCATGCGCCGTCCGGCAGCTTCCGCGCGCGCCGCACGCACGAGTTCTGCCGCGATGAAGGGAGCCGTCGCGCGATCCATCATCCGATGCTCTCGGCAAGCTGGAAGATCGGCAGGTACAGCAGCACGACGATGGCGCCGATCAGCAGGCCGATCAGCAGCATCAGCAGCGGACCGAACAGGCGCACGGTCATCTCGGTCCAGCGCGCCGTCTCTTCGTCGTGGAAAGCCGCAATGCGCTCCATCATCTCGCCCATATTGCCGGTCTGCTCGCCGACACGCAGCAGGCGGAGCGCGACTGGCGTCGTCAGTCCGTGCCGCTCCATCGCCTGCGAGGTCGGCACACCCTCGCGGATCGCGTTCGCCGCCCGCACCAGCTGCGACCGCAGCGTCACGGCGAGCAGGCCCTCGACCATGTCGAGCGCGGCAACGATCGGTATCCCGCCGCGCAGCAGCATGCCGAGCGTTCGATAGCAGCGCGACAGATGGAACACGCGCAGCCGCTCGCCGAGCTTGGGTACGCGCCAGATGACTTCGCCGAGCCAGGCACGCGCCGCCGGGCGAGACAAGATGCGATACGCGGCGACCACGAGCGCGACTAGTGTGGCAAGGGCCAGCAGCCCATCGCGCTCCAGCAGTTGGCCCCACTCGATGAGCAGCCGAGACAGCCAGGGCAGATCCCCGCCCATGTCCTCGTAGATATGCGAAAAACGCGGCACTACGTAGCCGAGCAGGAAGAAGATCACTAGGCCACCGACGCCGACCAGCAGCGCCGGATACACCGCTGCGCCGACCAGCTTGGCGCGCAGTAAGTCGAGCTGGGTCTGATAGGCGATGAAACGACGCAGCGACTCGGCCAGGTCGCTGGTCTTCTCGCTTGCACGGATCGTCGCCACATACAGTTCGGAAAAGTCGGCCGGCATTTCCGCCAGCGCGTTCGAGAGGGTCGCCCCTTCGCGCAGACGACTCAGGATGGTTTCGAGCGCAAGGCGCACTGCGGGGCGCGACTCTTTTTCAGCGAGCGTCTCGATCGCCTCGACCACTGCAATGCCGGATTCCAGCAGGGCCAGCAATTCCTGGCTGAACAGCAGCAGTGGGAAGCGGGCACTGCGGCGACCGAAGCCGGCGAGGAAACCCGCCTTGCTGACTGCCAGCACCGCATAGCCCTGCTTGCGCGCCAGCGCTTCAGCTTCGCCCGCATCGCGGGCATCGAGAGCCAGCATGCTGACACCTCCTGTCGGCGCCATGGCTTTGACGCGGAATTGCATCGATGCGTCCTCTCCGCCTACTGCCAGTTGCCGATGTCTTCGGCCTCGCCAGAACCGCCGGGCTGGCCGTCCTTGCCAAGCGAAGATAGATCGTATTCGCCATGCTCACCGGGCTGGCGATAGACGTAGGGCCGTCCCCAGGGATCGTTGGGAACCTGCTTCTTGAGGTAGGGGCCGGCCCAACGCGCCTCGCCTCCGGGGCGGACCATCAGCGCAGTCAAGCCCTGCTCCGTCGTCGGGTAACGCCCGACGTCCAGACGGTACTGGTCGAGCGCCTTTTCCAGGGCATCGACCTGGGCGCGAGCAGCCTTGATTTCCGACTTGCCGATCTGCGAGAAGAACTTGGGGCCGACATAGGCAGTCAATAGACCGATGATGACCATGACGACAAGCAACTCGAGCAAGGTAAAACCGCCGGAGCGGTTGATCGCGACGCAGGTGCGGCGCATGGCTGAACTCCAGATGAACAAATGAGAGAGGCGCAGTCTAGGCAGCCAATATGACGGCAAGGTGAACACAAGAAGATGCATAGCCCGCTGGCATCGAGGTCACGTTATGCCGCTGCAATCTTTTTGTCATGATGCGGCGCTAGATTCGTGATCAATCACTCGCAACCCGCCGCGATGCGACGCATTCAGTCTCCCCTCCTTGCTTCCGTCATCCTGCCAGCATTGCTATGGGCAGCGCTAACGCCGTCCGTACAGGCCGACATCTACATGGGAACCAGCAAGGGCGACGTGCCGATGTTCTCGGATCGTCCTGCCGAAGGACTCATGCTGTTTATCGCGACCGACGATTTGCCGTCCAGTTCTCTTGCGCGTCACCTTGCGCCAGAACGCAAAGATGCGGGCATGCGACGCCATAGCCGTCAGATCGAACTGGTTGCCGCAGAACAGGGCATCGACCCCGCGCTGGTTCACGCAGTGGTCCAAGTCGAATCCGGCTACGACGCGCGGGCCGTGTCGCCGAAAGGAGCGGTCGGCCTTATGCAATTGATGCCCGCAACCGCGCGCCGCTTCGAAGTCACGGACCGCTACGACCCAGCGCAAAACCTGCGCGGCGGAACCCGCTACCTGCGCACGCTGCTCGATGCCTTCGACCATGATCTCAGGCTTGCACTCGCCGCCTACAATGCCGGAGAAGGCGCAGTGCTCCGCCATGCGCTGCGCGTGCCGCCCTACCGCGAAACGGTCTCCTACGTTGAAGCGGTATTGCGCCGCTACAGTTTGCTCAATGCACGCTAATCCACGCCAGCCTCGTAAACGGCTGGCTCGTAAGTTGCTTACGGCCAGTATGGCACGCGTATTGGTCATCGACGAATCCCAACACCGCGCGGTGGAGATCTGCACCGGCCTCATTCAGGCCGGCCATCAGGTCGCTGCCGTTCTACCGTCCGCACTCGAACTCATCGAGAGAATCGAAGAGATCAGGCCGGACGTCATCCTCATCGAAACCGAATCGCCCTCGCGGGATACGTTGGAACACCTAGCTGTGATGAACCGCGAGATGCCTCGACCGGTGGTGATGTTCTCCCAAGATGGAGATAGCGACACGATCCGTGCAGCCGTCAAGGCTGGAGTGGCGGCCTATGTCGTCGACGGGTTCGATATCGACCGGCTCAGGCCGGTGGTCGATGTCGCGGTGGCACGTTTCGAAGATCACCAGTTGCTCAAGCAGGAATTAGCCGAAGTGAACCGCAAGCTCTCCGAACGCAAGACCATCGAAAAGGCCAAGGGCATTTTGATGAAGTCACGCGGCATCGATGAAGAGGCCGCCTATGCGACGCTGCGCAAGCTGGCGATGGAAAAATCCCAGCCCATCGCTATGGTCGCGTCCAATCTGGTCGACATGGCGCAATTGCTGCTCTGAGCGGCGCACCACTCCAGTGCGAAGATAAGAATTCCCGCACTTAGTAGGTGCAGTATGCAGCCTACTTCGCCCCAGACAACTACCAATGATTTATTTCCGCAACCTATTGATTAGTTGGACATTGCAATGATCTGAATATCGCTGGCACGGCCATTGCAATAAACGAATCGAGTATCGAACCAACGGCGGTTCGACCCCAAAGACAACGGCGTCTGATCACTACCCACGAGGTAGTGATCAACGCCGTTTTTTATTGTTCTCACGGAGATCGAGATGAAAAATGAAACCACTGCCCTGCCCACCTGCTCCTCATCCCCTGTCGAATCGTCGCGGCGCGACTTTCTGCGCCTCGCTGCCGGAGCGGCGCTCATGAGCGCGATACCGCATGCCTGGGCCGCCGGTTCCGACAAGCCGGAAAAAGAGGAGGTGAAGATCGGCTTCATCCCGCTCACCGACTGCGCCTCTGTCGTCATGGCCTCCGTGATGGGCTTCGACAAAAAATACGGCATCAAGATCATTCCAACCAAGGAAGCTAGCTGGGCCGGCGTGCGCGACAAGCTGGTCAACGGCGAACTCGACGCGGCCCATGTGCTCTATGGCCTGATCTATGGCGTTCAGCTCGGCATCGGCGGCCCGAAGAAGGATATGAACGTTCTCATGTCCATCAACAACAACGGCCAGGCAATTTCTCTCTCCAATCAGCTCAAGGACAAGGGCGTGAATGACGGCACCTCCCTGGCCAAGCTGGTGGCCAAGAAGGAGAAGGAATACACCTTCGCCCAGACCTTCCCGACCGGTACGCACGCGATGTGGCTCTACTACTGGCTGGCGGCCAACGGCATCCATCCGATGAAGGATGTGAAGACCATCGTCGTACCGCCGCCGCAGATGGTCGCCAACATGCGCGTCGGAAACATGGACGGCTTCTGTGTCGGCGAACCGTGGAATCAGCGAGCGATCATCGACAACATCGGCTTCACCGCGACCACTACGCAGGATATCTGGGTCGACCATCCGGAAAAGGTCGTCGGTACTACGGCCGAGTGGGTCGCCAAGTATCCGAACACTGCACGGGCCGTCATCATGGCTGTGCTCGAAGCCTCGATGTGGATCGATGCCTCGGCGAGCAACCGCAGCAAGACGGCCGAGACCATTGCTGCGAAATCTTATGTCAACACCGACGTCGAGGTGATCCGTAGCCGCATGATCGGCCAGTACGAAAACGGCCTCGGCAAGAGCTGGTCGGAAAAGAACCACATGAAGTTCCACAACGACGGCGCAGTGAACTTCCCCTACCTGTCTGACGGCATGTGGTTCATGACTCAGCACAAGCGCTGGGGCCTGCTCAAGGACCACCCGGACTACCTCGCCGTCGCCAAGAAGGTCAACCGCATCGACCTCTATAAGGAAGCCGCCAGCCAGCTCAAGGTGCCGCTGCCCAAGAGCGAGATGCGCGAATCGAAACTCATCGACGGCGTGGTCTGGAACGGCAAGGACCCAGCCAAGTACGCCGACGGCTTCAAGATCAAGGCCTGATACCCAATGCAAAAGGAGAGTGCCATGACGGCAATCACAGTCGATGCGCTGACGGAAAAAGTCGGCGCTGGCGGGACGGCGAAACTGAGCGTCCCGCCGCCCCCTGCTCCTTCTCAACTTACCGGACCGAGCAGCATGGAGCAGGATTCCGCCGCACTGCGCACCTTGCTCGCTGCAGTGTTGCCTCCGGTCATCGGCCTTGCGCTGCTGATTGGTATCTGGCAACTGGCTACGATGAATGGCGGCAGCATCCCGACGCCGGGCAAGACCTGGGAGGCGGCGGTCAAGTTGTTCGCCGACCCTTTCTACAGCAATGGACCGAACGACCAGGGCATTGGTTGGAATATCCTCGCCTCGCTGCAGCGGGTCGGGATCGGATTCGGTTTCGCGGCGCTGGTTGGCATCCCGCTCGGCTTCCTGCTCGGCCGCTTCGCCATGATGGCCCGCATGATCAATCCGATCATCAGCCTGCTGCGTCCGGTCTCGCCGCTGGCCTGGCTGCCGATTGGTCTGCTGGTGTTCAAGAAGGCCGACCCCGCCGCCACCTGGACGATCTTCATCTGCTCCATCTGGCCGATGATCATGAACACCGCACAGGGCGTGATGCGCGTGCCGCAGGACTACCTCAACGTCGCGCGCGTACTCAACCTCTCCGAGTGGAAGATCGTCACCAAGATCCTCTTCCCAAGCGTGCTGCCCTACATGCTCACCGGCATTCGGCTGTCGATCGGCACGGCGTGGCTGGTGATCGTAGCGGCCGAGATGCTCACCGGCGGTGTAGGCATCGGCTTCTGGGTGTGGGACGAATGGAACAACCTCAAGGTCGAGCACATCATCATCGCCATCTTCGTCATCGGCATCGTCGGCCTGATCCTCGAACAAACCTTGCTGCTGCTGGCCAAGCGTCTGCACACGGAGTCCTGACATGAACACCGAAAAATTTGTCCAGATCGAGAAGGTCGGCATGTCTTTCGACACCAAGAAAGGCAAGTTCGTCGCGCTGCGTGACATCGACCTGACTATCAAGCAGGGAGAGTTCATCTCTCTGATCGGCCACTCGGGCTGCGGAAAGTCGACGCTGCTCAACCTGATTGCTGGCCTGACCCTGCCCTCCTCGGGCGTGCTGTTGTGCGCCAATCGGGAAATTGCCGGCCCCGGCCCGGAACGTGCGGTGGTGTTCCAGAACCATAGCCTGCTGCCATGGCTCACCTGCTTCGAGAACGTTTATCTGGCCGTCGAACGCGTTTTCGCTGCCAATGAAAAGAAGGCGGAACTCAAAGATCGTACGACGCGGGTACTCGAACTGGTCGGCCTCGCCCACGCCATGCACAAATATCCCGGCGAGATCTCCGGCGGCATGAAGCAGCGCGTCGGGATCGCCCGCGCGCTGGCGATGGAGCCCAAGGTGCTGCTGATGGATGAACCTTTCGGCGCTCTCGATGCCCTCACCCGCGCCCGCCTGCAGGACGAACTGATGAAGATCTGCGAGGCGACCAAGGCCACGACGGTGATGGTCACTCACGACGTCGATGAGGCGGTGCTGCTCTCCGACCGCATCGTGATGATGACCAACGGTCCGGCGGCGACCATCGGCGAGATTCTCTCCGTCGATCTTCCGCGCCCGCGCGAGAGGCTCACGTTGGCTGGAAATCCGGACTACATGCGCTACCGCTCGCAGGTGATCGAGTTCCTCTACGCAAAACAGTCCCATCCGCTCGCCGCCTAAGGATTACCGATATGAAGAAATTGAAACTGGTGATGATCGGCAACGGCATGGCCGGCTGCCGCACCCTCGAAGAGCTGATCAAGCTTGCGCCGGAGATGTACGACATCACCGTGTTCGGCGCCGAGCCCCACCCCAACTACAACCGCATCCTGCTCTCGCCCGTGCTGGCGGGAGAGACTAAATTCGAGGACATCGTCCTCAACGACCTCGACTGGTATCGCGACAACGGCATCACGCTGCACGCCGGCAAGCAGGTTGTGAAGATCGACCGCAAGGCGCAAAAGGTGATCGCGGCGGACGGCACAGAAGCCCAATACGATCGCTTGCTGCTGGCGACCGGATCCTCCCCCTTCATCCTGCCGGTGCCGGGCAACGACCTGCCCGGCGTGATCGGTTACCGCGACATCGCCGATACCGAGACGATGATCGAGACGGCGAAGACGCACAGGCATGCCGTGGTGATCGGCGCCGGCCTGCTCGGCCTCGAAGCGGCCAACGGCCTCAAGCTGCGCGGCATGGACGTCACCGTGGTGCATCTGGCGGACTGGATCATGGAGCGCCAGCTCGACGGCACCGCTGCCGGCCTGCTGCAGAAGTCGCTCGAAGACAAGGGCCTCAAGTTCCTGCTCGGCAAGCAGACAGAAATGCTCAAGCCTGCCAGCGACGGGCGCGTCGGGGCAGTGCGCTTCAAGGACGGCGGCGAGATTCCCGCCGACCTGGTCGTGATGGCCGCAGGCATCAAGCCGAACGTCGCGCTGGCGAAAAGCGCCCTGCTCCACTGCAACCGCGGCATCGTCGTTTCCGACACGATGCAGACCTACGACCCGAAGATCTACGCCGTCGGCGAATGCGCCGAGCACCGCGGTGTCGCTTACGGCCTCGTCGCGCCGCTGTTCGAACAGGCCAAGGTCTGCGCCAACCACCTGGCGCAGATGGGCATCGGACACTATGGCGGCTCGGTAACCTCGACCAAGCTCAAGGTCACTGGCATCGATGTCTTTTCTGCCGGCAACTTCATGGGCGGCGAAGACTGCGAGGAAATCACCCTGTCCGATCCGACCGGCGGTGTCTACAAGAAGCTGGTGATCCAGGGCGACCAGCTCGCCGGTGCGGTGCTCTACGGCGACACGGCCGACGGTGCATGGTATTTCCAGTTGCTCAAGGACAGGCAGAGCGTCGCCGGAATCCGCGACCACCTGATGTTCGGCCAGAACCACGTCGGCGACGTCGGCCATGCGGGCCAGAACAAGGCGGCAGCGATGCCGGACGACGCGGAGGTCTGCGGCTGCAACGGCGTCTGCAAGGGCGACATCGTCAAGGCGATCAAGACACACGGCCTGTTCACACTGGACGACGTGCGCAAGCACACCAAGGCCTCCTCCTCCTGCGGCTCCTGCACAGGTCTCGTCGAGCAGATCATTGCTTCGACCGTCGGCGGCGCATACCAGCCGGCCGACACCAAGGACAAGCCGGTGTGCGGCTGTACCGAGCATTCGCACGCCTCGGTGCGCGCAGCCATCCGCGACAAAAAGCTGCTTTCGATTCCTGCGGTGATGCAAGCTCTGGACTGGAAAACGCCGAACGGCTGCGCGACCTGCCGTCCGGCGCTCAACTACTACCTGATATCGAGCTGGCCTAAGGAAGCCGAGGACGACCCGCAGTCGCGCCTGATCAACGAGCGCGCCCATGCCAACATCCAGAAGGACGGCACCTTCAGCGTCGTGCCGCGCATGTGGGGCGGGCTGACCACTCCGGCTGAGCTGCGCGTAATCGCCGATGTGGCCGAGAAGTATCAGGTGCCGACCGTGAAGATGACCGGCGGCGCTCGCGTCGACCTGCTCGGCATCAAGAAGGGAGACCTACCCAAGGTTTGGGAAGACCTCGGCAAGGCGGGCCTGGTTTCCGGCCACGCCTACGGCAAGTCGATCCGCACCGTGAAGACCTGCGTCGGCGCTGAGCACTGCCGCTTCGGTACCCAGTTGTCGATGAACATGGGGGTCAAGCTGGAGAAGATGCTGTTCGGCATGTGGGCGCCGCACAAGGTCAAGCTGGCCGTCAGCGGATGTCCAAGAAACTGCGCCGAGGCCGGCATCAAGGACGTCGGCGTGATCGGCGTGGATTCCGGCTACGAGCTCTACATTGCCGGCAACGGCGGTATCAAGACCGAAGTCGCAGAGTTCATGTGTAAGGTTAAGAGTGACGAAGAAGTTCTTGAATATTCAGGGGCTTTCCTTCAGCTCTACCGTGAGGAAGCCTGGTATCTCGAACGTACCTGCCACTACGTCGCCCGGGTCGGCCTCGACTATGTGAAATCCATCGTCGTCGAGGATGCGGCCCGACGCAAGGAACTCTACGAGCGCCTGCTGTTCTCGCTGCAGGATTACGAAGACCCATGGGCCAACGCCGTCAAGCAGCCCCGTGAATACACCGCACTGGAGGCAAACTGATCATGGCCGACTGGAAGAAACTCTGCACCCTCGAGGAGATTCCCCGCCTCGGCAGCCGCGTCGTGAAATCGCCGAAGGGAGACATCGCGGTGTTCCGCACCGCCGAGGACGAAGTCTTCGCCCTCCACGACAAGTGCCCGCACAAGGGCGGCCCACTGTCGCAGGGCCTGGTGGCGGGCAAAGTCGTCACCTGCCCGATGCATTCGTGGAAAATCCAGCTCGAAAGCGGCGAGGCCGTGGCTCCCGACGTCGGATGTGCGCACAGCTTCGCCGTCAAGTTGGAAGGCGGTGCGGTGTGGATCGCACTCTGACTGAAACGCGCAGCATCTGCTGCTACTGCGGAACGGGCTGTGGCGTCCTGATCCGCTCGGACGGGCAACGCATCGTCGATGTCGCCGGGGATCCCGAACACCCGGCCAACTTCGGCCGGCTCTGCTCCAAGGGCAACACCCTTCACCTCGCCTCCGTGAACACCGGGCGGGCTACGGTTCCCCTGCTGCGCGAGAGCCGCACCGTTCTCCGGGAGCCGACTTCCTGGGAGAACGCCCTCGACGTGGCCGCCGAGCGCTTCGCCGCGATTATCCAGGAGCACGGCCCGGACGCAGTCGGTTTCTACGTCTCCGGACAACTGCTGACCGAGGACTACTATGTCTTCAACAAGCTGGCGCGGGCCTTGGTCGGCACCAACAACATCGACTCGAACTCGCGCCTGTGCATGTCCTCTGCGGTGGCCGCCTACAAGGCCACTTTGGGAAGTGACGCGCAGCCCTGTTCATACGCCGACATCGATCTGGCCGACTTGATGCTGATCGCTGGCTCGAACACCGCCTTCGCCCACCCCATCGTCTTCCGCCGCATCGAGGCCGCGCGGGAGAAGAACCCGGATCTCAAGCTGATCGTCGTCGATCCGCGCCGCACCGATACCGCCGCGAGCGCCGACCTGCACCTCGCCATCGCCCCCGGCAGCGACACCCTGCTCTACTCGGCCATGCTCCACGTGCTGCTCTGGGAAGGACTGACCGACAACGCCTTCATCACCGAGCACACCAGCGGCTTCGGAGAACTGCGCACCCAGCTCGCCGAATTCACTCCCGGCTCTGTGGCCGCCGCCTGCGGGCTGAAGCCGGAGGAAATCATCACTGCCGCGCGCTTGTTCGGACAGGCCAATGCCCCGCTCTCCTTCTGGTGCCAGGGCCTCAACCAATCGATCCACGGCACGGCGAACGGCGCCGCGCTGATCCATCTGCACCTCGCGACCGGCAAAATCGGACACCCAGGCATGGGCCCGTTCTCGCTCACCGGCCAGCCTAACGCGATGGGGGGACGCGAGACCGGCACCATGGCCAACCTGCTGCCTGGCCACCGCAACCTCGTCAGTGCCGAAGACAGAGCCGACCTCGCCAAACTCTGGAACATTCCAGCGCTGCCAGACACACCGGGCAAGACCGCCGTCGAACTCTTCGACGCACTCGCCGACGGCACGGTGAGGGCTGTCTGGATCGCATGTACCAACCCGGCCCAGTCGCTGCCCGACCTCGCCAAGGTGCGCACCGCGCTGACCAACGCCGAATTCGTCGTCGTGCAGGATGCCTGGGGTGACACCGAGACTGCCGCCTACGCCGACCTGTTGTTGCCTGCCGCAACATGGGGCGAGAAGGACGGCACGGTGACCAATTCCGAGCGCCGCATCTCGCGCGTGCGTGCCGCCGTGCCGTCGCCCGGCGAGGCCCGCGCCGACTGGCGCATCGCGCGCGACTTCGCCCTCGCCTTGGGGAAAAAGCTCGGTCCCGGCCAAAATGAAGCGCGCGGGACGACGCGCGCATCGGCGCTGTTCGACTTCCACTCCGTCGAGGAGGTCTACGCCGAGTACGTGAAAACCACCATCGGCCGCGACCTCGACATCGGCAGCCTCTCGCACGAGGCCCTAGACAATCTTGGCCCGGTGCAGTGGCCGGTCATCGAGGGCAAGGGTAACTTGAGAGGAACTGAGCGGCTCTACACCGATCACCGTTTCGCCTTCCCCGACGGCAAGGCGAAGTTCATCCCGATCGACACGCGTCTGACCGCCGAGACGCCCGACGCACGCCATCCCTTCCGCCTGCTCACCGGCCGCCTGCGCGACCAGTGGCACGGCATGAGCCGCACCGGCCGCATCCCTCGCCTCTACGCCCACGAGCCCGAACCGCGCATCCAGGTGCATCCCTCCGACCTCAACCGGCGCGGCTGGCACGAAGGGCAGTTGATGCGCGTGAAGAGCCGACGCGGCGAGATCGTGCTGCCCGTCGCCGCCAGCGAGGAAGTGCGCCCGGGGCAGGCCTTCGTTGCCATGCACTGGGGCCGGCGCAGCCTCTCGCACGACGGCGTGAATGCGCTGACCCTCCCAACCTTCGACCCAGTCTCGAAGCAGCCCGAACTCAAGCATGCCGTGCTGCGCATCGAGCCGGCCGCCCTACCCTGGCGGCTGGTGGCGCTGCGCTCGCCCGGTCTGGCAGCCGACGCGCACGAAACCGTGCTGGCGTGGCGCGAGCGACTCGTCCCGGTACTCGATGGACTCGACTTTGCCGTGCTCACTCTCGATGGTCGCGAGCGTCCTCTCGTCGCGCTGCGACTCGCGTTGGCTGACCCGTTGCCCGCCGAGCGAGTCGAGCAGATCGCACGCGCGCTGGAGATGCCCGAGGAATCCTGCCTCGCTTACCGCGATCCCGCCAAAAACGTGATCAAGCGCGCGAAGATCGAAGACGAAAGACTGGCCGGCATCCTGCTCGCCGGCGAAGATCAGGCTGGAAACTGGCTGCGCACAGCGATGAAGGATGGCGTGCCGATCGACGCCTTGCGCCGCTGGATCTTCGCCCCGCGAGCCGAACCTCCCGTCGCGGCCGCCGCGCCGCGCAAGGTGATCTGCAACTGCCTCGACGTGAGCGAGGCGGACATCAAGAGGGAAATCGCCGCTGGTGCTGATCTCACGGCGCTGCAGGAGAAGCTCAAGTGCGGTACTTCCTGCGGATCCTGCATCCCCGAGATCAAGCGGATGCTGGCAGTGCCGCAGCCAGCCTAAAAGTCGGCGCTGGCGAGACGGCGTTCATCGGTGCAGGCCCGTGCTATTACAACGACAGACGAAAGCGCCTCGCGCCGCCTTTCGGCGACGCGAGGCGCTTGGCTAGGTTTTAACTCAGGTCGAACCGGTCGGCATTCATGACCTTGACCCACGCGGCAACGAAGTCATTGACGAACTTCTCCTTGTTGTCATCCTGCGCATAGACCTCGGCATAGGCACGCAACACCGAGTTCGAGCCGAACACCAGATCGACGCGGGTGGCTGTCCACTTCACGGCACCGGTCTTGCGGTCGCGGATTTCGTACAAGTTCTTGCCCGCTGGCTTCCACGTATAGGCCATGTCGGTCAGATTGACGAAGAAGTCGTTCGTCAGCGCACCCACGCGGTCGGTGAAGACACCTTCCTTCGTAGCCCCGTGGTTGGTACCGAGCACGCGCATGCCGCCCACCAACGCTGTCATCTCGCAGGCTGTGAGACGCATCAACTGGGCGCGATCGAGCAGTAACTCCTCGGCGCTGGCGACGTAGTCCTTCTTCTGCCAGTTGCGGAAGCCGTCCGCCAAAGGCTCGAGCACGTCGAAGGAGGCGGCATCCGTCATTTCGGCGGTGGCATCGCCCCGGCCCGGCATGAAAGGAACGCTCACATTGACTCCCGCAGCCTTGGCGGCCTGCTCGATGCCGACGTTGCCGGCCAGCACGATAACGTCGGCCACACTGGCGCCGGTTTCGGCAGCGATCTTTTCATACACCGCCAACACCTTGGCAAGACGGGCGGGCTCGTTGCCTTCCCAGTCCTTCTGCGGCGCGAGGCGAATGCGCGCACCGTTGGCACCGCCGCGCTTGTCCGAACCTCGGAAAGTACGCGCGGAGTCCCAGGCGGTTGCCACCATTTCGCTGATGCCAAGACCGCTGGCGGCGATCTTCGCCTTGACGGCAGCCACGTCGTAGTCCTTGCGGCCGACGGGGACGGGGTCTTGCCAGATCAGGTCCGCCTTGGGCACATCCGGACCGAAGTAGCGCGCTTTCGGGCCCATGTCGCGATGCGTCAGCTTGAACCAGGCGCGGGCGAAAACCTCCTCGAAGTACGCCGGATCCTTGTGGAAGCGCTCGGAAATCTTGCGGTACTCCGGATCCATCTTCATCGCCATGTCGGCGTCGGTCATGATCGGGTTGTGGCGGAGCGACGGATTCTCGGCGTCGATCGGCTTGTCCTCTTCCTTGATGTTGACCGGTTCCCACTGCCAGGCGCCTGCCGGGCTCTTCTTGAGCTCCCAGTCATGGTTGAGCAGGATGTCGAAGTAGCCGCCTTTGCCGGTATTCCACTTCATCGGATGGGTCGTCCAGGCGCCTTCGAGGCCGCTGGTGACGGCATCGCGACCGATGCCGCGCGACTTGTGGTTGTTCCAGCCGAGACCCTGCTCTTCGAGGTCGGCGCCTTCCGGAGACAGGCCGAGGTTGGCGGCGCTGCCATTGCCGTGTGCCTTGCCGACGGTATGGCCACCGGCGGTGAGCGCCACGGTTTCCTCGTCGTTCATCGCCATGCGGGCGAAGGTGACGCGCACGTCGCGGGCCGTCTTGAGCGGATCGGGCTTGCCATCGACGCCTTCGGGGTTAACGTAGATGAGTCCCATCATCACGGCAGCAAGGGGGTTTTCCAGATCGCGCTCGCCGGAGTAACGGCTTCCCTGGCTGCCGCTGGGGGCGAGCCATTCCTTCTCGGAACCCCAATAGACGTCCTTCTCGGGATGCCAGATATCCTCGCGGCCGAAGGCGAAACCGAAGGTCTTCAAGCCCATCGAGTCGTAGGCCATGGTGCCGGCCAGGATCATCAAGTCGGCCCAGCTGACTTTGTTGCCGTATTTCCGCTTGATCGGCCAGAGCAGACGGCGGGCCTTGTCGAGGTTGGCGTTGTCGGGCCAGGAGTTGAGCGGCGCGAAGCGCTGGTTGCCGGTACCGCCACCGCCGCGACCGTCGGCAATGCGGTAGCTGCCTGCCGAGTGCCAGGCCATGCGGATCATCAAGCCGCCGTAGTGACCCCAGTCGGCCGGCCACCACTCTTGGCTGTCGGTCATCAACGCCTTGATGTCTTTCTTGAGCGCCTCTACGTCCAGCTTCTTGAGCTCATCGCGATAGTTGAAACCAGCGCCCATGGGGTTGGTCTTGGCGTCGTGCTGGTGCAGGATGTCGAGATTGAGGGCTTTAGGCCACCACTCCATGTGCGACATGGAAGCAGATGTCGCCCCGCCGTGCATGACCGGGCATTTGCCAGTGGAATTCGTGCTCATGGTTTTCTCCTATTGTGGTTTGTCGCTGGTTCAGGTTCCGGATGTCGGTTCAGGTCATCAGCGCTGGCTTTGTATGCATCGATGACTTGGATTGCATAGTAAGGACCCTGGTGCCTTTAGTAAATTCAATTACTGCAATCGATGCTATATACAATGCCTATCGTCACAATCTAATGCGTCGCACAACACAGCGCTTGGCAGGAGAAACCACTTCCCAGATACTTCCCTCACATCCTGACTCGCCGGCTATTCTTCGAGGTAAATCGGCGCTTGAACTTGCATATCTACGAAGAATGAACCAATGACCATCAGAAACATCCTGCGGATGGGCGATCCGCGACTTCTACAGGCAGCTGCACCGGTCGATGATCTTGCCGCGCCCGCCCTTAGCGAGCTGATCCGCGACATGTTCGACACGATGGAGGCCGCAGGCGGCGTGGGACTGGCTGCACCGCAGATCGGCGTGGGCCTGCAGGTGGTGATCTTTGGCTTCGAGCGGAGCGAGCGTTACCCCGAGGCTGCGCC
>JBGFRW010000030.1:0-28576 GCA_041694935.1 Pseudomonadota bacterium | reverse complement strand
ATTCAAGTTCGGAAAAACTCGCTTGCATCGTCAAGTGCCTATCAACTGTCAGTGCGCCAATTCTCGCATGTCATGGATGAGTCCGGTTTATCGATCTGCGAATAAATCAGCGCGTCCTTAATGACCACCGGCCGCAGGAAGACGACCAGCTCGGTCTTGCGTCGTGTGTCGTTGCGGTGGGTGAACAGGTTACCGAGTAGCGGAATCCGGCTCAGCCCCGGCACGGCGTTGTCGCTGTTGTCGAGCACGTCTTCCATGATGCCGCCCATTACGGCGATGTTGCCGTTGTCCACTTTGATCATCGACTCCATCTCGCGGGAGCGGATGACGGGTATCTGGTTAGTGATGTTGGCGGCCTTGAGGGCCGGGTTGGGATCGTCGGCGAGGCCGATGATGCGCGACAGCGTCGGCCGGATGTTCAGCAGCACCGTGTCGTTCTCGCTGATCTGTGGGGTGACGTTCATGACGAAGTCGACGGGTACGGAGTGCACCGTCGTCGTGTAGGTGGTCACGGTCTGCGTCTGGTTCTGGTTGGTGTTGGCGCTGACGGTGAAATAGACGTTGTTGTCCACCACCTTCAGCACGGCGGTCTGGTTGTTGAGCACCGAGAGCCTGGGACTCGAGAGTACCTTGACGTTGCCGAACGCCTCGAGCAACTGGGCGGTCGCCTTGATGTTGCCCAGACTTGAGCCCGGATTCTCATATTTGAGCTGGAAGAGGGAAGAAGTTGCGGGCGAGCTAAGCTTGCCGGTAGCTTCTTGTATCAGCGAGAAGCCCAGCTTGTCGAATCGGAATCTGCTCCAGTCGATGCCTTGTTGGTAGTTGTCGGACAGCTGGACTTCGGCGATGGTCGCCTCGATCAGTACCTGCCGGCGCGCCGAGGAAATGACCTGATCGAGAAACTCCTGCACCTTCTCGTGCTGCCGCGAGGTCGCCCGGACGGTGATGACCCCGGTTTCGGGGTTGGCGATGACCGATGCGGCTTCGCGGAAGGTGATGCGGCGCGTGACCATCGTGCCGCTGTGCTGCAGGGTTGCCGGGTTGGGGCTGGTTGCGAGATTGGTCGGGGCTGCGCTGTTTCGTCCGCCGGCGGGAGCGGGCGCGCCGGTGCCGGTCGTGGCTTGTTCGTCCTGGCGCTCGACGACGGTTTCGCTGGAGCCCTCGGGGAGGATCTTGTCTGTCTCGCGCAGGATGTCCTTGACGTTCTGGACCAGGGTGTCCCAGAAGCGGTTCTGCGCCTTGTTCTCGACCTTGGTGGACGACGCGGAACCCCCTGTTCCCGTCGCGGCAGCGCTGCCGCCCGCAGTGCCGACGGCGGCGGCGCCAGGCGATCCGATCTGGGTGGTGACGGTCACCGAACCGGTCGTATCCCGCGACATGTTCACATAATCAACTTTGTAGGTGCGCAGGAAGGGCGAATCTGGCATGACGGCCAGATTCGGGCCGTCGAGTTCCCAGCGCAGATCCACCTGCTTGGCGATGCGGTTGAGCAGCTGCTGCAAGGTCTGGTCGATGGCGTTCAAGGTGACCGAGCCTTCGATGCCGGGATGGATGTCGACATTGAGCTTGGCGTCGCGGGCGAGCGCGAAGAGCAGTTCCTGCACCCGCACGTTATTGACGACCACGCTGTAGGTTTCGACTTTCGCGGCGGGCTTCGGCTTCGGCAGCGAGGTGACCTGCTGCACCGGCGCAGGAATCGGCGCCGTACCGCCAGCGCCGACTTTTTCCGCACGCAGATGCCCGTCTCCTGGCGGTTGGATGGGGGCATTGCTGCAGGCTGACAGGATGAGAGCCAGCCCCGGTATCAATAATTGTTTTTTCATGGCCATGGGGCGACCGGAAGGATTGACGATCGAATTGATCGTAACACGTGAAAATTCAAATGCAACTGTTTGATATTCTTTGATATCAACTTGATGGCTCGTTGTTGCTTTCCGGCTTCAGTCGTACCGTTTGTCGCGGATAGGGGCGCGTCCGCTTCAGCTCATCCGGCAAGGTATTCAATATGGTAACGGCATCGCTATGGGAGACATAATCCCCATAAATGACGCCATAGCGGTCCAAATTTCCCTTTTGGTAGCGATAAGCCCGCAACTGGGCAGGTTCAAGACCGGATTTGAGGGCTTTCGATAGATATCTTTCCACAAGCTCAGGGGCGGCTCGGCCATCGGCCGTATAGAGTTGCAGGAACCAATGGTTGTCGGGTACTGTGGCCAGCCAGAGGCGGCTGTCTGCCAGCAGTTTGTCCACCGAAATGGGGTGGGTGGCCGGAGGCGGTGCGGCTTTATCGCTGGCCGTGACGAGTGGGGAGGAGTCGGTTGCAGGTTGCGCTTCCTGTCCCGCTCCATGTGATGTTTGCTGGGGAGCGGCGGCGCTGAGCGGAGCGGCAAGCAACTCACCTGCCATGGACTGATCTGCGGGCTTTGCTGTACTCGTTATTTCCTTGAATTGCGCCAGCAAGTTCCATACACCAATCACGGCCAGCGTAACCAGTGCCCCGCCGATTGCCCAGCCAAGACCGACAGGAAAACCACTGCCGGTCGGCTGGACCGATGAGAACTCGGAATCCTTGATGGCGGCTCGGACTTGCTTGGGGCCGACTTGGTGCGTCCCTGCTGCATAGGAGGCGAGCAGTGCCTTGTCGGCCAGGATATTGATGCGGCGCGTCAGCCCGAGAGAGGTTTGAGCGATCAGCTTGATCGCTGCTGGCGCGAAGACGTTCGGACCGCGGTAGCCGGCGGCGCGCATGCGGAAATCGAGATACTGGGTGATGTCTTCGCGAATCAGGGGCTCCAAGCGGAAGTTGTGGGTGATGCGCTCACGTAGCTGGCGCATGTCTGAGCGCCTCAGTGTCGTGTCGAGTTCCGGCTGTCCGAACAGCACGAGCTGCAGCAGCTTGTGGCGGTTGGATTCCAGGTTGGAAAGGAGGCGGATCTCCTCGAGCGTTTCCATCGGCATGGCATGTGCTTCGTCGATCAGAACCACGACCTGCTTGCCGGTAGCGTACAGCTCGAGGAGCTTCTCCTGCAGGGCGCGCATGACGATGCCCGAACGGCTGTGTTCCGGCAGTTCGATGCCCAGCTCGTCGGACAGCGCATAGAGGATGTCGTCACGGGAAAGCGAAGGGTTGGCGAGATAGACGATGACTACGTTGGACGGCAGGCGCTCCATGAGCACGCGGCACAGCATGGTCTTGCCGCTGCCTACCTCGCCGCTGATCTTGACGATGCCCTCGTCGTGGGTGATGGCGTAAAGCAGTGCCTCCAGCGTCGCGCCGCGATTGGCTCCCGAGAAGAAGAAGTCGGTGTGGGGGGTAATGCGGAATGGTGCTTCGGTCAGGCCGTAGTGCTCCAAGTACATGGGCAAGTCACCTCGTTGCGTCGCCAGAGGCGTGCGGCCGCTCGCGGGCGAGCGCTTCCAGGCGGTTATAGAGGGTGGTGCGGTTGATGCCGAGCAGCCGCGCCGCATGGCTGATGTTGCCGTTGGCGAGACGTTTTGCGGCTTCGATGTAGGCTTCTTCCCAGCGCAGCAGCGTCATGTCGAGGCTGAATTGTCCACCTTGTTCGGCCAACTGGCGCATGGCGCTTTCGATCAGGGATTCCCGGCTTTCCCTCAGGTCGAAGACCGGCAGTTCTGTGGCTTGGGCAGTTTCAGCGCCGATGTCGGGCGCTGCGCCCGGATCGAATTCCTCGAGCAGGTTTTCAGCGCTGACTGTCCGGCCGGCATGGCGGGTAGCGATCCGGATGACGATATTGCGCAATTCGCGCACGTTGCCGGGAAATTTGTAGGCCAGCCAAAGCTGTTCCGCTTCAGGCGAAAGCGTGAAGGACGGCTGGTCGAATTGGGTGGCGATCAGTTGCCGGAAATGGTCTAGAAGGTGCAGGCGGTCCTTGCCGAGTTCGCGCAGCGGCGGGACCGCGACGGTAAAGACGGAGAGCCGGTGGTAAAGATCGGCCCGGAATCGGCCGGCGCGCACTTCCTGCTTGAGGTCGCGGTTGGTGGCGGCGATGATGCGAGCGTGCGAGTGGCGCGGCTGGGTTTCTCCGATGCGCTGGTACTCTCCGTTTTCGAGCACGCGCAGCAGCTTGGGCTGCAAATCGAGGGGAAGTTCCCCAATCTCGTCCAGCAGCAGGGTGCCGCCGTCGGCATCTTCGAAGTAGCCGGAGCGAGCGCCCGCAGCACCGGTGAAGGCTCCCTTCGCATGGCCGAATAGCGCCGCCTCGACCAGCGTCGGCGCAATTGCGGCACAGTTGAGGGTCAGATAGGGCAGCGATTTTCGCTGGGAGAGCTTGTGCAGGGCTGCCGCAGCGAGCTCCTTGCCGCTGCCGGATTCCCCTTCGATGAGGACTGGAAATGGAGAGTCGGCATATTGCCGCAACTGGGCGCGCAGCTTTTGCATCGCCGGACTTTCGCCGAGCAAAGGGATTTCGGCATCGATCTGTTGCTCGGGGACGGCGTCGAGCAGGCGCAGCAGCAGTTCGCGCAGCCTGTCCGGAGCGGCTGGCTTAGCGACGAACTCGACAGCACCGAGCGTGCGGGCATGGCGTGCATTGGTGCTGTCGTTCTGGCCGGAGAGAACCACGATGCGAGTCTTGGGGGCGCCGGCCAGCAAGTCGCTGATCAATGCGAAGCCCTCCTGCGGGCGATGCGGGGTGGGAGGCAGACCAAGATCGACCAGCGCCAGGGCGGGTGGTTCGGCCTGGTTTTGCAGCCATTCGATCGCCTCGGGACGACTGCCGGCACTGGCAATCAGGAAATCTTCCCTCAGGTAATAGCCCAAGGTGTCGGCGATCAGCGGATCGTCGTCGACGATCAGCAGTGAGGGTTTGCCCGCGGCATCCAGCATGGCGGTCGATCTTACCCGATTGGGGCGAAAATGCCGACGCCCGAGGGGCTTCGCCCAGCCTGCGTTGCGCGAGCCGAATAAGACCGACGGCATAGCCTGGCAAAGGAGGCGGCATGGGTATAATGCGCTTTCCTAATAAACGACAAAACCCGTGCCAGATACCCCATTGGTCGAAATCCGCGACCTCAATTTCGCCTACAACAGCCGTGCCGTCCTCTCCGGGATCAATATCACGATCCCGCGCGGCAAGGTCGTGGCCATCATGGGGCCGAGCGGTTGCGGCAAGACGACCACCATGCGCCTGATCGGGGGGCAGCTGCGTCCGACGACGGGAGAGGTGCGGGTCGCCGGGCAGGTTGTGCATCAACTGGATGACGACGGTCTCTATCGTCTGCGGCGGCGCATGGGAATGCTGTTTCAGTTTGGGGCGCTTTTTACCGATATGTCGGTTTTCGACAATGTGGCGTTCCAGATGCGCGAGCATACCGACCTGCCGGAGGATCTGATTCACGACATGGTGCTGATGAAGCTCCATGCCGTGGGCTTGCGCGGCGCCCACGACCTGATGCCGTCCGAGCTTTCCGGGGGCATGGCGCGGCGCGTGGCGCTGGCCCGGGCGATTGCGCTCGATCCGATGCTGATGATGTATGACGAGCCGTTCGCCGGACTCGATCCGATCTCGCTGTCGATCATCGGCGAATTGATCCGTACGCTCAACAATGCGCTGGGCGCCAGTTCCATCATCGTCACGCACGATGTCCAGGAGTCGCTGAAGATCGTGGATTACATTTACTTTCTGTCCGAGGGGCAGGTGGTGGCCGAGGGCAGTGCCGAGGAGATCAGGAACTCCAAGGCTCCCTATGTGCACCAGTTCGTCTGGGGAGAAGCCGACGGCCCGGTCCCCTTCCAGTATCCTGCGCGCCCCTATGGCGAGGAAATCATGGAGCAACCCGAAAAACCGCGGGGGTGGTGGTCGTGAGCGTCCCTGAGTTGTTGCGCGGCCTCGGCCGGCGCGTGACGGATCGCGTCTGGCGACTTGGTTTCGCTGCCCGCTTTCTGCTGATGATCATTCTCTATTCAGGGACGGCGTTGCGGCGTTTTCATCTGACCATCCGCGAGATCTATTTCACCGGCGTCCTGTCGCTGATCATCATCCTGGTGTCAGGCTTGTTCGTCGGTATGGTGCTCGGGCTGCAAGGCTACGAAACCCTGCAACGCTACGGCTCGTCGTCGGCGCTCGGGGTATTGGTTGCCCTCTCGCTGGTGCGGGAACTCGGTCCGGTGGTCGCCGCGCTGTTGTTCGCCAGTCGCGCCGGGTCGGCCATCACGGCCGAAATCGGCCTGATGAAGGCGACCGAGCAGCTGTCGGCGATGGAGATGATGGCGGTGAACCCGGTCGCCCGTGTCGTGGCGCCGAGATTCTGGGCCGGCGTGGTGTCGATGCCCCTGCTAGCAGCATTGTTTTCTGCAATGGGCGTGTTCGGCGGCTATCTGGTCGGTGTCCAGTTGATCGGCGTCGACGAGGGCTCGTTCTGGTCGCAGATGCAGGCGTCGGTGGATTTTCGCGAGGACATCCTCAACGGCGTCATCAAAAGTTTCGTCTTCGGCGTGCTTGTTTCCTGGATCGCGGTATTCGAAGGTTTTGATGCCGAACCGACCGCCGAAGGGGTGTCGGGTGCCACCACCCGCACCGTCGTCACGTCCTCGCTGGCCATCCTGGCCGCGGACTTTGTTTTGACAGCATTCATGTTCAGGGGAGTCTGATGAACCGCGCGACACTGGATCTATGGGTAGGCTTTTTCGTCGCTATCGGCCTGGGTGCCTTGTTGTTTCTGGCCCTCAAGGTCGGCAACCTGAGCGCTTCCGACGTAGGGGAAACGTACGTCTTGCAAGCCAAGTTTGATAATATCGGCGGCCTAAAGGTGCGTGCGCCGGTGAAAAGTGCCGGCGTGGTGGTGGGGCGGGTGTCGGGGATCCGTTTCGATCCCGAGAACTATCTGGCGTGGGTCGATATGCAGGTTGACAAGCGCTATCAGTTCCCGCGCGATACCTTCGCCACCATCAATACTTCCGGCCTGCTGGGCGAGCAGTACATCGCCTTCGAGGTCGGTGGAGATGTGGCAATGCTTGCGGCTGGGGACACCATCAAGAAGACCCAGTCCGCCGTGGTACTCGAAAAACTGATCAGTCAGTTCATGTTCAACAAGGCATCGGAAGACGAAGGCAAGAAGTAAATAACCGGGATAAGGCCATAGAAGACATGGAACAACAGAGAAAGATTGGAACGAGACTCAAGTCTGCCCTGCTGGTAGTGGCACTGGCGGGCTCGCTTGGCGGTTGCGCCACCTCGGGCAACCCCAAGGACCCCATCGAGGGCTTCAACCGCGCCATGTACGCCTTCAACGAAGGGCTCGATCAGGTGATCATCAAGCCTGTTGCCAAGGGTTACGATGCTGTGCTGCCCACGCCGGTGCGTACCGGCGTGACGAACTTCTTCGGCAATATTGCCGACCTGTTCATCGGCGTGAACAACCTGCTGCAAGGCAAGCCGGGACAGGCCGCGAGCGACCTGGGCCGCGTCGTACTCAACACCACCGTCGGCATTCTCGGCATCTTCGACGTTGCCACGCCGGCTGGCCTCGAGAAGCATGAAGAGGATTTCGGTCAGACCTTCGGCCGCTGGGGCGTCGGTCCCGGCGCCTACGTGGTCGTGCCGTTCTTCGGCCCACGCAACGTACGGGATACCGTTGGCCTCGTGCTCGACGTGAAGGCCGATCCGGTCGCCGGCATCGACCATGTCCCGACGCGCAACACGCTGCTCGCTTTGCGAATCGTGGATATCCGTGCTGATTTGCTGCCAGCCGACAAGGTGATCGAGGAAGCGGCACTCGATAAATATACCTATGTTCGCGACGGCTATTTGCAGCGCCGCCGCAGCCTGATCTACGACGGCAATCCTCCCCGCGAGCGCGAGGACTGAAGTACCCGGAAGCTGTCTTTTCTGGAAAGGATGAACCCATGAAGTGGTTGCTTGGCCTTGCGGCCGCTCTTTGCATTGCCGGTCCTGTCGTTGCGGCGGAGGAGTTGATGCCGGACGTGCTGGTAAGGAACGTCACCAACGAGGTGCTCGAAATCGTGCGCGCCGACAAGGATATCCAGGCGGGCAACGTCAGCAAGGCGGTGACTCTGGTTGAGGTCAAGGTTCTGCCGCACTTCAATTTCGCTCGCATGACCCAGTTGGCTGTCGCTCGCGACTGGCGTCAGGCCACCCCGGCGCAGCAGAAGATCCTGATCGACGAGTTCCGCGAGTTGTTGGTGCGCACCTATTCGAAGGCGCTGACCGAGTACCGCAAGCAGACGATCGATTTCAAGCCGTTCTCGATGGCACCGAACGAGACCGACGTCAAGGTTCGCACCGAAATCAAGCAAACCGGCGGCAAGCCGATCCAGCTTGACTACTATCTAGAGAAGAATTCGGGCGGCTGGAAAGTCTATGACATAGAAGTTGGTGGCATCAGTCTGGTGACGAACTACCGCAGCTCCTTTTCGCAGGAGGTGCGTGCCAATGGTATCGACGGCCTGATCGCCGTGCTGCAGGCGAAGAACAAGACCGCGGAAGCGCCGGCCAAGACGAAATGAGTGCCGATCTTCAGCGGGCGGACGATCGCCTCGCCGTCTCCGGCAAGATGACACTGGAAACTGCGGCGTCGCTGTTTGCCAGCGGCACCGAGGCGTTGACGGGCGACGTCACGCTGTTCGACCTGGCGGCAGTGGAGGATGTCGATTCCTCGGGCCTTGCCGTGCTGTTCGGCTGGCAACGTGCCGCCCAGGCCAAAGGGAAGACCGTGAAGATCGCCAACCCGCCCCCGAGCCTGATCAGCCTGGCCGAAGTCTACGGCGTCAGCGATCTTCTGCCGCTGTCCTGATCTTCATGACGTAGCCCGGAGCCTATCGCTGCTCCGTTCAGGCGCCGTGGCGCTTCGTGCACTGCGCGCATCCAGGTAGGATGCGTTTCGTAAATACTAGGAGTTGAAAAATGCTTTCCCCCCAACAGATCGAGGAATGGATTCGAACCGGTCTCGAGTGTGACGGTGTGACGGTCGACGGTGATGGTCGCCATTTCGAAGCCCTGATCGTCAGCAATGCGTTCGAAGGCTTGAGTCGCGTGCAGCGCCAGCAGCGTGTCAATGCAGTGTTGCGCGAGCACTTCGAGTCCGAGGTGCTGCATGCACTCTCGATGCAATGCCTGACGCCCGCTGAAGCGGAAGCCCGAGGCTTGCGTGGATAAGCTGTTGATCGAAGGCGGTGTGCCGCTTTCAGGCGAAGTCGCTATTTCCGGCGCCAAGAACGCTGCGTTGCCGCTGTTGTGTGCCGCACTGCTGACACGCGAACCGCTGACGCTGACCAACGTCCCGGCACTCAACGACATCGATACGATGCTCAAGCTGCTCGCGCAGATGGGCGTCAAGGTGAGTCGAGAAAAAGTCGGTCCTGGCGACACGGCGGCAGTGACGCTCGACGCTTCCGGACTCGACAATCCGGTCGCTCCCTACGAGCTGGTCAAGACGATGCGCGCCTCGGTGTTGGTGCTCGGTCCGCTGGTGGCGCGTTGCGGCGACGCGCGCGTGTCGTTGCCAGGAGGCTGTGCGATCGGTGCACGGCCGGTCGACCAGCACATCAAGGGGCTGACCGCCATGGGGGCCGAGGTCGCCGTCGAGCAGGGTTATGTGCATGCCAAGGCCGGCCGTCTCCAAACAGGCAACGGCACTGTGCGCCTTCGGGGTGCGCGGCTATTCACCGACATGGTGACCGTCACCGGCACCGAGAATCTGATGATGGCGGCTTGCCTCGCCGAAGGTGAGACGGTGATCGAGAACGCCGCTCGAGAACCGGAAGTCGTCGATCTGGCCAACTGCCTCGTGGCGATGGGGGCGCAGATATCTGGGGCCGGCACAGACGTGATCCGCATCCGCGGCGTCGAGCGGCTGCACGGCGCGACCCACCGCATCATGCCCGACCGTATCGAGACCGGCACCTACCTCTGCGCTGCCGCCGCGACCGGCGGCAAGGTGCGGCTGACGCAAACTTCAGCGGCCTATCTGGACGCCGTGGTCGACAAGCTGATGGACGCCGGATGCGAGATCGGCATCGAGCGCGAGGCGATTACACTCAAGGCGCCGCCGCGTCCGACCGCCGTGTCCATCCGCACTGCACCTTACCCGGCTTTCCCCACCGACATGCAGGCGCAGTTCATGGCCTTGAATGCCGTGGCCGACGGCACGGCGGTGATTCGCGAGACGATCTTCGAAAACCGTTTCATGCACGCGGTCGAACTGATCCGACTCGGAGCCGACATCAAGATCGACGGCAATACCGCCTTCGTCAAAGGCGTGGCCAAGCTCGACGGCGCGACGGTGATGGCGACCGACCTGCGCGCTTCGGCCAGCCTCGTGATCGCCGGACTGGTGGCGCAGGGCGAGACGCTCATCGAGCGCATCTACCACCTCGATCGCGGCTACGAGCGACTGGACCAGAAGCTCGCGGCGCTGGGCGCCCGAGTGAAGCGAGTCAAATGATTGCGCCGGGTAAAATAGCGCCATGAACGCGACCAACATGATCACGATTGCCCTCTCCAAGGGACGCATCTTCGAGGAAACCTTGCCGCTGCTCGCTGCTGCGGGCATCGTGCCGGCCGAGAATCCCGAATCTTCGCGCAAGCTGATCATCGGCACCAACCGTGCCGACGTGCGCGTCGTGATCGTGCGTGCTTCCGACGTGCCAACCTATGTGCAGTACGGCGCTGCCGATCTCGGCATCGCTGGCAAGGATGTACTACTCGAGCATGGTGGCGCCGGCCTCTACCAGCCACTCGACCTGAACATCGCCAAGTGCCGCATGTGCGTCGCGGCACCGGCGGGCTTCGACTATGCGGCTGCGGTGCGGCGCGGTGCCCGTCTGCGCGTTGCAACCAAATACATCAACACCGCCCGCGAGCACTTTGCCGCCAAGGGTGTACATGTCGACTTGATCAAGCTTTACGGCTCGATGGAGCTTGCTCCGCTGGCCGGGCTGGCCGAGGCTATCGTCGACCTGGTCTCCTCGGGGGGCACCCTCAAGGCCAACAATCTGGTCGAAGTCGAGGACATCATGCCGATCTCGTCGCGCCTCGTAGTCAATCAGGCCGCCCTCAAGCTCAAGCGCGAGCTACTGCAGCCCGTCATCGACGCTTTCGCCGGAGCCGTGAAATGACCATCCGCAGGCTCTCCACCCGCGATCCTGAATTCCTGTCTACGCTCGATACCTTGCTGGCCTTCGACAACTCGACCGACGAGGCCATCGAGAAGACCGTCGCCGAGATTCTCGCAAATGTCCGCTCCGTGGGCGATGCCGCAGTGCTCGACTACACGCGTCGCTTCGACAAGCTCGAGGCGACGACGATGGCGCAGCTCGAGCTGCCCAAGGAAGTGCTCAAGGCGGCTTTCGACGGCCTGCCTATCGACCAGCGTTCGGCGCTGGAACAGGCCGCTGCGCGAGTTCGCAGCTACCACGAGCGGCAACGCCTCGAATCCTGGGAGTATCAGGAGCCCAACGGTACGCGGCTCGGCCAGAAGGTCACGCCGCTCGATCGCGTCGGCCTCTACGTGCCCGGCGGCAAGGCGGCCTACCCGAGTTCGGTGCTGATGAATGCACTGCCCGCCAAGGTCGCGGGCGTCAAGGAACTCATCATGGTGGTACCGACCCCGCGCGGCGAGAAGAATGCGCTGGTGCTTGCTGCCGCACATCTTTCCGGCGTGGATCGCGTATTTACGATCGGTGGCGCTCAGGCCGTTGCTGCGCTGGCCTACGGTACCCAGACCATCCCGCAGGTCGACAAGATCGTCGGACCGGGCAACGCCTACGTGGCCAGCGCGAAGCGCCGCGTCTTCGGCACAGTCGGCATCGACATGGTGGCCGGTCCTTCGGAAGTGCTGATCATTTCGGACGGATCAGGAGATCCGGACTGGACGGCGATCGACCTGTTCGCCCAGGCCGAGCACGACGAACTCGCGCAATCCATCCTGCTCTGTCCCGATTCTGGCTATCTTGACCGTGTCGCAAAGAGCATCGAGAAGTTGCTGCCGACCATGCCGCGCAAGGAAGTCATCGCAGCCTCCCTTTCTGGCCGCGGCGCGTTGATCCATGTAACCGACTTGGATGAGGCCTGCGTCATCGCCAACCGCATCGCACCAGAACACCTCGAGCTTTCCGTGGAGAATCCCCGGCCGCTGGCCGACAAAATCCGACATGCCGGAGCGATCTTCATGGGCCACTATTGCTCGGAGTCGCTGGGCGACTATTGCGCCGGCCCCAATCACGTGCTGCCGACGTCGCGCAGCGCTCGCTTCTCCTCGCCGCTCGGTGTCTACGACTTCCAGAAGCGAACCAGCCTCATCGAAGTCTCAGAAGCTGGCGCACAATTGCTCGGCCCGATTGCAGCGACGCTTGCGCACGGCGAGGGCCTCACGGCCCACGCACGTGCCGCCGAACTCAGGCTCGCAATCTCGAAGAACTGATCGGGGCTCTCCTCTCTCGCGGAGCCACTCCTGCTGAAGGCCGGGCCGCTATAGCCCAACCAGTTCGGCATGTACGCCCTGCTCCTTGACCTTGAGCAGGATCTTCTTGCCGCTTGTGCACTCCGGATTGTAGGCAACCAGCATGAGGTGCATTTTCCCGGCAGGAATCGTCGCGCTGACCACGCATTCCTCACCGCGCACTACATCTTCTAGTTTGGTAAGTGCTTCTTTCGAAAGAGATTCATCGATGTGCACTAATACATCGGCGATTGGGAATTTCATGATGCCCCTCCCTTCTTCGTATGAACCGGTCTGCTACGTTAGAAATATAGGTCATGTAGGGGAAAGGACAAGAAGGCGAGGATTTTGTAAGCGCAAGGGCGGCTAAAGGTATTGCTCGAATTAGAAGCGAGCGATGCGCCGGAGTGCGTGGGACCGTTGGCGCAGACTAAGAGACAATTTCCCGCAGGGCGGCGATCAGCGCGTGGCACTGCTCGTCGGTTCCGATGGTGATGCGCAGGAACTGATCGATGCGCGGTGCCTTGAAGTGGCGCACGATAATGCCGCGCTGCCGTAGCGCCAGCGCCGACTTTTCCGCATCGTGATGCGGGTGGCGAGCGAACACGAAGTTGGCGGCCGACGTCAGTACTTCGAAACCGAGCGCTTCGAGTTCGCGGGTCAGCGTGGTGCGCGAGCGGATCACGGCCTGGCGGGTGCGCTCGAACCACTCGCGGTCTTCGATCGCGGCGGTCGCGCCTGCGATGGCGAGCCGATCGAGGGGATAGGAATTGAAGCTGTCCTTGACGCGCTCCAGCGCCTCGATGAGATCACGCTGGCCGATCGCGAAGCCGACGCGCAGTCCGGCGAGTGAACGCGATTTCGAGAGCGTCTGGACGACCAGCAGATTGGGGTAGCGATTGACCAGGGAAACTGCCGACGTGCCGCCGAAGTCGATGTACGCCTCATCGACCACTACGACCGAGTCGGTATTCCTCTCCAGGAGAGCCTCGATCTCGCCTAGCGGCAGCAGACACCCAGTCGGGGCGTTGGGGTTGGGGAAGATGATGCCGCCGTTGGGGATCGCGTAGTCGTCGAGGTTCAAGGCAAAACGCGCATTCAGTGGGACAGTGCGATACGCAACGTCGTACAGCTTGCAGTAAACCGGGTAGAAGCTGTAGGTGATGTCGGGAAAGAGGATTGGCTGATCCTGCTTGAGGAGCGCGAGAAAAGCATGGGCCAGCACCTCGTCCGAGCCGTTGCCGACGAACACCTGCTGCGGACTGATGTTGCCATAGAAGGCGGCCACTGCCTCGCGCAAGGCGAGGCTAGAGGGATCGGGGTAGAGCTTGAGCGATTCGCCGGCCGCCTGACGGATTGCTTCCAATGCCTTGGGACTCGGTCCGTAAGGGTTCTCGTTGGTGTTGAGTTTGACGAGATTCGGCAGCTTCGGTTGCTCGCCCGGAACATAGGGTTGCAATGCGCGGGCAGTGGCACTCCAGAATCGACTCATGGCGGGGCGAAAGAGGGGGGGTTAAGGGGTTTGCGACAGGCTCGGGATGGTATCATGGCCCGCATTACAACCACTGGCAGAGGCCGCCATGGCAACCGGGGACGCTCCGCAGCGCACCGCCGACATACATCGCAACACCCTCGAAACGCAGGTTCGCGTCAAGCTCGATCTCGAGGGTACCGGCAAGTCGCAGTTGGCGACGGGTATCGGATTTTTCGACCACATGCTCGACCAGATCGCCCGCCATGGCCTGATCGACTTGCAGGTCGATGCACGCGGCGATCTGCATATCGATGCGCACCACACCGTCGAGGACGTAGGCATCACGCTTGGCCAGGCGCTGACCAAGGCCTTGGGCGACAAGAAAGGCCTGACGCGCTACGGGCATGCCTATGTGCCGCTCGACGAGGCGCTTTCGCGCGTCGTGGTGGATCTCTCGGGGCGCCCCGGCTTATCCTTCAACGTGACGTTCACCAAGGGAAACATCGGCGACTTCGACGTCGAACTGGTGCGCGAGTTTTTCCAAGGGCTGGTCAATCACGCGGCGATTACCGTGCATATCGACAACCTGCGCGGGGACAACGCACATCACCAGGCCGAGACGATCTTCAAGGCCTTTGCGCGCGCCTTGCGCATGGCGATCGGCGTCGATCCGCGCAGCGGCGCGACCGTTCCCTCGACGAAGGGAAGCCTGTAACTTCGCGGCAGAGTTGCAACATTCCCTGAGCTGACAGCAGATGAAGACAGTAGCGATTGTCGATTACGGCATGGGCAACCTGCGTTCCGTCGCAAAAGCGGTGGAACATGTGGCGCCTGATCACAAGGTCCTGGTTACCGCCGAGCCGGACGTCCTGAGGGATGCCGAACGAGTTATCGTGCCCGGCCAGGGCGCGATGCCCGACTGCATGCGCGAGCTCAAAGGCCGAGGCCTGGCCGAGGCGGTGGTCGCCGCAGCCGCCGCGAAGCCTTTCCTCGGCATCTGCATCGGCTTGCAGATGCTCTTCGAGCACAGCGAAGAAGGCGACGTTGCCGGCCTTGGCCTGCTGGCAGGCCAGGTGCGGCGCTTTCCTGCCGAGGCGATGCACGATGCGGCGGGCGTGCCGCTCAAGGTGCCGCACATGGGCTGGAACGAGGTGCGGCAGGCCGAGGCGCATCCCCTCTGGAACGGCATCGCAGACGGCACGCGCTTCTATTTCGTGCACAGCTACTACGTCGAACCGGCGGTGCCGGACGTGATCGCAGGCTCGACCCATTACGGCATTACCTTTACCAGTGCGGTATCGCGCGCTAACATCTTCGCCGTCCAGTTCCATCCGGAAAAGAGTGCAAGTTCCGGCCTCAAGTTGCTCGAGAATTTCATCCGCTGGACGCCCTGATTTTTTCTCGTTTCACGTAAGAAGACTGCCATGTTGCTGATTCCCGCGATAGACCTGAAAGATGGCCATTGCGTCCGCCTCAAGCAAGGCGCAATGGACGATGCCACCGTGTTCTCCGAAGAACCCGCCGCAATGGCGCGCCACTGGATTGACCAGGGCGCCCGCCGTCTGCATCTGGTTGACCTCAACGGCGCCTTCGCCGGCAAGCCGAAGAACGAGCCGGCCATCAAGGCCATCCTGAAAGAAGTCGGCGATGAGATTCCCGTGCAGCTCGGTGGCGGCATCCGCGATCTCGATACCATCGAGCGCTGCCTCGACGACGGCATCAGCTTCGTCATCATCGGTACGGCGGCCGTCAAGAACCCGGGCTTCCTGCACGACGCATGCACTGCTTTCCCCGGCCACATCATCGTCGGCCTCGATGCCAAGGATGGCAAGGTGGCCGTTGACGGCTGGTCGAAGCTGACCGGCCACGACGTCATCGACCTGGCCAAGAAGTTCGAGGATTATGGTGTCGAGGGCATCATCTACACCGACATCGGCCGCGACGGCATGCTTTCCGGGGTGAACGTCGAAGCGACGGTGAAGCTCGCCCAGGCGTTGCGCATCCCCGTCATCGCCAGCGGCGGCATCGCTTCGATCAAGGACGTCACGGCGCTGTGCGCGGTTCAGGATGAGGGCATTATGGGTGCCATCACCGGCCGCGCCATTTACGAGGGCACGCTCAATTTCGCCGAGGCGCAGGCCGAGGCCGACCGCCTCTCCGGCCGCTGAAGCGTCCGTCCCAACCATGCTCGCAAAACGCATCATTCCCTGCCTTGACGTAAAGTCCGGTCGCGTCGTCAAGGGCGTCAACTTCGTCGAGCTGCGCGACGCTGGTGACCCGGTGGAAATCGCGCGCCGCTACGACGAGCAGGGCGCCGATGAGATCACCTTTCTCGACATCACTGCCAGCTCCGACGACCGAGACATCATCCTGCACATCGTCGAGGCCTGCGCAGAGCAGGTGTTCATCCCGCTGACCGTGGGTGGAGGGGTGCGCAAGGTCGAAGACGTGCGGCGACTGCTGAATGCCGGTGCCGACAAGGTGAGCATGAACACTGCGGCCGTGCAGAACCCCCAGTTGGTCGCCGATGCCTCCGCCAAGGTCGGCAGCCAGTGCATCGTCGTCGCCATCGACGCCAAGCAGACGGCCCCCGGCAAGTGGGAAGTATTCACCCATGGCGGGCGAAACAATACGCATATCGATGCCATCGAATGGGCGAAACAGGTCGCTGCGCTGGGTGCCGGCGAGATTCTGCTCACCAGCATGGATCGCGACGGCACCAAGAACGGCTTCGACCTCGGCCTGACGCGCGCCGTGGCGGATGCCGTGCCGATCCCCGTGATCGCGAGCGGCGGCGTCGGCAATCTGCAGCATCTGGCCGACGGTGTGACGCAGGGACGTGCCGACGCCGTACTGGCGGCGAGCATCTTCCACTACGGCGAATACACCGTGCGGCAGGCGAAGGAATTCATGCGCGCCCAAGGAATCGAGGTGCGGCTGTAAGCCGCGCAGCGAGGTACGACTCCGATGCATAGCTGGCTGAACGACGTGAAATGGGACGAGCAAGGCCTCGTGCCCGCTATTGCGCAAGATGCGCAGACAGGCGAGGTGTTGATGTTCGCCTGGATGAACCGCGAGGCGCTCGAAAAGACCGCACAGCTCGGTGAGGCGGTGTATTGGTCGCGCTCGCGGCGCAAGCTCTGGCACAAGGGCGAGGAATCCGGCCATACGCAGAAAGTCGTCGAGATCCGCACCGATTGCGACAACGACGTGATTCTGCTCAGGATCGAGCAGACCGGCGGCATCGCCTGCCACACTGGGCGGCGCAGCTGCTTCTTCAACAAGCTGGAGGGCACCGTCTGGCACGATGTCGAGCCGGTGTTGAAAGACCCCAAGGAAATCTACAAATGATCGATCTCGAAGTCATCCATCGTGTGCAGCAGACCCTGATCGAGCGCAAGGGTGCGGCGCCGGATTCCTCCTACGTCGCCAGTCTGTACGCCAAGGGCACCGACGCCATCTGCAAGAAGGTGGCCGAGGAGGCCGCCGAAACGATCATGGCCGCCAAGGATGCCGATCGCCTGCACCTGGTGCGCGAGACCTGCGACCTGTGGTTCCACAGCATGGTGCTCCTGACGCACTTCGGCATCGGAGTCGACGACATCATGGTCGAATTCCGCCGCCGCGAGGGCATCTCCGGTATCGATGAAAAGAATTCGAGGGGGCAGGCCAAATGAAAGACTGCATCTTCTGCAAAATCGTGCGGGGCGAGATTCCCTGCAAAAAGGTTTATGAAGACGAGGAACTTTTCGCCTTCCACGACATCAATCCGATGGCACCGGTGCATTTCATGGTGATCCCCAAGCAGCATGTCGATTCCCTGGCGCATGCCGACGCGAGCCACGCGCCTATGCTAGGCAAGCTGATGGCAAAACTCGGCGAACTTGCGAAGGCCCAGGGACTGACCGACGGCTTCCGCACCATCGTCAATACGGGGAGGGTCGGAAGGCAAGAGGTGTATCATCTTCACGTTCATGTCGTCGGCGGACCCGAACCTTTGGGCTCCATGCTGCCGCGCTAATAAATTCCGAGGAGAGACACAGATGGGAACCTGGAGTATCTGGCATTGGCTTGTTGTTCTGGTCATCGTGATGCTTGTGTTCGGCACCAAGAAGCTGCGTAACATCGGCCAGGATTTGGGCGGTGCGGTCAAAGGCTTCAAGGACGGCATAAAGGAGGGCGGCGCCTCCGCTGACAAGCAGGTCCAAGACCAGGCAGGCAATACCATCGAGGGCGAGGCCCGCAAGGAGCAGACCAAGTCCTGATGCCGTCCCGCCGGGACCGACTTTTTACCGCCGCCTGTCGCTGCCGTGTTCGATATCAGTTTCACCGAGCTGATGGTGATCGCCCTCGTCGGGCTGATCGTCATCGGTCCCGAGCGTATGCCCAAAGTGGCGCGTGCGGCGGGCCATCTGCTCGGCCGCTTGCAGCGTTACGTCAGCGACGTCAAGTCCGATATCAGCCGCGAAATGCAGCTAGAGGATCTCAAGAAGCTGCAGGCTCAGGTCGCCGAGCAGGCGCGCGACATGGAGCGCCAGGTGAATGAGCAGATGAACACCACCGAGAGCGAACTGAACCAGTCGATTCTCGCTTCGACCGACAAGAAGGAAGACGAAGCGTTCGGGGCTTCGAAGCCTTTTGTCCCGCCCAATCACCCGCCGGCCGGCTGATGGAAGAAGGGCAGGAAAGCTTCATTACCCACCTGGTCGAATTACGCGACCGGCTGATCCGCGCCTTGGTCGCGGTATTGGCGGTGTTTCTCGTCCTGGTGAATTGGGCGCGCGACATCTACACTTTGCTGGCCGCCCCGATGCTCGCGGCGTTGCCAGAAGGCGGCCACATGATCGCCACCGACGTGGCCGGCGCCTTCTTCGTGCCGATGAAAGTCACCATGATGGTCGCCTTTCTCATCGCACTGCCTTATGTGCTCTACCAGGCGTGGTCCTTTGTTGCGCCGGGCCTCTATGCCCACGAGAAGAAGCTGGCCCTGCCACTGATCGCAGCAAGCGTCCTGCTGTTCTTCCTCGGCATGAGCTTCGCCTATTTCATCGTTTTCCCGACCGTGTTCGGCTTCATCAATGCCTTCGCTCCGGAGGGCGTGGCGGTGATGACCGACATCGACAAGTATCTGTCGTTCGTGCTCTCGACTTTTATGGCCTTCGGCGTCACATTCGAGGTGCCGGTGGTGGTGATCGTCTTGGTTCGCATCGGCCTCGTGAGCATCGAAAAGCTCAAGGAAATTCGCCCCTACGTGATCGTCGGTGCCTTCGTCGTCGGCGCGATCTTTACCCCGCCCGACGTCATCTCGCAGTTCATGCTGGCGGTGCCGATGTGGCTGCTCTACGAACTCGGCATTCTGATGGCGCGAATGATCGGCAAGGCGGAACGCGCCGACGATGGCGCCTACAAGCCGCTCAGCGACGCCGAGATGGAAACGGAACTCGATCGTGCCGAGGCCGAGGCTTCGGCGAACCGCGAAAGCAAGTGACGATTGCACCCCGCTGGGGCGCTTTTCGCATTACTGCCTGGCGGGCTTGGGACGCCGACCAATCGTGATGGCCACTTCCAGCGGCTTGCTTTCGCGGCTCAGACCGAAGCGGGCGGACTGCCCCGGCGTCAGGCCGGCGATCAACTCGAGCATCACCTGCGCGTCCTTCACCGGCTGATCGCTTATCGTCAGCAGTACGTCACCCGGCTTGATGCCGGCCTTGTCCGCCGGGCTGCCGCGCATCACGCCCGCAATCAGGGCGCCTTGGTCCGGTTTGACGCCAAAGGATTCCGCCAGCTCGGGCGTCATGTCCTGCACCTCGACGCCAATCCAGCCGCGCGTCACCGTTCCGGTCTTGATGATCTGCTCCATGACGTTGCGGGCCAGCGAAACCGGGATGGCGAAGCCGATGCCCATCGATCCGCCGCTTTGCGAGTAGATGGCCGTGTTGATGCCGACGAGGTGGCCGTTGCTGTCGACCAGCGCGCCGCCCGAGTTGCCGGGGTTGATGGCGGCGTCGGTCTGGATGAAGTTTTCGAAAGTGTTGATGCCAAGATGGGTGCGGCCGAGGGCGGAAACGATGCCCGACGTCACGGTCTGGCCGACGCCGAAGGGGTTGCCGATGGCCAGCACCACGTCGCCGATGCGCAGGGACTCGGCCGGGGCGAAGGTGATCGGAGCGAGCGGCTTGTCGCTGGCGACCCTGACCACGGCGAGGTCGGATTCCGGATCGGCACCGACCACCTTGGCCTTGCTCTTGCGGCCGTCGAAGAAGGCGACCTCGATCTCGTCGGCCGACTCGATCACATGGTAGTTGGTCAGCACCAGACCATCCGCAGAGACCACCACGCCGCTCCCCAACCCCGATTGGCGCTGGGTGTCGTTGCCGAAGCGGTCGCCGAAGAAATGGCGGAACACCGGGTCGTTGATGAACGGATGGCGGCGCACCTCCTGGCTCGTGAAGATGTGCACCACGGCGGGCAGCGCCGACTGCGCCGCTTCGGCAAAGCTGGCGACCTTGCGCCCCTCGGGGCTGGGGGCCGCTTGCTGGATGGAGACGACCGCGGGGGCCGCTCCGCCGATGCCCTGGCGTTGCGGCAACCATTCAGGCTTGAGGGTCTGCACGACGAATAGTGCCGCGACGCTGACCGTGACGGCCTGGGCGAAAATGAGCCACAATCGATGCATGAGAATCCGACGGGAAGGAAAATGGAATGATGCGTGACGAGTTGGGCGCCTATCTGGACGGCTTGCTGGAGCCGACGCGCTTTCGCGATTATTGCCCAAACGGGCTGCAAGTGGAAGGACGCGCCGAGGTGCGCCGCATCGTCTGCGGCGTGACGGCGAGCCAGGCATTGATCGATGCGGCGATCGCCCGCGGCGCGGATGCGCTGCTCGTGCACCACGGCTGGTTCTGGCGCGGCGAGGATGGCCGCGTCACCGGTTTCCGCAAGCGCCGCCTCCAAGCCCTGCTGGCGCATGACATCAACTTGTTCGCCTATCACTTGCCGCTCGATGCGCATGCCGAGTTTGGCAACAATGCGCAACTCGCGAAGCGGCTCGGATGGGAGGTCACGGGTCGCTTCGCGGAGCAGGACATCGGCTTCCTTGGCACACTTGGCGCCGTATCGCCAGCGCCGACTTTTGCCGCGCAGATCGCGGCCCGGGTCGGTGCCGCCCTGGGCCGCGAGGCGATGCTGGTGGGGAACGGCGAGCGCGTCGTGCGCAAGCTGGCTTGGTGCAGTGGCGGGGCGCAGGGATACTTCGAGCAGGCCATCCTTGCAGGCGCCGACTTGTTCGTCAGTGGGGAGATTTCGGAGCAGACGGTGCATCTGGCACGCGAGTCGGGCGTTCCCTATCTCGCCGCCGGCCATCATGCGACCGAGCGCTACGGTGCCATGGCGCTGGGCGCGCACCTGGCCGAACGGTTTGGCCTGGAATGCGAATTCGTCGAAATCGACAATCCGGTTTGAGCGCTGTCGCTCTGCCGGAATCAGCTTAGGAAGCCTTCGCCCCTCAGGATGGCGCTCAGCATCAGCAGTTCTTCGGCCACCGATTGCGGGAAGCCTGCGCGCGCACCGCCGCGGTTGTCGGCCAGCAGGTTCTTGAGATAGACGAGGCAGGCGGGCTTGCCCCAGAGCTCGGTCAGGCGCGAGGCGATGTGGGGATAATCCTCGACGCTGTGCTGCGTACCGGACTGCGCATGCCAGTCTTCCGGCTTGACGTTGAAGTGCTGGCGCAGCTCTTCGGCTGATCGTTCGAATTCGGCCTGCTGGCCGTTGCGCCGATAGACTTCCAACAGCTTGAGCCAGTGGCGCAGGGCCTGCTTGGGTTCGTTGCGGATTTGCTCGGTCAGCGTTTGGGCCGCGCCTTGGCCGAGGCCCATCGACAACATGATGTCGGCGAGTTCGAGCGCCTGGTCGGACTGATCGGAGTCGGTGCCCAGATCGAGGTCGACGCTGCCCGTATCGACGAATGGCGCTTTTGCCGGAGCAGCCGAAAGCTGCTGGCTTACCGCTGTAGCTGTCTGTGGCTTCGCTTCCTGAACCGAAGACTTTTCGAGGGGAGGTGGCGCAGCTGCTGCCTTGGCTTCCGGGGCTGTTGTAGCAGCGGGTTTGACCGGGGCCGGCTTCTTCGAGGAATTTCGCCGTCGCTGCCACAGGAGCAGCACGAGCAGCAGGGCACCGGCACCGGCCAGCTGCGGCATCCAGTCGGCGATCGCGAAGCCTTCCTCCTCGAAGTCGTCGGGCTGTACCGGCGGTTTCGGTTTGGCCGGCGGTGAGGCGGGGACCGGCTTTGCCGGAGCAGCCGCTTGCGTCTGAGGTTCCGCAGGCGGTACGGGAGCCGGAGCAACTGCAGGAGTCGGCGCTGCAGGCGCCGGCATTGTGGCCGAAGGGGCGGGTGCGGCTGTTGGCTTCGGCGGTTCGCTGCTCGCCGAGACCTCCGTCTTCGGTGGAACGGCGGGTGTCTGGGGTTGAACAGCAGCCGTTGGCGCCGGGCTGGGCAGCTTCGAGATGAGGCGGTGGATGTCGGAGACCAGCGTCTCGATGCGCACCAGCCGCGTGAGGATGTCGTCGAGAATCTTGTCCTGCTCGGCGAACCAGCGCTGCAATGGATCCTGCGAAGAATCGGCCGGTACCGTGCGGCTGACGGCCAGGCGCTCTGGGGCGGCGGCGGGCGGCTGCGTGCCGGCGTATAGCGGCCAGGCTGCGAGCAGGCAGCTCAGAAAGGAGATTCTCAGACGACGCGCAGGCTTGGACAAATCGACGGCTTCCCGGCACACATGCCAAATGCAGGCATTGTGCCTATCTGTGGGGAGGTGATCGTTTTGGCACAGGCCATCACCGACCGGAGAATTCCGGGAACAGCTAGGAAAAGCCGGGAAAGACTGGGAGGGCGGGGGTTTACGGGGGAGTGGCGCAAAAACTGGCGCGCCGGCCATTTTCGCACGAAAGAGCGCGCCATTCGGTCACTTTTGCACGGGTTTTGGCACTGATCCGGTGCCATCCTGAGTGGTCAGGCGCTGGTAGAAGGTCATCACCAGGTCAGCCTGGCGCTCGGCCGTTAGCGGCTCGCCCAAGACCGTCAGTGCGTCAGCGGTCATTTTGATCGCCATCAGCAGCCGATCCTTGTCGATGGCTGGCCCAAAGCTGTCCGCGTAGGCGCCGGCACGATCCAGCAACGCACTCAATTCCGCTCTAGTTCTAGGCCCAAGGCCAGTGGCGAGCCATTCGATAGTCACGTTGCCCGCGTCTGCGAGGGCTATCAGGTAATCGACGCCAGGCCGCTTTCCGTCAGCCAGGTAGCCGCGAATGACGCTCTCGCCAATATTGCACCGCCGTGCGAACGAGGATACCGACTCATCGCCAATTACCTCGCGCAGCCGATCAACGAACGCGTCCGATTCTACGGAGCGAATCGGACGCGCAGAATCGGACGCCTTTCCGCGCGTCCGATTCGCCTGATCGCCAGTGTTGGCGCGGGTTTTTGTGGATGAAGGCTTTTTTTGCATAGCAACAGAATCGGACGCGAATCGGAACCAAAAAAGACACCCGCGCGAAAGTGTTGACACCTCGCACTTTTGCGCGGATACTTCGGCCATAGTCACTCACATAGGCGGTAATTGACATGGCAAAAAAACCAGACCCACAGGACTGGCACAAGGAAGACATCAAAGCCGCCCTCCGCAAGAAGGGCACCAACATGAACGATCTGGCCCGGCAGCATGGCTACCGGAACTACAGCGCCATCCGGCAGGCCCTGCAACATGCCTACCCGAAGGTGGAGCGCATCATTGCCGCCGCCCTCGGCGTACCGCCGGAAACCATCTGGCCATCGCGTTACAAGTTGAAGTGTATACCAGCCAGTAACGCGCGCAATGTCAATCAGGCACCGGCGGCCTGACATGATCGAAAGTCATAGCCTCGATCTGTTCGCGGACGCTCCGGAGCGCCCCGGCGGCATGGGCTGCCGCGTCGAGATCGCGGCGACGATGGCCGAGGCGCTCAAGATTGCCGGCGAGCGCGGGCTGACCCGCGAATCTGTAGCGGAGCGCATGGCCTTTCACCTGGGCGACAAGTTCAACCCGGCCACGCTCAACGGCTACACCGCGCCATCGCACACCGAGAAGGCCGAACAGCCGCGCGACATCAGCCTGATGCGGGCGATGGCCTTCGATGCCGCCCTCGGCGCCGACGTGCTGCTCGGCCTCTATGCCAGGAAGCGCGGCGAGCGCCGCGTGGTCACCGCCGACGAGGCGGCCTATATCGAACTGGGGCGCATCCACCAGCAGGAAAAAGATCTGGCGGAGCGCAAGCGCGCCCTGCAAACCCTTCTGAAATCGCAAGGGAGTCGCTGATATGCCACGGAAACACCTCGTCGATATATTGCCGGAAGCCGTCCGACTGGAGCTGTCGCGGCGGGTATTCGACAGCAATTTCTCCGCCTACGAGCGGCATGAAGCCTGGTTGCTCGATCAAGGCTACCGGATCGGAAAGTCGTCGCTGCATCGGTTCTACAGCGCCATCGAGGCGAGTGAAATCGAAAAACGCTCGGCCGTACTGTCCGCGATGGTGGGCGACAGCCGCGCCAATAGCGGGATGATGTGGAACCTGCCGGTCATCGTCCAGATCATCAACCCGGCCACTGGCAGCGTGACGATCATCCCGTCCGGCGCCACCAGCGAGCGCATTGAAGCCGCCGTCAGGGGGTTGGAATGAACGGCTGGTATTCCTCCCAAGAGCTGGTCGGCCTGCCCGGCATGCCTGGCACGGATCGCCGTGTTCGCGCCCGCCTCCAAAAAAATTTGCGTGTAGCTCGCACTAAAGTGCGAGGTAAGGGCCTGGAATGGCCGATTTCCTGCCTGCCGCCGGAGACGCGGGACGCCCTGCACCAGCGCGAACTGGCAAAGCTGCCGATTGCCGTCTCGCCAGCGCCGACTTTTACCGATTCCTCCTCCCCGGCACCTTCAGCCGCCGGGGTTTTACCCGCCGAGCGCCCAGAGCGTCAGACGGGCCTTTCTATTCCTCCCGACCTCACGGGCGAACACCATGCCGCCAAGACCCGCGCACAGCGCGAAACGGAAACGGCGCGCAAGGTGATTCTCGGCCGCGTTACAAGCCTGCAGCATTCCACCGGATGCAGCCAGGAAGCCGCGCTGGTAACGCTGCTCACGCATGCCCGAGCCACGGGAGAGCTGGCGCCAACGCTAGCCCATGCGCGCGACAAGCGCGGCCGGAAGGGCGGGCGCGACGACGGCCTGCCCAGCGTGCGCAGCCTCAAGCGCTGGCTATCCAAGTCGTCGAGCGGCGCCGACCTGGCGCCCGCCATCCCGCAAAAGGATTGGACTCTCAAGCCCTGGCACGCGCAGGTTTATAGCCTCCTTCGGCGACCGCAAGGCGGCACGCTCAAGTGGGTACATGAGCAGTTGCTGGCGAGCTGGAACCCCGCACACGGCGAGCCGCCGAGTTACGACGCCGTTGCCAGATTCAGGCGGGAAAAGGCCAGCCAGATCGATCTGCTCGATGGCCGCCACACCGGCATGGACCTGAAAGCGCACAAGCGTTATCAAATCCGCTCCAAGGCCGGCCTATGGCCCGCAATGGAGGTCCATGCGGACGGCTGGTGCACGCACTTCACCGCACCGCACCCGGTCAGTGGCGAATACGTCACCTACGAAGTCTGGACGGCCATCGACTTCGCCACCAACTACCCCTGCACGCCGGCCTTCGGCCTGGCCGAATCCTACGAAGTCATCGCCAAGTGCCTTGAAAACGCGGTGCGCGACATCGGTGTCCCGGCCATCTGGCAGATCGACAACACCAAGAGCGCGAAGAACGACCGCTTCGAGCTGGATAGCGTGGCCAGCTTGCAGGCGCGCCTCGGCATGACGGTCGTGCATCCGAAGATGCTGGCCAAGGGCAAGGGCAACAGCCAGGCGAACGGCCTGATCGAGAACCTGCACGCCTGGTACGACCGCGAGGCGCGCGAGCTGGCGACCTACCAGGGAAAGGGCATGGACGGCCTGACGCTCAAGCGCGTGAAGCGCATCACCGCCAAGATGGCAAAGAGCCGCGACCTCGTCGAGCGCGACACCCTCAAGCGCGAAGCCGAGCGCGCCGGGAAGGGCGTCGTGTTCGAGAGCTTCGAGGCCGCGCACGCATGGTTCATGGGCAAGATCGAAAAGCGCCGCGACACGCCGAGCCGTGGCCTGCCGAAGCTGCGCGACCCGCAAACCGGCAAGCTGCGCCACCAAACACCGCGCGAAGCACTGGAACAGGCACGCTCCGAAGGCTGGGAGCCCATCGTCATGACGGATGCTGAAATTGCCGATGCCTTCCGTCCGCACGTCAAGAAGACCGTCAAGCGCGGCGGCGTCTGGGCCTACACCGGCCACCGCTATGACCATGCCGAGTTGGAAGACTGGAACAACAAGGAAGTCATGGTCGCCATCGACCTACACGACTGGCGCACGGTATGGATCAAAACGCTCGACGGCCGGCTGATCGTCGAGGCCGCCCTCGTCGAAGCCCGCAGCCCGCGCCCCATGAGCATGTACGAAATGGCCCAGACCAAGCGCCGCGAATCGCAGATCAAGCGCCGCGAGCAGCAGATCGACGCCATCAACGCCCGCACCGAAACCCCGGTGCTGGACGTGCCCTGGTACGTCTCTCCGGTGCTGGAGGCCGGCCGCCCCTACCTAGAGGGCGAGGCCGTCGAAATCAAGGAATCCGCCGCCGAACTAGCCGCGCCGGCCGAAAACGTCATCGCCATGCCTGGCATCGAAAAACGCCCGTGGTTCACCAACGACCCGGATCAATACCGCTGGCTGATGCGCAACCTGGCGCAGTGGGACAAGAGCGACGTTTTGTGGCTGCTCGATTACGTCGGAACAGACGACTACCTGGACATCCTGCCGCGCTACGAGATGCAGGGGGTTGTCTGGTGCGACGCCGACGCGGCCCGCGCGCGGGCGAAGCTCGAAGGTTTTGAGGTGGCCGCCGGGTGATTGCAGTCACCCGAACGGCCGATTTGAAGCAAGCAACATAGGGAGTCTATCAAAGTGAAGAAACAGTTCGTCAAGACCAGCAACTACGAGCGGTTCCAGGCCGCCGTCCGTTTCGTCGAGGCGCGCGGCGCGCTGGAGGCGAGCTGGCTGCTCGTCGAAGGCTCGCCCGGCTACGGCAAGACCGACACCGTCGAGGAATGGGCCGTGCGCCAAGGCGCGATCTACATCCGGGCCAAAGAGAAGTACTCCCCCAGCTTCTTCCTTGAAGAGCTGGCAGACAAGCTCAAGGTCGAAGGCACCGGCACGCGGCGCGAACGCTTCCAGCGCATCACTGGCAAGCTGCTTGGCACGCAACTGCCCATCGTCCTCGACGAAGTGCAGCACTGCCTGCCCAACAACGCCAGCGTCCTCGAAGCCCTGCGCGACATCACCGACATCACCGAAACCATCGCCGTGCTGGTTGCGGGCGAAGACAAGGTGCAGCGGCGCGTCGCCCGCTTCCCGCAGCTCTCGCGCCGCATTCGCGAGACAGTCGAATTCACGCCGGCCACCGCCGAAGATGCCGCGCTGATCTGCGCGCAGCTTTCCGACATCGAGATCGCTGCCGACCTCGTCGCCGAGATCCACCGTCAGAGCAAAGGGCTGGTCAGCGCCATCGTCAACGCGATCGCCGCCGTCGAGATTCAGGCGAAGCGCAACAAGCGGCAGACCGTCACGCTTTCCGACATGGCCGGGCAGACTACCGCCGCATTGCCATCAAGTGTCCCCGCTGCGGGACGCTGAACGTACTGCGGGCCGCGAGCCCCTTTAACCCTGATCGCCATCGAGCGGCTCTTAATGAGGACGCTCAGCATGGCGAAAGCAGATCGCCCGAGCATGGGTAGTTTGTTTGCAGGAATAGGAGGCTTTGATGTCGGGTTTGAAAAAGCAGGATTCAAAACAGCGTGGCAAGTCGAAATCGACCCAACGTGTCGGGCAGTGCTTTGTGATCGATTCCCCGAAGCGATCCAGCTCGAAGACGTTAATAAAGCCGGAGCCCATAATCTCCCACAAGTCGACGTCATCTGTGGGGGATTTCCCTGTCAGGATGTCAGCTCAATGGGGAAGCGTAAAGGGCTATCCGGGGCTCGCACAGGACTTTTCTGGCAGGTCGTTCGCATACTCTCGGAGCTTCGGCCCCAGTGGGTGGTCCTTGAGAATGTCGTCGGCCTGCTCTCTTCCAATGATGGAGCAGACTTTTCGACGGTCATTAAAGCGCTTGCCGACATCGGGTATGTGGGACTCTGGCGGGTGCTTGATTCTTCGGGTTTCGGAGTTCCCCAAAGTCGTCGCCGAGTCTTCATTGTCGGAGGTCTTGGATGCCAGCCCCCCATTGAGCTGTTATCTGACGCCTCACCAGTTGAGCGACTACCTCGCTCGTCTGCGCCGGTCAGACAGTCACAGGAGGCGGATGGATACGCTGCCTATTGTCTTCTTGCGCACAGCGCACCATCGCAAATTGGTATCGGTTGCGAAAATCTCATCGCCACCGAAGGGTGCCGGCATAAGATGGTTGAGCGGGCCAGAATGTCTATTGAGTCGGCTTTCATGAACTTGAACTGAGTCATGCGGCATATTTGACGGGGTCATGTTGAAAGTAGCGACGAATCCGTTCGGGTTGTTTCTGCACGCTGCGCAGATGGCGCGAAGC
>JBGFRW010000011.1:0-7137 GCA_041694935.1 Pseudomonadota bacterium | reverse complement strand
AGCCGGTCGAAAGCGGCAGCAGAAACGACATTTCTTGCCCGCCGAGGCGAGAATCTCGAATGGATGCAGTCAGATTCCCTCATTTTCAATCAAATGCTGATTTGTTCAGCGCGTCCCTAGGCGTAGTGATGTTCCAGCTGCTCACCGGCAGACTGCCGTTCCAGGCCAGCAGCAACTACGGCATGATCTACCAGATCTGCAACATCGAGCCTTCCCCACCCTCGACCTTCCGCAGTGACATCCCGGCCGCTCTCGATGCCGTCGTGATGCGCGCCATGCAGAAGGAGCTGGAGGATCGCTACGCTTCCTGGGCCGAGTTCTCCCACGACCTGGCCCAAGCCTTCAAGAGCAGGCCTATCGAGGCCCCCACCGACGACGTGCCCGACAGCGAGAAATTCGAGACGTTGCGCTCGCTCTCTTTCTTCGACGACTTTTCAGACATCGAGATTTGGGAAGTCGTCCGTTTCGCTCACTGGGAAGAGTACGCCCCCGGCGAACGCATCATGGAGGACGGCGCACCAGGTGACGATTTCTGCTTCGTGCTCGCCGGCGAGGTACGCGTATCGAAAGACGGACATACGATCGACACGCTCGGACGCGGCGAGCTGCTCGGCGAGATGGCGGTAATCGACCGCCACCATCCGCAACGCGCTGCCGACGTCGTTGCCCATCGCGACACGCGCATCATCGTTATTCCTGGGACGTCGCTGCGCCACGCGTCGGACGCCTGCCGCATGCACTTCTACGAGGGTTTCCTCACCGTTCTCGCCGAGCGCCTGTCGCGCACCAACACCCTGCTGGCGCACGCATGAATCGTTTCAGGAAGACCGGCTCCGCCACGCAGCTTCCAATGTTCGAGGCGGAAATCGACGGTCTCTCAGCGTTGCGTGCCACACAGACGGTGCGCGTGCCGGATGTCTTCGGCGCCGGCACGACAGGGGATGGCCAAGCTTGGCTCGAAGTCGAATTTCTCGAACTATCGCCGCTCGACCGCGCCAGCGGCGCAGCTCTGGGCCGCCAGCTCGCCGAGTTGCATCGCCACACCGGCAGCGAGGAAAACGCCACCTACGGTTGGCCACGTGACAATTTTATCGGGGCCATGCCGCAATCTAATCAGACGCACCGCACCTGGGCGGGATTCTTCGCGGCCGAGCGCTTGCGCCCGCAGCTGGCCTGGGCCAGCGGCAACGGCATGGACCGTGCGTCGCGCGACATGGGGGAACGGCTCGCCGAGAACCTCGGCGGCTTTTTCCTCGACTACCGTCCCGCTCCCTGCCTGCTCCACGGCGACCTCTGGTCGGGCAACGCCGGGCAGCTGCCGGGTGGATCGCCCGTGATCTTCGATCCCGCGATCCATCGCGGCGACCGCGAGGCCGACCTGGCCATGTCGGAGTTGTTCGGCGGCTTTCCCGAAGCGTTCTACGCGGCCTATCGTTCCGCCTGGCCGCTCGACTCAGGCTACGAAACGCGTAAGACGCTTTACAACCTCTATCACGTCCTCAACCACTTCAATATGTTCGGCGCCGGCTACCTCGGCCAGGCGCGCCGCATGATCCAGAAGCTTGCAGCGGAATTGAGGGGATAGCAGGCTCTCAGGCTGCTTTCATCAAATCGCCGAGCTTGGCCTGCAGTTCGCCAGCCTGGTACATTTCGGTCATGATGTCGCAGCCACCGATGAACTCGCCGCGGATATAGAGCACGGGAATCGTCGGCCAGTCTGCGTATTCGCGCAACTCAGGCACTGTATCCGCCTCGGCGAGCACATTCACATCGACGAAATCAACGCCGCAGACCTTGAGTATCTGCGCGGCGCGGCCTGAAAAACCGCAATTCGGAAAATGCTTCGTGCCTTTCATGAAGAGCACGACGGGGTTCTGGGTAACGGTCTGGTGAATCTTTTCCTTATTCATCTCGGGTTCCTGCAAAATAATTGAGGGATTTTGTCGGGATTAGTTTAGCGGCCGGCGCAGAAGTGGTCAAGCCGACAGTGCCGACGCTTCAGGCAAGGGTATGAGGCTGCTCGATCATCTGCTGGTAGATCATGCTCTGCAGGATCATGCTGTCGTTCGGGCGCAGATCCTGGAACTGCACGCCGTGATTTACCATCCCCCCGCCGCCCTCACCGGACTCTTCGTGGAAGACGCTGCGCACGATCGCGTTAACCGTCAGCATGGCATCAACATTGTGCAGATTGACGCGAAATGCGATGCGCAAGAGTTCATTCTTGGCCGCCAGCGGCTGTCGGGCTCTCACCTGCGCTCCGTGAGCGCTAATGTTGGCGATGAGCGCCGACTTCGGCGTACTCTCCTCCGCCTCAGAGGCGTACGTCACCGAAGCGATCAGTTTGGTGCGCACCCGCGGCGACGTACGCACCACCGATCCCTGGATCGTAGTCGGAAAAGAAAGGTGCAGGTAGTCGTAGGGAATCTTGCAGACGCGCTCGATCGTCGATGTAAATCCGAAAGCCTTCTGGCTCGTGAATACCCGCGCGACCACCTTGTCCTTCTCCCGTAGCGGCACTCGCAGACCGTTTTCGAGCGGCATCGTGACCAGCACGCTAGCATTGTCGAGATAGCCGATAAGCCGCACCATGTAGCGTTCGAGCCCGACATTGGCGGGCGGCTGCAGTTGGATACGGTCTCCCACGCGCAAGCGCATGTCCTGGAAGGTGAAGCCCGTTTCGGGAATATCGGCGAGCCCAGCTTGAGATGCCGCCACGTTGTTTTCGAGGCGCATATCCTCGCTCGCTTCCGAAACAATCCGGTCAGTTTCGCGCAAGGGTCCAGCAGCAAGCAAAGCGGCCTGGCTCGTCGCGTTCGCGATGACAGTACCCTTTTCCATCAACACGGCGCCCCCCTGGTCGTAAATGGTCCAGGGCAGAGGTAAGCCGACGGAAAGTTCCTCCCGGGTCACCGATATCAAGCTCATGCAGTTTGCCTCGTCATATCCGCATCTGCGCCTCGATTCGAGTGCAGGTCATTGGTCACGGCGCGGAATCATACCGAAACGCATCACCGCACGCTGTCTCGGCATGGCTTCACTCGGGCGCCCTGCCGCCGCTGACCCGTACGATGCCGGCCAGGTCGCAGTGCTGCTCGATTTCGTCGAAGCCGGCGGAGTCCAGTAATGCACGTACCACTTCGCCCTGATCGTAGCCATGCTCGAGGAATAGCCAGCCGCCGGGAACCAGCCAGTTCGGGGCTTCGGCGACGATACGGCGGATCGCGCTCAGCCCATCCGAATGGTCGGTCAATGCACCCTGCGGCTCAAAGCGTAAATCGCCCTCGGCCAGATGCGGATCGCCGGCCGCGACATAGGGCGGATTGGCGACGACCAGGTCGAAACGCTGAGGCGCCAAGCCGGCGAACCAGTCGCTCGCGACAAACTGAACCTGCGCCTGGGCGCCCAACCTGCGTGCATTGCCGCGCGCCACCTCAATCGCGGCAGACGAAACATCGACCGCAACGACACACGCCCAGTCCAATTCGAGTGCCAGCGTAACCGCGATGCAACCGCTGCCGGCGCCCAGATCGAGTATGTTGGCCGTGTCGGTGGCGAAAAGCTTCTCCTTGGCGATATCGATCAGCAGTTCGGTTTCCGGGCGGGGAATCAGCACCTCGGGCGTGACCGCGAAATCGCGGCCGTAAAACTCCCGCACGCCGAGCAGATAGGCGATCGGCTCACCCGCTGCGCGCCGTATCACCAGCGCCGACAATTTTTCAACGGCTTCGGATGCGACCATCTCTTCGCGGTGTGCCTCTAGCCAGGCATTATCGCGGCCCAGCAGGTGTCCGAGCAGCAGCCGCGCTTCGGCAGGCGGGATGCGCTGCCTGGCCTCTGCCAGCAGTTCCGCGACAGTGGCCATCACTCCTCGCCGGCCAGCGCCGCGAGTTGCTCCGACTGGTGCTCGGCGACGAGTGCCCCGACCAGTTCGTCTAGGTCGCCTTCCATGATCGCGTCGATCTTGTAAAGCGTCAGGTTGATACGATGGTCGGTGACGCGGCCTTGCGGGAAGTTGTAGGTGCGGATGCGTTCCGATCGGTCGCCACTGCCGATCAGTGACTTGCGCGTGCTAGCGATCTTCTGCTGCTGCTCGCGTACCTGCATATCCTTGAGCCGCGCTGCAAGCACGGAAAGCGCCTGCGCCTTGTTGCGGTGCTGCGAGCGGTCGTCCTGGCACTCGACCACGAGGCCCGAGGGAAGGTGCGTGATGCGCACGGCGGAATCGGTCTTGTTGATGTGCTGGCCACCCGCGCCGCTGGCCCGAAAGGTGTCGATGCGCAAGTCGGCCGGATTGATCTCGACATCATCAACGCTGTCGGCTTCAGGCAGCACTGCGACGGTGCAGGCAGAAGTGTGGATGCGGCCCTGTGCCTCGGTCTCCGGCACACGCTGCACGCGATGACCGCCGGATTCGAACTTGAGTTTCGAATAGGGATGAGATGAGGCCCCCTGCCCTTCGATGCGGGCAATGATCTCGCGATAGCCACCGAGATCGGATTCGTTCTTCGACACTACCTCGACCTTCCAGCGATTGCGCTCGGCATAGCGCGCATACATGCGGAAGAGGTCGCCGGCGAACAGCGCCGACTCTTCGCCACCCGTGCCGGCGCGGATCTCGAGGAAGATGTTCTTATCGTCGTCCGGATCTTTGGGCAGCAATGCCCGTTGCAGATCACCCTCGAGTTGCGCCATCCGCTCGTTAGCAGCCTGCGCCTCTTCGCGCGCGAATTCCCGCATTTCGGCGTCGCTTTCCATGGCGACGGCGGCTGCCAAATCGGCTTCGGCCAGGCGGTAAGCTTCGAACAGCCCCACCACCTCGGCAATCTCGGCGCGCTCCTTCGTCAGGCGCCTGAAAGCCTCCATGTCGCGGGCAGCCGCTTCGGTGCCCAGCAGGGCATCGAGTTCCGCGAGGCGGTCGGCAAGCAATTCGAGGCGATGGCGGATGCTGGCTTTCATGGACGATCAATGGCAATGCGCCGCCTGCTGCGGCGCGAAAAGGTGAACGGCACTACTTATCGGGGTGGAGGCGCCAGATGCGCGAAATGAGCTGGGCGACTTCGCCGCGCTCGTTGCCTTCGGCGAGGTTGAGTGCCTGCGTCGGCGGATGCAGCAGCTTGTTGGTCAGCCCCTTCGACAGGGCATCGAGTACCTGCTCCGGGTCGTCGCCGCGCTGCAGAAGCTTGAGCGCGTGCTCAAGTTCGTGGCGGCGCGCCCGCTCGCCGGCATCGCGCAAGGCACGGATTGTCGGCACCGTTTCTCTTGCCTCCATCCAGTGGATGAAGTCATCGACGCGGTGCGTAATGATCTCCTCCGCCTCGACGATCGCCGCCTGGCGCGATTCCTGGCCGGATTCGACGATCTGTCCGAGGTCGTCGAGCGTGTAGAGGAAAACGTCGTCGAGATCGCCGACTTCCGCCTCGATGTCACGCGGCACCGCCAGATCCACCATCACCATCGGCCGATGTCTTCTGGCCTTCAAGGCGCGTTCGACCATGCCTAACCCGATAATCGGCAAGGAGCTCGCCGTGCAGGAGACGACTATGTCGTACTCGGCCAGCCTCTCGCTGACCTCATCTAGGCGGAGGACATCGCCGTTGAAGCGTTCGGCAATTGGCATGGCCCGCTCGACGGTACGGTTGGCGATGGAGAGGCGCTTGGGCTTGCCTCCGGCGAAATGCGCGGCGCAAAGTTCGATCATCTCCCCCGCACCAATGAACAGCACCTTCTGGTCCGCGAGACGCTCGAAGATGCGTTCGGACAAATGCACCGCCGCCGCCGCCATGGAAACGATGTTGGCACCGATTGCGGTCGTTGAGCGTACCTCCTTCGCCACTGCGAAGGTACGTTGGAACAACTTGTTGAGCAGAGTACCGAGCGTGCCAGCCTCCTCGGCAACGCGCGCCGCCTGCTTCATCTGGCCGAGAATCTGTGGCTCGCCGAGTACCATCGAGTCCAGGCCGGAAGCAACGCGAAACATGTGGCGCACCGCATCCTTCTGTGGATGCCGGTAGAGATAGGGCTCGATCTTGTGGGTCGTCAGCGCGTGGTATTCGGCCAGCCAGTCGGCGGCAGCCTCCGGCCGGTCGGTCGCGCAGTAGAGCTCGGTGCGGTTGCAGGTCGACAGGATCGCGGCTTCATGCACCGGGCGGCCGCGCAGCAGGTCGTGCAGCGCCTGGCCAAGTCGCGATGGGTCGAACGCCACCTGCTCGCGGATGTCGAGCGGCGCAGTATGGTGATTGATGCCGAGAGCGAAAACCTGCACGAATTTGTCGGAATTTGTTGCGTGGACGCGCAATTAGAAACGATTTAGAAATATCAGGCAACCTCGACGATCAAACGCTATATTGATATTTTTACTTCCTGATCATCCCGTATGAGTCATAAGCACGCCCACCTGCTCCACACCATCTTCACCGACCCGGTCAGCGCCAACATCCACTGGCGGGAGGTGGAGTCTTTGCTCCACCATCTCGGGGCTACAGTCGAAACCGGCCACGGGGCACGCTTTCGCATCGTGCTCAATCGCGTCGAGTTCTTCCTGCATCACCCGCATAACAGCAGCACCTGCTCGAAAAACGATATCAAAACGCTGCGCGAACATCTAGCGCACGCCGGAGTCTCGCCGTCGACTTACGAGAATAAATAAGCCGCCGGATGCTGCGGCTCAGCGGCTTCGCCACTCCCATGGGGGAACGGGTTTCTTGTCATTCCACAGCCCGAAACGGCGCATCTTCGCATTGAACTCCGCGATCTCGTAATTCTCGCGATCAGGCTCCGCCTGATCGTTTGCCGAGCGACGATCCCACCATGCCATACCCGCCATCACCTGCATCAACCCGACGTCGTGGATCTTCGGGCAGTCCGGAGCACTGCAATTGGGGTCGGCAACCATCACTTTTGCGACCAGTCTCCCGCGAGCATCACGTCTGCCGCCGGTCACCTCGACTTCGCGATTAAAAACCAGCGCCGACAGTCTCGTACGAGACTGAGGGCCAAAGGCTTGCATTCTTTCCGGCGCTACACCCAAGTTCCCGCTTAATGGACTAAGTGACTTTTTACAAAATCAGCGAGATACGATTTTCTTTATGTCCATCAAACGTCGCAAATGGATGGACAAATCCATCACCATTTGTC
>JBGFRW010000043.1:0-31449 GCA_041694935.1 Pseudomonadota bacterium | reverse complement strand
TGCGCCTGCTTGAGGAACCCGATGATCTGCTCTTCTGTGAACCGCTTCTTCATGCCCGCTTCTCCCTTCGAAAGCGGACTTTACTAAGTTCAGGCTGGTACGGAAATCTGGGGGCAGGTCACTGGCAATGTAGACGATGACCTGCGCGTGACTTTGACAGCGGCAGCCCTGGCTACCGAACGGGTGGTCCATGGCTTTCATGGACAAGATGTCCTGCTACCACGGCTCAGTCGCATTTCACCAACGGTTCCGCTCCGCTTGGACGTAACCTTATCGGCGATGCGGGCAGGGCGTAGCCGAGAGTTGCTCGTCACCTGTTTCTGGCAGGGAGTGGTCAGATCGGAGCAGCCCGTTCGGTCTGCCATGGAGCTTGGCGCGGCTGCTATCCTTGGCCGATTCAGTTCGGACCTGCAGGTTCAGATCGAGCACGGGGGCTTTCCTTCGGTAGTCGACGGGTCAGGGACTGCGGCAGAACATCAAGCAATCCAGTACCTTTCTGAAAGTGTGGTAGCTAAGCTTGAGAGCTATGTATCCGATAGCGCAAGCTTTGGTGATCCGGACGATGTGCCACGCAATTATGCAAAAGACTTCCCGCTGGATGATCCGGACTTCCGCAGGCAATTCATGGTCGAGCGTCACAGCGTAAAGCAACTGCTGCAACAACTGGAAGGTAGTACCGGCATCCACCTGTGGTGCAGCGTGCGTCGCTCAGGAAAGACAACCGCCGTATTGGAGCTTGCGGATGCAGGCGGGCAATCTGCGGTAAGCATGCAGACGATGAATCACGAGCCGCGCCGTCCGATCCAGAATATCTTCGCGCGCAGAGTGAGGGAAGCATTCCAACTGGGACGCGAAATCGACGAGAGCTTCTTCGGGCAGGTCGTCAGGGAGTGCGTTCTTGCCGCCTCGGCAGCCGATAGCTTCAATCGTCGCGTGGTATTTATCATCGACGAGTACGAAACGCTATTCGCGCACATCGATTCCTACTCTCGGGAGGATGTCAGCCTTAAGGTCAGGGTTGCATTACCCCTATTGAGCCAAATGGTAGATTTTTCGGCGAACAACCTCCTCGTATTGATGGGGCAACGGCCTGATGCATACCAGGTGTTGCCTGCTCAAAACCAACTCAGCCCCCTCGTTCAGCAACACAAGTTCCCTCTCTTTCATCACGTGAATGGGGCGGAAGTGACGGAGTTCACTGAGTTCCTTGAACTGGTGCTCTCGGACAAGCTCCCGTTTGATTCCACATTTGCGCAGGCGGTATTCGAAGAGACCAGTGGTCATCCATATTTGACCGTTAACCTCATGATTGACTTCTGCGACTGGCTGATCGCCACTCACCATCGCCTGTCTTCAGAGCCACTCGCCGAAAAGAATTTCGTAAAGTTCGTTAAAGATCGCCTCGCCTCGGCAGCACTCAAGCGTAGTCCCCACTACGAATTCTTTCACTCTATGATGGCAGGGTACCTTAGCGAACAGGCTCGCACAGACGAACCGTGGTTATTTGCTGTTGCGAGTCTCCTCCAGAAGCTATCGCAGCGGAGAGCCAGTTTCTCATTACCCGTCAACACGTTCGAACAGCAGGCTGCACCGCTGAGTATGGCCGCTCGAATGCCCGCTTCACGGTTGTTGACTACTGGTTGTCAAGCGAACTTCTTCCGCGACAAGGATGGCGTAATTACCCCAGGCGTGAAAATCCTCTCGCGTTTGGCTAGTTCTTGCACACCGGCAATCAACTGACTGACATGGATTACGAACAAGAACGTGTATGGGAGATGGTCAAGACGATCCCATGGAGTAGTGGTGCTGTCATCCGTCTCTTCTGGATCCGCTACTCCAATGGGGCAAGGGCTAACTTCGCGTCGAGTCTGGCAACACAGTTCAACGGAGAGGCGGTGCTCGCTCTTGTTGTTCGCAAGCATAGCTTTTTCAACGCAAACGCCATGCTTTCAGACGTGGTGTCATTATTCGACGAAAACCGGCCTGAGATTGAGGCTCTCACATGCGGCGGAGTTGAACGCCTCACCGTCCTGCTCATAGGTAAAGATGACTTTCGCCTCGTACAAGCTGCCTCGCAGATCAACCTACCTGACTGGTTTCCTGTTTGTGCGGGGATGGAGAAGTCGTTCGTTATCTCGGACCTTGCTCAGACAGCGGAAGCGACGCCGCTGAATTGTCCGGAAGGTCGCATCGACCACGTGTCGGAGCTTTTTTTCGAATTGGAGGCCGCGCTCGTCAACAAACTACGAGAAATCTATGGCACGGACCCCGAGCGAGTCGCCAGATTTGGCGCGGCGCTACAACTAACGGCTACGCCTTCTGTTGGCGACATGAGGACGCTAATTGAGCATTTCGAAGAACACATAGCCTCGATTGCTGATCCTCGATCCTATCGCCCTAATGCGGCGGCAGACTCAAAGTTCCTCTCGGCGCGGCTTCTGAAGATTGCCCTCAACAACTCACCCAAGCAGCTTGGGGCTATCGCAAGTGCGATGGCACCCACTATGCTGGGTTCTGATGCCAGAGAGATCAAGCCAACCTTCTTTGCAATCGCATGGCGTCCAGCAGCAAAGATGACGGTGGCTCAATCGAACTGGCACGGCATCATGGTCGCGCTCTTTCAGGCGTATCAACTCATGAATGGATCTGCACACGCAGGCGAATACCCCGCTTACCCTGTCGCCCTACAACATTCAATGTCTCTAAATTTGAGGAATTACCTGACGCAGGCGAGGCAGTTCGTAGAAAGCTTAGCCTGAAATAGAGTGCAGTCCGGCTGTACCTGAGGCCTCTTCAGAATTTCTGATCCGATTCAGAGTGGGATTTCGCCCTATCGTCGGCATCGTCTCAAGCATTTATTGTTAATGAGTTCAGTCGCTTAGCCGCCTCCCTTCGTGGAAAGAAGGGAGGGGCATCTGGTCACTTGTGCACCAGCGACATAATGGCGCTCGCTAAAGAAAAACCCCGCTACGGCGGGGTTTTTCTTTTGTCGGCGCCGTAGCGCCGGCGCCGACTTTTCAGCGCAGCAAGTCCGGATTCATCACCGCGCGCAATACGGTCTGGTCGCGCCCATCCCTCGTTCGCTTGGTCAGCCACCAAACCCCGCCCTTCTTGATCGCCCAGTCGTCCTCCTTGCCGGAGAGCAGTAGGGCGGCCAGCCGGCCGAGCGTCGGCTGGTGACCAACCAGCATCACCGCGCCATCATTCATTGGCCAGCCAGATGCTGCGATCAGGTGGGCCGTGTCGGCGCCGACCGCGATCTGCGGCTCGACCTCGAAGGGCAGGGCGAGCGCGTGGGCGGTTTGCTGGGTGCGCACGGCCGGGCTGACGAGGATCTTCAGCTTCTTGGGCAGGCGCGGCCGCAGCCATTTGGCGACATCGTGCGCCTGCTTTTCGCCGCGCGCGGTCAGCCGCCGCTTGGCGTCGGGGATGCCGGGGCCGCCGTCCTCGGCCTCGGCATGGCGCCACAGGATCAAGTCCATGGTTGTCTCCGGCATGGGTGGGATCAGGCTGCGAATTTTGGCAGGCGAAGTTTGCGGAGTTGTTGCAAACCGGCGGGGATTCCGGCCAGCAGCTTCTGGTAGCGCGGGCCGTGCCAGCCACCGATCAGGGTGACTGCCTCGCGCAGACGCGCGTCGTCCTTGGCGCATTCCATCAGCAATTGTCCGGCGTTGGCCAGGTCGTTGATCTGGCCGAGCGTTTCCTGCAGGCCCGCGAGACTCCCGAGCACGCGTCGCATCGCCTTCGGTTCGGCGAGGGGCGCGAAAAATTCCAGCGCATAGCGCAGGCGTTTGATGCCAATGCGCAGTGCGTGAAGCGAGGGTGGGTCTTCGATACGCGCGTCTGCAGCAAGTTGCACGACCTTTTTGCGCAGGCGGCGTAGGTGTTGTGACGCGAATGCCGCCAAGTTTTGAGCATCTTGCGCCGTCTCACGGGGACCGACTTTTCGGGCTGACTCGGCATACGTGTGGAGCGTGGCCAGCACCTGAAGGGACAAACTGCCGAAGCGCGGCGAGCGCAGGAAAGCCATGGCGGCATGTCGCCGGTCGAAGCGTCGCTCGGTGATGATGCCGACCAGCGCCGCGAGTCGCGGCTCATCGGGAAGCGCTTGGAGCACTGGTTCCGCAATTTCGGCGAGCAGCACGTCGAGATCGCGCGCCTGACCGAGTACATCCATCAATTCGCGCAATGGTGCAGTGAGTGTTATCGGAAGCTCGGTTGGCAGTAGCGGACGAAACAGGCGCAGCGCTGCGCGGAGGCGGCGCGTGGCGACGCGCATCTGATGGATGTATTCCGGATCGTCACTGGCTATGGCGCCCGGATGGTTCCGCTGCAGGTGATCGAGGCAGGACAGCGCAATCCGGGTGAAGGCATCCGCAGGCTGGCCGCTAGCGTCGAGCGCGATTGGCTGCGCCTTGGTCGGTGCGGCGGGAATCTGCCGGAACAGGCGATAGCCGCGGTCGGCCTTGGAAGACGATGCCGGTGCAACCGGCAGATGTTCCGCAAGGGCAGCGGCGAGAACGAAAATCTGCGTTGCGTCGCCTTCCAGCAGCTCCAGTTCAATTTCCGAGATAGCTTCGCGGTGGCCGGCGGCGGCGATCCAGCCGCGGTCCAGCATCATGGCGATGCGGGTGCCCGGCACCGGCTCCAATTGCCAGCTGATGCGCTGGAAGTTCGTCTCGAAGATCGGTGCGATGGCGGTCTTGAGCTTCGGCCGTTCGAGCAGCTTGCGCACCGCCGGGTCGTCGATGGCGCTGAAATCGAAATGGCCGCCATAAGGGGTCTCCCATTCGGGGCGGGCCGACAGCCCCCCGGCTGCCTGACCGGCGCATTTCACCGTCTGCAGCCACAGCCTGCCCTGCGCGCGCAACCGCAGGCCGATGCCCTGCTTGCGCAGCGCCAGGCTGGGCGTGTCGTAATACAGGTTGATCAGGCGGTGCGTCTGCTTGCCCGCCCCCTGCTTGAGCAGCGGATGGCGCAGGAAAGCGCGTTGTGCCTCTTCGGGCAGGGCCAGCTTGAGCTCGATCTCTTGGGCCATGATGACGATGGGAAGGTGGTTGCAGGCATTGTAGGCCTTCCCCTCCCTGAAAATTATTACAGCGCGATGAGGGTCTATTACTCGTGACGGAGCGCTTCGATCGGCGACATGCGCGCCGCCTGGCGGGCCGGGTAGTAGCCGAAGAAGATGCCAATGGCTGCAGCGAAACTGACGGAAAGCAGGGTAGCGGTAGCAGACAGTTGGATGGGCCAACCGGCCAGTGCGCCAATCAGCTTTGCGCCGCCCATCCCGAGCAGTACGCCGACGAGCCCGCCGATCAGCGAGAGCGTAATGGCCTCGATGAGGAACTGGCGGAGGATGTCGCCGCCAGTTGCGCCGACCGCCCTGCGCAAGCCGATCTCTCGAGTACGCTCGGTCACCGAGACGAGCATGATATTCATGATGCCGATGCCGCCGACGAGCAGCGATACCGAGGCGACGGCGGCGAGCAGGAGCGCCATGACACGCGACGAATCCTCGCGTGCCTGCAGGATTTCTGTGAGGTTGCGCAAGGTGAAGTCGTCGTCCTGCCCCGCCTGCAGGCGGTGGCGCTGGCGCAGCAGTTCGCGCACCCGCTCTTCGGCCACCTGGCTGTTGACACCCTCGCGGACCTTGATCTGGATCGAACCGACCGAACGCGACTTGGCGAGTGCAGTCGCACCGAGCACGCGGTTGCGCGCTGTCGTGATCGGCAGCAACACCACATCGTCGAGGTCGTTGCCGCCGGGGCTCTGGCCCTTGCTCGCCAGCACCCCGACGATGGTAAGCGGCACCGTGCGGATGCGTACCACCTGATCGATCGGGCTCTCATCGCCGAACAGGCTGGTCGCCACTGTCCTGCCGATGATGGCCACCTTCGCCGCCCCGTTGAGTTCGGCCGGCTCGAAGAATCGTCCCTCCGCCAGGCTCCATTCCCGCACGTCGAAATACTCCGGTGTGACGCCGTAAAAGGTCGTCGACCAGTTGTTGTTGCCGAAGACGATCTGGCCGTTACCACGCAGAGAAGGCGCCGCGCCGGCAATCACGTCTGATAGCTCACGCCCAATGGCGTAGGCGTCGTCCTCGCTGATGCTGTAGGTGGTACCAACAGCGGCACGCGCTCCCGTGTGAGTGGAGGAAGCGGAAAAGACCATCATCAGGTTGGCGCCAAGGCTCTTGATCTGTGCTTCCACCTGAGCGCGTGCGCCGCTGCCAACCGCGATCATGACAATCACGGCCGCAACGCCGATGATGATGCCGAGCATGGTGAGCGCTGAGCGCAGCTTATTGACGCGCAGTGCCTTCAGCGCGATGGCGAGGGTGGCGAGGAAGTTCATGCGCTGGTTGCGGCGGGCAGTGCCGCAAGATCGGCGCCGGCATCTCGGCGCGAGTTGGTCAGGTCGTCCACCACGCGTCCGTCGCGGAAGTGGATGATCCGGTCGGCATAGGCTGCGATGTCGTGCTCGTGGGTCACCAGCACCACGGTGATGCCTTCCCGGTTCAATTGCTGAAGCAGTGCCATGATCTCGATGCCGGTGCGCGAATCGAGTGCGCCGGTCGGCTCGTCGGCAAGTACCAGTGCCGGGTTGCCGACCAGGGCGCGGGCGATGGCGACGCGTTGCTGCTGGCCGCCCGACAACTGCGAGGGATGATGGTCCATGCGCTCGGCGAGGCCGACCTGGCGCAGTCGCTGCACCGCATTGGTATGGCGCTCTGCGGCAGTCATGCCGCGATAGAGCAGGGGCAGCGAGACGTTGTCGAGCGCCGAGGTGCGCGGCAGCAGGTTGAAGTGCTGGAAAACGAAACCGATCTTGCGGTTGCGCAGCACCGATAACGCATCGTCTGGAAGTCGCGAAACTTCCTCGCCGTCGAGCCAGTATTGACCGGCGCTCGGCAGATCCAGGCAGCCAAGTAGGTTCATGAAGGTCGACTTGCCGGAACCTGAAGGCCCCATCACGGCGACGAAAGATCCGCGCGCGATCTCGAGCGATACGCCCTGGAGTGCTGGGACAAGCGTTTCCCCGAGGCGATACTCCTTGGCCAGACCGGCGATGCGGATCAGCGGCGCTGACATTGCCTAGAACAGGCGCGGGGTGGCCGGCTTCGACTTATCTGAGGATACCGTGCCGACGATGACCTCCTGGCCTTCCTTGAGATCGCCTTCCAGCACTTCGGTCTGATTGCCGTCGTTGATGCCGGTCTTCACTTCGACAGGGGCCGGCTTGCCATCGGCGCCCAACACCCAGACCTTGCCGCTGCTTGCCCCCCCCTTGCTGCCTTTGCCAGTGCCGCTGCCCGGGCCCCCGCCGCTTCCATGCCCCGAAGGCTGCCGTGTCGCCGGCGCCGACTTTTCGTCGGTCGGCGGGCGGAAGCGCAAGGCGGCGTTGGCCACCTTGAGTACGCTGTCCTTCTCCGCCGTGCGGATGCGTACGTTGGCCGTCATGCCCGGCAACAGGATCAGGTCGGGATTGGCCGCGGAAACCACCGCGATGTAGGTGACGACGTTCGACACCACCTGCGCCGCCTTGCGCACCTGGGTCACCTGGCCCTTGAAGCGCCGGCCGGGGAAGGCGTCGACGGTGAAGGTCACCTCCTGGTCGGGCTTGAGACGACCGACGTCGGCCTCATCGATCGCAGTTTCCACCTGCATGTCGGCGAGGCTTTTGGCGATGACGAACATCTCGGGTGCCTGCAGGCTGGCTGCCACGGTCTGGCCCGGTTCGACGCTGCGTTTGATCACGATGCCGTCGGCAGGCGCGCGGATCTCGGTGCGGCCCAGATCGACACGCGCCTGGCCGAGTTGCGCCTCGCGCTGCTTGACCAGTGCCTCGCTGTTCCGGGCTTGAGCTTCGACCACGCGCATCTGCGCGCGGGCAGCCTCCAGGGTGGTCTGCGCCTTGTCGCGCTCGGCGGATGAGATGAAGTTCTTGTCCACCAGCATCTTCTTGCGTTCGAAATCGCGCTCGGCATCCATCAGGTTGACCTTGGCCCGATAGCTTTCAGCCTGTTGCACGGCTACCGTGGCGCGGGCCGCCTCCAGGTCGGCCTCGGCTTGGCGCACGCGGTGTTCGTAGGTTTCCGGTGCGATCTGCGCGATCAGCTGTCCGGCCTTCACGGTACTGTTGAAGTCGACGTAGATGTTGCTGATCTGCCCGGAGATCTGCGAACTGACCTGCACGGAAACCACCGGAGTCAGCGTACCCGTCGCGGCCACCGTCGCGGTGATCGGTCCGCGCTCGACGGCAGCGAATTTGTAGGCCGGCGCAGCAGGCGCGGCGATGAAATACGTGTAACCGCCGTAGCCGGCGCCGAGAACGACGGCAGCCAGGGCGGCCATGAGCAGGGAGCGGGATTTCATCGGGCAATTCTAGCCGAAGCGATTTTTTGCGCCGTCCCGCTAGCGCCGACTTTTACAGTCGGTTACCTGCGCGACGCAAAAAGAAACGGCCCGGAATCATCCGGGCCTGAGGACCAAGGATAGCGAGATTGCTATCTGGAACGGGTTATCTGGTGCAAATCATCTGGGCGGTTGCCGTCGAAGTCGCAGTACCTTGGGTAGCGGTAATTGTGCAGGTAATCGCAGTCCCGTCTGCTGCACCGGTTGCGACACTGCAATCTTGGGCGCCAGGCGCCGAGACTGTATAGGTGATGCTGCCGCTGTTCGCAGGAGGAAATCCGCTGCTGACCACTTTGGCAAGTTCCGCGTTCGAGCAGGTGGTAGTCGTCGTGATTGCAACACCGTTGGTGTTGCCGGCCTTGCGAGCGCCGTAGTTGACGGTGGCTCCCGAAGAGATCGCACCTGCAACCCCTTGTACCGCTGCTGCGCGCGCTTCAGCGGAAAGATCGATAAATTTTGGCAGTGCCGTGGCGGCAAGAATGCCTAAAATGATGATCACGACGATCAGTTCGATCAGGGTAAAGCCTTGTTGGGGGCGGGTGGTTTTCATGTCGCTTCCTCCGTGCGGGGCGTCAATAGTTGAAGATTCGTTGAGATCAGCAGCCCGTGGTCGTGACCGAGATCACGGGTGCGGTGATGACAGAGCCGACCAGCGTGGCCGGCTCGTAGCTGATGCGGCAGTTCGGCGCCGTGCCGCCTGCGATGTCGAAGCAGCGGCCGCCGCCGGGGCAGCCGGTGGTGCCGACCGCGAGGCCGTCCGCGGTAAGGTTCAGGTCTGCGGCGGCGTCGATGCCGGTGGCAGAGGCGGCTGGGTAGCGGTTGACGATGTCGATGGCCTTGCCGTCCATGTTGACCTTGGGCGGCACAGCCTGGCAGTTGGCGGCCGGGAGAGTTGCTGCCACGGCGGCGAGGTCGAGCTCGCAGCGTGCGCGTGCCAATGCCGATGCGGAGCGGATCGAGCCGTAGATCGCGTTGGCCTTGGCGATGCGCGCGTCGCGCTGGGCGTCGATGAGGCGTGGCAGCGCCACCGCCGCCAGGATGGCGATGATGGTGATCACGATAATCAGTTCGATCAGCGTGAAGCCTTGCAGGCGGCGAAGGTCGGCGGCTTTAGGGATTCTCACGACAGTGAGGGTAGCATAGGACTTTGGTTGGATAGTTGTCGGAATAACGGCGCGAATGCCCGCTACTTGAGCGGGCTGGAGGGACCGACGGGGTCCAGGCGCAGGCCGACGGTGCGGCCGAGTTCGTCCTTGCGACCTACATAGCGCCATGCGAGCAGGGCACGTCCGTCGAAGGCTTCGGGTTGGCGTGGCCGGTAACTCAGGGTGCGGCTGCCGTCGTCGTAGTTCCAGCCCCGTGCGGGGGGTGTGCCGAGAAAATCCAGCGGGTTGCTTTCCAGCAAGGCGGGGATGCGCACTTCCTCGCCGCGCATCATGCGTTCGCCGATGGCCAGCTTGAGACCGATGTCGATGTGGCGCAGGATGAGGTCGACTTCGATGCGCTCGGTTTCGTGCTCCAGATCGACCAGCCTGTCGAGCAGCAGGGTGGCCAGCACGCCGAAGATCGCCAGTACCACCGCGAACTCGAACTTGCCGAGGCCCGCCTGGTGCCGCATCATTTCTTCATCGCCACCTTGCCGAGATCCCAGAGCGGCAGGAAGATGCCCAGGGCGAGGATCAGCACCATCGCGCCGAGCATGACGATGAGGATCGGTTCGATCTGCTGCGACAGGGTCTTGAGTTCGTACTCGACCTCGCTTTGGTACATCGCCGAGATCTCTTCCATCATTTCGTCTAGCGAGCCCGATTCCTCGCCGACGGCGATCATCTGCAGCACCACAGGTGTAAAAGCTCCAGTGCCGATGGCGGCGCGCAGCACCGATTCGCCGCGCTCCACGCCATTTCTCATCTGCTCGACTTTCTCGGCGATGAAGTCGTTGTCCACCGTCTGCGCCACGGTGGTGAGCGCCTGGATCACCGGCACGCCCGAGCGCGAGGCGAGCGCGAAGCTGCGCGCGAAGCGCGCCAGCGTGGCCTTGCGCACGATCTTCCCGGCGACCGGGATGCGCATCTTGAACTTGTCCCACAGGTACTTGCCCCGCCGCGTGCCTGTCCAGGCCCTGAAACCCGCAGCGGCTGCGATGGTGCCGCCGATCAGCGCGGGCCACCAGGCCACCACGAAATCTGAGAAGCCGATGAGTACTCGCGTCATCAGCGGTAGCTCCGAACCGAAGCCGGCGAATACCTTGGCGAAGGTGGGAATGACCCATATGTTCACGATGAACAGCGCGACGGCCATCGCCGCCACGACGAAGGCCGGATAGCGCAGCGCCGACTTGACCTGTTCGCGCATGAATCGCTCGAATTCCATGTGGTCGAACAGGCGCAGGAATATCTCCTCTAGACGGCCTGTCATCTCTCCGACGCGCACCATGGCGAGATAGAACGGCGTGAATACCTTCGGGTGTCGCGCCAGCGACATCGATAGCTCTCGGCCGGAGTCGAGGCTTTCGCGGATCGAGCCGAGGACCCCTTTCATGGCCGGGTTGGCGCTCGACTCCTGCAGTCCGGCCAGAGCACGCATGATCGGCACGCCGGCTTTGAGCAGCGTATAGAGCTGGCGCGTGAACAGCAGGATGTCGATGTGCATGACGCGCGGCCCGAACAGGCTGAACTCTGCGCTAGCTTCCTTCTTCTTGAGCGCATCGGCGGGAGCCGGCTTGATCTCGATCGGCGTGACGCCGCTGCCGAACAGCAGGTCGGCGATGGCTGCTGCGGTGGCCCCCTCGAGTACGCCGCTGACGGATTCGCCGGCGTTGTTGCGGCCGCGGTAGGTGAAGGCGGGCATTGCTTGCTCGTTCCTTATTCGTCGAGTTGCGTCGCGATTCGCATCGCTTCCTCGACTGTCGTGCGTCCATTTACCACAAGGCGCACGGCATCGCGGCGCAGGGTGTGGCCCCCCATCTGCTGGCGACCGATCTGCATGAACTCGTTGGGATCACCGTGGTTGGCCGCCTCGACGAGGGCATTGGTCATCTCGAGGAACTCATAGACGGCCTGACGGCCCTGATAGCCGGTGTTGGCGCAGTGGGCGCAGCCCTGGCCCTTCGTATATTTGAACTGGCCGACGCGGTCGCCGAGCTCATAGCGCAGCCATTCGAATTCGTGGGGCTCGAGATGGTGCGGCGCGTTGCAGTTCTGGCAGATCACGCGCACCAGACGCTGGGCAAGAACGAGTTGGATCGAGAGCGCTACCATGTAGCGCGGTACGCCCATGTCGAGCAGACGGATCGGCGTCGACAGGGCGTCGTTGGTATGCAGGGTGGAGAGCACGAGGTGGCCGGTCATCGCGGCACGCATGCCGATTTCGGCGGTCTCCTGGTCGCGCATCTCGCCGACGAGGATGATGTCCGGGTCCTGGCGCAGCCCTGAGCGCAGTACGCGCGCGAAGGAGAGGTCGATCTTCTCGTGCACCTGAACCTGATTGAGGCCGGGCAGGCGGTATTCGACCGGATCCTCGACGGTGATGATCTTCTTCTCCGGGCTGTTGAGCTCGTTCATCGCCGCGTAGAGCGTGGTCGTCTTGCCAGAGCCGGTCGGTCCAGTGACGAGCACGATGCCCGAGGGCCGGTGGATCGCATGGCGGAAACGCTCGAGCACACGTGGAGGCATCTGCAGCTTGTCGAGCTGCAGCAGGCCGGTGTTCTGGGCGAGCAGGCGCATCACCACCGATTCGCCGTGCTGGGTCGGCATCGTCGAGATACGCACGTCCACGTTGGCGCCGCGCAGCTTGATGTTGAAGCGGCCGTCCTGCGGCAGGCGCTTTTCCGAGATGTCGAGGCCGGACATCAGTTTGAGGCGCAGCACCAGTGCCGTGGCGATCTTTGCGTCGGCTTCGGTTTGGACGTGAAGCACGCCGTCGATGCGGAAGCGGATCAGCAGCGACTTTTCCTGCGGCTCGACGTGGATGTCGGAGGCGCGCATTTTCTGCGCTTCCTCGAATACCGTCTGCAAGAGCCGGACGACCGGCGCATCTTCTGCGCCCGGGGCGATGCCCAGCACGGTGCCGAACTCGACCGGGATGTCGCCCATCTCCTGGGTCAGGTCCTTGGCGAGGCCGGCGATTTCCTCGGTGCGGCGATAGACGCGGTCGAGCAGGGGCAGCAGTTGGCCTTCGGTCACCACGGCGAGGTCGAGGTCGCGCTTTACGATACGCGCGATCTCATCGAAGGCCACCAAGTCAGTCGGATCGGACATGCCGATGCGTAGGTGGCCGTCCACTTCATCCAATACCAGAGCGCGGAAACGGCGTGCCTGGGCTTCCGGCAGCAGCTTGACAAGCTCGGACTTCGGCTGGAACACCTTGAGGTCGATGAACTCGGCACCGAGCTGACGCGCCAGCGCCTTCGAGATGCCGGCCTCGGTGGCATAGCCCGACTCGACGAGCACGCGGCCGAGCTTGCGCCCGCTCTTTTTCTGCTCGTCGAGGGCGAGTTTGAGCTGCTCTTCGGTGATGACGTCCTGCTGTACGAGCAGGTCGCCGAGGCGAATCTTCTCGGGGCGTGCCATAGGGTCCGCGCGTTGGCTAAACTTCGGGAAGCCTACATTGCCACAGCCCCCATGTTCCAGATCGTTCTATATCAGCCGGAAATCCCGCCCAATACCGGCAATGTGATCCGCCTGGCGGCCAATGCCGGCGCGCAGTTGCATCTGGTCGAGCCGCTCGGCTTCGATGTCAGCGAGCGTTCGCTGCGCCGCGCAGGGCTTGACTACCACGAGTTCGTTTCGATGCGGGTGCATGCCGATTGGACCGCCTGCCTGGCGTCCCTCGGCGAGGCGCGGCTGTTCGCCTTCAGCACGAAGGCGACGACGCGCTACGACGCGGTGGCCTACCGGCCGGGCGACGCCTTTGTCTTCGGTCCGGAATCGCGCGGCCTGCCGGCCGAGATGCTGGAGAGCTTCTCTCCCGAGCAGCGCTTGAGGCTGCCGATGATGCCGGGCAATCGCAGCCTGAACCTCTCGAACAGCGTCGCGGTCGCCATCTACGAAGCGTGGCGGCAGCATGGATATGACGGTGGCAGTTAAGGGATATGACGACGCTCAAGGAATAACTCCGGCACTCGCGCAAAATGGTAGATTTGTAATCCATGCTCCCCGCATCAGAGAGGTGTCCAAGGCCATGAACCCTACGAATCCGGTTGAAATCGACAATGCTTTGCAGATATGCCGTCCGCAACTCGGTAACGAGGTTGGGGTGGGATTGTTCAGGCTCGTGCGGCTAGTGGCGCTGGAGGACATCCTGGGTACGGGTTCGCAAGCCGTGACTTATTACGCCGGGAAAAAGCTCGGGCAGCGGCTCGGTCTGACCCGTCTCGAAGACTTCGTCGCCCTGTGCCATCAACTGAAAATCGGACTGATTTCGGTGCCTATACTGACCGACGATCTGATTCACGTCGATGTTCATGAGTGCGTTACCTGCGTCGGCCTGACGCCGGTAGGACGCACACTCTGTCATTTCGAAGGCGGACTGATCGCGGGTGCCGTCAGCACGATTTTGGGTAAGGAATTGCACGCGCGGGAAGTCAGTTGCATCGGCGGGCTAGGCGACGCTACCTGCGGGTTCGACTTGGTCGCGCGCGCCAAGCGCTGAAGCAAGCTTAAACGCGAACCCCACCGCGTACCTACCGGAGGCCGGGGCCCATTCAGCGGATCATTCGTGTTTTGGGTCGCGGTTCATCAGTCGATCCACCACCTCGGCTGCAGGCAGCTTGCCATCCAGCACGTCGCATACCGCTGCGGTGATCGGCATATCGACGCCGAGTCCCTTGGCGCGTCGATCGACTTCGTGGGCGGTCTGCACGCCTTCGGCGACATGCCCGAGGTCGCGCTGGATGTCGTTCGCCGACTTGCCGGCCGCCAAGGCCAAGCCGACGCGGCGGTTGCGCGAGAGGTCGCCCGTGCAGGTGAGGATCAGGTCGCCCATGCCGGCCAAGCCCATGAATGTCTCCGGTTTTGCGCCGAGGGCGACGCCGAAGCGCGTGATTTCGGCTAGGCCTCGCGTCATCAGCGCGGCGCGCGCGTTGAGGCCGAGGCCGAGGCCGTCGCAGATGCCGGTGGCGATGGCCATGACATTCTTCACCGCCCCGCCGACTTCGGCACCGATGATGTCGTCGTTGGCGTAGAGGCGAAGGCGCGGTCCATGCAGCGCATGGGCCATTGCTTCGGCGAAGTCGGCATTCTCTGAGGCGATCGTCACGGCGGCGGGCAGGCCGCGCGCCACCTCGGCGGCGAAGCTCGGTCCGGTGAAGGCGCCGCAGCGCGCGGCAGGATGCACCTCATGTACAACCTGGTGCGGCAGCAGGCCGCTGCCTGACTCGAGCCCCTTGCAGACCCAGAGGAAAGGCAGATCGGCGCGCATGCGCGCAAGCTGTTCAGTGGTGGAACGCAAGCCGGCCATGGGGGTGGCAACCAATGCCAACTCCGCCTGCGCAATGGCGGCGGAAAGGTCGGATGTGATCTCCACCGTTTCGGGAAACTGGAAGCCGGAGAGGAACTGGGTGTTTTCCCGTGCGCTCCGCATAGCGGCGGCGTGCTCCGCCTGCCAGGTCCACAATGCGACCCGATGGCGGCCGGCGAACGACAGGGCGAGCGCAGTACCCCAGGCACCGGCACCCAGCACGGCAATGTACATGCCTATAGCCCCCAGACCTGGCCGACCTTGACGAAGCCCTGCTGGCCGTCGCGATGGCGCACCTTGGCCCAGCCGGCAGGTGCCGGCTCGACAAGTTCGAGCAGCACGTCCGAGGCGGCCTCGAAGATGACTGGGGCCGAGTCGTTCGCCTCAGTGCGGACTTGGGCATTCCCCGCGCGAACCTGCAGCATGCGCCGCTCGCCGAGCATGCGCCGCTCGATCCAGGCCAGGTCGCCCTTCATGTCGCGGACTTTGACCCAGACGTCGAGCGCTACGACGGCTTCGACGGGCGTGCCGGCAGCGATGACGAACAGCGGCTTGGCTTTCTGAGAAGGGGCGTCGTAGAGCACGGTCGCTTCGCTGACCGAGCGATAGTCGAGCGCTGCGGCGATGGCCGGTGCTGCGAGCACCGCGGCGACGGCGAACGCTGCCGACGTACGCATGGTTACTGGACGGGAATTTCGTGCGGGCTGCCTGCCTGCTGGGCTTGCTGCTGCATGAGCCGCTCGCGGTAGATACCTTCGAAGTTCACCGGTGCGAGCAGCACGGGCGGGAAGCCGGCGCGCGTGACGGCATCGGAAACCGTTTCGCGGGCATAGGGGAAGAGGATATTGGGGCAGGCGACGGCGATGATCGGCTCGATTTCTTCGTTGGGCACGTTGCGGATCTGGAAGATGCCAGCCTGCGCGGCTTCGACGAGGAACTGCGTCTTCTCGCCGACCTGGGCGGTGACCGTCAGGGTCAGAACGACATTGAAGATGCCATCGCCGACAGCTTCGCCGCCGGTCTGCATCTGCAGGTTGATCTGCGCCGAGTCGCGTTCGAGGAAGCAGTGCGGCGCGTTCGGCACCTCGAGCGAGAGATCCTTGACGTAGATTTTCTCGATGGTGAAGACGGGGGCACCATCCTGCCCGGGCTGTGCTTGTTCGCTCATGATGATCCTGACGTAAAGGCGATAGGAAACGGGCATTCTACCCGCCGCCGCAGTGATCAGGCGGCGAGCAGCGGATCGAGCTTGCCCTGGCGGTCCAGTTCGTGGATGTCGTCGCAGCCGCCCACATGCCGATCATTGATGAAGATCTGCGGCACGGTGCGGGCGCCCGGGACGCGGGCCTCCATCTCCTGGCGCCTTGCGGGTTCGCGGTCGACGTAGATCTTCTCGATGTCGGTGACGCCCTTGCGCTTCAGCAGGGCCTCGGCGCGAACGCAGTAGGGACACACGGCGGTTGCGTACATGACGACTTTCGCTGTCACGGCTGACTCCTTATTTCTTGGTCATCGGCAGGCCGGCGTCGTTCCACGCATGGACGCCGCCGGCGAGGTTGAAGACACGCTGGAAGCCGGCCTTTTTCAGTACGCCGCAGCCCGAACCCGAGCGGTTGCCGCTCGCGCAGACGACGATGACCGGCTTGTCCTTGAACTTCTCGATCTCGGAGAGGTGCTTGGAGAGATGACCCAAGGCGATGTGGCGTGCGTTCGGAATGTGGCCTGCCGACCATTCGGCGGTTTCGCGCACGTCGACAACGATGGCATCCTCGCGATTGATGAGCAAGGTCGCCTGATTGACCGAGATGTTGCTGCCGCCGGTACCGTTGAACATCTGCCACAACAGCATGCCGCCGCTTACAGCGGCCAGTCCTACCCACATCAGGTTTTGCTGAATGAAATCCATCGTCCTTCCTTGTCAGTCTTGTCCGGGAATGCCGCAGAATACCTCACGCATCATCACGATCAACTGCAGGGTACGTTGGTCGGCGACGCGATAGTAAACGCGATTCGCATCCTTGCGGGTCGTCAGCACCCCCTTGTCGCGTAGGATGGCGAGATGCTGGGAGATGTTGCTCTGGGAGGTTCCGACAGCATCGACGATGTCCTGCACGCAGACTTCCTGATCGCCCACCACGCACAGAATCTTCAGTCGCAAGGGATGGGAGATCGCTTTTAGCGCGCGCGCCGCGATTTCGACGTGCTCTTCGTGGTCCATCATGTCGCTAATCGGACTATTCATGGCTACTCGCAGTGTGATGGGATAAAAATGAAAGAATATTATAGATTACTGTTATTCCTGCGCCGTCAGCGGATTTCCTCTTTATCCACTGTCAGATACCCCTTATAATCAGCGGCCTTTATTGTTTTGCGACGCAGCATCCCTCTCTGTCTTATATTGCACCATGTCAGCCACCTATAAGATCGTTTTGCTCCGCCACGGTGAATCCACCTGGAACAAGGAAAATCGTTTTACCGGCTGGACCGATGTCGGTCTGACCGAAAAAGGCCTTGCCGAAGCCAAGGCTGCCGGCCAATTGCTCAAAGCCCAGGGCTTCGATTTCGACATCGCCTACACCTCGGTGCTCAAGCGGGCCATCAAGACGCTCTGGACGGTGCTCGAGGAAATGGACCTCATGTGGCTGCCGATTGAGCATTCTTGGCGTCTCAACGAACGCCATTACGGCGCGCTGCAGGGACTCAACAAGGCAGAAACGGCCGCCAAGTTCGGCGAAGAGCAGGTGAAGATCTGGCGCCGCGCCTACGATACGCCGCCTCCGGTCATGGAGAAGACAGATCCGCGCTACGAGGGTGGCGACCCGCGCTATGCCGACCTCGGCCCCGGCGGAGTGCCGGCCACCGAGTGCCTCAAGGACACGGTCGAGCGTTTCCTGCCCTACTGGCACGACACCATCGCGCCGGCCGTCAAGTCCGGCAAGCGCGTGATCATCGCCGCGCACGGAAACAGTTTGCGCGCGCTGGTCAAGTTCCTCGACAACATTTCCGACCAAGACATCGTCGGCCTCAATATTCCCACCGGCCAGCCGCTGGTCTACGAACTCGACGCCGACCTGAAGCCCCTGCGCAACTACTATCTGGGCGATCCGGAAGCGATCGCGGCGGCGCAGGCGGCCGTGGCCAACCAGGGCAAAGCCAAGGGTTGATCCGGCATCTCGCGCTCGCCGTCCTGTGGTGTTGTCTTGCGGCCGCCGTCCCGGCGGCTGCCGAAACGCGGGCCGAGCGCGAAAAAGCCAAGCTCGAAGCGCTGCGCGACAAGCGCTCCGCATTGGAGCAGCAGGTCAAGCAGGCCGAATCCTCGCGCTCCGCGGCAGCCGACGAACTGCGCGACACCGAAAAGGCAATTTCAGCCTCCGGCCGCAAGCTGCGCTCATTGGGCGAAGAACGTGCCGCAGCCCGGGATGAATTGACCGGGCACGAAGGGGAGCTTAGGCAGCTGGAGCGCCAGGCCGCCACCCGCCAGGCGCAGCTTGCGCGATTGCTTCGCCACCAGTTCCGTCCCAATGAAGCAGATGCCCTAGCTGTGCTGCTGGCCGGGGGCGACCCGAATGTCGCAGCGCGTGACCGCCATTTTCTGGCTTTGCTCTCCCGAGCCAAGGCTGATCTCATCGCCGGGCTGAAGCGCGATGCCGCCGAGACGCGCCGATTGACCGAAGTGGTACGGGAACGGTCCGAAAAGCTTGCCGATCTCGTGCATCGCGAGGAGCAAGAGCGCGCGAACTTGCGTCAGCGCCAGCAGGAACGGCAGGTCGTGCTGGCGAAGATCTCCAAGCAAATCAAGGAACAACGCCGCGAGATCGATACACTCAAACACAATGAAAGCCGGCTGGCGAACCTGATCGAATCCTTGGCAAAGCGACCGGTCCGCAGCAAGCCGGCGAAGCCCGCGCGTTCCGGCAAGGGAAGCGAGCTGCCCCTGGCTCAGACGGTGACAGCCGAGCCGGACAACCCGACCGGGGCGTTCGCCAGGCTGCGAGGCAAGCTGATCCGACCAGCGGCCGGGGCGGTGGCCGGCCGGTTCGGGGCGCGGCGCGACGACGGCCAGTCCGTCTGGAAGGGATTGTTCATTCGTGCCGCCGAAGGAGCGGATGTGCGCGCGGTAGCGCCTGGGGTGGTGGTGTTCGCCGACTGGCTGCGCGGCTACGGTAATCTGCTGATCATCGACCATGACGACGATTTCCTGTCGGTCTACGGCAACAACCAGAGCCTGCTCGCCGACGTTGGCCAGAAAGTCGGCGCTGGCAAGGCGGTGGCAACGGTCGGGGCGAGCGGAGGACAGCCGGAATCGGGTTTATACTTTGAACTCAGGCATCGGGGACGGGCGTTCGACCCATTGAAGTGGCTCGAGGCGCCCTGAAGTGCACCGGCGTGCCTTCACTTTCCATCGAGGATTACATGCGTAGCAAGCTGCAGCAAATCGGCCTGGTCGTCGTCGGCATCGTCGCCGGCGTGATGCTGAGCCTCAATTTTTCCGCCATTGCCCAGAAGGATGCCGGCTCACCGCTGCCGGTCGAGGAACTGCGCAGCTTCGCCGACGTCTTCAATGCCATCAAGCAGGGCTACGTCGAGCCGGTCGAAGACAAGCAGCTCATCACGCATGCGATCAGCGGCATGCTCGCCAACCTCGACCCGCATTCCGCCTATCTGGACGCCGATGCCTTCAAGGACCTGCAGGTATCGACGCAGGGCGAGTTCGGCGGCCTGGGCATCGAGGTCGGCATGGAAGATGGTCTCGTCAAGGTCGTTGCGCCGATCGAGGATACCCCTGCCTATCGGGCCGGCGTCAAGAGCGGCGACCTGATCTTCAAGCTCGACGACACGCCGGTGAAGGGGATGACCCTCAGCGACGCAGTCAAGAAAATGCGCGGCAAGCCCAAGACCTCGATCAAGCTCACCATCCTGAGGAAAGGCGAGACCAAGCCCCTCGAGATCACCATCGTGCGCGATGTCATCAAGGTGCAGAGCGTCAAGTCGAAGACGATCGAGCTGGGCTACGGCTACCTGCGTATCACCCAGTTCCAAGAGGAGACGGGGGCCGACGTCGTCAGGCATCTCGAGAAGCTCTACAAGGCCGACGCAGATGCCAAGGGCTCGGGACTGAAAGGGCTGGTGCTCGACCTGCGCAATGACCCGGGTGGCCTGCTGCATGCCGCGATCGGCGTTTCGGCCGTCTTCCTGCCCGCGAACAGTGTCGTGGTGTCCACCGACGGGCGAGTCGAAGATGCCAAGCGCAAATACACCGCCTCCACCGAGGACTACCTGCGCGGCCAGCGCGAGGACTTCGTCAAGAAGGCCCCGGCCGGTGCGCGCAACGTACCGATGATCGTACTGGTCAATGGTGGTTCGGCCTCCGCCTCCGAGATCGTCGCCGGTGCACTGCAGGATCACAAGCGTGCGGTGGTGATGGGTACCCAGACCTTCGGCAAAGGCTCGGTGCAGACGGTGCTGCCGCTATCGGCCAAGACTGCCATCAAGCTGACCACGGCACGTTATTACACGCCGAACGGCCGTTCTATCCAGGCCAAGGGCATCGAGCCAGACATCGTCGTCGAGGAAACCGCCAACGGCGGCTCGCGCGAGCGCCTGCGCGAGGCCGACCTCGATCGTCATCTCGCCAACGACAAGGACAAGGATGCCGAAAAGTCGCTGCCGAAGCGTGGACAGCCGGCCAAGACCCCCGAAGGCAAGGACGGCAAAGATGGCGAGAAGGAAGACGTGCATGCCGCTCCCGTGGAGTTCGCCTCGAAGAGCGATTATCAACTGACGCAGGCAATGAACCTGCTCAAGGCGCTGCAGGTCATCAAAAAATGAACCCCGAGCGCGCCCGCCTTCTGCGCGACCAGGAGCGCGGCCTGCATAGGCCGCATCCGCTGGCAGCTCAGGCGGGCACGCACAAGCATCGAGAGATCCGGCTGTGCAAGCTCAAGCACCAGCAGGTGTCAGAGGCCTATGCGCTGCTTTCTACTCTGCAAGGACTCGAAGTTGCACCCGGCACGCAACCGAACGGCATTTCCGTCTGGTACGAGATTACCGATCATTGCATGGAGGGGCTCGAAAAGCTGTTGACCGACCGCGGCTTCCATCTCGAGAACACCCTGTACTGCAAGCTGATTCGCGCGCTTGTCTACTTTTCCGAGGAGACTCAGCGCCGCAACCTCGGGCAGCCGGAGCGGCTCATCAAGAAGTCGCACGACGTCTACTCGAAGGCTTGGGATCACCATCCGCACGGCGACCATGACGACACGCCGCCCGAGTTGCGGGAATACAAGTAACGGGCGGCCCGATGACCGATGAGGATTTGCTGCGTTATTCGCGTCACATCCTCCTGCCGCAGGTCGGCATCGAGGGGCAGGAAAGACTTAGTGCCGCGCGTGCCCTGATCATTGGTGCGGGCGGGTTGGGCTCTCCCGCGGCGCTCTACCTCGCTTCCGCCGGTATCGGCACGCTGGTGCTGGCTGACGGCGATACCGTCGACCTCACCAATCTGCAGCGGCAAATCATGCACCGCACCTCCGCGATCGGGCGCGCCAAGGTGCTGTCCGGCGCGGCGACGCTGGCCGAAATCAATCCGCACTGCCGAGTTGTTCCCCTGCAGGAGCGTCTGTCGGGTGAGCGCCTCGAGCAGGAAGTGGCCGCTGCCGATGTAGTGCTCGACTGTTCCGACAACTTTGCCACGCGCCACGCTGTCAATCGCGTCTGCGTGAAGCATGCCAAACCGCTGGTCTCGGGCGCTGCCGTACGCTTCGACGGGCAGGTTGCCGTGTTCGATGCGCGTCGTCGAGATGCCCCCTGCTATCACTGCCTGTTTCCCGAGGCCGAGGACGTCGAGGAAGTGCGCTGCGCGACGATGGGTGTGTTCGCGCCGCTCGTCGGCATCATTGGCGCGACGCAGGCGGCCGAGGCGATGAAACTCGTGATCGGCTGCGGCGAGCCACTGGCCGGTCGGCTGCTCTTGCTCGACGGCTTGGCGATGGATTGGCGCAGCATTGCCGTGCCGCGCGACCCAGGCTGCACAGTCTGCGCTAACTGAGCCTGGCGCGCAGGAAAAAGTCGGCGCCGACGGGACGGCGCTCGAGGATGTTCAGTCGCACCGCCTCGCTCAGTTCGGCCAGCTCGCCGAAATCGGCCATGCCGCGCGCCGCGTCGCCCAGCAGCAGCGGCGCCTGGTAGATCAGCAGTTCATCGACGCAGCCTTCCCGCAGCAGCGAGCCGTTGAGCTTCGTACCTGCCTCGGCCATCACTTCGTTGATGCCTCGCCGGCCCAGTTCGAGAAGCAGCTTCGGCAGGTCGACCTTGCCATGTGCATTGGGCAGTACGACAACATCTGCGCCGCGTTCGCGCAACTGAGCGGCCTTTTCCGGATGGTCGGTGGCGCAGGCGATCAGACAGTTGCCGCCATCGAGGATCGTCGCGTCGGGAGATATCTCGAGTCGGCTGTCGACCACCACGCGCAGGGGCTGGCGCGTCGTTGACACATCGCGCACGGTGAGGCGCGGATCGTCGTCGCGCACCGTGCCGATGCCGGTGAGCATCGCGCAGCTGCGCGCGCGCCAGGCATGCACGTCGCGTCGCGCGTCCGGGCCGGTGATCCACTGCGACTTGCCGTTGGCTAGGGCCGTTTTCCCATCGAGGCTGATGGCGACCTTGAGCCGAAGCCAGGGCCGCCCGCGCGTCATGCGCGAAATGAAACCGATGTTGAGCTCGCGTGCTTCCGTCTCCATGAGGCCGCTCGCGACCTCGATACCTGCAGCGCGCAGCTTCTCGAGGCCTTGGCCGGCGACCAGAGGATTGGGATCCTGCATCGCGGCGACTACCCGCTTGATGCCGGCGTCGATGAGCGCATTGGCGCAAGGCGGCGTACGGCCATAATGCGAACAGGGCTCAAGCGTGACGTAGGCCGTGGCGCCTTGCGCCATTCCTGCTACGCCCCGCGCCACTCCTTCTACGCCTTGCGCCGTGTTGCCGGCGCCGACTTTTCGCAGCGCGTTGATCTCGGCATGCGGCTCGCCAGCCCTCTCGTGCCAACCCTCGCCGATGATGGTTCCGTCCTTGACGATGACGCAGCCGACGCGGGGGTTCGGGGTGGTGGTGTTGAGGCCGCGCGACGCGAGCCGCAGGGCGCGGCTCATGAATTCGTGGTCGGCGGCGGTGAACGTCATAAGCTACGAACGCAGCGAACTGCAAGTCTCCCCTTCCGCGAGGAAGGGGCGGGGGGTAGGCGGGTCATGTCGTCCGACGCACGCGCGGCTTCTTCACTTCGCGGATCGCATCGGAAAATTCGTCGAGATCCTCGAAGTTGCGGTAGACCGAAGCGAAGCGGATGTAGGCGACCTTGTCGAGCTTCTTCAGCTCACGCATCACCAGTTCGCCGACGCGATCGGAGTTCACCTCGCGCTCGGCCAACTGCACCAGCTTCTCCTCGATGCGGTCGAGTGCGCTCTCGACGCTCTCGGTGGTGACGGGGCGCTTGCGTAGCGCCAGCATCATGCTCGATTTCAGCTTGTCGCGGTCGAAATCGACCCGGCTGCCGTTCTTCTTGACGACGAGCGGCAACTGCAGCTCGACGCGCTCGTAGGTGGTGAAGCGCTTGTCGCAGGCGAGGCAGCGCCGCCGCCTGCGTACCGTGTCGCCTTCCTCGTTCTCACGGGTGTCGACGACCTGGGTGTTGTCCTCGTTGCAGTAAGGACAGCGCATTTGTTATTGACCGTTCGGTTGCCGCTTATTGGCCATAGACCGGGAACTTCTTGCACAGCGCGGCGACTTCATCGCGCACCTTGGCCAGCACCGCCTCGTCGGCCGGTGCGTCGAGGACGTCGGCAATCAGGTTGGCGATCTGCTCCGCCTCGATTTCCGTAAAACCACGCGTCGTCATCGCCGGGGTGCCGATGCGGATGCCGCTGGTGACGAAGGGCTTCTGGGGGTCGTTGGGAATCGCGTTCTTGTTGACCGTGATGTGCGCCTTGCCGAGTGCGGCCTCGGCATCCTTGCCGGTGATGTTCTTCGCTTGGAGATCAACAAGGAAGACGTGACTCTCGGTATGGCCGGAAACGATGCGCAGGCCGCGCTGCTTGAGCGCTTTGGCCATCACCAGAGCGTTCTCCATCACCTGCTCCTGGTAATCCTTGAACTCCTTGGTCATCGCTTCCTTGAAGGCGACGGCCTTGGCGGCAATGACGTGCTCGAGCGGGCCGCCCTGCAGGCCGGGGAAGATCGCGGAGTTGATCGCCTTTTCGTGCTCGGCCTTCATGAGGATCAGGCCGCCGCGCGGGCCACGCAGCGTCTTGTGCGTGGTGGAGGTGACGACGTCGGCGTGCGGCACCGGGTTCGGATAGAAGCCTGCGGCGACGAGGCCGGCGTAGTGCGCCATGTCGACCATGAAGATCGCGCCGACTTCCTTGGCGATTTTGGCGAAGCGCTCGAAATCGATGCGCAGTGCGTAGGCCGAGGCGCCTGCAATGATCAGCTTGGGCTTGTGTTCCTTGGCGAGGCGCTCGACCTGATCGTAGTCGATGGCCTCGTCCTTGGTCAGGCCGTAGGGCACGATATTGAACCACTTGCCCGACATGTTGAGTTTCATGCCGTGGGTGAGGTGGCCGCCCTCGGCGAGGCTCATCCCCATGACCGTATCGCCGGGCTGCAGGAAGGCCATGAACACCGCTTGGTTGGCCTGCGAACCGGAGTTGGGTTGCACGTTCGCCGCATCGGCGCCGAACAGCTTCTTGGCACGGTCAATGGCGAGCTGCTCGACGACGTCGACATGCTCGCAGCCGCCGTAGTAGCGCTTGCCCGGATAGCCTTCCGCATATTTATTGGTGAGCTGCGAGCCCTGGGCTTCCATGACAGGGAAAGAAACATAGTTTTCCGAAGCGATCAGTTCGATATGGTCTTCCTGGCGACGGTTTTCGGCCTGGATGGCGGCGAACAATTCGGGGTCGGTCTTGGAAAGGGTGTTCTGCTTGGAAAACATGGTGTTGGCTCGGAGTCAGGGAGGGAAAACACAATTTTATCATGGGGCCATGAAGCCCTTGATGCTCATGATTTTTCGCTAAAAAATGCTTTATGAGCCGTAGTGGATTTCCGCAATACGATAATTCCCCTATGGCTTTTTGGCTAAACTGCGCCGCTAGATCGCAAAGTTCGGTCATTCGGAACCCAAACCGCCATCCGTGAGCGGTTGAGGAGGAGATTCAATGGAAGGATTCTTGAAAGTATCGAAACTCATCGATGGGCTTTCCGAGCGTATCGGTGGGGCCGTCATCTGGCTCGTGCTGATTGCGGTGCTGATTTCGACCATCAATGCCATTGCGCGCAAGGCTTTCGACGTAGGCTCGAATGCCTTCCTTGAGATCCAGTGGTATCTTTTCGCCGCGATCTTCCTGCTCGGCGCGGGTTACACGATGCTGCGCCAGGGGCACGTCAAGATCGACGTGATCCTCGGTCGCTTCTCCAAGCGCACCCAGATCAAGGTCGAGATCTTCGGCATCCTCTTCTTCCTGATGCCCTTCGTGATCCAGGTGATCCGACTGGTCTGGCCGCTGGTCACACAGGCCTACGACAGCGGCGAGATGTCCGAGAACGCTGGTGGCCTGATCCGCTGGCCGGTGTATGCCCTGATCCCGGCCGGTTTTGCGCTGCTCGGGCTGCAGGGCCTCTCCGAACTGATCAAGCGTATCGGTTTCCTGAAGGGCGCGTGCCCCGATCCGACGCTCCCAGCGCATAACCAGACCGCCGAGGAGGAACTCGCGGAGGAAATCAAGAAGCGGCAAGTCGCCGGCGAAGTGGTCGACATGGTCGAAGCCGCCGACGATCAGGTCGCCGACCTGCGCGGCAAGGGAGAGCGGAAATGATCGAATTCCTGCAAGCCAACATGGCGCCCATCATGTTCATGGGCCTGATCATCTTCCTCCTGATGGGTTATTCGGTCGCCTTCTCGCTGGCGGCCTGCGGGTTGTTCTTCGGCTACCTCGGCGTCGAGCTTGGCATGTTGCCCGAGTCGCTGCTGCACGCGCTGCCGCTGCGCATCTTCGGCATCCTCAAGAATGACACGCTGCTGGCGATCCCGTTCTTCACCTTCATGGGCCTGATTCTCGAGCGTTCTGGCATGGCCGAGGACCTGCTCGACACCATCGGCCAATTGTTCGGACCGATCCGCGGCGGCCTCGCCTATGCGGTGATCTTCGTCGGCGCGATGCTTGCGGCGACGACCGGCGTGGTGGCCGCGTCGGTGATCTCGATGGGCCTGATCTCGCTGCCGATCATGCTGCGCTACGGTTACGACCGCCGAATCGCGACCGGCGTGATCGCAGCTTCGGGCACGCTGGCGCAGATCATTCCGCCGTCGCTGGTGCTGATCGTCATCGCCGACCAGCTGGGCCGGTCGGTCGGCGACCTCTACGCCGGCGCCTTCATCCCCGGCTTCGTGCTGACCGCGCTCTACGCAGGCTGGGTTTTCATTGTCAGCATGGTCAAGCCGGCCGCCTGTCCGGCCCTACCGCCGGAGGCGCGCACTATCCGTGAGGACGACGGCAGCGCCGGCATGCGCTCGCTGTTGATCCTGACGATCGTCTCCGTCGGGGCGGCGATCGTCTTTGCACAGTCGCGTCCGGAAGAGACGCCGAAGGACGAGCTGATCGTGGTGTCGATGTGCGTCGGCATCGGAGTCGCTTTCCTGATCGCCGTCATCAACCGTGTGCTCAAGCTCGGCCTGCTCTCACGCATGGCGGAGCGTGTCACCTTCGTTCTGATCCCGCCGCTGGCGCTGATCTTCCTAGTGCTCGGAACGATTTTCCTCGGCATTGCGACGCCGACGGAGGGCGGTGCGATGGGCGCGTCTGGCGCCCTGCTGATGGCGATCTCTCGCAAGCGTCTCAGCATCAAGCTGATGAAGCAGGCAATGGACGCGACCATGAAGCTCTCCAGCTTTGTGCTCTTCATTCTGCTCGGTGCGACGGTGTTCAGTCTGACCTTCCAGGGGGTCGATGGCCCGCGCTGGGTCGAGCATCTGCTGACCAGCCTGCCGGGCGGCCAGATTGGCTTCCTCATTGTGGTGAACCTGCTGGTGTTCGGCTTGGCCTTCTTCCTAGATTTCTTCGAGCTGGCCTTCATCATCATCCCGCTGCTCGGCCCGGTGGCCGAGAAGATGGGTATCGACCTTGTCTGGTTCGGCGTGCTGATGGCGGTCAACATGCAGACCTCCTTCATGCATCCGCCCTTCGGTTTCGCGCTGTTCTACCTGCGCAGCGTGGCACCGCACCAGAAGTACCTCGATCACCTCACCAAGAAGGAGATCGCTCCAGTTACGACAGGCCAGATTTACTGGGGCGCGGTGCCTTTCGTCGTGATCCAGGTCGTCATGGTCGGACTCGTGATTGCCTTCCCGCAGCTCGTGACAGGCAACATCGAAAAGGTCAAGAAGTTGAGCATCGACGAGATCGAACTGCAGTTCGAGCCCTCTGGCATCGACCGCGGTTACGGTGTGCCGAGCAATCCTGCCGACTGGGGTCATGAGAACGAGAAGAAGTCCGAAGGCAATGAGGCTGCCGCAGAGGCGGACAAAAAGGATCCCCTCGAAGCTACTGCGGACCAGGCGGCCAAGGAAGCCAAGGAGATAGATCCTGCCGCCGCCTTGTTGCAGGAAGTGGCGAAGGAGAAAAAGGGTAGGTAAGTCGTGGCAGAGAAGTCGGTGCCGCTTTGTCGGTGCCGACTTTTCGGCAACAAAAAACCGCGGCCTCGGCCGCGGTTTTTTGTTGAAGCGAAGATTCGCTTACAGCTTCTGCGACTGCATGAAGCTGTCGTAGCCGGCTTCGGCGAAGCGGAACCAGAGGTTCTGCTCCTTGCGGAAAGCGGCGTAATCGGCGTAGACCTTCTTCCAGTTCGGGTTCTTCTCCGACAACTCGGCGTAGTGCGCCTCGGCGAACTTGAAGGCGGCTTCCATGGTGTCCTTCGGCAGGCGGAACAGCTTGGTGCCGCCGGCGACGAGTTCTTTCAGTGCCTGCGGGTTCTTCGCGTCGTACTTGGCCTGCATGTCGACGTGGGCGAACGAGGCGGCTGTTTCGATGATCGCCTTGTTCTCGGCGGACAGCGCGTCGTAGGCTTTGTTATTGACGTAGAGGGTCAGCTGCGGGCCGCCTTCCCACCAGGCCGGGTAGGCGTAGTGCTTGGCAACCTTGTAGAAGCCGAGCTTCTGGTCGTCATAGGGGCCGACCCACTCGGTGGCGTCGATGGTGCCCTTTTCGAGCGCCTGGTAGATCTCGCCGCCGGGGATATTCTGCGGCACGCCGCCGATGCCGGCGAGGATGCGGCCGCCGAAGCCGCCGATGCGCATCTTCAGGCCTTTCATGTCGGCCAGCGACTTGATCTCCTTGCGGTACCAGCCACCCATCTGCGCGCCGGTGTTGCCCATCGGGAAGTTGACGATGTTGTACTGGTTGTAGAACTCGCGCATCAGCTTCATGCCGTTGCCCTGGTACATCCAGGCGGTCATCTGGCGGGAGTTGAGGCCGAACGGAATCGCGCAGTCGATCGCGAAGGTTTCGTCCTTGCCAAAGAAGTAGTAGGGAGCGGTGTGCGCGCACTCGACGGTGCCTTGCTGCACGCCGTCCACCACGCCGAAGGGGGGCATCAGTTCGCCGCCTGCATGGACGGAAATCTCGAACTTGCCGCCGGACATTTCCTTGACCTTCTTAGAGAAGGTTTCTGCCGCGCCGTAGATGGTGTCGAGGGCCTTCGGGAAGCTGGAGGCCAAGCGCCAGCGAATCGCCTGCTGGGCATGCACCGCAGGTGCCGCGCCGGTGGCGAGGATGCCGGCGATTCCGGCGTGCTGCAGAAACTTACGTCTTTCCATGGAAGTCTTCTCCTTGCTGTTGTCGTATGGACGCCCCGCTAACAGGACGGTGATTCAATACTACACCGTTTGAACTGTCTTAAATCCTCATGGAGCCCCTAATTTCCGGCCACTGTCATGCGGTTAACCACAATTGACCCAACGGTGCGCGAACCGCGCGTCACTTGATCGCGACCGACCGCCTCGATGCCGGCCAACATGTCGCGCAGGTTGCCGGCGATGGTGATCTCGTGCACCGGATAGGCGATCTCGCCGCCTTCGATCCAGTAGCCGGCCGCACCGCGCGAATAGTCCCCGGTGATGTAGTTGATGCCGTGGCCGAGCAGTTCGGTGACCAGCAGGCCGGTGCCGAATTCGCGCAGCAGGCCGGAGAAGTCGGCAGGCGCACCGGGACTCGGCGCGACGAGCAGGTTGTGGCTGCCGCCCGCGTTGCCGGTCGTCGGCAGGCCGAGCTTGCGCGCCGTGTAGGTCGATAAGAAGTAGCCCTGCAGCACGCCATCTTTTACCACCGTGCGGTCGTGCGTCGCGACGCCGTCGTCGTCGAACGGGCTGGATGCGAGCCCCTTCTTCAGATGCGGGCGTTCCTCGATGCTGAACCATTCAGGGAAGATGCGCTTGCCGAGCGCATCGACGAGGAAGCTCGCCTTGCGGTAGAGGCTGCCGCCACTGGCGGCATGGACGAAGCTGCCCATCATCATGGCGGCGAGCGGCGCCTCGAACATCACCTTGCATTGCCGTGTCTTGAGTTTCCTGGCACCGAGGCGTGAGAGCGTGCGCCGCGCCGCATAGTCGCCGACCGCCTCGGGGGTGGCGAGCTCGGCGGGGTCGCGCCAGCCCGAATACCAGTCGTCACGCTGCATGTCTTTGCCCCTGGTTGCGATCGGCACGCAGGAAATGAAATGACGCGTCGAGGGGAAACCACCCATAAAGCCGAGACTGTTGGCGGAAACGAAGTGGGCCGCGTGGGTCGAGACGGTCGCACCCTCGGAGTTGTTCACCAGCGGGCTGACGGCGAAGGCGGCGGCTTCGCTGCGCCGTGCGATGCCGATGGCTTCCTCCACCGGCAGGTCCCATGGGTGGTAGAGATCGAGGTCGATGGCATCGCGCGCCAGCAGTTCCGGCTCAGGCAGGCCGGCACAGGGATCTTCGGCGGTGAAGCGTGCGATCGACAGCGCCGCCTCGACGGTGGCTTTGAGCGCGGCGGAGGAGAAATCAGAGGTGGAGGCGTGGCCGCGTCGCTGACCGAGATAGACGGTCACGCCGATGCCCTTGTCGCGGTTGAACTCGATGGTTTCGACTTCCTGCTTGCGTACCGTGACTGACTGGCCGATTCCTTCGGAGACATCGGTTTCGCAGGCGGTGGCGCCGCAGCGTTCGGCGTGGCGCAAGACGTCGGCGGCGAGCTCGCGCAACTGGTCGGCGGTGAATGAGAAGGCGGACATGGCTATGCGGGTTGTGTGCAAAGCTATAATCTTACTCGTGGAACACGATGAAAATTTCGGCGAAAAGCCCAGCAAAAGCGCAGTCAAGCGCGCAATGAACGAGTTGCAGGATCTCGGCGAGGAGTTGGTCGCCCTTTCGTCCGACCAGCTCAAGAAGATCGACTTGCCCGACGACTTGCGCGATGCGGTGCGCGACGCACAGCGCTTCACGCAGCACGAGGCGCGCCGCCGCCAGTTGCAGTACATCGGCAAGCTGATGCGCAGCCTCGATGCGGCGCCAATCCGCGCGGCCCTCGACGATATCAAGGGCGTCTCCGCTGCCGCCAATGCACGCATGCATGCGCTCGAGCGCTTGCGCGAGCGTTTCCTTGCCGACGAGACGGTGATTGCTGAGATTGCCGCGCAATATCCGGGCGCCGACCTGCAGTACCTGCGCCAGCTGCGCCGCAATGCGCTCAAGGAGCAGCAGCTCGGCAAGCCGCCGCGCGCCTTCCGGGAACTGTTCCGCACCTTGCGGGAACTGAAGGGCGTTTCCGGCGAGGAGCCCAGCCATGAATGATGCGCTGAAGATCGGCTTGGTGTCCATCTCGGATCGTGCGTCGAGCGGCGTGTATGAGGACAAGGGCATCCCGGCGCTGCAGGAGTGGTTTGCCACGGCCCTCGCTTCGCCGTGGTCGCTGGAAAGCCGCCTGATCCCTGATGAGCAACCGATCATCGAGCAGACGCTGATACAACTGTGCGACGTCGTCGGCTGCCATCTCGTGCTTACCACTGGAGGCACCGGCCCTGCGCCGCGTGACGTCACGCCGGAGGCGACGCTTGCCGTGGCGCACAAGGTGATGCCGGGGTTCGGAGAGCAGATGCGCGCCGTCAGCCTGAAATACGTGCCGACCGCGATTCTCTCGCGCCAGGTCGGCGCGATTCGAGGGAAGTCGCTGATTCTCAACCTGCCAGGTCAGCCCAAGGCGATCAAGGAAACCCTCGATGGCGTATTCGCCGCCGTGCCCTACTGCATCGACCTGATCGGCGGGCCCTACATCGAGACGCACGAGACAGTCGTCAAAGCCTTCCGGCCGAAGTCGGCGCTGGCGGGACGGCGTCAGTAGCCCGCCTCGGCCGCCGCGGACTTGCCGTGGGGATGCGAGTCCATTAAACTTAAGGACGCGCTGATTTATTCGCAGATCGATAAACCGGACTCATCCATGACATGCGAGAATTGGCGCACTGACAGTTGATAGGCACTTGACGATGCAAGCGAGTTTTTCCGAACTTG
>JBGFRW010000018.1:0-145685 GCA_041694935.1 Pseudomonadota bacterium | reverse complement strand
TCCCCCAACCTCCCCCATGTATCGGGCCTTCCGTCGATGAAATGTGAGCGCGATTCGGCATTTCGTCTCAATTCGTCACCGTCGAAGAATTTCTCGACGGCTTGTTCAGTGTTTCCTTAAATGAGTCCGGATTGGAAGTTGAATTAGCATGGACAGCACTACCATCCTCACCAAGACTGCCAAGGGCGTGCGGGAAGTTTCCGCCAAGCTCACCAGGTTGTCGCGGGGGTTTCTCAATGTCCTCAAGGAGGTCAACGGCAAGGCCTCCGTTGATGAAATCAGGCAAAAGCTTGGTTACGCTGATGCGGATGGGTTCCTCAAGGATGTGGGAGAACTCATTGCGGCCGGTTATGTGCGCGAACTCGAAGTACCTTCAAGGACACCGCCTGCGCCTCCCTCTCCTCCGCCGCGTCCGCAAGTAAGGGCGAAGCCCGCAGGAACCGCCGACACCTCCGATCTCGACTTCACTGCCTTTGTCCCTGTCGAGGAAGATCGAAGTGCGGAAGCCGTGCGGGTTGCTGAGGCCGCACGGAGCGCAGAAGCCGCACGTCAGAAAGCGATCGAGGAGGCCAAGGAAAAAAGCCGGCGGGAACTCGAGGAACGTATCCGCAAGGAAGCGGAAATGCTGGCTCGGCGGGAGGCAGAGAAGAAAGCGAAACGGGAAGCCGAAGAGAAGGCACGACGAGAGGCGGAAGAAAAGGCGCGCAAGGAGGCCGAAGAGCAGGCCCGCCGCGAAGCGGAAGAACGAGCCCGCAAGGAAGCCGAAGAAAAGGCACGACGCGAAGCGGAAGAACGGGCGCGCAAGGAAGCCGAAGAGAAGGCGCGCCGCGAGGTGGAAGAACGAGTCCGCAAGGAAGCCGAAGAGAGGGCGCGGCGCGAAGCGGAAGAACGGGCGCGCAAGGAGGCCGAAGAGCAAGCACGGCGCGAAGCGGAAGAACGAGCCCGCAAGGAAGCGGAAGAGCAGGCCCGCCGCGAAGCGGAAGAAAAAGCCCGCAAGGAAGCGGAAGAGAAGGCGCGCCGCGAAGCGGAAGAAAAAGCCCGTAAGGAAGCCGAAGAGCAGGCGCGCCGCGAAGCGGAAGAACGAGCCCGCAAGGAAGCGGAAGAGCAGGCCCGCCGCGAAGCGGAAGAAAAAGTCCGCAAGGAAGCCGAAGAGAAGGCGCGCCGCGAAGCGGAAGAACGAGCCCGCAAGGAAGCGGAAGAGAAGGCGCGCCGCGAAGCGGAAGAACGAGCCCGTAAGGAAGCCGAAGAGCAGGCACGTCGCGAAGCGGAAGAAAAAGCCCGCAAGGAGGCCGAAGAGAAGGCACGTCGCGAAGCGGAAGAACGGGCGCGGAAGGAAGCGGAAGAGAAGGCGCGCCGCGAAGCGGAAGAACGAGCCCGCAAGGAAGCGGAAGAGCAGGCACGTCGCGAAGCGGAAGAAAAAGCCCGCAAGGAAGCGGAAGAGAAGGCGCGCCGCGAAGCGGAAGAACGAGCCCGCAAGGAAGCGGAAGAGCAGGCCCGCCGCGAAGCGGAAGAAAAAGTCCGCAAGGAAGCCGAAGAGAAGGCGCGCCGCGAAGCGGAAGAACGAGCCCGCAAGGAAGTGGAAGAGCAGGCCCGCCGCGAAGCGGAAGAACAGGCGCGCCGCGAAGCGGAAGAACGGGCCCGCAAGGAAGCGGAAGAGCAGGCACGGCGCGAAACGGAAGAACGGGCGCGTAAGGAAGCCGAAGAGAAGGCACGGCGCGAAGCGGAAGAACGAGCCCGCAAGGAAGCGGAAGAGCAGGAGCTCCGGGAGGCCGAAGAGCAGAAGCGAAAGGAAGAGGAGGAGAGGACTCGGCTCGAGGCAGAAGAAGAGGCGCGTCGCGAGGCGGAGAAGCAGGCGCAGCGGGAGGCCAAGGAAGATGCCAAGCGCAGGAAGGCCGAAGCCAAGGAAGCGGCCAGGGCCGCGGCGGGGCCGCGCATTTCGGCAGCGCCCGCAGCGTTGTTGAAATGGGCCTTGCCCGTGCTGGCATTGGCGCTCGCCTTAGGCGTAGCTGCAATCCATTTCGTATCCTTCGATGCCAAGGTTGCAGAGTTCGAAAAGGCGGCGGCCGAGCATTTCGGACAGCCGGTCAAGATTCGTGCCGTCCACCTCGCGCTGTTGCCGCGCGCCTACTGGCGTCTCGACGGCGTGAGCGTCGGCGCGGAAGGCCAGATCAAGGTGCAACAGGCGAGGGCGCTCGCCAGCATCGGCGCCGTGCTCGGTGGCAAGCCGGAGTTCGACGCATTCGAACTTGATGCACCGGTCGTGAGCGAAGATGGGCTCCGCTGGTTGTTGCTCGGCAGGGCGAAGGCTAAGCAGATCTCGTTCGCTCGGCTCGAGGCGAAAAACGCCAGACTCAACTCGATGCACGTCGATCTTCCCGCTTTCGATGTCCAGGCGGAGATCGGCACGGACGGGAACTGGCAGAGAATTTCCCTCGAGTCGCAGGACAAGGCACTGCAGTTCGAGTTGGCGCCCAAGGGCGATGCACTGCAGTTCGAATTCAATGCGAGGAACTTCGTCGTCCCGTTCGGATCGAGCTTGAAGTTCGTCAGCCTGCAGGCCCAGGGCAGCGCCGCGGCGAACGGTATCGACGTCGCCAAGTTCACCGGAAATACCCAAGGTGGCAGTGTCGAGGGCGCTGCCCGACTCAAGTGGTCTCCGGCATGGAGCCTGGAGGGCGAGGTGCAGGCCAGGCAGTTCGACGGTTCCGTCCTGGCTTCGGAGTTGCTGAAGGACGAGCGCGTCGAGGGCCGCGGCAGTTTCGCGATGAGCGCCGAGAAGGCATCCGGCCTCTTCCCGTCAGCACGTCTGCAAGGCCGCTTCGCCATGCGCAATGGTGCGCTGCATGGCGTCGATCTGGTGCGGCTGCTACAAGGCGAAAGCGGTGTCGGCAGTACTCAGTTCTCCGAGCTGGCCGGCAGCTTCGCTTACCAGCGTGGTGTCACGCAGTTGCGCGAGGTGCAGCTCAATGCGGGACGCATGTCGGCGGGCGGCAGTGCCGATATAGACGTGGCTGGCAAGGTCGAGGGGCGCGTCACGGTGACGCTGCGACTCGCGGCGGAGCAGCGCCGCGGCGAATTCGCAGCGAACGGCACGGTCGACCGGCTGGCTTGGCGCCGGCGCTAGGCCAGGACGTTACATGCCCTGGTAAATCGGTCCTTCGCCGCCCTGCGGCGTGACCCAGTCGATGTTCTGACCGGGATCCTTGATATCGCAGGTCTTGCAATGCACGCAGTTCTGCGCGTTGATCTGCAGGCGCGGCCCTCCGCCCTCCTCGACGATCTCGTACACGCCGGCCGGGCAATAGCGCTGCTCGGGCGCGGCGTAGAGCGCGAGGTTGTGGGCGATCGGCGCGGCGGCATCCTTGAGGCGCAGGTGGCAGGGCTGGTCTTCCTCGTGGTTGGTGTTGGAGAGGAATACCGAGGAAAGGCGGTCAAAGGTGAGCATGCCGTCGGGCTTCGGATAGTCGATCGGCTGGCACTGGGCGGCGGGTAGCAGCTTGACGTGGTCTGCGGTGAGCGGAAGCGTCCACGGAGCTTTGCCGCGGAAGACGTTCTGGTCGATACCGAACAGCAGCGAACCGAGCCAAAGCCCCCGGTTCATCAACGGTTTGAAGTTGCGCGCGCGCTCTAGTTCGTCGAATAGCCACGAGGCGCGGAACTTCTCCGGATAGGCAGTGAGTTCGTCGCCGCTGCGGTTCGTAGCGAGCGCCTCGGCCACCGCTTCTGCGGCGAGCATGCCCGACTTGAGTGCCGCATGCGAACCCTTGATGCGCGAGGCGACGAGAAAACCGGCGTCGTCGCCGAGCAGCGCACCGCCCGGAAAGATCAGCTTCGGCAGCGCCTGCAGGCCACCGGCCGCCATCGCCCGCGCACCGTAGGCCAGCCGCTTGCCGCCTTCGAGCATGGACTTGATGGCGGGGTGGGTCTTGAGCCGCTGCATTTCCTCGAAGGGTGATAGCCAGGGGTTCTTGTAGCCGAGGCCGACGACGAGGCCGATAGCGACGAGGCGCTGGTCGGCTGAGTTGGAATAGTGGTAGCAGAAGCCGCCGCCGTAGGTGTCGCTCGACAGCGGCCAGCCGGCGGTGTGCATGACCAGGCCGTTGCGATGCTGCTCCGCCGGCACCTCCCAGAGCTCCTTGATGCCGATGCCATAGACTTGCGGGCCGGCGCCGGCGCGCAGGGCGTAGCGCTGCTCAAGCCGTTTGCCGAGATGGCCGCGGCAGCCTTCGGCGAATAGCGTGTACTTGGCACGCAGTTCCATGCCGGGCTGGAAGTTCGGGCCGGGCTCGCCGTTCTTCTGCACGCCCATGTCGCCGGTAACGACACCCTTGACGACACCATCCTCCTCGATGAGGTCGGTGCCAGCGAAGCCGGGATAGATTTCGACGCCGAGCGATTCGGCCTGCTGACCGAGCCAGCGGCACAATTCGCCGAGGCTGATGACGTAGTTGCCGTCGTTGTGGAAGCAGGCCGGCAGCAGTGCGGTCGGCAGGCGGAAGCTGCCGCGCTCGGTGAGGAAGGCGAAGCGGTCTTCGCTGACCGGCGTATCGAGCGGTGCATTGCGCTCCTGCCAGTCTGGGAACAGTTCGTTGAGTGCGCGCGGATCCATCACCGCACCGGATAGGATGTGGGCACCGATCTCTGCACCCTTGTCGATCAGACAGACATTGATGCTTGCACCATGGGCTGCACTGAGCTGCTTGAGGCGGATCGCTGCCGCGAGTCCTGCCGGACCGCCGCCCACGACCACCACGTCGAATTCCATCGCTTCGCGTTCCATCCCGCTTCTCCCATTCATTGTTATTGCGTGGCGCCTGCGCGGCCCGGGTTTTGCTGCCCAATTATAATTACCTCATCCCTCCTGACAGGACGACTGCGCGAATGAATGCAACCGAGCGCCTGTTGCGGCTTGTGACCGAACTGCGCGACGAACTGCAGTCGGGCACGGCTGCCGCCGAAATGCGCATACCGGTGCAGCTCGACAGCCGTCTCGACCGCGATCTGGGCTTCGACAGCTTGGCGCGCAGCGAACTGCTGCTGCGCATCGAAGCCGAGTTTGCAGTGCGACTGCCTGCTGAGCTGCTGTCCTCCGCCGAAACCCCACACGACTTCCTCGCCGCGCTGGGGAGGGAGCAGCCGGAAGGCGTCGTCCAGCCGACTCCCGAGTTTGGCGCCGTCCTGCCAGCGCCGACTTTTGCAGAAGCGGCTCCGTTCGGTGCAAGTGGCGAAGGACGTGCCGCACCCGTCGAACTCGCCACGCTGTCGGCGGTGCTGCAGTGGCATGCCGCCCATCAGCCGGAGCGCACCCATCTCATCTATCTCGATGAGAGTGACCGCGCCTTCCCCATGACCTACGGCCGCCTCTGGACCGAGGCACGCGCGGTGGCGGCCGCCTTGCAGCGGCGCGAGATCGCGCCCGGTGATGCCGTCGCCCTCATGCTGCCGACTTGCCCGGCCTTCTTTCCGTGCTTCTGCGGCATCCTGCTCGCGGGCGCGGTCCCGGTCCCGATCTACCCGCCGGCGCGGCCGTCGCAACTCGAAGATCACCTGCGTCGCCATGCCGCGATCCTTACCAACGCGGGTGCGCGGCTCCTGATCGCCACCGGAGCGGTCGCGCTGCCTGCCGGTTTGCTCAAGGGTCAGGTCGATTGCCTCGACGGCGTGGTGCTGGCCGATGATCTGCTGCGTGAGGGGCGCGAGCCGCAACCGGTACCGGTCCAGGCTGGCGATCTCGCCCTGTTGCAATACACCTCGGGCAGCACCGGCAATCCGAAAGGCGTGATGCTCACCCATGGCCAACTGCTCGCCAACATTCGTGCGATGGGCGAGGCGGGCGGCGTGAGTGACGAGGATGTGTTCGTCAGCTGGCTGCCGCTCTACCATGACATGGGTCTGATCTGCGCCTGGCTTTCCTGCCTCGTCTATGCGATCCCCTTCGTCGTGATGTCGCCGCTTGCCTTCCTTGCGCGGCCCGAGCGCTGGCTGCGCGCGATCCATACCTACCGCGGCACCCTATCGGGCGCACCGAATTTCGCCTACGAGCTGTGCCTCAAGCGCATCGACGATAAGGCACTCGAGGGGCTCGACCTCTCCTGCTGGCGGCTCGCCTTCAACGGCGCCGAGCCAGTCAGCCCCGAGACGGTGACACGCTTCGCAGCGCGTTTTGCGTCCTTCGGCCTCAAGGCGGAAGCCATCGCACCCGTCTATGGATTGGCCGAGTGCGCGGTGGGCCTGGCAGCGACGCCGGGGGCGGGTGCGCGCATCGACCGCATTCGCCGCGCTGCGTTTTCCACGGCAGGCATTGCGGTGCCTGCCGATGCGGGCGAGGCGGACGCGATGCGTTTCGTCGCCTGCGGCAAGCCGCTGCCGGGCTACGAGATTCGCATCGTCGACCCGACGGGCGCCGAGCTACCCGAGCGCCAGGAGGGGCGCCTGCAGTTCCGCGGCCCCTCGGCGACGGCCGGCTATTACCGTAACCCGCAGGCGACCGCGCAGCTGATCCGCGATGGCTGGCACGACTCGGGCGACTATGCTTACCTTGCCGGCGGCGAGGTGTATCTGACTGGGCGTGCCAAGGATGTCATCATCAAGGGGGGGGGCGCAACATCTATCCGCAGGAGGTCGAGGAGGCAGTCGGCGAGCTGCCCGGCATCCGCAAGGGCTGCGTTGCGGTGTTCGGTAGCGCCGATCCGGCCAGCGGTACCGAGCGCCTAGTGGTGGCTGCCGAGACGAAGCTGACCGACACCGCGGCGCTGGCTGCGCTGCGGGAGACGGTTCAGGAGCGGGTCGTGGCGCTGCTCGGCATGCCTGCCGACGATGTGGTGCTCTCCGTCGACCGCATCGTGCTCAAGACCTCCAGCGGCAAGGTGCGCCGCGCCGCGAGCCGCGAACTCTATGAGCAGGGGATGGGCAGTATGGCGGTTTCCGCGCCGCGCGCTGTGTGGATGCAGATCATGCGGCTCGTGCTGGCCGGTGCGTTCCCCCAGTTGCGCCGCTCGGCGCGGGCGTTCTTCGGCTGGCTGGAAGGCGTTTGGTCGCTGGCCCTGTTCTGCCTGTTCGCCGGGCCGGTCTGGCTAGCGGTCGCCGTGTCACCGGCGCCGACTTTTTCCTGGCGCTTCTGCGGAGCCGCCGCGCGGCTGTGGCTGCGACTGTCGGGCGTCGACCTGAATGTGCGTGGGTTGGAGTACCTCTCGAACGATCCCTGCGTCCTGGTCGCCAACCACGCGAGCTATCTCGACGGCATCGTCCTCGTGGCGGCGCTGCCGTGGCGTCATGGCAGCGGCTGGCGCTTCGTCGCGAAGCGCGAATTGCGCGACAATTTTTTCGCGCGCGTCTATCTCGAGCGGCTGGGCTGCGATTTCGTCGAACGCTTCGAGTTCCAGCGCAGCGTCGCCGATGCCGAGCGGCTGCACGACAGCGTCGTCGCCGGCCACAGCCCGATCTTCTTCCCCGAGGGGACGTTCACACGGGTGCCGGGCCTCGCCGCATTCCGCATGGGCGCCTTCCTCGTCGCGGCCAGAAACGGCATTCCGGTGCTGCCAGCAGCGCTTGCCGGGACGCGCGACGTGCTGCGCGACGGCCACTGGCTGCCGCGCCGCGGCAGGCTGACGGTGACGCTCGGTGAGCCGATCCTGCCGGAAGGGAGCGATTGGCGTGCCGCCGTCCAGTTGCGCAACGCGGCACGGGCGGCCATCCTGCGCGATTGCGGCGAGGGCGACCTGCAGGCCTGAACGGGCCAGCCTGCGGGCACCGTTCTTTGGGGAGAGCTTAGGCAGCGGCGGTGCGGAACTGACCGACCAGCGAACCGAGGTCGGTCGCCAGATCGGAAAGCGAGCTGGCTGAGCTGCGCGCCGTTTGCGAAATACTGCTGTTTTCGTTCGCCTGCTGAGTGATCCGCTCGACGTTTTGGGCAATGTCCGTGCTGGCGGTGCTTTGCTCCTTCAGGGCGTCGTTGATCTCGGCAGTGCGCATGACCATTTCCCTCGCTGCCTGGCTTAGCTTGTCGAGCACCGTCACGATGTCAAGGGTGCCTGACACGCCTTCCTCGACTCGGCCGCGCGCCTGAGACAGACCGGTATCGGCGGCCTTGGTATCGTGCTGCACATTGGCGATCGTGGCGGTGATCTCCGAGGTGGCCTGGGTCGTGCGTTCGGCCAGCTTGCGCACCTCGTCGGCGACGACCGCGAAGCCGCGACCGGTTTCGCCTGCGCGCGCCGCCTCGATGGCGGCGTTGAGTGCCAGCAGGTTGGTCTGATCGGCGATGTCCTTGATGACGCTGACGACGCCGCCGATTTCTTCGGCACGCTGGCTGAGCGAGGACATGACCTGCGTCGCCGCATCGAGGCTGGCGGCGATCTCGCGAATCTTGTCGGACACTTTCTGTGCGACGGCGGCACCTTCACTTGCCGTGCTTTCCGCCGCGACGCTTTCGCGATGGACCATCTCAGCATTCTCGGCGACCAGGTTGATGCTGACAGTCAGTTGCTCGATCGCTGCGGAGGAAGCGGAGGTGGCGTCCGACTGCTGCGTCGAACTCTCCGCGACGGTCACCGCGGCGCTGTTCACTTCTCCGGCGAGCGACGACACCTGCTTGGCGGCGCCATGTACCTTGCCGATCGCCCCGTGGATCTTCTCGATCATCTGGTTGAACGCCTTGGCCATGCGGCCGATTTCATCGTTGTGTGAAATATCCACCCGGTGCGTCAGGTCACTGGTGCTGGAAATCTGCTGCATGGTGCGTTCGAGCGTACCAAGGGGGCGGGTGACGGAGCCGATGATCAGCCAGGCGATGAATGCCAGCGCCAGCGTGGTCAGGCCGATGAAGACCATCAGGCCCAGACGCACTGCCTGGTTGATGGCTTGGGCGGCCGACAGTTCCTGCTTGCCCAGTTCTTCAGTAACTTCTCGAATCTCCTTCGCAAGGCCGTCGATCTTCGCCGTCGGCCCACGGTCCATGCCCTTGACCAGCTTGTCGACCGTGCTGGCAGGATCGCTGGCGTTGCGGTCGTAGGCTTCGAGTGCCGCAAGGTAGGCTGGAGGAAGCTTGCCGAATTCGGCAAGCACGTCTTCAACCTTGAGACGCTCGGCGATGTCGAGCTGTCCGGCGACGGTCTTGAGTTCTGTGAGTTTTGCCTCGACAGCTTTGGCCTCCTTGTTGAAGCCATTCAGGTGCTTATCGAAATCCGCAGGGTTACGGCCGCGCAGCAGGATGTTCTTCCATTCCTGAACCTGGGTCTTGAAGTTCACCTGTGCACCGCGGGCGAGTTCTACCGCCACGATCATCTGCTGGTGCTTGAGGATGGTTTCATCCAGCCTCTGATTCAATCGCGAGGCCTGCCATGCCGCGAATATGCCGATGCAGACAAGGGCCGCAAGGGCGAGCAGAGAAAGGGCAACGAGCCGTTGCCGGATGCTGAGTGAGACCATGTGCTGTTCCTCCCCAAGGGACAATCATTATTGGTAACCGAATCCGGCTTTATTCATGGCTTAACAGGTGCCGAATCGGGCGCGAGCTAATCTACATGCATAAGGAACTTATGACAATGTCGCTTAAGCGATATTTGGGGCGGAGCGTATCGCTAGCCGCGATTGACGCTGGCGCCAAAGTTGGTGCTTGGATAAGTCGATATAATCAGCCCATCGAAAAAACGACAATAAATTCGCATGGAACATCCACGTCAGCTGGTTCATACCACCCGCATTCCCGTGCGTTGGGGCGACATGGATGCCCTCGGTCACGTCAACAACACCGTCTACTTCCGCTACATGGAGCAGGCACGTATCGAATGGCTCGAGTCGCTTGGCATCGGCGACATCGTCAATGCCGACAGCGGGCCGGTGCTGATCAATGCCAGTTGTACCTTCCTGCAGCCGGTAACTTATCCGGCGACGATCGAGATCGACACGCTGATCGGAAAGCCCGGCCGCAGCAGCTTGCCCACCTACCATGACATCCGCTGCGTCGGAGCCGACACGATTTATGCCGAGGGGGCGGCCAAGATTGTCTGGTGGAATCCGAAGTCCGGCAAGTCGGTACCTCTGCCCGATTTCATCCGCCAGATCTACTCCCATGACTGAACAGATGCTCTGGCAACCTTCCGCGGATCGTATTGCCGCTGCGAACCTCACCGCATTTGCCGCGCAAGCGGGCCTGCCCGCCGACTACATCCAGATTCACCGTTGGTCGATCGAGCAGCCCGAAGCGTTCTGGTCGCTGCTTTGGGACTTCTGCGAGGTGAAAGGCGAAAAGGGCATCCGTATCCTTGTTGACGGCGAAAAAATGCCCGGGGCGAAATGGTTCCCCGAGGCGCGACTCAATTTCGCGCAAAACCTGCTCAGGCGCCGTGACTACGATGCGGCGCTGGTGTTCTGGGGCGAGGACAAGCTGATCCGCCGCATGGGCCACGGCGACCTCTACCGTCGCGTCGCGCGGCTCGCGCTGGCGATGAAGAGCGAGGGCGTGGTCGCGGGCGATGTTGTGGCCGCTTACATGCCGAACCTGCCCGAGACGCTCATCACGATGCTAGCCGCCGCCTCAATCGGCGCGGTATTCACCTCGGCTTCACCGGATTTCGGCGTGCAGGGTGTGCTCGATCGCTTCGGCCAGGTGGCGCCCAAGCTGCTGTTCGTCGCCGACGGCTACTACTACAACGGCAAGACCTTCGACAGCCTCGAAAAGGTCAAGGAGATCGTTGCGAGCCTGCCTTCAGTGAAGAAGACCATCGTCGCACGCTACACCCGCAAGGAGGGCCACGAGGTCGCGTCGATTCCGAATGGCGTGATGCTGCGCGAGTTCGTGGATTCCTACCGCTGGCAGACCGAAATCGAGTTCGCCCAGCTGCCCTTCGATCATCCGCTCTACATCCTCTACTCGTCGGGCACCACCGGGGTGCCTAAGTGCATCGTGCATAGCGCCGGCGGCACACTGCTGCAGCACCTTAAGGAACACCGCCTGCACGCAGATATCCGCTCCGGAGACAAGTTGTTCTACTTCACCACCTGCGGCTGGATGATGTGGAACTGGCTGGCTTCCGGCCTCGCCTCGGGGGCTACGCTGCTGCTCTACGATGGTTCGCCTTTCATTGGCCGCGGCAACATCCTGTTCGACTACGCGGTCGCCGAGGGCATGACCCACTTCGGCACCTCGGCGAAGTTCATCGACGCCTGCGCCAAGGTCGGCCTCAAGCCGCGCGAGACGCACGACCTGGCGCCGCTGCGCGCGCTGTTCTCGACTGGCAGCCCGCTGGTGCCGGAAGGCTTCGACTACGTCTATCGCGACATCAAGCCCGACGTGCAACTCGCCTCGATCTCGGGGGGCACCGACATCGTCTCCTGCTTCGTGCTCGGCAATCCGCTCGGTCCGGTGTGGCGCGGCGAAATCCAGTGCGCCGGTCTCGGCATGGCGGTCGATGTCGTCGATGAGTGCGGAAAGCCAATACAAGGCGAGAAGGGGGAGCTCGTATGCACGCGGCCCTTCCCCTCGATGCCGATCGGCTTCTGGAACGACCCTGACGGCGCGAGATATCGTTCCGCCTACTTCGAGCGTTTCCCCGGCGTCTGGTGCCACGGCGACTTCGCCGAGCGCACGGCGCACGATGGCTTCGTCATCTACGGCCGCTCCGATGCGACGCTCAACCCCGGCGGCGTGCGCATTGGCACGGCGGAGATCTACCGCCAGGTCGAGAAGCTGCCCGAGGTAATGGAGTCGATCGTCATCGGCCAGGATTTCGACGGTGACGTGCGCGTCGTGTTATTCGTCAAATTGCGCGAGGGACTGACCCTCGACGAGGCGCTGGTCAAACGGATCAAGGAACAGATTCGAGCCAACACCACGCCGCGTCACGTGCCGGCCAAGATCCTCCAGGTTGCAGACATTCCACGCACCAAGAGCGGCAAGATCGTCGAACTTGCCGTGCGCGAGGTGGTGCATGGCCGACAGGTAAAGAACATTGAGGCGCTGGCCAATCCCGAGGCGCTCGAACAGTATAAAAACAGGTCGGAACTGGCGACCTGAGTCGAAACAGGCCGGAACTTGCGGCCTGAGCCTGAGCCACGGCCAGCAGCGAGTAAAGGAGATTAGGCTATCCGCCTACGCCGGGTCTGGTGCTGCGGCGGAGATCCGCTTCAACAGCGGTGACAGAGTATCGTAGGCCTGTACCAGCGCTTCGATGTGCACCATGAGGTGATCGGCGGGCTCGCCGCCGCGAAGTGCAGTTTCAAGATTAACAGCTTGTTCGTAAATTTCTGTGAGCCCGATGGTGCCGGCGGTACCTTTTAGCGTGTGGACTTCACTGCGGAGCGCATCCAGTGCACCATCCCTGAGCTGGTCTGCCAAGAGATGGATTTTGTCGCCATGGATGGTGGCGAACATGCGCAGCAGGCGTAGGTAGCGCTCGGCATCGCCGTGCGCGGCTTGCATGCCGACATTTGCATCGATGCCGGCGGCCGCCCGCAGTTCGTCGATGAGTGCTTCGCTTCCCAACTTCGAGCTGCCGCTGCTCTCGACAGCAAGCGCAGGTCCCGCTGACGGTCGATCAGTCGTAGCAGGGGGCAGCCATTTCAGCAGCGAGCCGTAAAGTGCACCAGGATCCACCGGCTTGGCGACGTGGTCGTTCATCCCGGCAGCCAGGCAGGCTTGGCGATCCTCCATGAAGGCGTTCGCGGTCATCGCGAGAATCGGCGTGTGCGCGTAGCCGGGCAGGGCGCGTAATGCGCGCGTCGCCGTGAAGCCGTCCATCACCGGCATCTGCACATCCATCAATATCAGGTCGTAGATACCATTTTCCGCCAAGGCGATGGCTTCCGCGCCGTTCTGGGCCAGGTCAGCGGTCAGGCCGGCTGATTGCAGCAGATCGAGCGTGACTTCCTGGTTGATCGGATTGTCCTCGGCGAGCAGGATGCGTCTGCCCTGGGAGAGGCAGCGCACGGCCTCGAAGGTGTTTGGCGTTGCAGGCAAAGCTTGGCGTTCCTGCGGCTTGCTGTCAGTCACTTCGACCGGTACGCTGAGCCAGAACGTACTGCCTTTGCCCATCTCGCTGTCGACGCCGATCTCGCCGCCCATCATCTCCGCCAGTTGACGCGAGATGGCAAGACCGAGACCGGTTCCGCCGAATTTGCGGGTGGTCGAGGGATCGGCCTGCTCGAAGGGATGGAACAGGCGCTGCTGTTGTTCGGGGGAAATACCGATGCCGGTGTCGCTCAGTTCGAAGCGTAGCAGCAGGCGCTTCTCGCCGTTGGCCACGGTGCGCACGCGCAGCAGCAGTTGGCCCTGCGAGGTGAATTTGACCGCATTGCTGCCGAAGTTGAGCAGAATCTGGCTGATGCGCATCGCATCGCCCTTCAGCATTCGCGGCAGTGAGGAGTCGACGTCGGAGATCAGTTCGAGTCCTTTGGCCTCGGCACGTTCGGCGATCTGGCTTTTGACGCCGGAGAGCAGGCTGTCGAGATCGAATTCTGCATGCTCGATGTTTACCTTTCCCGCCTCGATCTTCGAGAAATCGAGGATGTCGTTGATCAGGCCGAGCAGGTGGCGGGTGGCCGTATCGATTTTGCCGAGCTGTTCGCGCTGACGTTCTGTGAGCTCTCCCTGACCGATCAGATGGGCCATGCCGATGATGGCATTCATCGGCGTGCGGATCTCGTGGCTCATGTTGGCGAGGAAGCTGCTTTTCGCACGGTTGGCCGCTTCGGCCTTTGCCATCGCTTCGGCGAGTTCGACCGTGCGGGCGCGCACCAGTTTCTCGAGGTGCTCGCGGTGAATCTGCAGTTCCTCTTCGGTCTGCTTGAGCTCGGTGATGTCGTGCGCAATACCGAGCACGCCGACCAGCGATCCGTCGCTGGCGAACATCGGCGTCTTGGTCGTCTGGAGCAGGCCGCGCCGACCGTCACTGGCGTAGGTGACCCATTCCTCGTTCGTGTTGGGGCCTCCCTTGGCAATCGTCAGGCGGTCGCTGGCGCGGAAGGAATCAGCCAACTCCTTATCGACGAAGTCGTAGTCGGACTTGCCGATGATATTCGCTTCCTTGGCGCCGTAGAGCTGCTCGAAGGCGGCATTGCAGGAGAGATAGACGCCGTCGGGGTTCTTCAGCCAGACCAGGTCTGGAATGGTTCGGATCAGCGTACGCAGATGGCTGCGTTCTGCGTCGAGCTGGCGCAGCGAATCCTGCAGGCGCGCAGCCATGTCGTTGAATGTCCGTGCCAGTTCGCCGATTTCGTTGTCGCTGGCGATAGTAAGCCGTCGGTCGAGTTTCCCGTCGCGAATGGCACGGGTCGCGGAAGCGACTGCGAGAATCGGCCCGGTGATGCGGCGCGAGATCGGGATCAACAGGCCGATGGCGGCGGCCAGCGAGAGCAGCATCGCAATCAGGACGAGACGCAGGTCAGCCACCGCCTGAGTCATTGCAAGTTTCGCATTACGTTCCGCGACAGCAACGAAACTTTGCTGTCCGGAGATGAACGGATGGGTGGCGACGAAGGCCTCGGCGCCTTTCCGTCCGGGTTGCCGGCGCAGCGCGGGGTCGAGTTGCAGGCGTGTCTCGCGCAATACGACGGAGGGATTTCGATGTGCGATGACGCGTCCCTGGAGGTCGGTCAGATAGACATCATCGCCGCTTTGCAGCGTCAGTTCGCTGATCAGTTGCCAGACCGGCCTGAGACGAACTTCGGCCACCACCACGCCGACGAGTCTGCCGCTGCGCATGTTCTTGACCGGTTGGCCGAGGAGCATCAGCGGCTCGTTGCTGTCGGGGTGATAGCGGACCTGGCTGAAATAAGCCTGGCCGGTCTGCATCGGGATGCGGAACTCGCTGCTGCTGGTCAGGTCTTCGATCTTTTCTGCTTCGAGACTGACGTTCGACAAGTGCAACTGGCTCTTGCCCGTTGCATCGACGAAGAAGATTTCCCTGAAGCGTTCGCGCCCAGCCAGCAGGCGCATGAGGACCCGCTCGCGCTCCGCTGGTGCGAGATTGGCGAAGTCGGCGATGCGCAGGCTGCTTTCGAGTTCGTGTTCGAATTCGCCTAACGCCGCTTGGATTTGCACGGCGATCCGTCTGACCAATTCCTGCTGGCGCGCATAGGCAATATCGATATTCTGCTGGTAGCCATGCCAGCCGAGCACCAATCCTGTCACCGCTGCCGAGAAGGCGCTGAGCAGCACGAAGGCAAGCAACAGTTGCTGGCGGATGGAGCGCATGAGCCGTTATCTGATGACGTATTCGGCCTGGGCGATGATGTCGTCGGGGATCGTGATGCCGATCTCCCTTGCCGCGGCGAGATTGATGGCCAGCCGGCTCTCCGCCATTTCGACCGGAAGATCGCCCGGGGCGACGCCACGGAAGATCTGGTCGGCGAGTCCTGCCGCCTGACGTCCGATGTCCTTGTGCACGAAACCATAGCTGACCAGCGCTCCGGCCTGCACCTGGATCAGGCTGGGGGCAGAGAGCGGCAGGCGCCGCTTGCGCGCTTCGGCGACGAAGGCCTCGATGCCTGCCTCGATGCGGCTGTCGCGGGGGAGGAAGATCGCATCCGCGTCGGCCGGCAGGGCGGCGATCGCTGCGTTTACTCCGCCCTCGGGGGGGGAGCGCTTGAGGCAGCAATTTGATGCCGAGCTTTTCGGCGGCTTCGCTTGCCTGTTTCAGGCTGGTCAGAGAACTCTTGTCGTCCTTGCTGAAGGGAAGATAGATCCGTTTCGCGTGGGGGACGATGCGCATCAGCCATTGCAGCCGCAGGTCGTCGCCTGTGGGCAGGCGGATGCCGGTGATGTGGCCGCCGGGACGGCGCAGATCGGAAACGATGCCAGCGGCCAAGGGATCGTTGACCGGCGCGAAGACGATCGGAGGATGTTGTTTCAGGTCGGTCAGTCGCTTGACGGCCTGGGTGGCCGGCGTGCTCGAGACGAAGATGAGATCGGGATGCTTGGTCAGGTGATTTTGGATGACCGATTCGAGCTTATCGACCTGGCCGACCGGGCCGGTAGAGAGATAGACGATCTCGCTGTTCTCGCGATAGCCAAGTTGCGCCAGTCTCTCTTGAAAGCCGGCGACAGTATTGCTATCCACCGCAGTGAGCTGCACCATCGCCACGACGCGCGGTGCGGTCTTCTGAAGCTCGGTCGTATCTTCCCAGAGTAATGAAAGCGCTATTCCAGCGACAATCGCCAATGCTAGGGAAAGCAGGGCGAGCTTTTTCATTTTGCCGTCCTAACTCAAGATATGGGCATATTACGCCTATATCGATTTGCATAGTCAACACGCTGCGCTCCATCCCTTTGCCGATGGATCGAAGCAGAGGCGAACGGAGCGCGGGGAAGGAGGCTATTGCGGCGCAGGGGTTTCCGCCGTCCAGCCGGCGCCGACTTTTTCCAGAGCCAGCGCTGCGGTCAGCCAGGGCAGTGTTTCCTTTAGGGCGGCGGCCAGCGTCCAGGGCGGATTGATCAGGAACACGCCGCTGCCGTGCATGCCGAGCCCGCCGGGTGCGGGTGATTGCACGGTCAGCGTGGCATTGAGCCAGTTCGGGGCAAGCTTCTTCAGCTTGCCGGCCAGCTGGATGCTCTCGTTCTTCTGGAGCAGCGGGTACCAGACCAGGTAGGTGCCGGTGGGGAAGCGCTGCAGCCCTTCCTTGAGCGCTTCGACCACGCGCGCATAGTCGCGCTTGTCCTCATAGGCGGGGTCGATGACAACCAAACCGCGACGCGGCGGCGGCGGTAGCAGCGCCTTTAGGCCGGCGAAGCCGTCTTCCTGGCGGATGGCCACGCGCTTCTGCGCGTCCGGCGCGGCAGCGGTGATGTTCTGCGCCAGCAGCTTCACGTCGGCAGGATGCAGCTCGAAGAGGCGCAGCCTGTCGCTGGGGCGCATGTGGTGGAACGCCAGCAGCGGGGAGCCGGGATAGCGCTTGAGACGTCCGTCCGGGTTGTCGGCGCGGATGGCGGCAAGGTAGTTCGCCAGCAGCGGGGGCAGGTCGTCTCGTTGCCACAATCGACCGACGCCGTCCTGATACTCGGCGTGCGTCGTCGCGCGGCCGGCATCGAGGCGGTAGCCGCCGGCGCCGGCGTGGGTATCGATGACCCAGTAGGGCTTGTCCTTCTGGTTAAGATAGTCGAGCACCGCGAGCAGGACGGTGTGCTTGAGGACGTCGGCGTGGTTGCCGGCATGGAAGACGTGCCTGTAACTGAGCATCTGCGGCCTTTAGAATGTATGCCCATGAATGATACGCAAGGTATTCGGATTTCGAAGCTCATGGCCGAGCGCGGCCTCTGTTCGCGCCGCGAGGCCGACGCCTACATCGAGCGCGGCCTCGTCTACGTCAATGGCGAGAAGGTGACCCAACTCGGCACGCGCTGTGCGCCCGATGCGAAAATCGAACTCGCTTCGCGCGCGCAGAACCAGCAAGCGGCATTGGCCACGATCCTGCTGCACAAGCCGGTGGGTTATGTGTCCGGGCAGGCCGAAGACGGTTATCAGCCGGCTGTCGTGCTGGTGAAGCCGGATACGCAGATGGCCGGTGACTACCAGCGCTTCCGCCCCCAGCATCTCAAGGGGCTGGCGCCGGCTGGGCGGCTCGACATCGACTCGACCGGCCTGCTGGTGCTGACGCAGGACGGCCGTGTTGCGCGGCAACTGATTGGGGAGAACAGTGAGGTCGAGAAGGAGTATCTCGTGCGCGTGGAGGGCCAGCTCGACGAGCGCGGCCTCGCACTGCTCAACCATGGCCTCTCGCTCGACAGCAAGCCGCTACGGCGCGCGAAGGTGAGCTGGCAGAACGAGGACCAGCTGCGCTTCGTGCTCAAGGAGGGCAAGAAGCGCCAGATTCGTCGCATGTGCGAGCTGGTCGGGTTGCGCGTCACCGGCCTGAAGCGCGTGCGCATCGGCCGGGTGATGCTCGGCGATTTGCCGCAGGGGCAGTGGCGCTTCCTGCGGCCCGACGAGCGCTTCTAGAAAAAGTCGGCGCCGGCGGGACGGCGCGGTGTGGTGTCAGGCGTTCGCCAGAGCGCGCTCGATCCGCGCATCGGCCTCGCGCGCCAGTTCGGTCAGACGGTCGTCGCCGAGGATGCGCATCATGGCGGTGGGTGCGACGAACTCCAGCGAAACCAGGCCGGGCGAAAGTTCGCGGATCGCCGCGTTGCAGGGCAGCAGGCTGGCGACATCGCTGTTCGCGCTGTAGGCCTCGAAGGCCAGATTGGGATTGCAGGCGCCGAGGATGACCGTGGGGATGATGTCCTTGCCGGTCTTCTCCTTGATCTTGCTGTGCATGTCGATGCGCGTGAGGATGCCGAAGCCCTCTGCCGCCAACGCCTTGGTGGCGCGCTCGACGGCATTGTCGAGAGAGTCGGAGATCTGGCGTTTGAAGTTGATGTCGTTCATGGCGGGGTTTCTCCTTGGGCAGTGGGGTTACAGGTCCTCGCGACGCAGCATGAAGATCTTGCCTTCGCCGCTCTCGGTGTCGAGCCAGGTGAGGGGCATTTCGGGGAAAGCTGTCTCGACAAGTTCGCAGTTGTGACCGACTTCGACCATCAGCAGGCCATTTGGTTTCAAATGACTTTTCGCGCCGGCGAGGATGCGGCGCACGATGTCCAGGCCGTCGTCTCCCGCTGCGAGCGCGTGAACAGGCTCGTGGCGGTATTCCGGCGGCAGCTCTTGCATCGCCTGAGCGGTGACGTAGGGCGGGTTGCTGATGATGAGGTCGTACTTTTTCTTGCCCAGTCCGTCGAACAGATCGCCTTGCACGAGGCGGATGCGGCTCTTCAGGTCGTAGTCGGCGACGTTGCGCTTGGCAACTTCGAGCGCATCTTCGGAAATGTCGGCGGCGTCGATCTTCGCGTTCGGGAAAGCGTGCGCCATCAGGATCGCGAGGCAACCCGAGCCGGTGCAAAGATCCAGTGCGCTGTCGACGCCCCACGGATCCTCTACCCAAGGTGCGAAGCCCTCGACCAGCAGGTCGGCGAAGTAGGAGCGCGGGATGAGCACGCGCTCATCAACGTAGAAGCGCAGGCCGGCCTGCCAGGCCTCGTGCGTGAGGTAGGCAGCGGGCAGGCGACGTGCGATGCGCTGCTGCAGGAGTTCGAGCACGGCGAAACGCTCGTGGCGAGTCAGGCGCGCATCGAGGTAGGGATCGAGGCGGTCGGGCGGCAGGTGCAGGGCGTGCAGCACCAGCCAGACGGCCTCGTCGTGGGCGTTGTCGCAGCCGTGGCCGAAGAATAGTCGGGCTTCGTTGAAACGGCTGGTGCCCCAGCGCAGCCAGTCGCGTACGGTGATCAGGTCGTCGATGATTTCGGACATGGCAAAAGTCGGCGCTGGTAATACGGCGAGATGAGCGGCGCGCTAGGTCAGCAGCTTGCGGAAGGTTGCTTCGTAGATGCGCGCGAGCGGCTCGATGTCGGCCACGGCGACGCATTCGTCGATCTTGTGAATCGTGGCGTTGATCGGGCCGAACTCGACGACCTCGGGGCAGATGTCGGCGATGAAACGCCCATCGGAAGTACCGCCACTGGTTGACAGTTCGGGTGTGATGTCGGCTTCGAGCTGAATCGCCTCGACCAGCGCGCTGACCAGCCGGCCGGGAGTGGTGAGGAAGGGGCGGCCGCCGAGCGTCCAAGCGAGGTCGTATTCGAGATCGTGCTTATCGAGGATCGCATGCACGCGGTTCTGCAGGCCGTCGGCGGTACTCGCCGTGGAGAAGCGGAAGTTGAACAGCACCTCGAGCGCACCCGGCACGACGTTGGTGACGCCGGTGCCGGCGTGGATGTTCGAGATCTGGAAGCTTGTCGGCGGGAAGAATTCGTTGCCATCGTCCCAGCGCGCCGCGGCCAGCTCGGCGAGCGCGGGCGCGGCGAGGTGGATCGGGTTCTTCACTTTTTCCGGATAGGCGACGTGGCCCTGGATGCCCTTGACAACGAGCTTGCCCGACAGCGAGCCGCGCCGGCCGTTCTTGATCGTGTCGCCCTGCTTGCTTACGGAGGTCGGCTCGCCGACGATGCAGCAGTCGAGCGGCTCATTGCGCGCCTGGAGCGTCTCGACCACCTTGATCGTGCCGTCAGTGGCGTCGCCTTCCTCGTCCGAGGTGAGCAGGAAGCCGATGGAACCCTGGAGTTCCATCTCTGCGGCGATCAGGCGCTCGACGGCGACGACGGCGGCGGCCACAGAGGTCTTCATGTCGGCGGCGCCGCGGCCGTAGAGCATGCCGTCGCGCTCGGTGGGAACGAACGGATCGGAACTCCATTTCTCGACCGGGCCCGGCGGCACGACGTCCGTATGGCCTGCGAACACAACCAACGGCTTGGTGGTGCCGCGGCGCGCCCAAAGGTTGCGCACCAGTCCGGTGGGGCCGGTGCTGTCCATGCGCTCGCAGACGAAGCCGAGCGGTTCGAGCCGCGCGGCAATCAGCTCGAGGCAGCCGGCATCCTCGGTGGTGATCGAGCGGCGGGAAATGAGTTCCTTGGCGAGGGCCAGAGTGGCGTTCGTCATCAATCCATCTTCAGAGTGAATTCGGAGAAGCTCGCGCCGCTCTCGGAGGTGCTTGCGACGGCATCGGGCGAGGCCTTCGGCATTAGCGATTTGGTACCTTCCTGCTTTTCCTCGACGGCAGCGTTGTTGATCAGCCAGTGCAGGTTGTTGGCGGAGTCGGCGTTGGCCAGCGCCTCGTCCAGCGTGATGGTGCCGGCCTTGTGCAGCTGGAACAGCGACTGCTCGAAGGTCTGCGAGCCGGGCGAGAGACTCTGTTCCATCGCCTCCTTGATGCCGTCGAGGTCGCCTTTCTCGATCAGGTCGCCAATGTGGCGGGAGTTGAGCATCACCTCGGCGGCGGGGGCACGCGAGCCGTCGGGCTTCTTGACCAGCCGCTGCGAGATGATGCACCTGAGCGTCACCGAGAGGTCGGCGAGAAGCGCCGGGCGGTTCTCCAGCGGATAGAAGCTGATGATGCGCGACAGCGAATGGTAGCTGTTGTTGGCGTGCAGGGTGGCGAGGCAGAGGTGGCCCGATTGCGCGTAGGCGATCGCCTGGGTCATTGTTTCCATGTCGCGGATCTCGCCGATGAAGATACAGTCGGGCGCCTGGCGCAGTACGTTCTTCAGCGCGATCGCGAAGCTGCGCGTGTCGGCCCCGACCTCGCGCTGGTTGATGATCGACTTCTTGTTCTTGAAGATGAACTCGATCGGATCTTCGAGCGTCAGGATGTGGCCTGATTTCCGTTCGTTGCGATAGTCGAGCAGGGAGGTGATCGTCGTCGTCTTGCCCGATCCGGTGGCACCGACCATGAGGATCAGGCCGCGCTTTTCCATGATGACGTCGGTCAGCACCGGCGGCAGGTTGAGCGTCTCGAAGTGTGGGATCTCGGAAGGGATATAGCGCACGACGAAGGCGGAGGTGCCCTTCTGGCGCATCACCGAAATACGGAAGTTGCCGACGCCTTCGAATGCGTAGCCGGTGTTGAGTTCCAGCGAGTCCTCGAATTCGCCGAGCTGGTGCGGCGTGAGGATCTCCTGCAGCAGGCCGGTGATCGTTGCGGCGTCCATTACCTGCTGATTGACCGGCATGGTGACGCCGTTGATCTTGATGTTGATGGGCGCGCCCACCGAGACGAAGATGTCCGACGCCTTCTTGTCGGCCATCAGCTGGAAAAGCCGCTGCATCGCGCCCATCGTGATTTCCCCCTTGGCTGCGCTGAGCTCAGTCGCGCAGCAGTTCGTTGATGCTGGTCTTGGAGCGCGTCTGGGCGTCGACCTTCTTGACGATCACGGCGCAGTAGAGGCTGTAGCTGCCGTCCTTGGAGGGCAGGTTGCCGCTGACGACGACGGAGCCTTCGGGCACGCGACCGTAGATGATCTCGCCGGTGGCACGGTCGTAGATCTTGGTGCTCTGGCCGATGAAGACGCCCATCGAGATCACGCAGTTGTCCTCGACGATCACGCCCTCGACGACTTCGGAACGCGCGCCGATGAAGCAGTTGTCGCCGATGATGGTCGGGTTGGCCTGCAGCGGCTCGAGCACGCCGCCGATGCCCACGCCGCCGGAGAGGTGCACGTTCTTGCCGATCTGCGCGCAGGAGCCGACGGTCGCCCAGGTGTCGACCATCGTGCCTTCGCCGACGTAGGCGCCGATGTTAACAAAGCTGGGCATCAGCACCACCGAAGGGGCGATATACGAGCCGCGGCGCACCACGGCGCCCGGCACGACGCGGAAGCCGCCCTTCTGGAAGGCGTGGTTGTCGTAGCTGGCAAACTTGGTCGGGACCTTGTCGAAGTAGCGCAAGGCGCCGCCATCCATCACCGAGTTGTCCTCGATGCGGAAGGAGAGCAGCACCGCCTTCTTGATCCACTGGTGCGTGACCCATTGGCCGTCGATCTTCTCGGCGACGCGCAGCGAGCCCTTGTCGAGCTCGGCCAGCACGGTCTGGACGGCTTCGCCGAGGCGGGCCGGTGCGGAGCCGGGCTTGATGCTGGCGCGGTCTTCCCAGTATTGTTCGATGAGGCTTTGCAGTTCTTGCATGGCGGTTCCTTGAGTTGATTTCACAGCGATTGGCAGAATGCGGAGATGCGATGCGCGGCGTCGAGACACTCGGCCACGCCCGCGACGAGGGCGATGCGCACGAAGCCGCTGCCTGGGTTGGCGCCTGCGCCAACTCCAGTGGTGCGCGCCAGGAAGCTTCCCGGCAGGACGCTCACATTATATTGGCCGAGCAGTTCGCGGGCGAACTCGGTGTCGGAAAGACCTGTCGGCGCAACGGAGGCCCAGAGGTAGAAGCCTGCGTCGGGCACAGCGGTCTGCAGGTGGCGCGCGACGATGGGCGTCACCTGCGCGAACTTTTCGACGTAAAGACGGCGGTTATCGCGCACATGGACTTCGTCGCGCCAGGCGGCCGCGCTGGCAGCCTGCACTGGTGGGGACATCGCGCAGCCATGGTAGGTGCGGTAGAGCCAGAACTTCTTGAGGATCGCCGCGTCGCCGGCAACGAAGCCGGAACGTAGACCCGGTACGTTGGAGCGCTTCGACAGGCTCGAGAACATCACAAGATTCTTGTAGTCGTCGCGGCCGAGCTTCCTGGCCGCTTCCATGCCGCCGAGCGGCGGCATGGCCTCGTCGAAGTAGATCTCCGAATAGCACTCGTCGGCTGCGATGACGAAGCCGAAACGGTCGGACAGCTCGAACAGCGTTTTCCAGTCGTCGAGGGTCATCACCTTGCCGGTGGGGTTGCCCGGCGAGCAGACGTAAATGAGCTGACAGTCGTTCCACACCTCTTCCGGCACGCGCGACCAGTCCATGCGGAAATCGTTGTCCGGCACGGTATTGAGGAAGAACGGCCGCGCGCCGGCCAGCAGGGCGGCACCCTCGTAAATCTGGTAGAAGGGATTCGGCGAGATCACCACCGGCTGGGCATGCTTGCGCGGGGCGATCACGGCCTGGGCGAAGGCGAACAAAGCCTCGCGCGAACCGTTCACCGGCAGCACCTGGGCGGCGGCATCGGGCGCCGGGATGCTGTAGCGACGCGCGATCCAATCGGCGATGGACCGGCGAAGATCGTCGCTGCCGTTGGTTGCCGGGTAGTTGGCGAGGCCGCCGAGATTGGCGGTCAGCGCATCCTTGATGAACTGCGGCGTCGGATGCTGCGGTTCGCCGATATGGAGCTTGATCTCCTTCAGCGCCGCGGGCGGCGTGGCCCCTGCAAACAGGTCGCGCAATTTTTCGAACGGATAGGACTGGAGCTTGTCGAGATTGGGATTCATGGAAACGTCTGGTGATACAGCGCCCGGCTGGAATAGGCCAGCCAGGGGAGGGTGATCGGGAGAAACGGCAACAACAGGATGCTGCCGATCACAAGCGCGGATAGCAGCGCGGCCCAGGCCATCGCTGGCAGGAAGTTGCCGAGGACGACGCGCACGCTGGCGACGACCGCATCGACGAGCCCGGCGCGGCGCTCGCAGAGCAGCGGCACCGAGAAGGCCGAGACGCAAAACAGCAGGAAGGCGATCACGAAGCCGGAGATCGCACCCCAGAGGAGGAAGTTCATGACGCCTTCTGAGGCAGGGATCAGCTCGGTCAGCCAGACTGGCGCGGTGCCGACCATGTAGCTATAGAGAATCGCGGCGTCGGTGACGAAGATCATGAACAGCAGTGCGCAGACGAGCGCGATCACCCACACAGTCGGGTCGGCGCTGGTGAAGCCCTGCGCCGTAGCGCCGAAGCCGACTTTTTCTCCCGCCTCGTGCATACGGGCGATGCCGAAGAAGCCTGCCAGCACGGCGGGGCCGACCAGCATGAAGGCGCCAGCGGCAGCGATCAAGAAGGGTGTAAAGCCCTGCGACAGCAGCCCGCCGAGGATCAGCGCGCCGCCGAGCGTGAAGATGGCGGCGTAAGCGATGCTCGTACTGCGCGTTGCGTTGGCGAGCTGCCAGCCATCCGTCAGCGCAATGGCGATGCTGTCCAGGCCGAGTGGCCGTGTCTCCATGTGCTAGCCCCGGGTATTTGACTGTGAGGGGAAGGTCGCCAGGTCAACGGCTGGCGCCGGCTTCCAGCCTTTCTTGCGGTGCTCGGCGACGACGTTGGTGAAGATGCCGCCGCGCACGTAGAAGCGTGCCGTCAGGCGCATGAAACGCGGCTTGGTCGCCTTGGAGAGGTCGTCGAGGATGCGGTTGGTCACGTCCTCGTGGAAATGCCCTTCCTCACGGAAGCTCCAGACATAGAGCTTGAGGCTCTTGAGTTCGACGCAGAGCTTGTCGGGCACGTAGTCGAGCGTGAGGACCGCAAAGTCAGGCTGACCGGTCTTGGGACACAGGCAGGTGAATTCGGGGATTTCCATATGGATCTGGTAATCCCGCTGCGGCGCCGGATTGGCAAAGGTCTCGAGGGTCTTTGTTGGGGTGGAGGGCATGGCAGGGACTCACGAAAAGATCATTATATAAGTCGCTGCCTGGGCGATGCCGGCTTTTGGCTGCGTCGTGGAGCAGGATGGTGGATTCAATGCTTGCATGGTTCGATAATCTCCTTCATAATTCAAACGAACGTATGAAAGTGGAGGCGAAAGAAGTGGAGGTTCGCACTGTCGATACCCGCGAGCGCATCCTCGATGTGGCCGAGCGGCTCTTCATGGCGCATGGCTACGATGGGACCTCGATGCGACTGATCACCGGCGAGGCCAAGGTAAATCTCGCGGCCGTGAACTACCACTTCGGCACTAAGGAAACACTCATGCAGGAGGTGTTCCGCCGCCGCCTCGACTGGCTCAACGGCGAGCGGCTGCGGGTGCTCGACGAGTTGGAGCGAAAGACCGGCGGCAAGCCACTGAAGCCCTCGCAGATTGTCGATGGCTTTTTCGGCACCCTGCTGCGCATGGCGGAAGACGAGGTCCACGGTGGCATCACATTCCTGCGCCTGCTCGGCCGCACCTTGACCGAACCCTCGGATTTCATCCGCACGTTTCTCGCAGACGAATACAGCGAGGTGATGGAGCGCTACAAGGCGGCACTGTTCAAGGCGTTGCCTGGCGTGCCGAAAGCCGAGATCGTCTGGCGCTTCCACTTCATGCTCGGCGCGACTTCCTATGCAATCGCCGGCACGGATGCGCTGCGGCTCGTCACCGATTGGCAGATCGAGGATTCCGACGCCACCGACCGGCTCGACCGCTTGCTGCCTCGACTGATGTCCTTCCTGCTCGGCGGGCTGCGCGCCCCCTTGCCCCATTTCCCCGAAGCCGCGCCAGACGGCAATTCAACCTGAAACCCAGAGGAGAGTCATCCTATGTCCGCTACTTTCATCTCGATAGTCGGCACCGCCATCCTGGCGCTTGCCGTTCTGTTGCTGGTCGTCAGGCCCTTGCGTCGTAATCTGCTCACCCGGCCGATCTTTGCGGCCTACCGCAAGGTGCTGCCGCAGATGTCCGATACCGAACGCGAAGCGCTCGAGGCGGGCACCGTGTGGTGGGAGGGGGAGCTGTTCCGCGGCAAGCCGGATTGGAGCAAGTTGCATGCATTCCCGACGCCAAAGCTGACCGCGGCAGAACAGCGGTTTCTCGATCACGAGGTTGAGACGGCCTGCGGCATGGTTGATGACTGGAAGGTGACCCACGAGCTCTACGACTTGCCTGCCGAAGCCTGGCGCTACATCAAGGAAAAGGGATTCCTAGGCATGATCATCCCGAAGCGATACGGCGGGCTGGAGTTCTCGGCCTACGCACATTCGCAGGTCGTGACCAAGCTGTCGACGCGTTCGTCGGCGCTGGCTGTTTCGGTGATGGTGCCCAACTCGCTCGGACCGGCGGAATTGCTGCTCCACTACGGCACCGAGGAACAGAAAAACCACTACCTGCCGCGTCTCGCCAAGGGCATCGAAATTCCCGCCTTCGCGCTGACCAGCCCATGGGCCGGCTCTGACGCCGCGGCGATTCCCGACGCCGGCATCGTGTGCAAGGGAATGTGGCAGGGCAGGGAAGTGCTCGGCATGCGCGTCACCTGGGACAAGCGCTATATCACGCTGGCGCCGGTGTGCACGATCCTCGGCCTGGCCTTCCGCCTCTACGACCCGGATGGCCTGCTTGGCCCAGAGTTCAAAGGACGGAAGGACATCGGCATCACCTGTGCGCTGGTGCCCTACGATCATCCGGGCGTCGATACCGGTCGCCGTCATTTCCCGCTCAATGCGATGTTCATGAATGGACCGACGCGCGGCAAGGATGTTTTCATGCCGCTCGACTTCATCATCGGCGGCACGGCGATGGCGGGGCAGGGTTGGCGCATGCTGATGGAGTGCCTCGCCGCAGGCAGATCCATCTCGCTGCCTTCTTCGAATGCCGGCATGGCGCAGATCACTGCGCGCTCGGTCGGTGGCTACGCGCGCGTACGCAGCCAGTTCAATATGGCTGTCGGACGCTTCGAGGGGGTCGAAGAGGCGCTGACCCGTATCGGCGCCTACACCTACCTCATGGATGCGACGCGCAAGATGACGGCAGGGGCCGTCGATCTCGGCGAGAAGCCGTCGGTCGCCTCGGCCATAGCCAAGTACCATGTCACCGAGCGTGCGCGCCAGGTCGTCAACGACGGCATGGACGTGATCGGTGGCAAGGGCATCTGCCTCGGTCCTTCCAATTTCCTTGGTCGTGCCTATCAGCAGGTGCCGATCGGAATTACCGTCGAGGGCGCCAACATCCTGACCCGCTCGCTGATCGTCTTCGGTCAGGGGGCCATCCGTTGTCATCCCTACCTGCTCGCCGAGATGCAGGCGGCGCACGAGCCCGATACAGCCAAGGGGTTGGACGCTTTCGACAAGGCGTTGTGGGGGCACATCGGCTTTACGATCCGGAACGGTTTCCGTGCATTGTGGTTGGGCATGACGGGCTCGCATTTCGTCGGCGTGAATGCAGACGTCGCACCGGAAATGAAACGCTACCATCAGCAGCTCACGCGCTTCTCCGCCGCCTTCGCCTTCATGGCCGATATCTCGCTCCTCGTGATGGGCGGCAGCATGAAGCGCCGCGAGAAACTGTCGGCGCGGCTGGGCGACATCCTGGCGCAGATGTATCTGATGTCGGCGACGCTGAAGCGCTACGAATCGGAGGGGCGCCAGAACGCCGACGCACCGCTCGCCCACTGGGCGATCTGGGATGCGATGTACAAGGCCCAGCAGGCCTTCGACGGCGTCATTGCCAATTTCCCGAACCGCTTCATCGGGGCTTTTCTCCATCGCAGTATCTTTCCGTGGGGCCATCCCTACGTCGTACCTTCCGACGAGCTCGGCCACAAGGTGGCGCGCGCGCTGATCGAACCCTCGGCGACGCGGGATCGGCTCACTTCGGCCTGCTTCCTGGCGTCTAGCGAGGACGATCCGGTCGGTGCGATCGAACTGGCGCTGGCGGCGACGATCGCGGCCGAGCCCGTCGAGGCCAAGATCCGCGCCGCCGACAAGGCTGGCCGCTTCGACGGCAACCCGCGCGCCAACGTGCGCGACATCGCGGCGGTGGCGGCCGAGCTGGGCGTCATCACTCCTTCTGAATATGAAATCATGCGGCGGCGCAATCATCTGCGCGACGTTGTCGTCCGTGTTGACGACTTCCCCTTCGACTTTGGCGTGGCGACGGCAAACAAGCCGGCCGAATGCCGGATGGCGGCTTGATCATGGCAATGACGATGAATGCGCCGATCTACATTGTCGACGGTGCACGCACGCCTTTTCTCAAGGCGCAGAAAGGCCCTGGCCCGTTCGCCGCCTCCGATCTCGCTACCCAGTCGGGTCGCGCGCTGCTGTTGCGCCAGCCCTTTTCCCCGGAAGATCTCGACGAGGTCATCCTCGGCTGTGCGGCGCCTTCCCCGGACGAGACCAACATCGGCCGCATGGTGGCGCTGCGCATGGGGTGCGGGCGCAAGGTGCCGGGCTGGACGGTGATGCGCAACTGCGCTTCCGGCATGCAGGCGATCGACTCGGCCATCGCCAACATCCAGTGCGGGCGCTCAGATCTGGTGCTGGCGGGCGGCGTCGATGCGTTGTCGCGCGCGCCGTTGCTCTATTCCGACGCGATGGTGCGCTGGTTCGCCGGCATGATGCAGATGAAGACGCTAGGCCAGAAGGCGGGACATTTCCTCAAGCTGCGGCCAGGCACTCTGCTGTCGCCGGTGATCGGGCTGATGAAAGGACTGACCGATCCGGTGGTCGGCCTGCTGATGGGGCAGACCGCCGAGAACCTTGCCTGGAAGTTCGGCATCACACGCAATCAGATGGACGAATTCTCGGTGCGCAGTCATCAGCGCGCGCTGGCGGGACGCGCGGCCGGACACTTTGCGGAGATCGTGCCGGTCGTCGATGCCGCGGGCAAGGTCTATGGCGAGGACGACGGCGTGCGGCCCGATGCGAGCATGGAGGGCATGGCGAAGCTCAAGCCTTTCTTCGATAAGAAATACGGCAACATTACCGCGGCCAACAGCTCGCAGATCACCGACGGCGCAGCCTGGCTGCTGCTCGCCTCGGAAGCAGCACTGGCGAAGTGGAACCTGAAGCCGCTCGGCCGCATCGTCGATAGCCAGTGGGCCGGTCTCGATCCGGCGCAGATGGGGCTCGGTCCGGTACATGCGAGTACGCCCATTCTGCAGCGGCACGGCCTGACGCTCGCCGACATCGACTACTGGGAACTCAATGAGGCTTTTGCTGCCCAAGTGCTTGGTTGCATAGCGGCCTGGCAGTCGGAGGACTATTGCCGTACCGAACTGGAACTGGAGGGGGCGTTCGGCGCCCTCGACGAAACGCGGCTCAACGTCGATGGTGGCGCGGTGGCGATCGGCCATCCGGTAGGTGCATCCGGTACGCGCATCGTGCTGCACCTGCTCGACGTGCTGCGGCGGAATAATGCAAAGCGCGGCATCGCAACGATCTGCATCGGTGGCGGCCTCGGCGGCGCGATGCTGGTGGAGACCTGCTGAGATGAAACACTGGATACTGCAACGCGATGCCGACGGGGTGGCCTGGGCGATGCTGGATCGTGCCGGTGAGGCTGCGAACGCGCTATCGGCCGACGTGATGGCCGAACTCGGCGAACTTCTCGATCTGATGGAGCGTGAGCCGCCCAAGGCACTGATTTTCCGCTCGGGCAAGGAGGCCGGCTTCATCGCCGGCGCAGACATCGAGGAATTCAAGCGAATCGACTCGCCGGAAAAGAGCCGGGCGCTGGTTGCCCGCGGTTGGGATTTGTTCAACCGGCTCGCTGCCGTACGCTATCCGACGCTGGCGCTGGTGCGCGGCCATTGCCTCGGCGGCGGCCTCGAACTCGCATTGGCCTGCCGCTACCTGTTGGTCATCGACGAACCGGGCACCAAGCTGGGCCTGCCGGAAGTGATGCTCGGCATCTTCCCCGGCTGGGGCGGCATGCTGCGCCTGCCGGAACGAGTAGGCCCCGCCGCCGCGCTCGACCTGATGCTGACCGGCAAGACGCTCGATGCCAAACGGGCGAAAAGGATGGGGCTGGCCGATGATTGCGTGCCGCCGCGCATCATGATGCCGGCGGCGAAACAACTTGTCCTCTCTAGCCAGCCGCGCCGCCGTCCGCCGCTGCTGCAGCGTCTGCTGAACGGCCCGCTCAAGTTCGTCGTCGCCAATGGTGCCAGGAAGCAGGTGGCGAAGAAAGCGCGCCCCGAGCACTATCCGGCGCCCTACGCGATCATCGACATCTGGGCGAAGCACGGCGGCAACGCGCTGGAGGCGCCGGAGATCATCGACCGCATCGTGCGTTCGCCAACCGCGCAGAATCTGGTGCGCGTCTTTTTCCTGCAGGAGCGTCTGAAGGCTTTCGGCAAGGCGGCGGACTTCAAGGCGCAGCGCGTCCATATCGTCGGCGCCGGCGTGATGGGCGGCGACATCGCCGCCTGGTGCGCATTGCGCGGCATGACCGTGACGCTGCAGGACCAGAGCCTCGAGCGTATTTCTCCGGCGTTGGCGCGTGCCCACAAGCTGTTCGAGAAACGGCTGCGCGAGCCGCTGCGCGTACGCGCCGCTTTCGATCGGCTGATTCCGGATGTGGCCGGTGACGGTGTCGCGCACGCCGATGTGGTGATCGAGGCGATCTTCGAGAGTGTCGAGGCCAAGCATGCGCTGTTCAAGGCGATCGAACCCCGGCTCAAGCCGCATGCGGTATTGGCGACCAACACCTCCAGCCTGAAGATCGAGGATTTGCGCACCGTGCTGGAGAAACCCGAGCGGCTGGTCGGCATCCACTTCTTCAACCCGGTGGCGCTGATGCCGCTGGTGGAGGTGGTGGAAACGGCGGGGGCCGATCCGGCGGCCGTGAAGGCCGCTTGCGCTTTCGTCAAACAGATCGACAAGCTGCCATTGCCGGTGAAATCCGCGCCCGGCTTCCTCGTCAATGCCGTGCTGGCGCCCTACATGCTGGCGGCAATGCAGGCGGTGGACGAGGGCGTGGCACCCGAGGCGGTGGATGAGGCGATGCTCGCCTTCGGCATGCCGATGGGGCCGATCGAACTGATCGATACCGTCGGGCTGGATATTGCGATGGCTGCGGGCAAGCAGCTTGCCGGCGGCGCCGAGCCGCCGCACTGCCTGACGGAGCGCGTCGAAAAGAGCCAGCTCGGCAAGAAGTCCGGACAGGGCTTTTACAAGTGGTCGAACGGCAAGCCGGCAAAAGTCGGCGCTGGCGGGACGGCGCCCGCCGATCTTGTCGAACGTCTGACAGCCCCTCTGATCACGGCGGCGCAGCGCCTGGTCGATGAGGGTGTTGTCGAGGATGCCGATCTGGCCGATGCCGGCGTGATTTTCGGCACTGGCTTCGCGCCCTTCACCGGCGGACCGTTGCAGTACGCAAGGAACAATCAGGAAAGGAGAATCGCTTGAAAAAGCTGATCGTGAAAAAGGCCGCCGTGCTTGGGGCCGGGGTGATGGGTGCGCAGATCGCCGCTCATCTGGCAAACGCGGATGTCCCGGTGGTGCTGTTCGACCTGCCGGCCAAGGAGGGAGACAAGAACGGCGTGGTGAACAAGTCGCTCGATGCGCTGAAGAAGCTGAGCCCCGCGCCGCTCGCCTCCAAGGGCAAGCTGAAGTACATCGACGCGGCGAACTACGAGGAGCACCTGCCGCTGCTGGCCGGTTGCGATCTGGTGATCGAAGCGATCGCGGAGCGCATGGACTGGAAGAACGACCTCTATGCGAAGATCGCGCCGCACTTGTCCGCCGATGCCGTAATCGCCTCGAATACTTCGGGCCTGTCGATCAACGCGCTGGCTCAGGGATTGCCCGCGGCATTGCGGCCGCGCTTCTGCGGCATCCACTTCTTCAACCCGCCGCGCTACATGCGGCTGGTCGAGATCATCGCCACGCGCGAGACCAGTACGGCGACGATGGATGCGTTGGAGACCTGGCTGACGTCGCGTCTCGGCAAGGGCGTGATCCGCGCGCTCGACACGCCGAACTTCGTCGCCAACCGCGTCGGCGTTTTCTCCATGCTCGCGGTGATGCACCACACGGAGGCCTTCGGGCTCGGCTTCGACACGGTCGATGCATTGACTGGACCGCAGATCGGCAGGCCGAAGAGCGCCACCTACCGTACTGCCGACGTCGTCGGCCTCGATACGCTGGCCCATGTCGTGAAGACGATGCAGGACACCTTGCCCGACGATCCCTGGCATGCGCATTTCGCCACGCCGGCCTGGCTGGCGGCGCTGATTGCGCAGGGTGCGCTGGGACAGAAGACCAAGTGCGGCATCTTCCGCAAGCAGGGCAAGGAAATCCAGGTGCTCGACCTGGCCAGCAAGGATTACCGGATGTCGGGGGGCAGCATCGACGAGGAGATCGCCGCGATCCTGAAGCTGAAAGTTCCGGCCGAGAAGTTCGCCGCGCTGCGCGCATCCAGCCATCCTCAGGCGCAGTTTCTCTGGGCGATCTTCCGCGATGTGTTCCATTACTGTGCGGTGCAGCTCGAACAGATCGCCGACAACGCGCGCGACGTCGATTTCGCGATGCGCTGGGGCTTCGGCTGGGCGCAAGGGCCGTTCGAGACCTGGCAGGCCGCCGGCTGGGCTGAGATCGCGCAGGCCATCGCTGCCGACATCTCGGCCGGCAAGGCGATGAGTTCCGCGCCGTTGCCGGCTTGGGTGACCGATGGCCGCAGCGGCGTGCATGCGCCGGAGGGATCGTGGTCGGCCAGCAGGCAAAGCTATGCCGCGCGTTCGTCCCTGCCGGTATATGGACGTCAGCTCTTCCCCGAGCAGGTGCTCGGCTCGGGCGCCAAGACGCCGGAGCAGGCCGGCGAGACGCTCTACCAGAATGAGGGTGTGCGGCTATGGCGTCTGCCCGAGATAGACTCGGGTATCGGCATCCTGTCGGTCATCTCGAAGAACCATACGCTCGGCAACGAAGTGCTCGACGGCATCCTCGCCGCGGTGCGCCAGGCGGAAACGACGCTCGACGGCGTGGTGATCTGGCACTCCGCGCCGTTCGCCTTCGGCGCCAACCTCAAGCAGGTCAGCGAAGCCTGTGCGGCCGGCCAGTACGAGTTGCTGGAGCAAACGGTCGAGAAATTCCAGCGCACCTCGCAGATCCTCAAGTACGCGCAGGTGCCGGTGGTTGCCGCGGTGCAGGGCATGGCGCTCGGCGGCGGCTGCGAATTCCTCATGCACTGCGCCAAGCGCGTGCTGGCGCTGGAAAGCTACGTCGGACTGGTCGAGGCCGGCGTCGGGCTGATCCCCGCCGGAGGTGGTTGCAAGGAGTTCGCTGTTCGCGCGGCGCAGTGGGCAGCGCAGTCGGCGACGCCCGGCGAGGTGTTCGATTTCCTGCAGCCGGTGTTCCAGACCATCGCGATGGCAAAGGTGGCGGGCAGTGCGCTGGAAGCCATCGACTTCGGTTTCGCCAGTCCGACCGACTCCGTGCTGTTCAACGCCGACGAACTGCTTTACGTTGCCCTCAAGGAGGCGCGCAATCTGGCCGACGCCGGCTTTGCACCGCCTGTGCCGGCACGCGGCATCCCGGTGGCCGGCCGTACCGGCATCGCGACGCTGGAGATGATGCTCGTCAACATGAAGGAGGGCGGCATGATCTCGGCGCATGACTACCGCGTCGCCAAGTCTGCGGCGATCGCCCTGTGCGGCGGTGACATCGAAGGCGGAAGCCTCGTCGATGAAGAATGGCTGATTACCGTCGAGCGCCGCTTGTTCGTCGAGCTGCTGAAAACCCCCGAAACCCAGGCCCGGATCAAGCACACGCTGGAAACCGGCAAGCCCCTGCGTAACTGATCCGGCCGAGGAGAGTCGAAATGAGCAAACAGATTCAGGATGCCTACATCGTCGCGGCGACGCGACTGCCCGTCGCGAAGCGCAACGGCATGTTCAAGCACGTACGGCCGGACGATATGCTGGCCCACGTTCTCAAGTCGGTGCTGGCCCAGGCGCCCGGGCTCGACCCGGCGCGTATCGGAGATGTGATCGTCGGCTGCGCGATGCCGGAAGCCGAGCAGGGCATGAACGTCGCGCGCATCGGCCTCTTGCTGGCTGGGCTGCCGATTACTGTGCCCGGCATGACCATCAACCGCTTTTGCTCCTCGGGCGTACAGGCGGTGGCAGATGCTGCGAACCAGATCCGCCTGGGGCTGGCTGACGTGATGATCGCGGCCGGGACCGAGTCGATGACAGTGATGCCGCAGATGATGGGCAACAAGATGGCCATGAACCCGGCCATCTTCGCCAAGGAAGAAAACCTCGGCATCGCCTACGGCATGGGCCTGACGGCCGAGAAAGTCGCGACGCAATGGAAGATCGGACGGGAGGCGCAGGACGCGTTCGCCGTCGAGTCGCATCGACGCGCCACGGCTGCGATCGCCGCGGGCCACTTCAAGGCCGAAACGACGCCTTATCCGATCCGCGAGCAGCTTCCTGACCTGAAGACCGGCGAGGTGAAGGTGCGCGAGCGCACGGTCGACACCGACGAGGGGCCGCGTCCCGATTCCAGCGTCGAAAAGCTGGCAAAGCTCAGGCCGGTGTTCCATACGAAAGGCTCGGTGACCGCGGGCAACTCATCGCAGATGTCCGACGGTGCTGCTGCGGTGCTGCTGATGTCTGAGAAGGCGATCAAGGAGCATGGCCTGACCCCGTTGGCCCGCTTTGCCGGCTATGCCGTTGGCGGCGTGGCGCCGGAGATCATGGGCATTGGGCCGGTGGCCGCGATCCCGCGCGTACTCGAACAGACGGGGCTCAAGCAGGCCGACCTCGACTGGATCGAACTCAACGAGGCCTTCGCGGCCCAGTCGTTGGCGGTAATCCAGGAGATGGGACTCGACCCTGCCAAGGTCAATCCGCTGGGCGGGGCGATAGCGCTCGGACACCCCCTCGGCGCGACCGGCGCGATCCGTACCGCAACCGTCGTGCATGGACTGCGGCGCACCGGCGGAAAATATGGCATGGTTACGATGTGCATCGGTACTGGCATGGGGGCAGCTGGCATTTTCGAGCGCGTCTGAGGCAGATTCTTAACAACAATACTTTGGAGGAGGCATGAGCATGATTGGCATTCGCGGTGCCGTGGTGGTTGCAGCTCTGGTCTTGTCATCCGGCCTGCACGCGGCCGAGGTGGCCGGTGTCAAGGTCGATGACAAGGCACAGGTGGGCGGCAAAGAGCTGTCGCTGAACGGTGCAGGGCTGCGCAGCAAACTGTTCTTCAAGGTCTATGTCGGTGCGCTTTATTTGGGACAAAAGGCCGCAACGCCGGCGGATGTGTATGCGAGCCCGCCGCCGCGCCGCATGGCGATGCGCATGCTGCGCGATATGGACGCGGATGCCTTGTATGGAGCGCTGGACGAGGGGCTGCGCAACAATCATGCACCGGCCGAAATGACCGAACTCAAGCCGCATGCCGACCAGCTTGGCGCCATCATGAAGCAGATCGGCGCGGTCAAGGAGGGCGATAGCATCGCCATCGACTTCACTGCCAACGGTGTGGAAGTCGGCCTGAACGGCAAGCCGCGCGGCAAGGTCGATAGCCCGCCGCTGGCGCTTGCGTTGCTCAAGGTCTGGCTGGGCGACAACCCTGCCGACGCTTCCCTGAAAAAAGCCCTGCTGGGCGGTTGAGGAGACCGACATGGAAAAGATTTGGCTGAAGACCTATCCGCAGGGCATTCCCGCAGAGATCAGCATCGCCGACGTTCCGTCGCTGGTGGCGATCTTCGAGAAGGCGTGTGCGACCTATGGCGACAAGGTCGCCTACATCAGCATGGGCAAGGAGATGAGCTACCGGCAACTCGACGACCAGAGCAAGGCGTTCGCGGGCTGGTTGCAATCGCTCGGCCTCAAGAAGGGCGACCGCGTCGCGCTGATGATGCCCAACCTGCTGCAATACCCGGTAGCGCTGTTCGGCACGCTGCGTGCCGGCTGCGTAGTGGTCAACTGCAACCCGCTCTACACGCCCCGCGAACTCGAACATCAGCTCAAGGATTCAGGCGCCCAGGCTATCGTCATCGTCGAAAACTTCGCCCATACGCTGGAGCAGGTAATTGCGCGTACCTCAGTCAGGCATGTGGTGGTCACGCCGATGGGCGAGATGCTCGGCACTCTCAAGGGCGCCTTGGTCAACTTCGTGGTGCGCAAGATCAAGAAGCTCGTGCCGGCGTGGAAGATCGACGGGGCGATGAACTTCTCCAGCACCTTGTCGGCCGGCCGTACGAACGGTTTCACTGCGGTGACGCTCGGCCACGATGACATCGCGTTCCTGCAGTACACCGGCGGAACGACGGGGGTGTCCAAGGGAGCGATGCTGACCCACGGCAACATCTGCGCCAACGTGATGCAGGCTCACGCCTGGATCAAGTCGAAGGTCAGGGAAGGACGGGAGTTCGTTGTCACGGCCCTGCCGCTCTATCACATCTTCGCGCTGACCGCGAACTGCCTGACCTTCATGATGGTCGGGGCGCGCAACCTGCTGATTGCCAACCCGCGCGATATCCCGAATTTCGTCAAGGAATGGAGCAAGTATCCGGTCAGCGTCGTAACCGGGGTGAATACTCTGTTCAACGCGCTGCTCAACAACGCGGAGTTTGCGAAGCTCGACTTCTCGACGATGAATGTCACGCTCGGCGGCGGCATGGCCGTGCAGGCGCCGGTGGCCGAACGCTGGCTCAAGGTGACCGGCAACCCGCTGATCCAGGCCTATGGACTGACGGAGACCTCGCCGGCGGCGACGATTAACCCGCTCGACATGAAGACCTTCAACGGTTCGATCGGCCTGCCGATCTCGTCGACCGAGGTGGCAATCCGAGACGATGACGGTCGCGAGTTGCCGACGAGTCAGGTAGGCGAAGTCTGCATCCGCGGTCCGCAAGTGATGACCGGCTACTGGCAGCGCCCGGAGGAGACGGCCGCGGTGCTTGGCCCCGACGGCTTCCTGCGCACCGGCGACATGGGTTACATGGATGACAAGGGTTTTGTGTACATCGTGGACCGCAAGAAGGACATGATTCTCGTCTCCGGCTTCAACGTCTATCCGAACGAGGTTGAGGAGGCGGTGGCGATGCATGCGGGCGTGGTAGAGGTCGCTGCGGTTGGCGTTGCGGACGAACATTCCGGCGAGGCGGTGAAGATCTTCGTCGTGCGCAAGGACGATGGTGTGACCGAGCAGGTGCTCATCGAGCACTGCCGTACGTATCTCACCGGTTACAAGGTGCCGAAGCACGTCGAGTTCCGCAGCGAACTGCCGAAGACCAACGTCGGCAAGATCCTGCGTCGCGCGCTGAAGGAAAAAGGCTGATGACTTCCTGTGTCGATTGGCGCGACAAGTTGGCCTTGCCGGTGATTTGCGCGCCAATGTTCATCGTCTCCAATCCGGAGCTGGTGATTGCCCAGTGCAAGAGTGGCGTGATTGGATCTTTCCCGGCGCTCAATGCCCGGCCCAAGGAGTTGCTCGACGAGTGGCTGACGCGCATCAAAGCGGAACTGGCAGACGATCCGCAGGCCGCTCCCTTCGCGGTGAACCAGATCATCCACCAGTCCAACGAGCGCTTGGAGCACGACATGGCGCTGTGCGCCAAGCATCGGGTGCCGCTGATCATCACCAGCCTGCGCGCGCCGAACGACATCGTGCCGCATGTTCATGCCTACGGCGGCAAGGTATTCCACGACGTGATCAGCGTGCGCCATGCCGAGAAGGCGCTCGAAGCCGGCGTCGACGGCCTGATCCTCGTCTGCGCCGGTGCGGGCGGGCATGCCGGCACGCTGAGCCCGTTCGCGCTGGTCGCGGAGATACGCAAGATGTACGACGGGCCGCTCGTGCTGTCGGGGGCGATCGCCAACGGCCGCGCCATCCTCGCTGCGCAGGCGATGGGTGCCGATTATGCCTACATCGGCACGCGCTTCATCGCCAGCCGCGAGGCGAACGCTAGCGATGCCTACAAGCAGGCGCTCGTCGATGCGGCGGCTGCCGATATCGTCTATACGCCGTATTTCACGGGAGTGCATGGCAACTACCTGAAGCCGAGCATCGTCGCGGCGGGACTCGACCCGGACAACCTGCCGTTGCGCGACAAGAGCGCGATGAACTTCGGCGGGCAGCCGGCGGAGGGGGGGGCTAAGGCATGGCGCGACATCTGGGGTGCGGGGCAGGGGGTCGGTTCCATCGACACCGTGCTGCCGGCCGCCGAGATCGTCGCTCGCCTGAAGGATGAATACCGGGCGGCGCGCGCCGCCCTGTGCAAAGAATCGTTTTAGTGGAGAAGAGGAAAGAAAAATGAGCGACTACATCGCACCCGTCAAGGATATGCGCTTCGTCATGGACGAACTGGCCGGCCTGCCGGAGATCGCCAAGCTGCCGGGTTACGAGGAGGCGACGCCAGATGTGGCCGACGCCATTCTCGATGAGGCCGCGAAATTCACCGGCGAGGTGCTTGCGCCGCTGAACCGCATCGGCGACAAGGCGGGCTGCCAGTTGACACCGCAAGGCGTAACGACACCTGCCGGCTGGAAGGAGGCTTACCAGGCTTTCTGCGAGGCTGGCTGGAACGGCATCACCATGCCTGCGGAGTATGGTGGGCAAGGGCTGCCGGAGGCGCTCGGCGTTGCCGTGATGGAGATGATCCAGTCGTCGAACATGTCGTTCTCCCTTGGTCCGCTGCTCACAACCGGTGCGGTATCGGCGCTGTTGACATGCGCCAGCGACGAGTTGAAGAGTGTCTTCCTCGAGAAGATGGTGGCAGGCACATGGACCGGCACGATGAACCTCACCGAGCCGCAGGCTGGTTCCGATCTCGCGCTGATCCGTTCGCGCGCCGAGCCGCAGGCGGACGGCAGCTACCGGGTATTCGGCCAGAAGATCTTCATCACCTACGGCGATCACGACATGACCGAGAACATCATTCATCTCGTGCTCGCCCGCCTGCCCGACGCGCCGGCTGGCGTGAAGGGCATCTCGATGTTCCTCGTGCCGAAGTTCCTCGTCAATGCCGACGGCTCGCTCGGGGCGCGCAACGACGCGGTTTGCGTCTCGCTCGAACATAAACTGGGTATCCACGCCAGCCCGACCTGCGTGATGGCCTACGGCGATGAGGGTACGTTCGGTGGCGGCGCAGTCGGCTACCTGCTCGGCGAGCCGAACCGCGGCCTTGAGTATATGTTCATCATGATGAACGAGGCGCGCCAGAGCGTTGGCCTGCAGGGCGTGGCCATTGCCGAACGCGCCTACCAGCAGGCGCTCGCCTACGCGCGCGAGCGCAAGCAGGGCCGCGACGCCGTCAGTGGCGAGCTGCTCGTCACCATCGACAAGCATCCCGACATCCGCCGCATGCTGATGCTGATGAAATCTCGCATCGAGGCCTGCCGCGCCATCGCCTACTGTACCTCCGGCCTGCTCGACCGTGCGCATGCCTCTGCCGATGCGGACGAGCGCAAGCGCAACCTCTACTTGGCCGAGTTCATGATCCCGATCGTCAAGGGGGGCAGCACTGAGATGAGCATCGAGGTGACCTCGCTCGGCATCCAGATTCACGGCGGCATGGGCTTCATCGAGGAGACCGGCGCCGCACAGCACTGGCGCGATTCGCGCATCACGACGATCTACGAGGGCACGACGGGGATACAGGCCAATGATCTGCTGTTCCGCAAACTGATGCGCGACCAGGGCGCCACCGCCAAAATCGTTTTCGGCGAAGTCGCCGCGACCGCCAAGGCGCTTGGGACGGCCTCGCGGCCTGAGCTGCAGGGCATCGGCAAGCGGCTCGGTGCCGCGCTGCAGGCCTGGACGGGCGCGACCGAATGGCTGGCCGCGAATGCCAAGACTGGCCTTTCAGGCGTACTCGCCGCCGCGGTACCCTATCTGCATCTGGCCAGCATTGTCTGTGGCGGATGGCAGATGGGCCGCGCCGCGCTAGTGGCCGCAGGCCATCTCGACCGCAGCGAGGGCGACCAGGCTTTCTATCGCGCCAAGATCGCCACTGCCCAGTTCTATGCTGACCAGTTGCTGCCGCAGGCGCAGGCCTATGCCGAAACGGTCAAGGCCGGTGATGCTGCGATCGCCGGCATGGGCAGCGAACTCTTCTGAGCGGGCCGCCGGCGCCGTCCCGCCGGCGCCGACTTTTGCGCCGTCCCGCGAACGCCGACTTTTCCGCGCGGCTAGCGCAGCTTGATCCGCTTGCCGTCGGCGATCTTGTCGTCGGGGTGTGAGATCACCTGCATTCCGGCCTCGAGGCCTGACAGCACCTGGACCTGTAGTCCGTTGCGCTGCCCGGTCTGGATAGGATTGAGCCGTGCGCGGCCCGCTTCCGCGACGAACACCGCCCAGCCGCCGTCGTGGCGGAACAGCGCGTTGGCAGGAACTTGCAGGACATCGGCACCTTCCCAGACCACGAAGCGCGCCTCGACCCGGTAGCCGTCGCCGACGCGCTGCCATTCCTCTCGCGGCGAAGTGAAGTCTGCAATTACGCGCACGCGCTGCTCCTCGACGCCGAGCGCCGAGATCTTGGTGAAGCCGGTCGGCTCGACGACGCGCACCACCCCCTGCAGCGGTTTTTCTCCGCCCCAGCGCTCGAACAGCACTTTGGCGCCGGGGGCAATCTTGACGGCCTGGCTGGAGAGCACTTCGATTTGCACTTCGAGCGACCGCGGATCGCCGACCTCGAGCAGCGGGCTGCCCGCCTGCACCGTGCCTTCGCTCTCCTGAACCACTTTCAGCACGGCAGCGGCGACGGGAGTGCGCACCGACAGGAGGTCCACCGGCTTGCCGCCGTGCAGGCGTGCAACGTCGGTGAGCGCGGCGCGTGCGCGTTCACGCTCGAACTGTGCGGCGACGACTTCATGCTCCGCCGCTGTCTTGGCAGCCTGGCTGCGGTCGGCATCAGTGCGCGCCTTGTCCAGGGCCTGCTCGGAAACAAACTTCGATTTACGCAGCGCATCGGCGCGATCCAGTTCCTGGCGGGCGAGTTCGGCCTGCGCGGCGGCGGCCTTGGCGTTCGCCCGCGCCGCAGCGAGTACCGCTTCCGCTGCCTGCAGCATGGCTGCCGCCTGGGCATGCGAACGCGGGTCGAGTGCGCTCGATCGCATCGGTTCGATGACGGCAACCGTCTGTGCAATCTGGAGAGCATCACCGACGCGCAGTTCGATACGCCGGAGATGTCCTGCCACCGGCGCGGAAATCACGTAGCGGTCCCGTACGCGCGTCTTGCCTTCCTCCTCGACGGTTACGACCAGCGGGCCTTTCGTCACTGCGGTAGTTTCGACGGGAACCGCGCCGGGAAAGAAGCCGAACAGCAGTCCGCCCACGACGGCGACGGCGAGCAGGGTGAAGCCGATACGTGCGCGCAATTGCATGAGGCTTTTCCTTCCTATTCCCGAGTCTTCAGGACGGCCACCAGGTCGAGTTTGCCGAGCTGGCGCCAGACCAGCCAACCCGACAGCAGGGCGGATACGACGATCACCGCCGCACCCATGGCATAGTTCTCGGATGTGAGCGTCATCGGCAGCCGGTACAACTCGCTCTCGAAAGCCTGCACGAGAATGCCGACCAGTCCGATGCCGACGAGCATGCCGACAGGAATCGCAGCGAGCGCCAGTACGGCCAGTTCGCCTAGGAGGATATAGGCAATCTCGCCGCGGGTGAAGCCCAGTACGCGCAGGCTGGCGAGCTCGCGCCCGCCTTCCGACAGTGCGATGCGCGCGCTGTTGTAGACGACGCCGAAGCCGATCGCACCTGCGAGCAGCGTCGATACCAGGTTGTAGAACAGCACGAACTCGCCGATCGTCGCATAGAAGCTGCGGATCGCGGCGTCGTTTGCCACCATGCCGAGCACGCGCGGCCGTTCATGCAGTTCCGCATAGACAAGCGGCTCGGTGCCCGGCTCGATGGCGAGGTAGGCACCGGTAACGACATTGCCTTCGCGCAGCAACTCGTTCAGCGACGCCTGCTGCATGTAGGCGGAAACGCCGAGGAACTGCTGCGTGATGCCGAGCACGGGAACCTCGACGGTGCGGCGCCTGCCTTCCAGGATCTCGATCGTCAGCATGTCGCCCGGCTGCACGTGAAGGATCTTGTTGGCGAGATGGTCGGTGAGCACCACGCCCCCGGCTGGAACACTGACCGGCTGTAGCCGCCGGTCGAGCGAGCGGTGTAGCGTACCGTCCGGCTGGATGCCGAAGAGCGCGTGACGGTGGCTGTAGTTGCGGAAGCGCAGGATGGCCGGCGCGTCGCGGAAGCCTTCGACGTGGGTGACACCCGGCAAAGCGGCCAACTCGTGCAGAACCCGGCCCGATGTCGGCTCGATGAATGTCAGCGAAAGGTCTTCGCGCGCCGACTGGCGGAACTGCACATCCACCATGAAATCGATCGCACCCTTCTGGTAGTTTCCCACCATCATCAGGCCGCAGGCGCAGGCGATGCCGAGCACGGTGAGCACTGCCTTAAGCGGTCGGCGTTCGATATGGCGCACGATCATGCGCGACGGGGAGGCGAGCCAGCGCTGCAGTCCAATGCGTTCGATCACCGTGGTGCGATAGATGGCGGGCGTCTCCGGTCGCATGCCTTCGGCTGGTGTCAGGCGTGCGGCGCGGAAAACCGCGATGAGTGTGCCGCTGATTGCGGCGGTGGCACTCACCACCAGTGCGACAATCACGACGCCAGGGTTGAGCAGATAGTCTAGGTAGGGGAAGCGGAATGTCGTCTCCATGTAGACGTCAGAGAGGCCGCGGCCGAACCAGGCGCCCAATGCGGTGCCGGCCCCCACGCCGATCACCACCACGACCAGTACCAGCTTGACGAAATGTCCGGCGATGACGAGATGGGAATAACCAAATGCCTTGAGGATGGCGATCTGCTCCCGTTGCAGGGCGACCAGACGGCTGATCACCACGTTGAGCAGGAAGGCGGCCACGCCGAGGAAGATGGCCGGGAAGATCGTCGCCGTCGTCTGCAACTGCTTGAGCTCTTCGGACAGGAAGCGGTTCGAAAACTGGTCCTTGCGCGGATAGGCGCCCGTGCCGCCATAGGGAGCGAGGATGCCGTCGAAGCGGTCGATGACTTCCTGCACCTGCGTGCCGCGTGCGAGCGTGGCGGTGACGTTGTTGAACGCGCCCTCCATGTCGTAGGCGGCGGCGAGCGCGTTGCGTCCCATCCACAGCACGCCGTAGCGCTTGAAGTCCGGGAACATCGCGCCTGGCGCGATCTGATACACATACTCCGGCGAGACCGCGACGCCGACCACGGTGAGCGCCTTGCGCTTGCCGTTGATGATCGCGGCGATCTTGTCGCCCGGCTCCAGGCGGTGGGCTTCGGCGAAGGTGTCGGACAGCACGACTTCGTTGCTGCTGTAAGGCTCGACCGTGCGGCCGCGCTTCATGTGGATGTCGTTGAGCTGGGGCGGGCCGCCGTCAGGCACCGACAGCAGCAGGCCGGTGATCGGATCGCCAAATCCCTGTACTTCGAGCTTGACTCCCGCTCTGACGCGGGTTTCCAGGCGCTCGACGCCGGGCACCGCGCGTAGCCGTTCGGCGACCGATTCCGGCGCGCGCTTGAGCACGGCGAATACTGCCGCGAAGCGGTACTCTGCGTAGAAGCGGTCACGTGTAGTGGTGAGCGAATCGTAGGTCGTCAGGGACATCACCAGCGTCGCGACGCCGCCCATGATTACCGCCGCGATGGCTAGCACCTGGCCGCGCATATGCCAGAGATCGCGCAGTAGCTTGAGGTCGAGGGGGGCCAGGGAGAGTTTCATCGCAAGCTCTTCATCACCAGCTCAACTCGTGCGCGGGCTTCTTGACGGCATTGGTACGGCTTTCGATGACGTGGCCGTCGCTGAGGCGGATGACCCGGTCGGCCATCTCGGCGATGCCGGCGTTGTGGGTGATCAGCACCGTCAGCGTGCCCAGCTCGCGATTGACCCGCTCGATGGCTTCCAGGACCACGACGCCGGTCTGCGAATCGAGCGCGCCTGTGGGCTCGTCACAGAGCAGCACCGCGGGGTTCTTGGCGATGGCGCGTGCGATGGCGACACGCTGCTGCTCGCCGCCCGACAGCTGGGCAGGGAAGTGGTCGAGGCGCTCTCCGAGTCCGACCAGAGTCAGCGCCTCCTCTGGGCGCATCGGCGCCGGTGATATCTCGGTTACCACTGCGACGTTCTCGCGTGCGGTGAGGCTGGGGATCAGGTTGTAGAACTGGAAAACGAAGCCGACGTGGTCGCGGCGGAACAGTGTCAAGTCGCGGTCGCCGGCTGCCGTGAGGTTGTGGTCGAGGTAATACACATCGCCCGCGGTTGGCGTATCGAGGCCGCCGAGAATGTTCAGCAGCGTGGACTTGCCGCTGCCGGACGGCCCGAGCAGCACCACCATCTCGCCTGCATACAACTCGAGGTCGATGCCGCGCAAGGCCGGAACCTCGACCTCTCCCATGCGATAAATCTTCGTCAGGCCGCGCGCCCGGAAAACCAGTTCATTTCTTTCCACGGCATCCATGATTCAGTATGGAACATGACAGCAGAATTGGCTATAGCGATCGTCCCGCATTATGATCATCAGCCTGCGCAGGGGGTATTCGTTGTCTCAGCTATTTCCAAACAGTGATATCCTTAAGTATGAGATATATTAATAAAGTTGTATGGAGGTAATTGATGGGCGATTTTCGTTTCTCTAAGCCGTTTCTGGTTACTGTGCTATCGCTCGCCCTCCTCGTCGCACCCGTGCTGGCTCGGGCAGAATCGTATTCATTCGGCGTCCTCTCCCAGCGCAGCGCAGTACTGACCGCGCAGTACTGGAACCCGATTCTCGGCTATGTCGAGAAGAAGACAGGCATTCGCCTAGTGCTGAAAGCGGCGCGCACGGCGCCAGAATCGAATGAGGCCATCGAACGCGGCGAATACGATTTCGTCTATTCGAACACGTTCTTCCAGCCGCGCATGGCGGCAGCCAACTACCAGGTCATTCTGCGGCCGCTCGAGGAGGCGATCAAGGGACAGATCGTCACGCTCGAGGATTCGCCGATAGCTACGCTCAAGGATCTCGAAGGCAAGGAAGTCGGTTTTCCTTCGCTGGCCGCCTTCGTCGGCTATGCGGTGCCGATGGATGCGCTGCTGCGGCAGGGAGTTGGCGTGACGCCGGTGTTCGGCGGCAATCAGGAAGGCATCATGGGGCAACTGAAGGCGCACCGAGTCATTGCCGCCGGGGTCAACAGCCAGGTGATGAAAGCTTTCGCTGCGCGCGAGAACCTGCGCTACCGCGTATTGTGGGAGTCGTCACCGTTCTACAACCTGCCCATTGCCGTCCATCCGCGTGTCCCGCCGGCAGTCGCCGAGGCGGTTAAAGTGGCGATCGACGGGATGGATGGCAATGACGAAGGGCGCAGGATTCTCGAAGCGAGCGCACAGACGGTCGGCCAGAAGCCGCCTTACGGCTTTCGCGCCTCGTCGCCTGCCGACTACCAGAACTACGTCAATTTTTACAAGCATACGCTCGTGAAGGACTTCAAGTAGGACATGGCGAATCTCTGGGATCGCATGCCCTTTTTCGGCCGCTTGCTGGTGACGGCCAGCATTGCGCTGATCGTCGCGGGATTGGCGATGCTGAGCGTTTCGGCTCGACAAGAAGCAGCAGATGTGCGAGCGGACATGCAGGCCGCCCTCGCCCAGGAACTCGAAACCCTGCCTGCTGCACTCACGGAAACGGTGGTGATCGGCGATTTCTCCACCTTGCAGCAGACGCTTGACCACTATGCACTGCGCCCCTTGATTGCCGAGGTTCAATATCGCGACATGAGCGGGGCGGAGCTTGCCAGTGCAGGAAAGACTCCCGCTTGTGTCGCGCCGAGTTGGTTCACGGGGCATTTCGGTTATGCAACCGTCAGCGGAAAGACGAAGCTTGCCGTAGGCGGCCGCGATTACGGCGAACTGACACTCGTCTTGAGCCCGCTGCAGCCGGCCGACCGAGCTTGGCATCGCCTGCTGAGTCATCTGGCAATCCTGCTGCTGGCTGTGGCGCTGGCTTTCGTCGGCATCTGGATCGTGCTGTATTTCGGTTTGCGTCCGTTGGCGCAGCTGGAAGCGGCGGCGGACGAGTTGGCCTCGGGTCGCCTGGACACTTATCTCGAGCCGCATGGCAGCCCGGAACTGCGGCACCTCATCGAGCGCTTCAATCACATGGCTTCGACCATCCGTGCCGATATTGCGGCACGCCAAAGCCTTGCTGCTGAATTGGAGGAGCGTGTCCGCGAACGTACTGCCCAGCTGGAAGTGGCCAACCAGGAGTTGATCCAGGCGAAGGAGGTTGCCGAATCGGCCAATGTGGCGAAAACCGCTTTTCTCGCCAATATGTCGCACGAAATTCGTACGCCGCTCAATGCCATTACCGGCATGACGCACCTGATCCGGCGCGAACCACTCAGCTCCGGCCAACTCGACAAACTGCACAAACTGGAGTTGGCCGGCGACCATCTGCTGGCGATCCTCAACGCGATCCTCGACCTCTCCAAGATCGAGGCAGGCAAGCTCGTCCTCGATGAGGCGCCGGTCAAGGTCGCTGGTCTGCTCGGCAACGTCGTCTCGATCCTGCACGAACGTGCCATGGCCAAGGGTTTGCGGCTTCTGACGGATGTCGGAGAGCTTCCAGACAATCTGGACGGCGATTCCACCCGCTTGCAGCAGGCACTGCTCAATTACGCCAGCAATGCCATCAAATTCACCGAACGAGGCCAAGTCACGCTGCGCGTGCGGCTCGTCGAGGAGGATGCCGCCGGCGTGCTGCTGCGCTTCGAGGTGGAGGACAGCGGCATCGGCATCGCCCCGGAGGCTCTGGCAAGGCTGTTTTCCGCTTTCGAACAAGCGGATAGCGCCACGACGCGCAAGTACGGCGGGACAGGACTGGGGCTGGCCATTACCAAGAAGTTCGCGGTACTGATGGGCGGAGATGCCGGTGCCGAGAGCCGGCAGGGAGTGGGCAGTACCTTTTGGTTCACTGCCCGCCTCAAGAAAGGGGAGGAGGCAGGCGAAGTGGTTTCGTTAGCCCCCGGGGATGCTCAGTTGGTGCTGTTGAGCGAGCATGCCGGCAGCCGTGTGCTCCTCGTCGAGGACGAGCCGATCAACCGTGAGGTCGCCCTGACGATGCTCGGTGATGCGGGGCTCTTCGTTGATGCTGCGGCTGACGGCGCAGAGGCGATAAGGCTGGCCGAGCGGAACGAGTACCGGCTGATTCTGATGGATGTGCAGATGCCGGACATGGACGGGTTGGAAGCGACGCGCCGCATTCGCCAGTTGCCTGGGCGTGCCGCAACGCCGATTCTGGCGATGAGCGCGAACGTGTTCGCCGAGGATCGGTCGAGTTGCTTCGATGCTGGCATGGACGATTTCATTCCCAAGCCGGTCAAACCGAAGCACCTGTATGCGATCCTGACGAGATGGCTCTCCGCGCGAGCGCTGTGACCGGTCGCTGCCGCAGGTCTGCTACCGCCTAGCTGCCCGGCTGCACCGTCTGCAGTTTCCAAATCTCCGCGTTGTATTCCCGCATGGTGCGGTCGGTGGAGAACTTGCCGCTCATCGCGGTGTTGAGAATGCTCATGCGCGTCCAGCGCTCCTGGTCGCGATATGCGTCCGCCACGCGCTCCTGCGCATCGACGAAGGAACGGAAATCGGCCGCCACCAGCCAGGGGTCGTGCGGGCTGCGGATCGCCTTGACGATCGGGTCGAACAGACCGGGCTCGAAGCGGTTGAAATGGCCGGATTCGATCAGCATCATGACACGCTTGAGATCGGGATCGGCATTGATGATCGCGTCGGGATCGTAGCTGCGTCGGGTCGCCTCGACTTCGGCGGCAGTGAGGCCGAACAGGAAGAAGTTGTCGTCGCCGACTTCCTCGCGGATCTCGATATTGGCGCCGTCGAGCGTGCCGATGGTTACCGCCCCGTTCATCATGAACTTCATGTTGCCGGTGCCCGAGGCTTCCTTGCCGGCGGTCGAGATCTGCTCCGAGAGGTCGCTGCCCGGCGCGATTACCTCCATCGCCGAGACGCGGTAGTTGGGCAAGAAGGCGAGTTTGAGGCGGTCGCCGATCTCTGGATCTGCGTTAATGGTTTCCGCCACTTTGCTGATCAGCGAGATGATGCGCTTGGCTATGAAATAGCCGGGAGCGGCCTTGCCGCCAATCAGCACGCAGCGCGGCGTCCAATCCTTGCCGTCTCCTGCCTTGAGGCGGGCATAGAGGTGGATGACGTGCAGGACGTTGAGCAACTGACGCTTGTATTCGTGGATGCGCTTGACCTGCACGTCGAACAGCGCGTCGGGATCGAATGCCACCTTGCAGTCGCGCTCGACCAGCTCGGCCAGCCGCAGCTTGTTGTCGCGCTTGACCGCGGCCCAGCGCTGGCGGAAGACGGGATCGTCGGCCAGCGGTGCGAGGCGCTTGAGTTCGTCGAGGTGCGTGACCCAGCCCTTGCCGATGGCTTCGTCGATCAGCCGCTTCATCCCCGGATTGGCTGAGGCCATCCAGCGACGCTGAGTGACGCCGTTGGTCTTGTTGTTGAACTTCTCCGGCCACATCTCGTAGAAATCGCGGAACAGGCCCTGCTGCAGCAGATCGGAGTGGAGGGCCGCGACGCCATTCACCGAGAAGCTGCCGACGATGGCGAGGTAGGCCATGCGCACCTGCGGTTCCGGACCTTCCTCGATCAGCGACATGCGGGCGAGGCGGGCGTTGTCGCCGGGCCAGCGCTGCGCCACCTCCTTGAGGAAGCGGGCGTTGATCTCGTAGATGATCTCCAGCAGGCGCGGCAGCAGTTGGCCGAACATGCGCACCGGCCACTTCTCGAGCGCTTCGGGCAGCAGCGTGTGGTTGGTGTAGGCCATCGTGTGTCGGGTGATCGCCCAAGCTGCATCCCACTCGAGCGCGTGCTCGTCCATCAGCAGGCGCATCAGTTCCGCCACGGCGATGGTCGGGTGGGTGTCGTTGAGCTGGAAGCAGTTCATCTCGGCGAAGCGCGAGAAGTCGTTGTCGTGATGCAGTTCCCAGCGTTCCAGTACGTCCTGCAGGCTGGCCGAGGCTAGGAAGTACTGCTGCTTGAGGCGCAACTCCTTGCCGTTCTCGGAAGCGTCGTTGGGGTAGAGCACCATGGTGATGTTCTCGGCCGCGTTCTTCGCCGCAACCGACTCCGCGTAGGCGCCGGCATTGAATTCGCCGAGGTCGAACTCGTCAGTGGCCGCTGCCTTCCACAAGCGCAGTACATTGACCGTACCGTTGCGGTAGCCGGGGATCGGCGTGTCGAACGGCACTGCCAGCACGTCGTGGCTGTCGACCCATCGCGCGTGCAGCCGTCCCTTGGCGTCGCTGTAGTACTCGGTACGGCCGTAATAATGGATGCGGCGTGTGTGCTCGGGGCGTTCCAGTTCCCAGGGGTTGCCGTCGCGCAGCCAGTGGTCCGGCTCTTCGAGCTGACGGCTGTTCTCGATGCGTTGGCGGAACATCCCGTATTCGTAGCGGATGCCGTAGCCCATTACCGGCAACTGCAACGTGGCGCAACTGTCGAGGAAGCAGGCGGCCAGCCGGCCGAGACCGCCGTTGCCGAGGCCGGCATCGTTCTCGTTGTCGATCAGTTCCTCGAGATCGAGGCCGAGCTTTTTCAGCACCGGTCCGGCGGATTCCTCGAGGCCGAGGTTGAGCAGGGCATTGTTCAGCGTACGCCCCATGAGGAATTCGAGCGACAGGTAGTAGGCGTGCTTGGCGCCGGCTTCTTCGTAGGCGTAGCGCGTGCGCTTCCAGCGCTCCATCAGCCGGTCGCGCAGCGCCAGTACCAGTGCCTGGTAAGGGTAATGGGAAGAGCGACAATATTTGTCGCGTCCGAGGAACGTGCCGAAATAGCGGCGGATATCCAGTTCAAGGGCCTTGGCATCCATGCCGAGCGGCGGCAGGTCGGACAGTCTTGCGGCAGGGCGGCTGGTGTGGAGGGGCTTGAGCGGATTGGCGGTGCGTTTCTGTTTCACGGCAGTTGAGCGGCAAGTACTAGCTATTTAGTAAGAACCCGCCATTCTATTAGAGATTGCAGGAGAGGGTTTCCTCCTGCAAAGCCATGCTTCAGCTCCGTCGGGAAGTCACACGCTTGAAGGCAGTCACTTCTCGATGCGCGTAATCTTCGAGCCCTCGAACGTCAGGTTGTACATCAGTCCCTTGTTCGAAAAGATGAAGCCGATGATCGGCTGCTTGGCCGTCTCGGTGTCGACGGCCCCGCCGGCTCCGAGGGTGGCCAGCGCCACGCTGCCGTCGACGCCGGCTTTCCATCCGTCGCTGTTGCGGAAGTCGGCGAGCACCTTGTCGTTCATGAACAGCACGATCTGGCTGCGCGCCTGGGCGCCCAATTGGAAGCCGATGGAAGCGGCCGCGAGATTGTAGTAGGCCACCGTCTTGCCTTTGATCAGCAGCGCGCCTTCGCCGAATTCGCCGCCGATGCCGATGCCGGCCTTGATTACGCTCGGAAAGACCAGCATGCCGGCAGCCCTTTTCGAGAGGTCGTGGCCAGCACTGGTCTGTTTCTGGAAGTTCTTGAGCGCTTCCCTGACTTCGGCGTTGATTTCCTCTTTGGAGGCCGCATGGGCACCGGAGGAGAAGGCGAGTACCAGCGCAGTCAGGATGATGTGAACAATATTCATCGCCTTCTCCTTATCGGGTCGAGCCTCAGCGCATCAGATCTTCCATTGCATCGACGACCATGCTCGTGCCGACGGCGATCATCAGGATGTCGCCGGCGACCTGCACGTAGCGGTGCTGGGGCGGCGGCGGCGGCAGGCGCATCAACAGGTCGCGCGGTACATCGTAGTAGCGCACGTCGCTGGGCAGCGCGTAGCCGCGACGCCATTTCTTGGCCTGGCCCGGCGGCATGCAACCGTTGTTCTTCTTCGCGAGGCCCGGCGGGCAGTGGCCGGCACGCGCCTGGGCGCCGTAATACTCGCTGGCGATGCGACGCGAGTCGCTCCCAAAGTGGAAGTCGATGTTGATGCCGCCGCGATCGTCACGGCGTTCCATGTAGCGGTCGTCGCGACGCTCGCGATATCGATCATCGCGACGGTCGCCACCGCGCTCGCGTTCTTCGCGGTCGCCGTGCTTGCCGTTACCTGCCCAAGAAGGTTTTTCTGCGAGCACGCTGCCGGAAGCGAGGAGCATTCCGGCCAGCGCGATGCCGATGAGGCGCATGCTGTTCTTCATGATCGTTATCCTTTTGGTGGGGGTGGAAATATAACAATCATAATACTTTCTGTGTGGGGGTGGCGCCGTCCCGCCGGCGCCGACTTTCAGGCGACTTTCACGGCCATCGGCCGCAGGCCGTAGAAATCGGCGCGTTTGTCGAGTAGCGGGATCGTCGTGCCTTTTAGGCGGTTCTCGTCGAGCAGCGCCAGGTCGACGTCGGCTACGACGATCTGCTCTTCGTTGATTACCCCTTCCGCCGCGATGCCGTCGCGTGCGAACGGAAAATCGGAGGGCGTGATGATCGAGGCCTGCCCGTAGTGCAGTCGCAGACCGGCGACCGGCAGATTGCCGACCGTGCTGGTCATGGCGACGTAGACCTGGTTCTCGATCGCGCGGGCGTGGCAGCAGTAGCGCACACGCAGAAAGCCTTGTCGATCGTCGGTGCAGGAGGGTACGAAAACGATCTCGGCGCCTTCCTCTGCGACGCGGCGCGCCAGTTCGGGAAACTCGATGTCGTAGCAGATCAGGATGGCGATCTTCCCATGCGGCGTGTGGAAAACCTTGAGCACGTCGCCGTGGTCGGTGGCCCATTTTTCCTTCTCCCAGCGCGTGCGGTGGATCTTGTCCTGGGTATGAACTTCTCCACTCGGAGTGAACAGGAAGGCGGTGTTCAGCAGCTTGCCATCGCGCAGATTGGGATGGCTGCCGCCGATCAGGAAGTAGCCGTGCTTCATCGCGTGGCTGCGCAGCAGTTCGGTGTAGCGCTCCGTGTAGTCGCTCAGCTCACGCACCGCACTGGGCACATCGTCGTTGTCCATGAAGGACAGCAGCTGAGTGGTGAATATTTCCGGCAGCAGCACGAAATGCGGCTGGTAGTCCGCGGCGGCGTTGAGGACGAAATTGACCTGCGCCTCGAAGCCGGTCCAGTTATCGATATGGCGCAGTTTGTACTGCACGGCGGCAATGCGGGATCTCATGGGTGTTCCTCAAGAAAATCTTCATGCGGCAAGTGCGTCGGCTGATCGGGATCGTAGCCGCTGTTGAGCCAGACGATCAATGCGGCATTGCCGATCGATTCCGGGTCGGTCGGAAGGTAGCCGTGGAGGATGCCGCAATAGTCGAAGCCCTCGTCGAGTTGGAAGCGCAGAACCGGGTCGTAGAGGTCACCCCAGATCACGCGCTTTGCGTATTCCTCGGGCGACATGTGTGCGGCATGTTTGGCATAGCCGGGCAGACGTCCGCCGGCGATGATCCGCTTGAGGTTCATCGCGCGGCATAGCTTGCGGCGTGCCTCGTAGAGTGCGTGCCCGACCCCTTGGCCACGGCAGTCTGGGTCGACGCAGACCTCGGCGCCGTAGAGGGTGCGTCCACCCATGTCGTGGGTGTCGAAATTGCCGTTGTTGGTGACATCGGGCCAGGTGTGGTGAAGGCTGTAGTCGTCCCACAGGATCACCAGCGAAATGGCGATTCCGACTATCCGCCCATCGAGTTCGGCGACGAACTGCCCATCCGGGAAATGGGATAGCAGGCTGGAGAACTGTTCGCGGCTGAATGCCGGGATGCTCTTATAAACACGCCGCTGCAAGTCGGCTGCGGCATCGAAGTCCGCTGCCTTCAGCTTGCGTATCCTCACGCCCATCGATCAGTAGCCCTTGCGGAAGCGCCTTCCCTGGCAGGCCGGGCAGGGATGCACTACACCGGAGGTTTTCAGCTGAACCTTGTGGCCGCAGGAAAGACAAGTCAGCGTGCCGGCCGAGGTGATTTCATCGACACGGTATATCAGCGCTTCTTCGGTCTTGTCCGACATCGTCGTCAGCGCGTGCCCGGTAGCGTGCAACAGCTTTGACAAGGAAGAGAGGGCGCCGGCGCCAAGCCGCGCAGGATTGAGGCGCTCTTTTGCCTCCTCGCCCAACAGGTGCATGTCCTCCATCGTCTGATCAAGGTCGCGGCGCAGATATGCTTTGAACACCTCCCCCTGTTCGGCGCTGAACTCGCCGGCAGCGGTGAGCTGTTGCTTCGCAAGCTCCATGGATTTTTCCCAGGCTTCGCGCCCTTTTTCCTGACCCTTCTCGAAAATCTCGCGTGAGGTTTCTGCGAAACGATCGTATGCAGCCGACACTTTGGAGCTTTGAGGTTCTGTTCCAAGCGGTGCATTTTCAGCTTCATGGTTTTCTGACGTGCTCATTGCAGTCTCCTTTCAATCCCACTTCCAAGGTTTCCGTGCAGTCAATTTCAGGATAGCAGCCGTCGACGCGACTTTCCTGGCTTTCCGTCAGTCTCTTTCTCCAGCATTCTGCGTTGTCAGTCGGTGTTGGCATGCAGGATGGCGATCGGCACGGCATCGAGCGCATCTCCAAGTCGAAGCGTTCTCGCGGATGCATGCCTGCGCCCCGTCAGGACGTTCGTCCATGCATGCCTTGCCAGGGTCTTCTGCAATTCAACCGCTGTGTCTTGCCAGATGTCCTCTCCGCAAGGAGTGCCGCCCCTCTCGCCGAGCAGTTTGAGCGTGAGTCGCGGCACGATGACGATCAGTGCCCGGTTGCCGCTCCGGCGTGCGAAGGCGCAGACATGGGCGGCAAATTCGCCCTTTACCGTCAGAGGATGGTACTCCCCATCGCGGAATAGCTCAGGCACCTGGCTGCGAAGTGCCAGGGCGCGGTGGATCAGATAAAGCTTGGCGCGTCCGTCGCTCAGGTCGCTGAAGAGCGAGGCGGCATCCTCCGGCGCGGGCAATGCCTCAAGCATCCGGCGGCGCAGGCCATAGTCGACCGGGTGGCGGTTGTCAGGATCGACGAGATTGAACTGCCACAGTTCGCAGCCTTGGTAGATGTCTGGTACGCCGGGCGAGGTGAGCTTCAGCAACGTCATCGACAGGCTGTTGATCAGACCATGATGGGCGATGCGTCGCGCTTGGGGAACAAAGTCGGAGAGGAAGGGGTTTTTGTCCCCAGGAGCCAGCAGGGCGGCGATGAAGTCGGCCAGTGCGGTCTCATAGTCGGTATTGACGTTGACCCAACTGCTGTGTTCTTTCGCCTCACGCACCGCCTTGGTCATGTAGGCGACGATGCGCGCACGGTAGGCGTCGAGATCAACCTCATCCTCGAGCGGCCAGCAGCCGATCAGGGTCTGGTAGAGCAGGTATTCGTCGTTGGCTGAAGGGGCCGGGAAACCGTCGATCTCGCGCTTCTTCGCGCGATTGAGATGGTGCCAGCGACGCAGCATCAGCTTCCATTCGGCAGGAATCTCGGAGAGTACGTCGATGCGTGTGCGTACGTCCTCGGCACGCTTGCTGTCGTGCGTCGAGGTGGCGAGCAGGTTGTGCGGGCAGCGTTTGGTGCGTTCGCGCGTGGTGGCGTGGAAGGCTGCCACGGAAACGCCGAAGCGCTTCGGTTCGCCGCCGACGTCGTTTAGCGAACTGAGACGGTGGTAACGGTAGAAGCTGGTGTCCTCAAGACCCTTGGCCATCACCGGCGAAGAGAACTGCTGGAACTTCATGGAGAAGGCAAGAACGGCGGCACGGTAGTCGTCGTCGTGGCCACTGGAAATATCGGTGGTAAGCACGCCCTGCACGAAGTCGAAGATGCCGATGTCGGCTGCCGGACTCTTCTTCTTGGCGACGGCGACGGCCCAATCGATGTGGCGGCGGCATTCGGAGGAGAGGCCAGACTGGCCGGTTGCATTAACGTAGGTGCGATAGACCGGGAAGCAGGCGACGATTTCGGCGAGTGCCTCCTTCAGACCGTTGAGGGTGTAATCGCAGGTGTCGCGATCGAGCGCGGCGATGCGCGCGAGGCGGGTGGCCAGCACGGTGAGTTCGCTTGCCAGCGCGGTATCCATGATGAGCTTCTTGCTGCGATAAACGAGTTCCTCGAAATCAGTTTCCTCGTCGAGAAAGTCGTCGTAGATGCGCGTCATCTTCCGTTCGGCGGAGGTATCGACGAACAGATTGTTGGCGAGGTTGGCGAAACGGTAGCCGGTGGCGCCGTGAATCGGCCAGTCGGCTGGCAACTGCTCGTGCTCGGCGAGGATCTTCTCGATGATGAGGTAGAGGGGCAGCGGTTCTTCCGGAGCGAGCGGCCGTCCGCCGACGCTTTCCTGCAACTGACGAAAGTAGGTGCCGGGGTCGTAGAGTCCGTCCGGATGGTCGATGCGCAGGCCGTCGACCTTGCCTTGCCGGACGAGATCGAGCACTAAGCGGTGGGTGGCGGCGAACACGCCGCCTTCCTCCATGCGTAGCGCGGCGAGGTCGTTGATATCGAAGAAACGGCGGTAATTGATTTCGTCGGAAGCGACGCGCCAGTAGGCGAGGCGATAGCCCTGCGTCCGGATCAGTTCGTGCAGCGCATCGAAGCTTGCCGGCACGCCGGCGCGGCCATTGAGGTCGGCGAGGTTGATATCGATGTGGTTCGACAACTCGGAGAAGTTCGCACAGAGCTGAGCGAGACGGCGTTTGTGCACTTCCTTGTCGCGCTGGCGCTCGGCCATGCTGGCAGGGTCGGAGGCGAGTCGGTCGGGCAGGCGCGCGAAGGCGGTCATCAGTGTCTGCAACTCGATATAGCGCTCGTCGCCCCCGTTGCTCTGGTCAATCTGGGCGGCCAAGCGATCGAGATGCAGGCCGACGATCTGCGGATAGGTGGCCGGATCGATGGGCAGGCGGTGCTGCCAGTAGAACAGGCTGAACTCGCCATGCGCAGCGTCGAACTGGAGTTGCAGTTCGCCGCGATTGAGCACCGCGCCGTAGTGGTCGCCAAGCAGCGGCAGCAGCACCTTGCCCTTCAGATTCGGGTTGAGCGGGTTCCAGTCGATGTCGAAGAAGGCGCCATGCGCTGCGGCGGGGCCGTTCTCCAGCACGTCGATCCACCAGGCGTTGTCTGCGCCCATCACGCCCATGTGATTGGGCACGACGTCGAGGATCTGTCCCATGCCGTGCTCATGCAGTGCTGTGACGAAGCGCTCGTAGTCCTCCCACGTGCCGATCTCGGGGTTGAGTGCGGCGTGGTCGACGATGTCGTAGCCGTGTCCGCTGCCGGGGCGGGCCTTGAGGTAGGGCGAGGCATAGACGTGGCTGATGCCGAGCGCCGCGAGGTAGGGCACCAGTTCGGCGGCGTTAGCGAAAGTAAAGTTCTTGTTGAACTGCAGTCGGTAGGTGGCGCGAGGGATGACCGCAATTCGCGGTTCGTCCGGTTCATCAGGGTGGGGCGAAACGGCGCTGCCGCGCTCGCGACGCAAGGTGTCGGCCAGTGACAGGAAACGCTCGTCGGCAGCCCAGTCCTCGAGGTCAAGACTCATGCGACGGCGCCAATTTGGGTGACGGTCGTCGGGACTGCCCGGCAAGTTGGGTTGTTCGACCTGACCGAAGATGTCCTCTGGCTGCACCGCCAGCACCTGGCAGGGAGTGCGTGCCAGGAAGGCATGGATTGCCGTGACGATGGCGGGAGTCAGTTCCGGCACGGAGACCGGGTGGATGCCCATGCCCTCGGGCAGCAGGCTCTCGCGCTCTAGAGCCACGAGCAGGCGTGCGCGGTCCTGGGCGCGCTCGACGATGATGCGTTCGCGCAGTTCCTCGGTCGGGAACAAGTGCAACTCGGTGCGTCGGTCGATGTCGCGGCCCAGCCAGAGGCCGGCGAGCGTCGGCAAGTCGTGCGTGCTGGCGGCGACCAGTGCCTGGCGATCGTAGTCGGCGGGCGGCTTGAAGCTGCCGTCTGAACTACGTTCGAACAGGAAGGGCCGGTAGGCGAGAAAGTCGGCCTCGGCAAGCCGGGGCCGGAAGCCTTCGGGTACTGTGCCGAGGTCTTCGCCGATGACAAGGCATTGGTTTCGCTGGCTCTCTAGCGCGACGATGCCGAGCAAGTCTTCGAGAGGGTAGTTGACATAGCTTCCCTCGCTGGCAAGTTGGCCGGCCGGCACCCAGAAGATGCGCGTAAGGCCCATGACGTGGTCGATGCGCAGCGCGCCGGCATGTTTCATGTTCGCGCGCAGCATCTCGATGAAGGGGGCGTAGGCTGCTGCGCGCAAGCGATGCGGCACGAAGGGTGGCAGGCCCCATTCCTGGCCGTGCAGGTTGAAGTCGTCCGGTGGGGCGCCGGCATAGGCGCCGTCAGCGTAGATGCCTTGCCAACTCCAGGCATCGGCTCCGCCTGGATTCGCGCCGACGGCGAGATCGGCATAGAGACCGATGCCGAGGCCGCGGCGCCACGACTGGCGGCCTATCTCGGTGAGTTGTGAGTCGGCTGACCATTGCAGCCAGGCGTGATAACTCACCGCGTCGGCGTGATCGGTGGTGAAGGCAGCAACGGCGGGACCATCGGGGTCGCGGTATTCCTCCGGCCAGACCGGCCAGCCCCAGATGCTGGAATCCTGCGCGCGGAAGTGCGCCTGCAGCGCTTCGAAACGGGCGAGTCGCTCGAGCGGTTTCCCCGCGAGTTCGCGGAAGCGCCGGAAAGCTTGGGCGCGCTCGGAATCCTGCGCGATGTGACGCTCACGGAAATGGCGCCACAGCAGGTCGAGCGTCTCGCGCTTCGCGGCGGCGACCGAAGGGTAGTCGACCAGTTCCGCGGCACGCAGGGCGTGCAGCTGCGCCTGGAAGGCGGGCGAAGCGACTAGCGCCTGTGCGTCGGTGCATTCGGCGAACTCGGGCAGCGCCTCGACGTCGAGGTAAAGAATGTTGAGCGCACTGCGCGAGGACGGGCTGTAGGGGCTGATGTGCACCGGGTTGTCGGGGAACAAGGCATGCAGCGGATTGGTACCGACGATGCCGCCGCCGGCATCGGCGGTGAGATCGACGAGTTGGCGAAGATCGCCGAAGTCGCCGATGCCCCAGTTGCGATGCGAACGGATGCCGTACAACTGCACCGCCGGTCCCCAGACGCGCTTGTCGTTCTGGATGGCTTCGGGCTGGAAGCAGGTCGGTGGGACGACGATGAGTGTCGTCGCGTCGCGCTCGCCGCTCGAAGCTTCGAGTTCGAAGCGGTGGTAGCCGGGGGTCTCGATGCCGGGCAATTCGAACACATGACGGAAGAACTCGGTGGGTTTTGAGCGTCGCCAAAAGTCGGCGCTGGCGAGACGGCGCTGTTCGCTGTGCGGCAGGTGGCGCGGCAGCAATTCGCCGCTGCGCGTCTCGCCGTTTTCGAGGCGCAGCGTCCAGCGCCAAGGCGCATCGATGGTTTCGGCCGGCAGGCTCAGCGGGATGTCGATCTTCTCGCCGCAGCGCACGATCAGCACCGGCGGCAAGGGCTGCTGCCATCCTTCGTCTTCCAGCGCACGCAGGATGTCCGCCGCATCGCGCTCTGGCACCGGCAAGTGCATCGCGGCGAGCAGCGCGCGGCGCGTTTCGTCCGATGTCGGATGGCGGTTGCCCCAGATGTCGTAATACTCGTCGGCGATGCCGCAGTGGGCGGCGAGGGCATGAAGTGCGTTCATTGTGTCGCTCCCTCCTTCAGATGCCAGCACACCGACCATGGCGCCAGACAGGAGCTTTCATCGCTCGCGCCGGCTGCATTTGGCGTGGCGAACAAGAGGCGGCCATGGGGCTCGATGGTCCAGCCGACTTTGCCCGGTCCGAGATTGGCCGTGAGGGTGAGGATGCTGCCGTCGCCGAGCCGCCAGGCGACGCGAAAGGCAGCGACATCGAAACGGGTCGTCATGGCCGCGTTTCCTGTCATGCCGGCCAGCCGTGGCATGATTTCGCGCTGGCGCAAGGCCAGCAGTGAGCGATGGATGGCGAGCATCGCGGCGTGAGGCGAGCGGTCGATGCTTTGCCAGTCCAGCTTGCTGGCTTCGTAAGTGGTCGTTGCGTTGGGATCGGGAATGCGCTCGCGCGTCGCAGGGTTGGCGAACTGGGCGAACTCTGCGAATTCGCGACGGCGCCCCTCGGTGACGGCACGGGCCAGATCGGGATTGTCGGAGAAGTCGCAGAAGTAGAGGAATGGCGTCGCTGCGGCGAATTCCTCGCCCATGAACAGCATGGGAGGCTGAGGTGCGAGCAGCAGCACAGCGGTGACGGCGTGGAGGGCGTCGTGCGGCGCGAGGTGGCTGAGCCGTTCCCCTAGAGCTCGGTTGCCGATCTGGTCGTGGGTCTGCAGGAAATCGATGAAGGCGGCCGGCGGCAGATGGCCGCTCGGTTCGCCGCGATTCGCACCTCCGCGGAAGGGCGAGGGCTCGCCCTGGAAGGCGAAGCCGGAAGCGAGGCAGCGCATAAGTTGCGCGTGGGGATCGGTCGCGTAATCGGCGTAGTAACCATCCGTCTCGCCGGTGGCGATCACGTGCAGCGCATGGTGGATGTCGTCGTTCCATTGCGCCACCTCATTACTGGCGCCGTCCTGCCGGGGCCGACTTTTCAGGTAATGCGCCTGGTTCTTGTCGTTCTCGAGGATCAGGTGGATGTGGCGCTGCTGCTCTGCTGCCAGCGCCTGCACCGCATCGCGGATCTCCTCGACGATGTCGGGCGTGCTGTCGTCGCAGATCGCATGGATCGCGTCGAGGCGCAGTCCGTCGAGGCGGTATTCCTCGAGCCAGTAGAGCACGTTATGCACGAAGAAGTCGCGGACGGTGCGATTGTGCGCACCGTCAAAATTGATTGCCGCTCCCCAGGGTGTGTGGTGGTGCGGGTTGAAGAATTCCGGGCAGTAACAGTGCAGGTAATTGCCATCCGGGCCGAAGTGGTTGTAGACGACATCGAGAAAGACCATCAGTCCGCGCGCATGCGCGGCGGCGATCAGGCGCTTGAAGTCTTCGGGCTTCCCATAACTTGCGTCGGGCGCGTAGGGCAGCACGCCGTCGTAACCCCAGTTGCGCTGGCCGGGAAAATCGGCGATCGGCATGATCTCCAGCGCGGTGACACCGAGTTCCGCCAGATAGTCGAGGCGCGCTTCGACGCCTGCGAAGTCGCCGCCCGGCGAGAAGGTGCCCACATGCAGTTCGTAGATGACGGCATCCTCCCAGCGACGGCCGATCCACCCGTCCTCCGGCCACTCGAAGGCCAGCGGATCGACAACCGCGGAGGCCGCATGCGCATCGTCGGGATTGAAGCGCGAGGCAGGATCGGGTACCTGCAAGCCGTCCGGCAGCAGGAAGCTGTAGCGATCCCCCGCATCTGCCGTCCCCAGATTGCGTGTGTGCCATCCGTCGTCCGAACGCAGCATGGGAAACTCCGCCGGTTCGCGACTCGATTGTCCCTCAATGCGCAACATCACCTGAGACAGCGATGGCGCCCAGAGACGGAAGCGCACGCCACCTTCGGCGAGCATTTCGGCGCCGAAGGGCATGGTGTGGGCGGAGCGGTTGCGATCCGTCATCAGATCGCGTAATGGATGGTTTCGCGGCGGCTGGAGCCTTTGGCCAGCACGACTATCCCGCCATCGCTGACGGTGTAGCGGGCCCGGTCGGCTGCCGGGTCAAAGCCGATCGCCGTGTTGGGCGCGATCTCGTTGTAGCGGTCGACGATGACGCGCTTGAGGCGGGTCCCGCGCCGGATGATGGCGTAATCCATGATGATCGAGTCCTCGACTTCGACGTCGGGTTCGACGATCACTTCGCGTCGCAGAATCGAGCGACGGATGCGCCCGCCCTTGATCAGCGAGCCGGCACCGATCACCGCATCCTCGATCTCGCCATTGACGATGCGCGGCGACGGGCCCTGATAGTTGCTCGAGTTGATGAACCACTGCGGATTGAAAAGATTGAAGCGCTGTTCCTCTCCGAGCACGTCCCTGTGGGCGGCATAGTAGGCGTCGAGCGTGCCGACGTCGCGCCAGTAGGCTGGTTCCTCGTAATCGCGGATGCCGGGTATCCGGTTGTCGGCGAAGTTGTAGGCGTAGATCCGGTGCGTGTTGATGAGGCGCGGCAGGATATGGGTACCGAAATCCGTCTCGCCACGCTGCTTGGCTTCGAGCAGGGCTTCGACCAGCACGTTGGTGTCGAACAGATAGTTCCCCATCGAACCGTAGGCGCGCGTCGGGTCGCCGGGCATCGGTGGCGGCACGGCAGGTTTTTCGAGAAAGCCGGTGATGCGGCCGTCGGCTGCTGTGTCAATGATGCCGAAGCCGCGCGCGATATCCAGCGGGACCGGGATCGCCGCGACGCTGGCATGTGCGGACTTCTCCTCGTGAAACTCGACCATCTGGCGCACGTCCATGCGGTAGATGTGGTCGGCACCGAATACGGCGACCATGTCGGGCGTATGGTGTTTGATCAGGTTGATGTTCTGCGAGATCGCGTCGGCGGTCCCCTGGAACCACTCCTGGCCCTTGAGCATCTGGGGCGGCACGATGGAGACGAATTCCCCCGGGAAGGAATGCGAATGCCCCCAGGCCTTGTTGACGTGCTCGATCATCGATTGCGACTTGTATTGCACCAGCAGATAGATCGAGCGGATCTCGGAATTGACGAGATTGCTCAAAACGAAGTCCGCAATGCGGTAGCGGCTGCCGAAAGGCACGGAGGGTTTGGAGCGTTCGGCCGTGAGGGGGTGCAGGCGCGAACCCTGGCCGCCGGCGAGAACCATGGCGAGGACTTTCATTGGGGACCTCCTTTGGGGTCTAGCCTGCGCAGCAGGCTGAAGAGGGGAACGGCCAGCCAGTCCGGACGTTGATCCATCTCGTAGCGCAACTCGTCGAGTGCCTTCTCCAGGATGAAGAAATCGACGAGGCGGGAGAAGCTGTCTTCGCGGTTGAGGAGCGCCGTACATTGGGCGGTGGCTGCCCGGTAGCCGGACAGGAAGGCCGTGCTGGTTTCCATTTCCCAGCGCTGCACCAGCGGGCCGAAACGATGGCGGTCGGCGGGGCGCTCGGCGGTGGCACGGTTGGTCGCGACCGAGGAGACGTAGCTGAAGCAGCGCAGCATGCTGGCCACATCGCGCAGCGGGCTGTGCTTGCGGCGGCGCTCGGCGAGCGGGCGCTCCGGGTTGCCTTCGAAATCGGTGATGACGAAGTCGTTCTGGGCCAGCAATACCTGGCCGAGATGATAGTTGCCGTGGTAGCGCGTCTTGAGTCCGCCGATGTTCTCCAGCCGGTGCGGGGCGAAATGGTCGAGCAGGGGCTGGCGTTGCGCCAGCAGCTGGTCGATGCCGGCGCGGATGTCTTCAGTGACGGTTTCGCGATTGGCCTCGATCGCATCCAGTGCGGAGACCGCATTGGCGCGTGCTTGACTGCACCAGGATTCGATATCTTCCGGCGTGATGGGTTCGGCGGCGAAATCGGGGTTGTCCGTCGGCTGGCAGAAGGCGAGGTGCAATTCGCCGGTGCGGCGGCCCAGGGTTTCCATGAGCGCAAGGAAGAAGCCATGCGGGCTTTCGGCGGTATCTTCGCCGCTCCCGCTCCCGTTGGTGAGTTGCTCGGCGAGGAAACGGTCGACGTAATCGAGGGCGTAACTCAAGCCGATGTTCTGGTGCTCGACATAGGCCTGCAGCAAGGCAAGCGTGTAGGGCGTGCCATTGGCATCGTACAGTTCGATGGCGCCGGCGACCGGGGCGACATGCGGGAAGTGCGCCGCCTCGGTGAGATAGCGGCCGACTTCGACCTCGGGATTGATGCCCGGCTGCACGCACCGGTAGCCCTTGAGGAACAGGCAGCTGTCGAAATAGACCGCGGTGTTGCTCTGCTCGAGCGCCGGGTGGCGCACGGCGGAGTCGATGCCGTCGGCCAGCGCTGCGAATGCGGTGCAGGCACGAAACTCGACCCGTGACTTTCCTCCGCTGCCGAGGGGAAGATCGAGGTTGGCGCCGATGCCGCGCACCAGCGCGCGACAGAAGCGCTCGTCGCCGAAGGCGCCGTACAGCAGGCCCATGCGCGCTTTCTGGCGGACTTTTGCGAGTGTCCACGGGGCAAGCGCGGCCAGCTGTTCATCGCCGACTTCGTCTTCCCAGCAGATCGCCAGCGGCAGGAAGTAGCGCTGCGGCTCCTGGTCGGCAAACCTTACCTCGATGAGGCTGAGCAGCCAGCTGCCGTCCGGGGTGTTCCACTCGCCCTTTTCCACCAGATCGATGCTTGCGATCGGGTGCTTCCCGCCCTTGAACCAACGCTTGGTGGCAAGGTAGGGAGCGATAACCTTGTGCTGCAATTGCTCCGCCGTGGCGGCGGCAATCGTGCGGCGCACCAGGCTTGCGTCGCCCATGCCGCCTGCTAGCGTCATCCACCCCTCGGTGAGCACGAGCACCGGGAGTTCGGCGCGCGCGAGGCGCTCTTCGTGCCAGTAGGGCACTTCGGCATCCGTCGCGAGGCGGAAACCGTAATAGCCATGACCCTTGAGGGTCAGCAGGTAGGGCAGGCTGCCGACAGGCGGAAATGCGGTGCCGCCGAGCAGTTCGACCGGCACGCGGCCTTTCCAAGCGGACAGGTCGAGTTCCACCGGCTGGGCGGTGCGCGAGAGATTGACCACGCACAGCAGGATCTCGTCCTGCCAGACGCGCACGTAGGCGAGCACCTTGCGGTTGCCGGGTTCGAGGAAATGCAGGCTGCCTCGGCCGAAGGCCTGATGTTTCTTGCGCACCGCGATGAGACGCTTGGTCCAGTGCAGCAGTGAAGAGGGGTTCCGCGCCTGCGCCTCGACGTTGACCGCCTCGTAGCCGTAGATCGGGTCCATCAGCGGCGGCAGGTAAAGGCGTTGCGGATCGGCGCGCGAAAAGCCGGCGTTGCGGTCAGGCGACCATTGCATCGGCGTGCGTACTCCGTTGCGGTCGCCGAGGAAGATGTTGTCGCCCATGCCGATCTCGTCGCCGTAGTAGAGGATCGGCGAGCCGGGCATCGTCATGAGCAGGAAGTTCATCAGCTCGATCTTGTCGCGGTTGTTTTCCATCAGCGGCGCGAGGCGGCGGCGGATGCCGACATTCACGCGCATGCGCGGGTCGGCGGCGTACATCTGGTACATGTAGTCGCGCTCGCGGTGGGTGACCATCTCCAGCGTCAGTTCGTCGTGGTTGCGCAGGAAGATGGCCCACTGGCAGTTATCCGGGATGCCCGGCGTCTGGTTCATGATCTCGACGACAGGATGGCGGTCTTCCTGTGCCACGGCCATGAAGATGCGCGGCATCAGCGGGAAGTGGTAGGCCATGTGGCACTCGTCGCCGTCGCCGAAGTATTCGCGCACATCCTCTGGCCACTGGTTGGCCTCCGCCAGCAGCATGCGGTTCTGGTAGTGGGTATCGATCACTGCACGCATCTGCCGGATGACGGCGTGGGTTTCCGGCAGGTTCTCGTTGTTGGTCCCTTCGCGGACGCACAGATAAGGGATCGCGTCGAGGCGCAGGCCGTCGACGCCGAGGTCGAGCCAGAACCGCATGATGCGGATGACCGCCTGTACCACGGCCGGGTTGTTGTGGTTCAGGTCAGGTTGGTGCGAGAAGAAGCGGTGCCAGTAGTAGGCCTGTGCGACTTCGTCCCAGGCCCAGTTCGACTTTTCGGTATCGGTGAAGATGATGCGGGTTTCCGGAAACTTCTTGTCGCTGTCGCTCCAGACGTAGAAGTTGCGTTTGCTCGATCCGGGTGGCGCGCGGCGCGCTGCCTGGAACCACGGATGCTGGTCCGAGGTGTGGTTGATGACCAGCTCTGTGATCACCTTGAGTCCCCGTTTGTGCGCTTCGCGGATGAAGTTGCGCGCGTCGGCGCGGGTACCGTATTCCGGGTGGATGTTGTGGTAATCGGAGATGTCGTAGCCGTCGTCCTTGAACGGCGACGGGTAGAACGGCAGCAGCCAGAGCGTATTGACGCCGAGATCCTGCAGGTAATCGAGTTTTTCCGTCAGCCCCCGGAAATCGCCCATACCGTTGCCGTCGCTGTCGAAGAACGCCTTGACGTGCAGTTCATAGATGATCGCGTCCTTGAACCAAAGCGCATCCTGACTCGTCGTATCGTTCATTGCGTGTTCCTTGCGACGACGTTCAGGGCTGGGGCGCTGCCGTCCTTGATTTGTCCCGGATAGACGGTCAGATGCGGGAAGGGTATCTCGATGCCAGCTGCATCGAAGGCCTGTTTGAGGCGGCGCAGATACTCACGGCGCACGCTCCACTGCTCGATCGGCGCAACCTTGAAGCGGCAGCGCAGGATCACTGCCGAATCTGCCCAGCTCTCGACGCCGACGATCTCGATCTCTTCGAGGAGGCGTGCCTGCCATGCCGGGTCGGCGCGCATGGCGGTTCCGGTTGCACGCATGACTTCGAGCGCCTCGTCCACGTTTTCGCGATAGGCGACGCCGACGTCGATCACGGCGTAGGCGAAGCCGCGCGTCTTGTTGGTCACCGCGGTGATCGTGCCGTTGGGGATGAAGTGTACGTTGCCGTCGTAGTCGCGGAGCTGCACATAGCGCAGGGTCAAATCCTCGACGATGCCGCCAATACCCGCCACCTCCACGACGTCGCCCTGGCGCATCTGGTTCTCGAGGAGCAGAAAGAAGCCGCTGAAATAGTCCTTGACCAGGCTCTGGGCGCCGAAGCCGACCGCTAGGCCGACCACGCCGGCGGCGCCGAGGATCGGTGCCACCGAGATGCCGAGCTCGCCGAGGATCAGCATGCCGGCCATCAAGGTGATGATCACCGAGGCCAGATAGCGGAAGACGCGCCCGAGGGTGGCGATGCGCTTGACCTCCTCGGCGTCGTCGAGATTGCGACTGATGTAGAGGCGGAAGGCTCGGATCAGCCGGTGCGATAGACGGTAAGCCACCCAGGCCAGTACGGTGATCAGTACGATCCGCAACCCCGAAGCCACGTGCGGCGTCAGATGGCCGTCGTAAATGCTTCGAAGGAATGAAATTTCGGAATCCATGTTAGTTATATAGATGCTCAATCTCCAAAAGAAATATTTATGCAAAACATTATTGCATAAAACATAATTTGGCGCAAAACTAAAAGCATCAAGCCCGGGTAGAGTAGGCTGCGACATGAAGCTTTCTTTGCATTCGGGCCATCCATCGGGAGGACAACCATGCAACTGCTCACTATCGTCGCGATGTTGTTTGTCGTCTTGGCTGTTCTGTTCGCCTTGCAAAACAACATACCCGTCGTCGTCAGCTTTCTGGCCTGGAATTTCGAAGGCTCGCTAGCGCTCGTGCTGCTGATTGCCCTCGCGCTCGGGGGGCTGATCGTAGCCCTGGCTTCCACACCAAGTACGCTGCGGCGTCAGTTGATGATTGCTCGGTTGAAAAGACGCGTCGATGAGATGGAGAGGGCGAGTCGTAAGCGAGCAGAAGACGAGAAGTCAGACGCTTCGCCTCAAGCGCTCCCGGAGTCTGGTTACGGAGGCAGCGTCGAGGAAGTGCCATACGTCGGGCTCAAGGAGATCGTTACCGGCAAGGGTGAATCCCGGGAGGGATGATCGCGTCGGCGCCGTCCCGCCGGCGCCGACTTTTTCCGCGACCAAACTAAACCAGCCAGCGTAGCAGCCAGAAGGCAGCAAAGCCGCTGCCGATGGTGAGCAGGGTGTTTTTCCAGTGTGCGGCGACAGCGATGGCGATGAGACCGGCCCAGAGACGGGGGTTGTCGGCACCGAGGGAGAGCTTGCCTGCAGCCAGCAGCAGTTCGGGCGCGGTGAGTGCCGTCAGTGCGGCGATCGGCACGAAGGGAAGCCAGCGTATGAACCATGCCGGCGGCTTGTAGTGGCCTTCGAGCGCGATGAAGGAGTAGCGGATCGCGAAGGTGACGAGTCCGCAGGCGATCCAGAGCGGCAACCACCCCTGCAGGCCGTTCATCGCGTTTCCCTTCCTTGCAGGAAAGCGCCGGCGGCGAGCCCGGCCAGTGCGGCGGCGAACAGCCCGGTCTTGTAAGGCAGGCCGGCAAGTGCGACAGCCGTTGCGCCGGCGGCCAGGGCGGCGGCGAGCTTGGCGCGGCTGTCGATCAGCGGTACCACGATCGCGATGAAGGTGAGCGGCAGCGCGAAATCGAGCCCCAGGTCGGCGGGCAATTGTGCGCCGAGCAGCACGCCGGCGAGCGTCGATAGCTGCCAGCCAGCCCAGAGGGCGAAGCCTGAACCGAACAGAATCCAGTGAGCCGTCGGCGACTTCGGATCGGCGAGCAGGTGGGGGATGGCCGCCGCATAGGCCTCGTCGGTCAGCAGGTAGGAGAGCAGCAGCTTCCAGCGGCGCGGCAGCGCATGGAGGATCGGGGCGACCGAGGCGCTGTAGAGCGCATGGCGCAAGTTGATGAGGCCGACGGCGCCCACCGAAAGCAGGGCCGGGGCTCCTGCAGCGACGAGTTGCGATAGCAGGAACTGCGCCGAGCCGGCGAAGACGAGCGAAGACATCAGGAAGGCGGCCAGCGGAGGAATGCCGCTTTGCAGCGCTACGACGCCATAGATCACCCCGAACGGGGCAACGCCGAGCAGCATCGGCAGCAGGGCGCGCACGCCGATCAGGAAGGCAGCGATCGGCGTCAGGCGACGAGTGCCGCTGCCCTCTTGTGCGAGGGCCTGGAGATTCTCTGTCGGCATAGTGCCTGTCTTACTTGAACAAGCCCTTGACGCTTTCCCCAATGCTCTTGCCGGCATCCTTGACGGAACCCGCCGCCGCCTGGCCCATGCTGCGGATCATGGCGTCGAGCACCGTCTTGGCGAACTGGTCGGGCGTTATGCCGCCCTGCTTGGCGCCGATGTTGGCGAGCGTGATGTCGGGCAGGGTCAGTTCGATGGGCTTGCCGAGCGTCGCGGTGCCGATGTAGGTCATCTTCGCGCCGCTGATGACCAGACTATCGACGATCAGTTTCTTCGGTTTCGTTTCGGCCTTCTTGTCGCCCGAATAGCGCTCGGCGTTGTGCTTGATGACGTCGAAGTTCGTTCCGCCGCTGCCGGATTCGTAGGCGACGGCGATGTCGCGCACCGCGATCTTGCGGATGTGGATGACTTCTCCGGTCAGCGACTTGGGCTCGACGGCCAATTCGATGTGGCCGGCCTTCATGGCTTGGGGCAGCTTGTAGCCGCTCGGGTTGCCGATCTCGAAATCAGAGAGCGAGCCCGCGCCGTCGGTGGCCGAAAGCGAGACAGCGCCGACCTTGACCGGGACGCCGAGCACGACGCTGCCGACTTCCTCGATCGCGCGCTTGGCGAGACTGTCGAGGTTGGCGAAGAGATAGCCGCCGACACCGAGGACGATGACCACCAGGGCCAGTACTATGCCAATGATTTTCTTCATTTATTCTGATCTCGTCATGGCGCCCGGAGGGAGCGGGGCGCACCGTTTATAATCCGACAGCTTCCCGAATCCTACTCCCCCCCGTTTCCGAATCCAACGTGCGCCTCACCAAGCTAAAGATCGCCGGCTTCAAGTCCTTCGTCGAGCCGACCACCGTGCTGTTCCCGAACCAGCTGGCGGGCGTTGTTGGCCCCAACGGCTGCGGCAAGTCGAACATCATCGATGCCGTGCGCTGGGTACTCGGGGAGTCGAAGGCCTCTGAACTGCGCGGAGAATCGATCCAGGACGTGATCTTCAAGGGCTCGGGCATGCGCAAGGAAGTGGGCCGTGCCAGCGTCGAGCTGTTCTTCGACAATGCGCTGGGGCGCGCCGCCGGCCAGTGGTCCCAGTACGCCGAGATCACCGTCAAGCGGATTCTCGATCGCGATGGCAATTCCAGCTATTACATCAATAACTTACATGTTCGCCGCAGGGACGTGATCGACCTGTTCCTCGGCACCGGCCTCGGCCCCCGCGCCTATGCGATCATCGGCCAGGGCATGATCTCGCGCATCGTCGAGGCTAAGCCCGACGAGCTGCGCTTCTTCCTCGAAGAGGCGGCCGGCGTCACAAAATACAAGGAGCGCCGCAAGGAGACCGAGGGCCGCCTCGAGGACGCCCGCGAGAATCTGGCGCGCGTCGACGACATCCGCGGCGAACTCGACATCCAGGTGACCAAGCTCGAGAGCCAAGCCGAGGTGGCGCGCCAGTTCCGCGAGATGCAGTTCCAGTTGAACCGCCGCCAGAGCCTGCTGTGGCTGAAGAAGCGCAACGACGCCAAGACAGACGCCGAGCGGCTTGAGCGCCAGGTCGCCGAGCAGATCAACCGCGTCGAGGCCGAGACTGCATCACTGCGCGAAATCGAGGCGCGTGTCGAGCAGGCGCGCGAGGCGCACTTCGCCGCCTCGGATGCTCTCCATGCCTCCCAGGCCGAGATGTATTCGGCCAACGCCGAGGTGAAGCGGCTCGAATCCGAGATTGGCCACCTGCGCGACGCGCGCCAGCGGCTCGAAACCCGCCTGGCACAGTTAGACGTGCAGGAGCAGCACTGGCAGGGCGAGATGCGCCGTGTCGAGGAAGAGGAGTTCCGCTGGACCTCGCTGCTGGAAAACTCGCGCGAGCGTGCTGCGACCGCGGTTGCCCGCCATGAGGAAGCGGCGGCGCGCCTGCCGGAGGCCGAGGATGCGGTCAAGGAAGCGGAAGCCCAGGCCATCGAGGCGCGCAAGGCATTGAATGCCGCCGAGCAGGCCCTGCGTCTCGCCGAAGCCGACCGTGGCCATGCGGTACGCGCACTCGACAACCTCGCGCAGCGCCGCCAGCGCCTCGATGCCGAACGCAGCGGACTGGCCGCCCCCGATCCGGCCCAGCTTGCTCAGGCGCAGGAAGCCGAGGCCCAGGCCGATGCCACGCTCGAAGAAGCTCAAACGCGCCTGCATGAACTGCAGGCGCGCCAGCCGACGCTCGAGGCAGCGTTGCGCACCGCGCGCGAAGCCCTGCAGGCTGCGCATCGCAACGTCACCGGCGCGCGCGCGCGGCACGATGCGCTGACTCAATTGCAAAGCCGTGTCGGACAGAGCGGCGACCTGTCTGGCTGGCTGAAGGACCTCGGGCTGGGCGACGCCGAACCGCTCTGGCATGCCATCGAGGTCGAGCCGGGCTGGGAGACCGCGGTAGAGGCGGTGCTGCGCGAGCGGCTGATGGCCGTGCCGGCCAATCGCGAAGCCATCGAGTTGGCGCTCGTTTCGACGCCGCCGGCGACCGTTTCGCTGGCGCTGTGCCGCGACGAGGGAGCCGCCGCCGCTTCCGGCGGTTCGCTGCGTGCCAAGGTGCGCTGCCACGATGCGCGCTGGGCGCAGGTACTGGACGAATGGCTCGGCGACGTGCAGATCGCCGAGGACGATGGCCAATTGTTCGCCGGCGGCACACGTATCAATCGCGCTGGCCATGTGCTGACACCCGCCGGGTTGACTCTTTATTCGCCGGATGCCAAGACGCACGGCGTGATCGAGCGCCAGCGCGAGATCGACGAACTGGCGACCCAGATCATGGCCTTCGAGGAGGCCGAGCAGCAGGCGCGGGATCTCCAAGGCGAAACCGAGGCCGCAGTGTCTGCCGGCCAGCAGGATCTGGCAGAGACGCGCAGATCTTTGCAGGAAGCGCAGCAACGTCTGCACGCCGCGCAGGTCGAGGCGCTCAAGCTCACCCAGGCACAGGCGCGCTACGACGAGCGTGCCGGCCAGATCGCGCGCGATCTCGAAGAGATCGTGCGTGTCGAGGAAGAGGAGCGCGCGGCCCTACTTGGGGCCGACGAAGAGTCGGGGCGCCATCGCGAGGCGCTCGCCGAGGCGCGTGTACGCATGGATGCGGCCCAGGAACTGCAGCGCAGCCGCGACACGGCGCTGCGCGAAGCGCGCGCCCTTGAGCACCAATTGGCGCGCGAGGCGCAGGATGCCGGCTTCTCCGAGAAGGAATGCCATTCCAAGTTGGCCGACAACGCGCGTGCCGCCGAGACGGCCAAGGCACAGCTCGCCCAGGTGAGTGAAGAGCGTGCTGTAGCGAAGGAAGAGCTCGCTGCGATCAGCGATGCGGTGATCCAGGAACAGCTGCAGTCCGCGCTGGCCGTACGCGGCACGCAAGAGTCGGCGCTGGCGGAACGGCGCAATGCCCTGGAAACCGCAGCCGGCCAGATGCGTGCGCTCGACGAGGAGCGGCTCAAGCTAGAGCAGGGCCTGACGCCGGCGCGCGACAAGATCAACGACCTCAAGCTCAAGCAGCAGGCAGCACAGCTCAACGTCGAGCAGTATCAGGAGCGCCTCGTGGAGGCGCACGTCGTCACCCCCGAGGACGAGGAAGCTCTCGCCGCCGAGCTGACGCCGGGGCTGCGCGACGGTACGCTGCAGAACGACATTGCCCGCCTGACGGCGGAGATCGAAGCGCTCGGTCCGGTCAACCTCGCCGCACTCGATGAGTTGGCGAGCGCGAAGGAGCGCAAGGGCTTCCTTGACGAGCAGTCGACTGACCTGGCGACTGCCATCAACACGTTGGAAGATGCGATCCGCCGTATCGATCGCGAGACGCGCGAGCAGTTGCAGGATACTTACGACAAGGTCAATGCCAGCTTCGGTTCGCTGTTCCCGGAATTGTTCGGCGGCGGCGAAGCCAAGCTGATCCTCACCGGCGACGAGATCCTCGACGCCGGCATCCAGATCATGGCTCAGCCGCCCGGCAAACGAAATTCGACGATCCATCTGCTTTCCGGCGGTGAGAAGGCGCTTACGGCGATCGCGCTGGTGTTCGCGCTGTTCCAGCTCAATCCTGCACCGTTCTGCATGCTCGACGAGGTGGACGCGCCGCTTGACGACAGCAACACCGTTCGTTATTGCGAGATGGTCAAGCGTATGTCGCGCCAGACGCAGTTCGTCTTCATCACGCACAGCAAGATCACGATGGAGATGGCTCAGCAGCTCATCGGCGTTACCATGCAGGAGCAGGGCGTCTCGCGCGTCGTCGAGGTCGATATCGAAGAAGCGCTGCGCATGAGCGACAAGGAGGCGGCATGAGGAGGAAGATGCGATGAGCGAACTGCAGATCGCTCTGATCGCCTTCGGCGCGCTGCTGGTGGCGGCCGTCTGGGGCTTCAATCTCTGGCAGGAGCGCAAGCACCGCCGGCGTGCCGCCGAGATGCTGCCTGCGCACGATCGGGCAGCACCCGACGTGCTGATGCGGGGCCGCGAAGAGGAACGCGCAGAACCGACAACGCCCATTGCCGCCGTCCCGCAGGAGCCGACTTTCCGAGCTGACGAACCTGCGCTGGCGGCGACCGAGGAGACCGAGGAAACGGCAGAGGCTGCGGAGCCTGCGCCGCTCCCCGCAGCACCGCCGTTGCCCCAGGAATGGGCCGACGGCCGGGCCGACTGCTTGTTGCGCATCGAGTTCGTCGATGCCGTTCCGGTTGCCGGCATCTGGGCCGAGCAAGCACAATGGTCACGGAAGGTCGACAAGCCATTGCAATGGCTCGGACTGGATGCGAAAAGCGGGCGCTGGCGCGCACTGCTGCCCCAGGACCCGGGTGCGATTGCCCAACTCGCCGTCGCGCTGCAGCTGGCCGACCGCAAGGGAGCGCTCGGCGAGGAGGCACTGACGGCTTTCCTCGGCGGTATGCATGTGATCGCGCAACGTTTTTCCGGCCTCGTCGAACTGCCGGAGCCCGCGTCGGTGCTCGCTCGCGCGCACGAGCTGGATTCCTTTTGCGCGGCAGTCGATCTGCAACTGGACTTGGCGGTCGTGCCGCACGCTGGTGCTTCACAGGGGCTCGCCGGCGAGAAACTGCCTGCAGTCCTTTCAACCCATGATCTCAAGCGCGAGGGCGAGCGTTACGTTGCTGCTGATGGCTCAGGAGCCGAACTATTCGCGCTCGCCGGCCGCACCGCCGAAGGGACGTTCGTCGCATCAGTCGCGACACAGGCGCCGGCAAGCCTCCTGCTCAGCCTCGATGTCCCGCGCGTCGCTGACGGCGCCGATGCGTTCGACCGCATGGTTGCCTGCGCGCGGCAATGCGCCGAGGCGCTCGGCGGACAGCTGGCCGATGCCCACGGCAAACCGTTGGCGGACGCGACCGTCGCAGCGATCCGTGAGCGCATCGTCGATATGCAGGCGCGCATGGCGCAGATGGGCATTCCCGCCGGCAGCATGCGTGCGCTGCGTCTGTTCTCCTGATGACCGGAGGCGTTGCTGCGCGCGCCGCTTTCCTGCGCGCCGAGATCGAGCGGCACAACCATGCCTATTACGTACTCGATGCGCCGACGATCCCGGATGCCGAGTACGACAAGCTGTTCCGCGAACTGCAGGAGATCGAGGCGGTGCATCTCGAGCTGCGCACGCCCGATTCGCCGACGCTGCGTATCGGAGGGACCGCCTTGCCGGAGTTCCGCCAGGTGCAGCATGCGGTGCCGATGCTCTCCCTTAACAACGCCTTTAGCGCCGAGGAGGCGAGCGCATTTGACCGCCGCTGCCGCGATGGGCTTGGCAAGGACCGCATCGACTACGCCTGCGAACCGAAATTCGACGGCCTGGCGATCACGCTGATCTACGAGAACGGTGTCTTCGTGCAGGGTGCGACTCGCGGCGATGGTTTCACCGGCGAGGACGTGACCCAGAATCTGCGTACCGTGAAAAACATTCCGCTGCGCCTGCGCGGCAACGATGTGCCGGCGCGTCTTGAAGTGCGCGGCGAAGTGCTGATGCTGCGCCGCGATTTCGAACGCCTCAACGAGCGTCAGCGCGCCGCGGGAGAGAAGGAGTTTGCGAATCCGCGCAACGCGGCGGCGGGCAGCTTGCGCCAGCTCGACCCGAAGGTCACCGCGCAGCGTCCCCTGCGCTTCTTCGTCTATGGCGTGGCCGATGCCAGTGCCGTCCTGCCGGCGCCGACTTTGCACAGCGCGATGATGGAACGCCTCGCCGCGTGGGGATTTCCGCTCGCTGCCGAGCGTGCTGTAGTGCAGGGGGCGAGCGGGCTCGCCGCCTATTACGAGCGCATCGGCGCTGCGCGCCGCACGCTGCCTTACGATATCGACGGCGTCGTTTACAAGGTCAATCGCATCGCAGACCAGGAGGCGCTTGGCTATGTTTCGCGCGCACCGCGTTTTGCCGTCGCCCACAAGTTTCCTGCCGAGGAGGCGCTCACCACGGTCGAGGCCATCGAGGTTCAGGTGGGCCGCACCGGCGCAATCACGCCTGTAGCACGGCTCGCGCCAGTGTTCGTCGGCGGGGTGACCGTAACCAATGCGACGCTGCACAACGAGGACGAGGTGCGGCGCAAGGATGTGCGCAGCGGCGACACGGTCATCGTGCGCCGGGCGGGCGACGTAATTCCGGAGGTGGTCTCCGTTGTGCCGGAAAAGCGCCCGATCCTCGCGGCCGAATTCGTCATGCCGAGGATATGTCCGGTATGCGGATCGGCTATCGAAAAACCCGAGGATGAGGCCATCGCCCGCTGCACAGGCGGACTGTTCTGCCCGGCACAGCGCAAGCAGGCGCTGCTGCATTTCGCTTCGCGCCGTGCCATGGACATCGAGGGCTTGGGCGAGAAGCTGGTCGATCAATTGGTCGATAACGAACTGGTGAAGACGCCCGCTGACCTATATCGCCTCGACGTCGAGGCCCTGGCCGGCTTGGAGCGGATGGCGCAAAAGTCGGCCGACAACCTGCTTGCCGCCATCGAAAACAGCAAGCGCACGAGCCTGGCGCGCTTCATTTTCGCCTTGGGCATCCGCAATGTCGGCGAGGCGACGGCGAAGGATCTTGCGCGTCATTTCGGCAGCCTGGACCGCTTGATGGCAGTCGATGTTGAATGCTTGCAGCAGGTGCCAGACGTTGGCCCGGTGGTGGCATCTTCGATTCGCCGCTTTTTCGATGAGGCGCACAATCGGCTGGTGATCGATCAGTTGCGCCAGGCCGGAGTGATCTGGCCGGAAGGAGAGCCGGCCGCCGCCGTGAGTTCTTCGATCTCCGGCAGGACCTTCGTATTGACCGGTACGCTGCCTACGCTCACGCGCGAAGAGGCAAAGGAGTTGATCGAGGCCCGTGGCGGCAAGGTCGCAGGATCGGTGTCGAAGAAGACGGATTACGTCGTCGCCGGGGCTGAGGCGGGCTCCAAGTTAACGAAAGCGCAGGAATTGGGCGTTACCATTCTGGATGAGAACCAATTCAGGGAGATGCTCGAACGATGAGTAAAGTCACGAAAGCCGTATTTCCTGTCGCGGGTATGGGCACCCGCTTTCTGCCCGCCACCAAGGCGAGCCCGAAGGAGATGCTGCCGATTGTCGACAAGCCGCTGATCCAGTACGCGGTCGAGGAGGCGGTCGCCGCCGGCATCACCGACATGATCTTCGTTACCGGCCGCTCCAAGCGCGCGATCGAGGATCACTTCGACAAGGCCTACGAGCTCGAAAGCGAGCTGGAGCGGCGTGGCAAGGCCGAACTGCTCGAGTTCGTGCGCAACCTGCTGCCGAAGAACATCAACTGCATCTACATTCGCCAGGCCGAGGCGCTCGGGCTCGGTCACGCCGTCCTGTGCGCCAAGCCAGTGGTCGGCGACGAGCCTTTCGCCGTGCTGCTCGCTGACGACCTGCTCGACGGCGATGTGCCGGTGATGAAACAGATGGTGGATGCCTACGGCTATTATCGTTGTTCGGTACTCGGGGTGCAGGACGTGCCGCGCGAGGATACGGCGAGCTACGGCATCGTCGCGGCGCAGCCTCTGGCGGAGCGAGTCGAGCGGGTCGATGCCATCGTCGAGAAGCCCAAACCCGCGGTCGCGCCCTCGACGCTCGCGGTGGTCGGTCGCTACGTGCTCACGCCGCGCATCTTCCACTACCTCGAGAACGTGAGACCGGGGGCCGGCGGCGAGATCCAGTTGACCGATGCAATCTCGGCACTGCTTCACGAGCAGCAGGTGCTGGCCTATCGCTATGCGGGCGTGCGTTATGACTGCGGGTCGAAACTTGGCTATCTGCAGGCTACCGTCGAGCATGCGCTACGCCATGCCGAAGTCGGGGCGGAGTTCGCCGCCTATCTGCGTACGCTCAAGGAGGACAATCGCTCATGACTCCAGCAGAAGCGCGCCAGATGTTCGCAGAGGCAGAACTGGTCTGCCCGGAGGCTACTATCCAATCGGCCGTCGAGCATCTCGCCGGCGAGATCCGGACTACGCTGGCGGATGCCTATCCGCTGGTGCTGACGGTGATGGGGGGAGCCGTGGTTTTCGCTGGCCAACTGTTGCCTAAGCTCGACTTCCCGATGGAGTGCGACTACCTGCATGCGACGCGCTATGGTGACGTGACGGTCGGCACGCAACTCAAGTGGATCGTCGAACCCCGCATTTCCGTGAGCGGACGCACCGTGCTGGTGCTCGACGATATACTCGACGAGGGCATCACGCTGGCTGCAGTCAAGGCGCGGCTGCTGGAAATGGGCGCGGCACGCTGCCTGCTGGCGGTGCTGGCCGATAAGGAGATCGGCAAAGATAAGCCTGTTGCCGCCGATTTTGTCGGTTTGCGCCTGCCGAACCGCTTCGTCTTCGGATACGGCATGGATGCCAAGGGCGCTTGGCGCAACCTGCCGGCGATCTACGCGGTCAAAGGGACATGAATCCTGTGAACGCCGATTTGCATTGCCATTCCATCGTTTCCGACGGTCTGCTTGCGCCGGCGGTGCTGGTCGAGCGTGCGAAGGCCAATGGCGTGGATTTACTCTCGCTGACAGACCATGACGAGATCGGCGGGCTGGACGAAGCAATGGAGGCGGCTGCAGCACTCGACATGCGATTCGTCTCCGGGGTGGAGATATCCGTGTCCTGGGGGGACGACCAGACGGTGCATATCGTCGGCCTCAACTTCGACCACCGTCATCCCGAACTCGTCGCCGGGCTGGCGCGCGTGCGTGGCGGACGCGATGCGCGCGCCGGGCGCATGGCCGCCGAACTGGCCAAGCACGGCATCCAGGGCGCCTACGAAGGAGCGCTCAAATTTGTCGGCAATCCGGCCTTGATTTCGCGCTCACACTTCGCCCGCTACATCGTCGAGTGCGGACTCGCCCCCGACGTGAAGACGGTGTTCGACCACTGGCTGGCCAAAGGCAAACCAGGCTATGTCAGCCATGCCTGGGCGGAGTTGGACGATGCGGTGAGATGGATTACGGCGGCCGGCGGGGTGGCGGTGATCGCCCATCCGGCGCGCTATCGGCTCAATCCGTCGCAGCGGCGCGAGCTGTATGCTGCCTTCAAGGATCTCGGCGGTCAGGGCATCGAGGTGGTTTCCGGCTCGCAGAACGAAGCGGAAATCCGCGAGTTTTCCGGAATCGCTCGGGAATTCGGCTTCCTCGCCTCGCGCGCCTCAGATTTCCACGGCCCGGGCGAGAGCTATGCCGACCTCGGGCGCATGCCGCAGTTGCCTCCCGATCTGACGCCGGTCTGGCAGTCCTGGTAGAGAACGCATGGCGCAATATTTCGAAATCCATCCGGGCCATCCCCAGCCACGCTTCATCGCGCAGGCGGCGGAAATCATCCGCAAGGGCGGTCTGGCGGCCTTTCCCACCGACTCTGCCTATGCGCTCGGCGGTCACCTCGGCGACGCCGCGCTGCTCGACCGCATCCGCCGCATCCGCGGCGTCGATGAGCGTCATCATTTCACGCTGATGTGCCGCGACCTTTCCGAGATCGCCACCTATGCGCGCGTCGACAATGCCCAGTACCGCATGCTCAAGGCGACTACCCCGGGCAGCTACACCTTCATCCTCGAAGGCACCAAGGAACTGCCGCGCCGTGTGCTTCACCCGAAGCGCAAGACCATCGGCCTGCGAGTCCCCGCCTATCCGGTTGTGCTGGCGCTGCTTACCGAACTGAACGAGCCGATCCTCAGTTCGACATTGATCCTGCCCGGCGACAGCGAACCGCTCTGCGATGGCGCCGAAATTCGCGATCGTCTCGACAAGCAGGTCGATGTCATCATCGACTGCGGCTACTGCGGCTGCGGCATGACGACGGTGATCAATCTTTCAGGCGGCACTCCGGAACTGATCCGCGCCGGCTGCGGCCCGCTGGAGCCTTTCGGCCTGGCGACCGAATAAGGGCATTGAGCCGAAAAGAGAGGAAGCCCTCCGAAAGTCGGTCTTGGTGGGACGGCGCCCCATTTATTACCTTGGCTGGATTGACGGGAGAAACGACCCCGGTTACCGTCTCGGTATATGTCAAATGAAACATGCGATCTGCGCCAGAAAATAGTGAGCTTCCTGCGGGAAGGATATTCATGATTTCTCGAGATCGACGAACGACACTCCTGACGATTGCTCGGCATCTGGGCGCCCAACGAAGACTATGTCTCATTCGCCTACGACGCCGGCGGACGGCTCACCGAGAAATGGTTCCCCAACGGCATCAACGCGCAATACGCATGGAACCCGGACAACACCCTGGCCCGGGTCAGGAACCGGCTCAACTACAGCGACAGCTACATCCTCAGCCAGCACGACTACAGCTACAACGGCGTCGGCCAGCGCAGTCAAGCCCTGGAAAAGCTCGGCGTCTATACCCCGCCGCCCATGGATGAAGCCTACGCCTACGACCCGCTGGGCAACCGCCAAAGCAAGAACGACGGCACCACCCAGCTCCACTACCTCCACGACGCCGCCAACCAGCTGATCGAGGCACGCATCGGCAGCCCGGCCGGCCCGCTGGCGCAAGCCTACGTCCATGACGCCAACGGCAACCTCACCCGCAAATGCGCAGGCGGCGCCGTCACCCGCACCGCCGACAGCTGCACCGGCGCCAGCGTCACCAGCCTCGCCTACGACGCGCAGAACCGTCTCGTCCAGGCGGACCAGGACGGCCAGGTCTCGCAATACGCCTACGACCACGCCGGGCGGCGCATCCGCAAGACCGTCAATGGCACGACGGTGAACTACCTCTACAACGGCCCGGACATCCTGGCCGAATACGGCAGCTGGGCGAAGGCCGACGCCAGCTACGTGCATGGCCCGGCCACCGACGACCCGCTGCTGCGGCAGACGGCGGCCAACGACGTGCGCTACCACCATGCCGACGGGCTGGGCAGCATCGTCGCGCACACCGACGCGACGAGCAACCTGACGGCGGCGCAACTCTACGACGCCTGGGGCCAGCCGCACCAGACCGCGCGCCTGGGCAGCCTGGGCCGATACGGCTACACCGGCCGGGAACCGGACGAGACGGGGCTGATGTACTACCGGGCGCGCTACTACGACCCGGCCATCGGCAGATTCACGCAGCGCGATCCGCTGGGCATGCCGGACGGGGTGAATCGGTATGCGTATGTGGCGGGGGATCCGGTGAACTTCACCGATCCGACGGGGGAGTTTCTCAATAACCTGTTCGGAGGCGGGGAAACATGACCGTTGGCTTGGTTATCAACATCGGGTCTGCAATGATCAAAGGAGACCCAGTTGATTGGGGCAAAGTCCGGAAGGATGCGGCATGGGATTTTGCTGTCGGCGCTGCCAGCTCAGGTCTCGCCGTATCGCAAAAATTCGCCAAAGCCGCCGAACTGGCGAACCATGCATTGAAATATACCAACATGACGTCTGTGAAAATTATTACTGCCGCCAGTGCCGAGGTGGCGAAGTCGACATACAACGGCGAGAATCTTAGCCAAACTGGACTGAGCGCCGCTACGAATGCGGTGCTGAACGCTACTGGCGCGCTGGGCAAGCTGTCCTCGAACTTGCTGGGCAAGAGCGGAGCCAAAGCATCGCAAGCGCTCTTTCAGCCTAGCAAGATGGAAACCTTGGCTGCCAGCGCCATAATCGAAGCCCGTGCGGGAGTCGTTGTCGGCGGGGCCATCGACTACGTCAAGAATCAGCTTGCGACGCCGACCACCAGCGGCACGCAGAACATGTCGAACTACGCCAGCCCGACTATTGGGATGGACTCGGGCGTGCCATGGGGAACCAACCTGCTCGGCGACTACACCAGCAGCGGAATCCTGTCTTGCCGCAAATGCCAGTTTTGAGACCAGCATCATGACCGAGCCACTTGCAGACGACTCGCCGAAACCTAAATGGACATGGCACGATTTCTGGTTACGCTTCAAGTCGAAAGACCTCGGCGAAATAGACGACGATCCTCTCATCTGGCGCGTTTTCATTCCAGCTGTTTTTTTCAGCGCCATTGGCTGGCTATTTATCGATGCGGAGGGCGCCGCCGGAGATTGGATGACGGATGTCACACTCACATACTTATGGCCACCTTTTACTGCATTAGGCTGGGTTCTGGTTTCTCGAACCAAGGGATGGAGACGACATTGGGGATTGAGGCTATGGTTAATACTGGCTCCGATTCCAATGGGGGGTATAGCGGCTTTCTGTATGGGAGGTTTCCCCATTCTGGCCAATGCGCTCACAGGGGAAGCGGAGCGGGTGTATGTGGCAGGCCCGGTGATCGAGAAAAAAAGTGGATCGGGGTCGCGTTTCTCGGGTTACTACTTCTACCTCACGATTGTTTATGAGGGGCGCCAAGTGAACCTGAATGTAAGCCGGGCAGACTACGACTCGCATCCGGTCGGCGCGATCTACGGACGTGAAATGCGGCGGGGCGGCAGTGGTTACTTCTACGAGTGGTACTTCGGAAGTAATTGGCGGTAAGGGAGAGGATGTTCCGCCGATTGAGAAAGACAAGGGGCAGGCTGCGGTTCGCGAAAAGTCGGCGCTGGCGGGACGGCACCGGAGGGTCGGAATGGAGCAGCAAGGCAGGATCAGAGGAGAAGGAACGGATATGAAACAGGGAATGCGAGTATGGCCGCTGGTCGGCCTGGTGTTGTCCGGATTGAGTGTTGCCCATGCCCAGCCTTGTTTTACCCGCGAGGTCAACGGTACGCCGGTAACCGATTGCGATGCGAAGCTGCCTTTCGAAATGCCTACGGGCAAGCCGGGCGAGTTGCATAGCGGCACGCTTGACGGCTTGCGGCAAGGCTTCGGCGCACAGGCGGAGGATGCCAATGCCCGTGCTGCCGCAGCCGGAGGGGCGCCCGATCCGGTATGGCAAGGGCGGCCGGGTGAATTCGGCTTGCCAGGCTCAGATGGAAAGACTCCTCCCTTCGTTTTCGATTCAATAGAAGGCAGGGCGGTAAAGCGGAGACAACATGGATCGATGCTAAATACCCCGTGTATGGATGCTATACTTGTATAGCAGCAAGGTTGTCTATTGAGAGGAAATACTATGCTCGCCATCCGCCTGCCCGATGCAATCGAACAAAGACTGAACATGCTGGCCGCCGAAACTGGGCGCACCAAGACCGCGCTGGTGCGTGAGGCGATTTTCGAGTACATCGACGACTTGGAAGACTTCTATCTCGCCGAGGCGCGGGCGCGGCAGAATCGCAAGACGATTCCGCTTGCCGACGTGGAGCGTGAACTTGGCTTATGAAATCGAGTTCGATCCGGCTGCACTGAATGATTTGAAGAAACTCGACCGGACGGTTCAGCAGCGTCTGGTCGGTTTTTTGCGCCAGCGCGTGGGGGGGCTGGATAACCCGCGTGACATCGGCGAGGCGCTGGCCGGTGCGAAGCTCGGCAACTATTGGAAATACCGCGTGGGCGACTGGCGCATCATCTGTGATATTCAGGATCGACGCATCGTCGTACGCGTATTGCGCGTGGGCAATCGACGCGAAGTGTATCGATAGCCGCCAGGTAACATGGCGCTGACAGGACGGTGCTTGTCGCGTCGGCTAGAATCGAGCCTTTCATGGAAAATATCATTCTGACGCTGGCGATCTACGCCGTGCCGGTGCTGCTGGCCATCACCCTGCACGAGGCGGCGCACGGCTACGTTGCCCGCCATTTCGGCGACCCGACCGCCTGGCAGGCCGGCCGCATCACGCTCAATCCGCTCAAACACATCGATCCGGTGGGCACCGTGCTGGTCCCCGCACTGATCCTGTTCGCCAGCAAGGGCGGTTTCATGTTCGGCTGGGCCAAGCCCGTACCGGTCGATTTCGGGCGCCTGAGGAGGCCCAAGCAGGACATGCTCTGGGTGGCGGCTGCGGGGCCTGCGTCGAACCTCGTGATGGCTTTCGGTTGGGCGCTGCTGCTGAAGCTGGCGGTCACGATGCCGGAAAATGCGTATAGTCTGCCGCTTGCGGAAATGGCGCGCGCCGGGATCGACGTGAATACCATCCTGATGCTGCTCAACCTGTTGCCGTTGCCGCCGCTCGACGGCGGGCGCATCGCCGTCAGCCTGCTGCCCGGGCGTCTGGCGTGGCGCTTCGCTCAGATCGAGCGTTACGGTTTCATCATTCTCCTGGCGATGTTGTTCCTGGGCGTGCTCGACGATATCCTGACGCCGCTGCGCCGCCTCTTTCTTTTCTTCATCAAGACCTTGTTTGCCCTTTGACCATGTTCGTCGAACGCGTACTTTCCGGCATGCGCCCCACCGGCCGCCTCCACCTTGGCCACTATCATGGGGTGCTGGCCAACTGGATCAAACTCCAGCACGAGTATCCCTGTCTGTTTTTCGTTGCCGACTGGCATGCGCTGACCACCGCCTACGACGAGCCCGGTACGATCACGCAGAATTCCTGGGACATGGTCGTCGACTGGTTGGCCGCTGGCGTCGATCCGGCACAGGCGACCATCTTCATCCAGTCGCGCGTGCCCGAGCATGCCGAACTGCACCTGCTGCTGTCGATGATGACGCCGCTCGGCTGGCTCGAGCGCGTGCCGACCTACAAGGACCAGCAGGAAAAGCTCACCCACAAGGACTTGGCGACCTATGGCTTCCTCGGCTATCCGCTGCTGCAGGCAGCCGACATCCTGATCTATCGCGCCGACAAGGTGCCGGTCGGCGAAGACCAGGTGCCGCACATCGAATTCACGCGCGAGATCGCACGCCGCTTCAACCACCTCTACGGGCGAGAGCCGGGTTTCGAGGAGAAGGCGAAGGAGGCCGTGAAAAAGCTTGGCAGCAAGCGCGCCAAGCTCTATGAAGAGCTGCGCACACGCTACCAGGAGAAGGGCGAGGAAGCGGCGCTCGAGCAGGCCCATGCGGTGCTCGATGAGGCGCAGAGTCTGTCGCACGGCGACCGCGAGCGCCTGTTCGGCTACCTCGAGGGCGGCGGCAAGATGATCCTGGCCGAGCCGGGGGCGCTGCTGACGGCTGCGTCGCGTATGCCCGGTCTCGACGGCCAGAAGATGTCGAAGTCCTACGGCAACACGATTGCATTGAGAGAAGACGAAGAATCGATCCGCAAGAAGATACGCACCATGCAGACCGATCCGCAGCGTGTGCGCCGAACCGATCCGGGTGATCCCGAGAAGTGCCCGGTCTGGCAGTTCCACCAGATCTACTCCACCGACGAGGTTAAGGCTTGGGTGCAGCAGGGCTGCCGCTCGGCCGGCATCGGCTGCATCGAATGCAAGCAGCCGGTGATCGAGGGGGTGCTCAAGGAGCAGGCGCCGATGCACGAGCGTGCGCGCATGTACGAGGAGGATCCGCAGCTCGTCAAGAACATCATCGCCGACGGCTGCGAGAAGGCGCGCAAGCTCGCGCAGGAAACGATGCGCGACGTGCGCGAAGCGATCGGACTGGATTACTCGTGAAGAGGACCGCTGCACAGGAGGCGGCCGAGGAGGCGAAGCTGCTCGCGATGATCCGCGAGAGCTTCGTCGAGCGTATGCCGTTCAACCGCGTCCTCGGCATCGATGTGCTGTCGCTGCACCACGATCGTCCCGAGCTGCGCTTCGAGATGCGGCCGGAACTTGTCGGCAATTATGTGCGCAACATCCTGCATGGCGGTGTCACGGCCTCGGTGCTCGATGTCACCGGCGGGCTGGTGGCCTTCCTCGGCGTCCAGCAGAAGCTGAAAGGCAAGCCGCTCGACGAGGTGCTGGAGCGCTTCGAGCGCATCGGCACCATCGACCTGCGCGTGGACTACCTGCGGCCAGGCACCGGCCAGTGGTTCCTAGCACGCGGCTTTCCGCTGCGCACCGGCAACAAGGTGGCCGTGACGCGCATGGAGCTGTTCAACGACAGCGACGAACTGATCGCGGTCGGCACGGCGGCCTATACAGTTTCGTGATGAGCGGAGAGCCGACGATGAGCGAGATTGTGGGGAAAGTCGGCGCCGGCGAGACGGCGCCCGTGGAGCATCACATCCCCAAGCTCTACGGCGAACCGCTGCCGGAGTTGCCGCGCGACCTCTACATCCCGCCCGACGCATTGGAAGTATTTTTGGATGCCTTCGAAGGGCCGCTCGACCTGCTGCTCTATCTGATCCGCAAGGCGAACGTGAATATCCTCGATATCCCGATGGCGCCGCTGACGGCACAGTACCTGGTGTACGTCGAGGCGATGCGCCGCACCAACCTTGAACTCGCCGCCGACTACCTGCTGATGGCGGCGATGCTGCTTGAGATCAAGTCGCGCATGCTGCTGCCGCGTCCGCCGAAGACCGAAAGCGGCGAGCCCGAGGACCCGCGCGCCGAACTGGTGCGCCGCCTGATGGAGTACGAGCGCATCAAGCTCGCCGCCGCGCGCATCGATGCCCTGCCGCAGGCGCACCGCGACTTCGAGTGGGCGACGGTATGGATCGCCGACAAGGTGGCGGCCCGCCAGCCCGAGGTCAGCGTGGCCGACCTGCAGGTCGTCTGGCTCGCGCTGATGCGCCAGGCGAAGATGCATCAGCACCATCGCATTCAGCGCGAGGAGCTGTCGGTGCGCGAGCACATGGGACTGATCATGCGACGGCTGCAGGGCCGCGGCTACGTCGTCTTCGAGGACCTGTTCGAAGCGGCGGCAGGACACAGCAGCGCCGCCAGCCTGGTGGTGAGTTTCCTCGCCATCCTGGAAATGGCGCGCGAGAGGCTCGTCGAGATCACTCAGAGCGAGGCGCTGGCCCCCATCTACGTCAAACTCCGCACCGGAGAAGATTCGTACCCGCTTGCGGATGAGAGTCGGAGCTAAAATCGCGCGATGCTGCAACTGTACAAACCCGAAGACTACAAGAAGGTGCTCGAAACGGCCCTGCTGGCCGCGGCGGATCCGCTGCCGCTTGCCGAACTGAAGAAGCTGTTCGACGACCCCTTCGACGACGACACTTGGCGCACTCTGCTCGACGATCTGCGGCGCGACTGGGCCGAGCGCGGCGTCGAATTGGTGCAGCTATCTTCAGGCTGGCGCTTCCAGACGCGCCCCGAATACCAGATTTTTCTCGACCGCCTGAAGAACGAGCGGCCGCCGAGGTATTCGCGCGCCGTGATGGAGACGCTGGCGATCATCGCCTATCGCCAGCCGGTGACGCGCGGCGACATCGAGGATATCCGCGGCGTCGCCGTCTCCCCGAACGTCATCAAGACCCTCGAGGGCCGCGGCTGGGTCGATGCCGTCGGTCACCGCGATTCCCCGGGCCGCCCGGCTCTCTATGCGACGACCCGCAAGTTTCTCGATGATCTCGGCCTGCGCAGCCTTTCCGAACTGCCGCCACTGGCCGAGATCGAACGGATGATCGATGCCCAACCCAACGAAACCCCAGAAACGCCCGAGCCGCAGCCAATCGTCAGCGTCGGCGGACAGTCCGCAGTCCAATCCGACGCCGAAGCCGCGGACGAAGCGCAAGTCGACGCCTTTTCGGCCGCCGAGCAAGCCCAGGCCTGAGCGGGGCGGGCGGCCGCCTGCCGTAGAGGCTGCGCCGAGCGTCAAGCTGCAGAAGGCGCTGGCGGATGCCGGCCTCGCCTCGCGCCGCGAGATCGAGGAGTGGATCGCTGCCGGGAGGGTCAGCGTCAATGGCGAACCGGCCCACCTCGGCCAGCGCGTGCTGTCTACCGACAAGGTCAAGGTGGGAGGGCGTCTCGTCAACCTGCATTTCGCCGTACGCGTGCCGCGCGTGCTGCTCTACCACAAGCCGGAAGGCGAAATCGTCTCCCGCGACGACCCGCAAGGCCGCCCGAGCGTCTTCAATGCCCTACCGCGCCTGCGCGGCGGGCGCTGGATCGCCATCGGCCGGCTCGATTTCAATTCCTGCGGCCTGCTCCTTTTCACGACCGACGGAGCGCTAGCCAACCGCCTGATGCATCCACGCTACGGCATCGACCGCGAGTACGCGGTGCGCGTGCTCGGCGAAATCGACGACGCATCGCTCGCCAAGCTGACCGAGGGCATCGAGCTCGATGACGGCATGGCAAAGTTCATCCGCCTCCAGAATGCCGGAGGGGAGGGCGCCAACCACTGGTATCGCGTAACCCTCGAGGAAGGCAGAAACAGGGAGGTGCGCCGCATGTTCGCCGCGGTCGGCGTCACCGTCAGCCGCCTGATGCGCGTGCGCTACGGACCGGTTGGCTTGCCGGCCAATCTCAAGCGCGGCCAGTGCTACGAAATGGAGCCTGGGGAAGTCCAAGCCTTGCTCAAGGCGCTGCAGGAAAAAACATCGCAATAAAAATTGCTTTGCGGCGCAATCACTTGTACAATCTCCTGCTTTGAAAACGCCGGGATTCGCTCGTAGGGGCGAGGATGGGCGGGGAAAAGAAAAAATGGGCAGTCTGCCCATTTTTTATTTGTGGCGGCAGAAAGCATATGGCGGATCTGGCTGGATTGATCGAACAGGCGGTAACTGGGCTGGGCTACGAACTCGTCGATTTCGAGACGAGTCCGCGCGCACGCCTGCTACGCGTCTTCATCGACCGGCCGGCTGCGGCGGATGGTCGCAGCGGCATTACCGTCGAAGACTGCGCCGAGGTCAGCAACCACCTGACGCGGCTGTTCACTGTCGAGAACATCGACTACGACCGGCTCGAAGTGTCTTCGCCGGGCATGGACCGGCCCCTCAAGAAATCTGGCGACTTCGCCCGCTTCGCCGGCCAGGACGTTCAGCTCAAGCTGCGCCTGCCGGAGGGGAATCAACGCAACTTTTCCGGCACGCTGCTCGGTTGCGACGGGGTGTGCGTGCGCATCAATACTGAAGTGGGCGAGCGCGAGTTTGCCCTCGACAACATCGAAAAGGCACGTCTCGTGCCGAAGTTTTAACGGAATTATCGGGAGATTGAAATGAGTCGCGAGTTGCTGCTGCTGGTCGATGCCCTGGCGCGGGAGAAGAACGTCGACAAGGACATCGTGTTCGGTGCGCTGGAACTGGCGCTTGCCTCGGCCACGAAAAAGCGCATTCACGACGAGGCCGATGTGCGCGTCGAGATCGACCGCAACACCGGCGAGTACGAGGCATTCCGCCGCTGGCTGGTGCTCGACGACGAGGAGGTGGAAATTCCGGCTCAGCATATCGGCCTGACCGATGCTCGCCAGGACGATCCCGAGGTGCAGATCGGCGACTACATCGAGGAAGCGCTCGAGCCCGTCGATTTTGGCCGCATCGGCGCCCAGACCGCGAAACAGGTGATCCTGCAGCGTATCCGCGACGCCGAGCGCGAGCAGGTCCTCAACGACTTTCTCGATCGCAAGGAACATCTGGTTACCGGAACCATCAAGCGCATGGAGCGTGGCAACGCGATCGTCGAGGCCGGCCGCATCGAAGCGCTGCTGCCGCGCGATCAGATGATCCCGAAGGAGAACCTGCGCCCTGGCGACCGCGTGCGCGCCTGGCTGATGAAGATCGATCGTAACGCGCGCGGTCCGCAACTGATCCTCTCGCGCACCGCACCGCAGTTCATCATGAAGCTGTTCGAGCTCGAGGTGCCCGAGATCGAGGATGGCCTGCTCGAAATAAAATCCGCTGCGCGGGATCCCGGTGTGCGTGCAAAAATCGCAGTCAAGTCGAACGATCCGCGCGTCGATCCGATCGGTACCTGCGTCGGCATGCGCGGCTCGCGCGTCACCGCCGTGACCAACGAACTTTCCGGCGAGCGCGTCGACATCGTGCTCTGGTCTCAGGATCCGGCGCAATTCGTCATCGGCGCGCTGGCCCCCGCGGAGGTCAACTCCATCGTCGTCGACGAGGAGAGGCACAGCATGGACGTGGTGGTCGACGAGGACAACCTCGCGATCGCCATCGGCCGCAGCGGCCAGAACGTGCGGCTGGCTTCCGAGCTGACCGGTTGGACCATCAACCTGATGACGGTCGAGGAGTCGGCCCAGAAGCAGGAGAGCGAGACCGCCGAGATGCGCACGCTGTTCATGGAGAAGCTCGACGTTGATGCCGAGGTGGCCGACATCCTGATCCAGGAAGGCTTTTCGACCCTCGAAGAGATCGCCTACGTGCCGCTCGCCGAGATGCTCGAGATCGAGGCGTTCGACGAGGCGACTGTCAACGAGCTGCGTGACCGCGCGCGCAACGTGCTGCTCACCGAGGCGATCGTCGATGAAGAGGAACTCGAGAAGGTCGCCGACGACCTGCTCAACCTCGAAGGCATGGACCGGCAGTTGGCGGCCAAGCTGGCCAAGCATGAGGTGACCGAACGCGACGCGCTGGCCGACTTGGCGGTCGATGAATTGATGGAAATGACGGATATCGACGAAGAACGTGCGAAGGCTTTGATCACTGTTGCGCGCGCTCACTGGTTCGCCGATGAGCAGAAGTAAGGAGGCGCAATGACAGCTCAAATGAGTGTTTCACAATTTGCCGCGGAGCTGAAAATGCCTCCGACGGCGCTGATCGAACAATTGGCCAAGGCGGGGGTCGTCAAGAAGTCCGGTACCGACACCCTTACCGAACAGGACAAGACGCGCCTGCTCGAATTCCTGCGCAAGTCGCACGGCGAAGCCGCTCCGAAGGCGAAGATCACCCTGACACGTAAGCAGACCACCGAGATCAAAGCGGCCGATGCATCTGGCAAGGCGCGCACGATCCAGGTCGAGGTACGCAAGAAGCGCACCTTCGTCAAGCGTGAGTCTGAGGCTGCACCAGAGGCAGTGGTTGCTGCTCCTACGCCGGCGGTGTCGGCACCGGCGCCGGTCATCGATGCCGAGCAGGCTGCCTTGCGTGAGGCAGAAGCCAAGCGTCAGGCCGAACTTGCCGCGATCCAGGCTGCCGAGTTGAAAGAGAAGCAGGAGCGTGAGGCCAAGGCGCGTGCCGAGGCTGAAGCGAAGCTGGCGCAGTTGCAGGCCCAGGCCGAAGCCGCCGAGGCTCAGAAGGCAGAAGCCGCCCGGACAGAAGCAGGTGTCTCTGGTACGCTCCACAAGCCGGCGGCAAAGCCTGGCGAGGAGCCTCGCAAGGCCGAGAAGAAGGGGACCCAGCCCATCAAGGGCGAGGCCGACCGTAATCGTCGTTCCATCAAGACGCGCGGCGATGCTGGCGGCGGTACCGCGGGTTGGCGCGGTGGACCGAAGCAGGGCGGTAGGCACGGCCGCCACGGCCATGAGGAGCGTCCTGCGCCTCAGCCTGTGGAACAGGTGGTACGCGAGATTCATGTACCCGAGACCATTTCGGTTTCCGACCTGGCGCACAAGATGGCCGTCAAGGCCACCGAGGTGATCAAGACCTTGATGAAGATGGGCATGATGGTCACCATCAACCAGCAGCTCGATCAGGAAACCGCGATGATCGTCGTCGAGGATCTGGGCCACAAGGCGTTTGCGGCCAAACTGGACGATCCGGACGCATTCCTCGATGAGACGCATGCCGACGAGCATAAGGACGTTGAAGTCCTGCCGCGTGCGCCGGTGGTCACCGTGATGGGTCACGTCGACCATGGCAAGACCTCGCTGCTCGATTACATCCGGCGCGCCAAGGTTGCGGCGGGCGAGGCGGGCGGTATTACCCAGCATATCGGCGCCTATCACGTCGAGACCCCGCGCGGCATGGTGACCTTTCTCGATACCCCGGGCCACGCGGCGTTTACCGCCATGCGTGCCCGCGGCGCCAAAGCGACCGATATCGTTATTCTGGTGGTGGCGGCCGACGATGGTGTGATGCCGCAGACCAAAGAGGCGATCCACCACGCCAAAGCTGCCGGCGTACCGCTGGTGGTCGCGGTCAACAAGATCGACAAACCGGATGCCAATCCCGATCGCGTCAAGCAAGAGTTGGTTGCGGAAGGGGTGGTGCCGGAAGAGTACGGCGGCGATTCGCCTTTCGTGCCAGTGTCTGCCAAGACCGGTCAGGGCATCGACGACTTGCTCGAGAACGTCCTACTCCAGGCAGAGGTTCTGGAACTGACGGCTGCGAAGGATGCGTTGGCCAAGGGCCTCGTCATCGAGGCGCGTCTCGACAAGGGCAAAGGTCCGGTGGCTACCGTGCTGGTGCAGTCCGGCACCCTGAAGCGCGGCGACGTGCTGCTTGTTGGCCAGGTGTTCGGCCGCGTCCGTGCGATGCTCGACGAGAATGGCAAGCCCGTCGAGGAAGCCGGTCCGTCGATTCCGGTCGAGATCCAGGGTCTGTCCGACGTGCCTTCCGCCGGCGACGAGGCGATGGCGCTGGCCGACGAAAAGAAGGCGCGGGAGATTGCGCTGTTCCGTCAAGGCAAGTTCCGCGACGTACGACTTGCCAAGCAACAGGCCGCCAAGCTCGAGAACATGTTCGAGCAGATGGGCGAGGGCGAGGTCAAGGTGCTGCCGCTCATCATCAAGGCCGACGTGCAGGGCTCGCAGGAAGCTTTGGCACATGCGCTCAGCAAGCTGTCGACCGACGAGGTCAAGGTCAATGTCATCCATGCGGCGGTGGGCGGGATCAGCGAATCCGACGTCAACCTCGCACAGGCATCGAAGGCCGTCATCATCGGCTTCAACACCCGTGCCGACGCAGGCGCACGCAAGGCGGCCGAGAACTTCGGCGTGGATATCCGCTACTACAACATCATCTACGATGCAGTGGATGAGGTGAAGGCAGCGCTGTCCGGCATGCTGGCTCCCGAGAAGAAGGAGAACGTGCTGGGCCTCGTCGAGATCCGCCAGGTATTCCGCATCTCCAAGGTTGGCGCGGTGGCGGGCTGCATGGTGTTGTCCGGCATCGTCAAGCGCGGCTCGATGGTGCGCGTGCTGCGCGACAACGTCGTGATCCATACCGGCGAACTCGATTCGCTCAAGCGCTTCAAGGACGACGTCAAGGAGGTCAAAGAGGGTTTCGAGTGCGGTCTGTCGCTCAAGAACTTCAATGACATCAACGAAGGCGACCAGCTCGAAGCGTTCGAGATCCAGGAAGTCGCCCGCAGCCTGTAACAAAAGTCGGCGATGGCGGGACGGCACCAGGGGCATGGCTTTTCGCGCGGCGAGCGCGTGGCGGAGCAGATCCGCCGCGATCTCGCCGAGCTGCTGCGTCAGGTGAAGGACCCGCGCATCGCCCACTGGTTGCCGCTCGTCACTATCACCGACGTCGAGGTCAGCGCCGACTATGCACACGCCAAGGTGTTCTACACCTCGCTCGCTGAAGCGGAGCACAGCGCTGAAATAGCCAAGGGCCTGGCGCATGCGGCCGGCTTTCTGCGGCGCGAACTCGGACGGCGCCTGCATATCCACCAAATTCCTGCACTGCACTTCGTCTTCGACGCCTCGGTTGAGCGCGGCAGTCGCCTGTCGCAGTTGATCGACGCCGCCGTCGAGTCCGATCACAAGGAAGAATCGGCAGAGTGAACAAGCCGCGCCGTGCGCCGCGCCGCAAGGTGAATGGTGTCCTGTTGCTCGACAAGCCTCTCGGCATGAGTTCGAATGCCGCGCTGCAAAAGGCGCGCTGGTTGTTCAATGCCGAGAAGGCCGGCCATACGGGAACGCTCGACCCGCTGGCTACCGGCCTGCTGCCGCTGTGCTTCGGCGAGGCCACAAAATTTGCCGGCGAACTGCTCGACGCCGGCAAGTCGTATTTGGCCACGGTGCGGCTCGGTATCGTGACCGATACTGCCGACGCCGAAGGCCAGGTGCTGGCCACCCATCCGGTGACTGCGACGGAAGCCGAGGTACGTGCAATGTTGCCGCGCTTCACCGGCGAGATTTCCCAAGTGCCGCCCATGCATTCGGCTCTGAAGCGGGATGGCACGCCGCTCTACGAGTTGGCGCGTCAGGGGATCGAGGTGGAGCGCCAGCCGCGCCAGGTCACCATCTACTCGCTCGATCTGCTCGATTGGCACGGCGAAACTTTCGATCTTGCGGTCGATTGCAGCAAGGGAACCTACGTGCGCACCTTGGCGGCAGACATCGGAACGGCACTCGGTTGCGGGGCCCATCTGGCCGCCCTGCGACGGACCCGTGTCGGTTCCCTCGATCTTGCGGACGCTGTGACGCTGGAACGTATCGAGGCAACACCGCTGGAAGCGAGGGATAGCCTGTTGTTGCCGCCCGATGCGCTGCTCGCTGCCTTGCCCGTCGTCGCTCTGAACGGGACGGAGGCGGCACGCCTGTTGCACGGCCAGCCCGTGCGCTGGAACGGTGAGCTGTCGGCGCGCGTCAGGCTCGTCGCACCACAGGGATTCATCGGCGTCGGCACGTATTCAGCGGATGGATGGCTGCAGGCGAAAAGGCTGATCGCTACGGACGGTGCGGGCTGAATCCGCTATAATCTTTCCCTTATTTTTGCAGTGCGGGTGCAGCGCTCTATCAAACCGGGGCGACATCCGTTTTATCAACCAAGCGTTTGAGAGAAAAATATCATGGCTATTTCCACCGCCGACAAGGCGAAGATCGTTACCGATTACCAGCGCGCCAAGGGCGATACCGGTTCCCCCGAAGTGCAGGTCGCTCTGCTGACCGCGCGTATCAACGACCTGACCGGTCATTTCAAGGCCCACGTCAAGGATCACCACTCCCGCCGCGGCCTCCTCAAGATGGTGAGCCAGCGCCGCAAGCTGCTCGACTACCTCAAAGGCAAGAACGCCGATAGCTACCGTGCGCTGATCGAGCGCCTCGGCCTCCGCAAGTAAATAACCAAAAGGATTTGTCGTGCTGACACCTTTCAAGAAGAGCTTCACCTACGGTGCGCATACCGTCACGATGGAGACTGCCGAGATCGCTCGCCAGTCCTCCGGTGCCGTGATGGTCAATGTCGATGACACCGTCGTGCTCGCCACCGTCGTCGCCAAGGACGAGGTCAAGGCGGGGCAGGACTTCTTTCCGCTGACCGTCGATTACGTCGAGAAGGTCTATGCCGCCGGACGCATCCCGGGTGGCTTCTTCAAGCGTGAGGGCCGCCCCTCCGAGAAGGAGACGCTGACCTCGCGTCTCATCGATCGTCCGCTGCGTCCGCTGTTCCCGGACGGCTTCTACAATGAAGTCCAGGTCATCATCCATGTGCTGTCTTCCAATCCGGAAGTCGACCCAGACATTCCCGCGATGATCGGTGCCTCCGCTGCCATTGCTATTTCGGGCATTCCGTTCAACGGTCCGATCGGTGCCGCGCGCGTGGCCTACATCGACGGTCAGTATGTGCTCAACCCGACCCGTACCCAGCTGCTCGACAGCCAGCTCGACCTCGTCGTCGCCGGTACGCAGAGCGCCGTGCTGATGGTCGAGTCCGAGGCAAATCAACTGTCCGAGGAAGTCATGCTCGGCGCCGTCGTGTTCGGTCACGACCAGATGCAGGCCGCGATCAACGCGATCAACGAACTGGTCGAAGTGGCCGGCAAGCCCGAGTGGAACTGGCAGGCGCCCGCCAAGGACGAAGCGCTGATCGCCAAAGTCGCAGGTATGGCCGAAGCTGAGCTGCGCGAGGCCTATCGCATCACCAGCAAGCAGGCGCGCACCCAGAAGTGCCGCGAGGTGTCGAAGAAAGTCGTCGATGCCATCTGTGCCGGTGAAGGCGCCCCGGATGCCACGACCGTCGGAAATCTGATTTTCGAACTCGAAGCCAAGATCGTGCGCAGCCAGATCCTCAATGGTGAGCCGCGCATCGACGGCCGCGACACGCGCACGGTTCGCCCGATCACCATCCGCACTGGCGTGCTGCCGCGCACCCACGGCTCCGTGCTGTTCACGCGCGGCGAGACGCAGGCGCTGGTGATCGCCACGCTGGGCACCGGCCGCGACGAGCAGATCATCGACGCGCTGCAGGGCGAGTACCGCGAGCGTTTCATGCTTCACTACAACATGCCGCCCTTCGCTACCGGCGAGACCGGCCGCGTCGGTAGCCCGAAGCGCCGCGAGATCGGCCACGGCCGCCTCGCCAAGCGTGCGCTGATTGCCGCTCTGCCCTCCGCCGAGGAGTTTGGTTACGCGATGCGCGTGGTCTCCGAGATCACCGAATCGAACGGCTCCTCCTCGATGGCCTCCGTCTGCGGCGGTTCGCTGTCGCTGATGGATGCCGGCGTACCGATGAAGGCGCACGTTGCCGGCATCGCGATGGGTCTGATCAAGGAAGGCAACCGCTTCGCCGTGCTGACCGATATCCTAGGTGACGAGGACCACCTCGGCGACATGGACTTCAAGGTTGCCGGCACCAAGGGCGGCGTCACCGCGCTGCAGATGGATATCAAGATCCAGGGCATCACCAAGGAAATCATGCAGGTCGCGCTGGCGCAGGCCAAGGAAGCCCGCATGCACATCCTCGGTATCATGGAATCCGCTGTGTCCAGCCATCGTACTGAAGTCTCGACCTTCGCCCCCCGCATGATCACTATCAAGATCAATCCGGAAAAGATTCGCGACGTGATCGGCAAGGGTGGCGCCACAATCCGTGCGCTGACCGAGGAAACCGGCTGCCAGATCGACATTGAGGACGACGGCACTGTGACGATCTCTTCGGTGAATTCGGACGCTGCCCAGGTGGCGAAGAAGCGCATTGAGGACATCACCGCCGAAGTCGAAGTCGGCAAGGTCTACGAGGGTACCGTGCTGCGCCTGCTCGATTTTGGCGCGATCGTCCAGATCCTGCCGGGCAAAGACGGCTTGCTGCACATCTCGCAGATCGCCAACGAGCGCGTCAATGCCGTGTCCGACAAGCTCAAGGAAGGCCAAGTGGTGCGCGTCAAGGTCATCGAGACCGACGACAAGGGCCGCGTGCGCCTGTCGATGAAGGCCTTGTTGGCCGAAGGCGGCGAGGCACCTGCCGCGCAGTAAGCGACTCAGTAGAAAACAAAAAAAGGACGCTTCGGCGTCCTTTTTTTGTTGGCCAGTCAGGCCATTTGTTTTTAGTTCCGGCGTAACTTGGCTGGTGCCAAGTTAGCCTGCACTAAGAAGCAGATGGCGAATTACTTCGCCATCTGCTTCTCGCGCCGTTCTTCCAGTTCCTTGCAATCGATGCACAACGTCGCGGTTGGACGAGCCTCGAGTCGCTTGAGACCGATCTCGACGCCGCAGCTTTCGCAGTAACCGTATTCGCCGTTTTCGATGAGGCCAAGCGATTCGTCGATCTTCTTGATCAGCTTGCGTTCACGGTCGCGGTTGCGCAGTTCCAGGGCGATATCCGATTCTTGGCTGGCGCGGTCGTTGGGATCGGCAAACACGGTCGCCTCGTCCTGCATGGTATGCACGGTGCGCTCGATATCGCCCGCCAATTCCAGTTTGAGCGTTTCGAGGATTTGCCGAAAATGCGCCAGTTGCTTGGCGCTCATGTATTCCTCGCCCTTCTTGGGCGTATAGGGAGGGAAGTGCTTGTGCAGAAAGTCTTCAGCCATCATGTCCGCTCGGCAAAAAAGGAAACTTTATAAACGAAACGGGTCGTTGCCGCAAGCTGTTTAGTGCTGCCCGTTTTGCAGTCGTTTGAACAGGTCTTTTACCGCTCCGATTCTATCTTTGAGCGAGGCGGTTGGCTTCTGCCAGCTAAGCTTGTCGGGGCCAGAGAGCTTGAAGGCGCGGTCGGACTGGATCAGCTTGATGATGGCCAGTGGATCGATCGGCGGCTGGGGCACGAATTGGAGTTGAATCGACTTGTCGCCGGCGTCGAGCTTGGCCACTCCCAGCGATTTGCCGAGCAGCCTGACGCGGTGGGTTTCGATCAGCGCCTGAGCCTGGGCGGGCAACTCGCCGTAGCGGTCGATGAGTTCTTCCTGCAGGGCCCGCAAGCCATCCTCTCCATCGCAGTTGGCCAGCCGTTTGTAGAGCGTCAGACGTTCATGGACATCCGGGCAGTAGGCATCTGGCAACAGGGCGGGAAAGCGCAGGTTGATTTCGGCAGTGACTGCGAGCGGTTGGGTCAGGTCCGGGATGTCCTTGCCGTCCTTGAGGGCGCGCACGGCAGCGTTGAGCATGTTGGCGTAGAGCGCGAAACCGACCTCGTGAATTTCTCCCGACTGGTTTTCGCCGAGTACCTCGCCGGCGCCGCGGATCTCAAGGTCGTGCATCGCGAGGAAGAAGCCCGAGCCGAGCTCCTCCATGGCCTGAATCGCGTCGAGTCTGCGTTGTGCCTGGGTGCTGGGCTTGGCATGCTCGTCTGTGAGAAGGTAAGCGTAGGCCTGGTGGTGGCTGCGGCCGACGCGACCTCGCAGTTGGTGGAGTTGGGCGACGCCGAACTTGTCGGCGCGGTCGATGACGATGGTGTTGGCGTGCGGATTGTCGATGCCGGTTTCGATAATCGTCGAGCACAACAGCAGGTTGTGCTTCTGCTGTGTGAACTCGCGCATGACGCGCTCCAGTTCTCGCTCCGGCAGCTGGCCATGGCCGACAACAATGCGCGCTTCCGGCAGCAATTGCTGCAGCCGGGTACGCATGTTTTCGATGGTGTCGACTTCATTGTGCAGGAAATAGACCTGGCCGCCGCGCTTGAATTCGCGCAGGCAAGCCTCGCGTACCAGGCCGTTCGACCACTTGTGCACGAAGGTCTTGATCGCGAGACGTTTTTGCGGCGGCGTGGCGATCACCGAAAAGTCGCGCAGCCCCTCAAGCGAGAGACCTAGGGTGCGCGGTATCGGAGTTGCGGTGAGCGTCAGTACGTCCACTTCCGCGCGCAGTGCCTTGAGGGTTTCCTTCTGTCGAACCCCGAAGCGGTGCTCTTCGTCGATGATGACGAGGCCGAGTCGGTCGAAACTGACATCCTTCTGCAGCAGGCGGTGGGTCCCGATGAGAATGTCGATCTTGCCTTCACCGAGCAGCCGGATGGCTTCGTCCTGCTCTTTCTTCGACTTGAAGCGCGAAATCTCAGCAACCTTCACCGGCCAGTCGGCGAAGCGGTCGGCGAAGTTCTGGTAGTGCTGCTCGGCGAGCAAGGTGGTAGGACAGAGAACGGCGACCTGCTTGCCGTCGGCGACGGCGACGAAGGCGGCGCGCATCGCCACTTCGGTCTTGCCGAAGCCGACGTCGCCGCAGACCAGGCGGTCCATCGGCTTGCCCGACACCATATCGGTGATCACCGCGCCGATGGCGGCGAGCTGGTCGGGCGTTTCCTCGAATCCGAAGCCGGCGGCAAAGGCTTCTAGATCATGGGTCTTGAAGCTGAACTCGTGGCCTTTGCGTGCGGCACGCTGGGCGTAGAGATGAAGCAGCTCGGCGGCAGTGTCGCGCACCTGCTCGGCGGCCTTCTTCTTGGCCTTGTCCCACTGGCCCGAGCCGAGGGTATGGAGGTGGACGGCCTCCGGATCGGCGCCGCTGTAGCGCGAGATGACTTCGAGCTGGGATACCGGCACGTAGAGCTTGGCATCGTTGGCGTATTCGAGGTGGAGGAACTCCTCTTCACCGTTGCCGAGGTCCATATGTACGAGGCCGAGGTAGCGGCCGATGCCATGGTTCTCGTGTACCACCGGGTCGCCGATCTTGAGCTCGGAGAGGTCGCGCAGCCAGCCCTCGAGGTTGGCGCGGCGCGCGTCGCCGCGCTTGTGACGCGGCCGGGCGGTGGCGGCATAGAGCTCGTTCTCCGTGACGACGGCGAAATCGTCGAGGCGGAAGCCGCCGGAGATCGGCGCATGGGCGAGCGAGAGCCGTGCCTCGCCAGCCAGGAAGGCGGCGAAGTCGGGGACGATCGCCGCCGGCAGATCGTATTCGGCGAGGTATTCGTTGAGCGTCTCGCGTCGTCCCGGCGACTCGGCGAGGAGCAGTACGCGGCCCGGATAGTCGTCGAGGAAGCCGTGCAGCGCCTTGAGCGGATCGTCGGCTTTACGGTCGACGGCGACATTCGGCAGCGAGTGCGCCGTGCTGCCGGCGCCGACTTTTGCCGCGAATTGAGCGAACGCATTCGTCTTGCTGAAGAACTCCTCGTCGCGCAGGAAAAGATCCCCGGGCGGCAGCACGGGGCGAGAACGATCGCCGCCGAGCATCTTGTGGCGCGATTGCAGGTCGGCCCAGAACTCCGTAAGCGCGGTGGAAACGTCGCCGTGCAGCAGCAGCGCCGCATCGGCGGGGAGGTAGTCGAACAGCGTTGCCGTCTGTTCGAAGAACAGCGGCAGGTAGTACTCGATGCCGGCTGGCAGGATGCCGTTGGAGACATCCTTATAGAGCGAGATGCGCGAGGCGTCACCCTCGAACGTATCACGGAAGCGCTGGCGGAACAGGGTACGTCCCGCCTCACCGGCTGGCATCTCGCGCGCAGGCAGCAGGCGGATCTCCGGTACCGGATAGAGCGTCCGCTGGCTGTCTACATCGAAGCTGCGGATGGTCTCGATTTCGTCGTCGAACAGCTCGATGCGGTAAGGCAGGGCGGTGCCCATCGGGAAGAGGTCCACGAGACCGCCGCGCACGCTGTATTCGCCCGCCGCGACGACCTGGGTGACGTGCTGGTAGCCGGCTAGCGTCATCTGCGTGCGAAAGCGCTCGAGATCGAGCTTGTCGCCCTTCTTCATGAAGAAGGTGTGGGCGGCGAGGAAGTTCGGCGGCGCAAGACGTGTCGCGGCCGTGGAGGCTGCGGCAATCAGCACGTCGCACTGGCCCTGCGTCACGGCGAACAGCGTCGCGAGACGCTCGGACACTAAGTCCTGATGCGGAGAAAAATGGTCGTAGGGCAGCGTTTCCCAGTCGGGCAGCAGGTGCAGGCGCAACGTTGGCGCAAACCAGGCGATCTCGTCGGCGAGGCGCTGGGCTTCGAGCGGACTTGCGGTCACGACGGCCAGCATGCGTTCGCCTGCGGCGCGCTGCGCCAGCTGGGCGATCGTCAAGGCGTCAGCGGAGCCGGCGAGTTCGGGCAGTCGGACGCGCTGGCCTATCTTGGGAACGGGGGGCAAAGAAAGCTGGGGAATCATGCGGACTTCGGCGATGCGGAACTCCATTATCGCACCCCTGCCAGCGGAGCTTCAGCCACGGCGGCCTTCTGCCCGCATTGAAATTCGGGTCGAGACCGAAGGGTTTGAATTTCTGCGCAGAAGTCCTATAAAAGCTTATGCCTTGAAAAAAAGGAGGGTGCGATGAAAAACAAATCTATCCAACTCATGCTTGCCGCTGCACTGATCCTGGGGGTGAATGGAGTGGCTGTGGCTGCCGGCAAGGACAGGCCGGATATTGGGAAGATCGAATACGATAACAAATGCGCCGTCTGTCACGGCATGACTGCGAAAGGGGACGGCGGCGTGATCGACCTGCTCAAGAAGGCTCCTCCCGACCTGACGCAACTGTCGAAGAAGAATGGAGGCGTGTTCCCATTCGATCGAGTGTATGCAGTCATTGATGGGCGCGAGTTCGTTGCAGGTCACGGTGATCGCGATATGCCGATATGGGGCAGGTCCTACAAGGCGGAGGGCGCGCCGGCCGCGGAGTATTTCTACGATGTGCCGTACAACATGGAGATGTATGTGCGAGCCCGCATCCTGGCGCTGATCGACTATCTCAACCGACTGCAAGCCAAGTAAAAGTTGTTGTCCCTCGGCTAATCGGGAGGTACATGCGGCTTCACTCTCGCCGAAGCCGGGTGTCCTCTTACCAACTCGGCCCAGTTCCTGGCACAAAGGCGAGAGGTGCTGTAGACGATTCTGAAGGCGGCCGTAGCCGGGCTTCGATGTCTTCCCGGCTTGGCCGCGGTTCGTCCAGTTGCCGAGCGATGAGGTTGCGCAGCGTGTCCAGCCACGTGGCGGTGAGCAGTGCCAGCCCTGCATAGAAGGGGGCATTGCTGCGCGTGGCTACGCGCACCGCAAAGTCTTGGATCCAGCACAGGGGGTGTTCGTCGAGCATGCGGGCGAGCGTCTGCCAGTCGTCTCGCTCCGTCGCCCGACGCACCGCATGGGCGATGTAGAGCAACTGCAATACCAGGTGGTCGTCCGGCCGCTGGCGCCAATCGGCGGCAGCGAGTCCTGTGGCAGCGTAAATTTCGCGCAGTTGGAACATCGACGCTTGGCAGACGAGGTGGTCATCGTCAGTCCAGAACGACTCGCACGGCGACACTCCATAGGCGCCGGTGTGGTAGATGGCGGCGTATTCCGCGGCGAGGTCGTCGAGCGTCGTGCTGTCCGGAATCTCCGGCAAGGAGTGGAGCGCGTTCGCGATCGCCTGCCGCGCTGCTACGGCTTCCGGCGCTGCGGGAAGCAGACTAAGGCCGGCGGGAAATTGGGCTTCACGCAGTGCGGCGATGAGGTCCTTGGTTAGTTCGCGATCATGCAATGCAGCGAGCGATTCGGCGTCCTCGGCGATGATCTCAGCGATATCTCGCAATTCGGAAAAAGTCGGCGTCGGCAGGACGGCGCCTTGAGAGTCATGCGCCATCGACACGCCCCTTACGATGCGGCACGAAGACGATCGATGGATTCGTCAGCTCCGGATTGGCCATGTTCTTCACCTGGCGCACCACCTTGTCGGCCTTGCCGACGGCAGTCGTCTGCCAGGTGCCGGCACGCAATTGATCTATCGGGCCGATGTCGAGCACCCGCATCATGCAAGCCATCACGCAGTAGGGCTTGCGGCCGGCATCGATTTCGTCGACGCAGAGATTGCACTTCTGCACGATCTGCGCCTGCGGGTTCCATTGCGGCGCGCCGTAGGGGCAGGCGGCCTCGCAACGGCGGCAGCCGATGCACAGCGTCGAGTCGATGTCGACAATGCCGTCGCTGGCCCTCTTCCAGATCGCACCGGTCGGGCAGGTGGGCAGGCAGGCCGGTTCGGCGCAGTGGTTGCACGACATGTTGACCTTGTAGGCGAACACGTCAGGGAACTTGCCGCCCTCGATGTACATGACACGGCGGAAGCGCGGCCCGGGGGGCAGGCCGTTCTTGTCCTTGCAGGCGATCTCGCAGGCGCGGCAGCCGATGCAATCGACGTTGTGATGCACGAAGCCGAGCTGCTTGGCCGGTTTCACCGGTTCGTAGGTCTGCGCCAGTTTCCGCTGGAGCGCCGTCTTGACTTGCTGCTTGTCGAGCTTCTTCGCCATCTCAGGCATCCCTGCGGAAAATGTAGGAGCGCGCCGTCGCCTGGCTGTCCCAGCCGGGGCGGTGCTCGAGAGCGCTCTTCTTCACGTTGACGAGGATGGTGTTGTAGGCGAAGGCGCCGGCCGGGCTCGGCTCGTCGAGCGTGAGGAAGTCCGGGTTGCCGGAACGGTCGACGCCGTTCTTGTCGAGATCCATCCACGCGCCTTCGTGCAGGGCGACCACGCCGGGCATGCAGCGCTCAGTGACGTAGAGCGGCACCACGCACCTGCCGCGCTCGTTCCAGGTTTCGACGATGTCGCCAGTCTTGAGGCCGAGGCGGCGCGCGTCGGCGGCGTTCATTGTCAGCTCCTGCTGGTAGGTCTCGCGCAGCCAGGGGATATTGTGGAAGATCGAGTGGGTACGCCAGCGCGGGTGTGGCGTCACCATGTGGAAGGGGTATTCCTTCGCCTTCGGATGGTTGAGCGATTCGAAAGGTTCGATCCATTTCGGGATCGCTGGGATCGGGTAGCCGTAGCGCGTCTTGGTCCAATCTTTGATGCGTGCCAACTCGGAGGACAGGATTTCGATTTTCCCTGAAGGGGTCTTGAACGGCGCACCTTTTTCGATCTGGTCTCGGAAGGCGACCAGCGGCTTGTCGAAGACGAACTTGTAGACGCCGCGCTGCTTGAATTCCTCCCACGACATCGTCACGCTCTGGTGCTCCTGCACGCGCTTCCACCAGGCGGTCAGGTAGGCTTCGTCCACTGCGTCAGGGTTGTCGAAATAGCTGCGGTCGGCACGCGGGTTGTAGCGTTTGCCGAAGTTCTTCACCGACGCATCGAGTTTCTCGATGCGATAGGCGAGTTCGGTGAATACCTGGAAGTCGGTCTTGCTCTCGCCGAGCGGATCGATCACCTTCGGCCGGTGGATGTAATAGTGCCCCTTGTACCAGGGCAGGCCGACATCGTGGCGCTCGAAGTGGGTGGCGATCGGGAACAGCACGTCGGCCCACAGCCCGGAGGGCGTGATGGTCGAATCCATGCAGACCACCAATTCGAGCTTCTTGATCGCGGCGATTTCCTTGTTGATGTTGGTGAGCTGGTTGAACCAGTCGGAACCGTGCCAGAAGATCGCCTTGATGTTGGGAATCTTGCCGTCGAGTTCGTCGTCGCGCGGCCAGCAGCCGATCTCCTCGCGCTTGACGTTCGGATAGTTGAGCACGCAGTGCGCCCAGCGATCGGATTTGAGCGAGGCGAACCAGACGTTGGCGTACTCGTCGTAGGGGTAGGCCACCGACTCGGCGTGCCACCCCTTGCCGACACCTTCGGCGCAGCCGCCGAGGATGCCGATGTTGCCGGTCATCGCCTGCAGCGCTGCAGCCATGCGGTTGTACTGCTCTCCATAGGCATTCCGACCCGGCGCCCACGAGGCCTTCAGCGCGGCCGGCTTGGTGCGCGCATACATGTCGGCCAGCGCCTTGATGTCCGCGGCGGGCACGCCGCAAATCTTCTCCGCCCACTCAGGCGTTTTCGGTACTCCGTCGCTGGTGCCCAGGATGTAATCCTTGAAGCTTTCCTGGCCGCTGTTGGGTGCACGGGCCCAGTCGGGCATCGTGCCCGCGTCCATGCCTTGGCAGAACTTGTTGATGAAACGCTGATCCTGCAGGTTATTGGCGAAGATGTAGTGGGCCATGCCGGCGAGCATCGCTGCGTCGGTGTTCGGTCGGATCGGAATCCACCAGGCGTCGTAGGCGGCGGCGGAATCGGTGTACTGCGGATCGACCACGACGAACTTGCAGCCGTTCTGCTTCGCCATGCGCATGTAGTAGAAGGTATTGCCGCCGTGGAAGGTGTAGGCCGGGTTCCACCCCCACATGATGATGAGCTTGCTGTGGGCGAAGGCATCATCCTCGTTGCCATCCTCGATGGTGCCGAAGGTCCAGCGCGAACTCGTCGTTGTGCCCTGGTAGCTCGGCACCGACCACGAGTTGGTGCGGCAGCCGAACATGCCGAGGAAGCGCGCGAGCAGGCCCTCAATCTGGTCCGACTTGTGCAGCACGCCGTAGGAGGTACCAGCATAGGCCTGGTCGAGGATCGCGGTCGGTCCGTACTTCTGCTTGAGCTCGACCATCTTCTTCGCCACGCGGTCGAGTGCCTCGTCCCAACTTACTCGCTTGAAACGTCCCTCGCCACGCTCGCCGACACGCATCATCGGGTAGAGCAGGCGTTCGGGAGAGTAAATGCGCGAGCGGTAGGAGCGGCCGCGCAGGCAGGCGCGCAGTTGCGGTTCGGCGAAGGTGTCCTTGCCGAAGGCTCCGCCGGCCTGGTAGCGGCCGTCGTCGCTCGACAGGCGGACGATGACGTCGCCCTTCTTGTGCGCCACCAGCATGTGGCGCGAACCGCAGTTGTGGTCGCAGGAGGTGACGACGGTGGTGAGCTGGTCGTCGGTGGGGTAGGGCTCGTAGGCGAAGGCCTGTGCCTCGCGTGGTTCCAGCCCATAGCGGAACAGCCCTGCCGACGCGGCGCCGGCAGCCGCCGTCTTGAGGAAGCTGCGACGCTGGGGATTGATCAGGTCCTGGATGGCCTGGGCGAGGGCGGGACGGTTCATGGCGTCGGCAGTAGGTAGCGATTCAGTTGGACGGTGGGGGTGAAGCGTGCTTCGGACTGCATCGGCCGATCCTTCGCCCAGACGGGAATTTCCGGCGGCATGTTCGGCCATGCGTGGCGCGGATAAGGGTAGGCGATGCGGTACCAGGCGCGCCCACCGTGGCAGCCGTAGCAGACGTCGCCACCTTGCTTGGCGGCCATTTCCTCGATGGCCGCAGCGTTGAGATAGTTGACCTGGTGCCTGACGGTGCGGATCGCCGCATGGCAGGTGAGACAGTTGTTCTGGAAGCTGTCCTGGATCTCCAGCCACGGTCCGGCGAGCCCCATGATTTCCGGCGCCGGTATCTGGCCGTGGCATTTGAGGCAGGTCGTTTCAGGATTGACCTGCTTGCGCAGGGCGAAAGCCTTGTCTTCCTGCCCCGGTGTCGTCGCCGAAGAGCCTTGGGCTTCCTCACGCGGATCATGGCCCTCGTGGCAGGTGTTGCAGCGGAGATTCATCAATGCCTTGGCCAGCGGTGTCGCGAGGTGGCGGCGATGAAAGGTTTCCTGATCACCCGCATAGGTCGCGACCTGTTGATACCAGGCGCGAGTCTCGCTCGCTTTTACGCCGGCAGGCGAAGCGGTACGCACGCGGTCGTCGAGGACTTCACGGTGACAGGCGAGACACTGCTCATCCGTTGCGGTCGAGGCAGCGGGCTTGAAGTGGAGAGGATGGTAGGTGGCGTGCAGGTGGTCAGCCTGCCCTGCCTCGTCGATCGGCTGGTTCGTGGGACGGGCATGGTCTAGACCGAAAATGGCCACTACTGCGGCGATCATCGCAGCAATGACAGAGGCGATGATCCAATCCTGCCTGGTCATTTCGTCTTCTGCGATGAAGGGTGAGTCGCATGCCAGCTGCGCAGGTCGTAGCGGCCTGTCATGCCCGGCAGGACGAAAGGCGTGTACCACCCGCCCTGATCGTCGAGGAACTGTAGGCCTGCGGGATGCGGTTCCGCAATGCCGTGCAAGGCGATAGGACGATTCTGGGCTGATGCTACTGAGATTCTGGGCGCAGTCTCAGGACGCCGGTCAGGTGCTGTCCCGGCGATGGTGAGCGCTCCGGGGTTTGCCTGAACGGCACTCCAGGGTATGACCCAGAAAGAAAGGGTTACTACCAACAGTCGGTAGCACAGCGAGCACATGATGCACAGGATGATAAACCTGCCCGTGCATGAGTGGCGGGTCGTGCTTGCGCCGTCCCGCCAGCACCGACTTTTCAGGCCTCAGCCGCCGAAGAACTCCCGGACCTTGTCCATCCAGCCCTGAGCCTTGGGATTGTGCGTCGAAGCGTCGCCCTGGCTGATTTCCTCGAACTCGCGCAGTAGTTCCTTCTGTCGATCGGTCAGTTGCACCGGTGTTTCGACGACCACGTGGCAAAGCAGGTCGCCGTGCCCGATCGAGCGCACGCCCTTGATGCCCTTGCCGCGCAGGCGGAACACCTTGCCCGTCTGGGTTTCGGCGGGGATCTTCAGCTTGGCTGCGCCGTCAAGGGTGGGAATTTCGATCTCTCCCCCGAGCGCCGCGACGGTGAAGCTGACCGGCATTTCGCAGTGCAGGTCGTCGTGGTCGCGCTGGAAGACGGGATGCGGCTTGAGGTGGATCTGTACGTAGAGGTCGCCGGGGGGGCCGCCGTTCACGCCGGGCTCACCCTCACCGGAGAGGCGGATGCGGTCTCCTTCGTCGATGCCGGAAGGAATCTTGACCGAGAGCGTCTTGTGCTGCTTGACCCGCCCGGCGCCATGACAAGTGCCGCAAGGGTCGGCGACATACCTTCCACTGCCGTGGCACTTCGGGCAGGTCTGCTGGATCGAGAAGAAGCCCTGCTGCATGCGTACCTGGCCGTGGCCTCCGCAGGTGGGGCAGGTCTTGGGCTCGGTGCCTTTCTTCGCACCGCTGCCGTGGCAGGTTTCGCATTCGGCCATCGTCGGGATGCGAATGCGCGTTTCGGTGCCACGCGCTGCCTCTTCGAGCGAGACTTCGAGGTTATAGCGCAGGTCAGCGCCGCGATAGACGTTGGAACGTCCGCCGCCACCACCACGGCCGCCGCCAAAGATGTCGCCGAAGATGTCCGAGAAAGCATCCGCGAAGCCACCCATGCCGGCACCGCCGAAGCCTGCACCTGCAGCATTCGGGTCGACGCCGGCGTGGCCATATTGGTCGTAGGCCTGACGCTTGTTCGCGTCGGAAAGGATTTCGTAGGCTTCCTTGGCTTCCTTGAAGGCTTCCTCCGCCTTCGGGTTGTCCGGATTGCGGTCGGGATGATGCTTCATCGCCAGGCGGCGATAGGCCTTCTTGATTTCTTCGTCAGTGGCGTCGCGGTTGACGCCTAGCACTTCGTAGTAATCGCGTTTTGCCATTCTGATACCCGTCAAGCGTTGCGGCCGGATCGAGCGGCGCCGCCATGGCGTCCGCTCGAATCCGGCCAGTTAGGGCGTCACGCCAGTGACGGCTTAACTTTTCTTGTCCTTCACTTCGGTGAATTCGGCATCCACCACGTCGCTATCGTCCTTTTTCGCCTCGCCGCCGGCTGCCCCTGCACTGGCTCCAGCGCCGCCGGCAGCACCGGCTGCCTGCTGCGTCTCGGCGTAGATCTTCTCGCCAAGCTTCTGCGAGGCCTGCGCCAGCGCCTGCGATTTGGCTTCGATCTCCGCCTTGTCGTTGCCCTTCATCGCCTCTTCGGCTTCCTTGATGGCGGCTTCGATCTTGCCCTTTTCATCGGCATCGACCTTGTCGCCGTGGTCGGCGAGCGCCTTCTTCACGGAGTGCACCATCGCGTCGCACTGGTTGCGTGTCTCGACGAGTTCGTGCGCCTTTTTGTCTTCTTCGGCGTGGGCTTCGGCATCGCGCATCATGCGCTGGATCTCTTCATCATTGAGGCCGGAGTTCGCCTTGATGGTGATCTTGTTCTCCTTGCCGGTGCCCTTGTCCTTGGCGGAGACGTGCAGGATGCCGTTGGCGTCGATGTCGAAGGTGACTTCGATCTGCGGCATGCCGCGCGGTGCCGGCGGGATGTCGGTGAGGTTGAACTGGCCGAGGCTCTTGTTGCCGGCGGACATTTCGCGCTCGCCCTGCAGCACGTGGATGGTCACGGCGGACTGGTTGTCGTCGGCGGTGGAGAACACCTGCTGGGCCTTGGTCGGGATGGTGGTGTTCTTGGTGATCAGCTTGGTCATTACGCCGCCTAGCGTCTCGATGCCGAGGCTTAGCGGGGTGACGTCGAGCAGCAGCACGTCCTTGACTTCACCTTGCAGTACGCCACCCTGGATAGAGGCACCGACAGCGACGGCTTCGTCGGGGTTCACGTCCTTGCGCGGGTCCTTGCCGAAGACTTCCTTGACCTTCTCCTGCACCTTGGGCATGCGGGTCATGCCGCCGACGAGAATCACGTCGGAGATGTCGGCGATCTTTACGCCGGCATCCTTGATGGCGATACGGCAGGGTTCGACGCAGCGATTGATCAGATCTTCGACCAGCGACTCGAATTTGGCACGGGTGATCTTGAGCGCCAGGTGCTTCGGACCGGAGGCGTCAGCCGTAATGTAGGGCAGGTTGATCTCGGTCTGCTGGTTGGAGGACAGCTCGATCTTGGCCTTCTCGGCGGCTTCCTTGAGGCGTTGCAGCGCCAGCACGTCATTCTTCAGGTCGACGCCCTGTTCCTTCTTGAACTCGGTGACGATGTAGTCGATGATGCGCTGGTCGAAGTCCTCGCCGCCGAGGAAGGTGTCGCCATTGGTGGAGAGCACTTCGAACTGGTGCTCGCCATCCACTTCGGCGATGTCGATGATGGAGATGTCGAAGGTACCGCCGCCCAGGTCGAACACCGCGATCTTGCGATCGCCTTCCTGCTTGTCGAGACCGAAGGAAATCGCGGCCGCGGTGGGTTCGTTGATGATGCGCTTGACCTCGAGACCGGCGATCTTGCCGGCATCCTTAGTGGCTTGGCGCTGCGAGTCGTTGAAGTAGGCCGGTACGGTGATGACGGCCTCGGTGACTTCTTCGCCGAGGTAGTCTTCCGCGGTCTTCTTCATCTTGCGCAGCACTTCGGCGGAGACCTGCGGGGGCGCCATCTTCTTGTCGCGCACCTGCACCCAGGCGTCGCCGTTGTCGGCCTTGCAGATCGTGAAGGGCATCAGGTCGATGTCCTTCTGAACTTCCTTCTCCTCGAAGCGGCGGCCGATCAGGCGCTTGACCGCGAAGAGGGTGTTCTTCGCGTTGGTGACGGCCTGACGCTTGGCCGAGGCGCCGACGAGAATTTCGCCATCGTCGGTATAGGCGACGATCGAGGGGGTGGTGCGCGCGCCTTCGGAGTTCTCGATGACCTTCGGCTTGCCGCCTTCCATGATGGCGACGCAGCTGTTGGTGGTGCCGAGGTCGATGCCGATGATCTTGCCCATTTTCTTTCCTTTAGTGCTGAATTCGTTGAGGATTGGCTAACTGAGACTAACCTGCATTCAATATGGGGTTATCGCCGCCTGCTTCAAGCTGCGTCACAACTCATTTGGGCTTGGCGACGGTTACCAAGGCGGGGCGCAGGATGCGGTCGTGCAGGGCGTAGCCCTTCTGCAGTACGCTGACTACGGTATTCGCCTCCTGCTCGGCATCGACCATGGAGATGGCCTGGTGCTTGTGGGGATCGAACTTCTCGCCCAGCGGATTGAGTTCGGTGACGGACGACTTCTCGAAGGCGGCGGCGAGTTGCTTGAGGGTGAGTTCGACGCCGGCCTTGAGCGCTTCGACGGTCTGGGTCTCGTTGGCCAGCGCTGCCTCGAGGCTGTCCTTCACCGCCAGCAGTTCCCCTGCGAATTTCTCGGCGGCGAACTTGTGCGCCTTGCTGACGTCGTCCTGGGCGCGGCGGCGCACGTTCTCGGTTTCGGCTTTCGCGCGTAGCCAAGCATCGTGGTGCTCGGCGGCCTTCAGTTCGGCGGCCTTGAGGGCTTCCTCCATGCTGGGCATGGTGTCGGCTTGCGGAGCCCCGGTATCTGCTGGCGCCGTGTCGCCGGCGCCGACTTTTTCCTCCAGTTCCGGAGGCATGGCGTTTTGCTCTTCCTGCATGGAACGTCCTCTTGCGTTAAACCTTAAGAGCAATAAGGCCTCTTCCCCCGATTTCAAGGGGGAAGGGAAAATTTTTCTCGGGAAAATCAGGTGCGGAAGCGCCCCACTGTGCCTTGCAGTTCTTTCGCAAGACTTTCAAGGCGTTGCGCCGAATTCGCAGTCTGTTCGACAGCTTGGCTGTTGTCGCGCGCCATCGCGGCGATGGCCTCGATGTTGGTGAAGGCGTCTGTGCTGACGCGGCGCTGTTCCTCGGTCGCGCCGGCGATGACGTCAAGGCCGCTGCCGACCTCCTCAACCGAGCGGTTCGCGCCGGAGATGGCGTTCGCCACGGCCTCGAGCGACTGTTCGCTCGAGGCGATGTCGGTCAGGCCTTCGGCGATGGATCGGCTGACGATGTCCGATTTGCTGTTGAGCATGCGGGTGATGCTGTCGATCTCATTGGCGGAACCCGCCGATTTCTCGGCGAGCTTGCGAACCTCGTCGGCGACGACCGCGAAACCGCGGCCCTGCTCTCCGGCCCGCGCTGCCTCGATGGCGGCGTTGAGCGCCAGCAGGTTGGTCTGGTCGGCGATGTCCTTCACCTCGCGGGTCATGTTGGTAATCGATGCCGTACTGCTGACAAACTCGTTAACGGCACCTGCCATCTCGTTGACGGCGCCCTTGACGCGGCCGATTTCGGCAATCAGGCGCTCGAGCGTCTGGGTGCCTTCCTGCGAGCGTGCCTGGCTTTCCATGGATTGCTGATGCACCCGCTCGGTATTGTCGGCGACCTCGACGATGCTGTTGACCATGCGCTCGACCGCCTCGGTGACGGCGCTTGATTTTTCGTACTGCCGGTGGGAACTGTCGGCCACCTGCTTCGCACCGGTTACCAGATCGTGCGCCGCACCCGAAACGTGGCTGGCCGACTCGCCGACTTGGCGCACCAGGCTGGCGAAGTTCGCCATCATGTCGTTGAACACGGCGCTGGCCTGGCCGATCTCGTCGTTGCTTTTCACTGCGAGGCGGCGCGTCAGGTCGCCTTCGCCGCTGGCGATGGCGCGCAGGCCATCCACCATCTCGTCAAGCGGCCGGGTCACGACCTTGGTGACGAACAGATAGATGAAAGCCAGCAGCGGAATGCTTACGGCAATGGCCGCCAGCAGCGACTTGATGCGTTGCGTGGCGACGGCGGCATTGACGTTGTCGAGCGAGACCTTCATGCTCACCGCGCCGAGCACGGTCTGCTCGGGTACCTGGTGGCAGAGGATGCAGTCCTTGCCGAGATAGTTCTTACTGGCGAGGGTCGGGCGCACGACGCGCAGGTATTCCCCTTGGCCGTCGTTCTGGATCTCGACGAACTCCTTGCCGCTGTTCAGCACCTGCTGCTCGATGGGGTCGGTGGCAGCATCGGTGGCGGTGCCGGGACCGAATATCTTGGTCACGCCTTCGCCGCGCAGCACCTTGAGGTCGCGGATGATTGAAAGCTGCTTGATCTGGTCGAGGAAGACTTCGCGCTGGCCGACGGTACCGGTGATCATCATGCCGGTCAGTCCGGCCATGGTGGCTTCGTGCATCGAGAGCGAAAACTGTTTGGCCTGTTCGATGGCCGTGTCGCGATTGACTTTGCTTTCCCAGAAGATCATCGAGGTCCAGGCGATCACCAGCATCAGCCAGATCGCCGCGGTCAATCGCATCCAGATTTTGAGGTCAGTAAAACGCATGACGGTCCTCTCCTTAAGGCCGCCGCAGTTTAACTTAAGAACGACATGGGAGCTGCGGCAATTCGCCGCAACGACCACCGGATCAGACAGTCAGGTCGATCTCCTGCATGCTGCCTGCCTTGCCTGAGGTATCGAGGTAAACGCCGCTGGCCTTTACTGCACCCAGGTCTGCGTTGGCGTCGCCTCGTAACGCGAAGGGCGTCGCGATGTGTGCGAGGCCGAGGGCGCCGATACCCAACTCGGCCAGGGAGCGCAACTTTCCGTCGCCTTCGGTCGCGGGCGAGTACACCTGGAGGCGCTCGAAGGCTGGGTCGTTCTCGTCGATCCAGCCGTTGCCGTCGGCATCGAGCCTGGCCAGTTCGGCAAAGCCGTTGCCGCTTTGTGGGCCGAACAACTCCTTGCCGGAGTCGATGCGGCCGTTGGCGTTCAGATCGAGGGCGAGGTAGCCGCTGCCCGAGGCGAACAGCGGTAGCAGTTCGGCGCGGCCGTCGCCGTCGAGGTCGAAGCGGAAGTGCTGCCCTGCATGCGCGGCAAGCTGCGCCGTCGTGCCGCCGAAATTGATCACCAGCGGGTCTTTGCGCACCGCATCGCCGGCGCGTAGGCTGACATGCGTCTCCTCGCGATAGCTGCGGGTCATTTCGAGGCTCAGGCTGAAACGGATTTCCTGGCCGTCTTCGGTTCGAATGATGCCTTCGGCCGTGAAACGGGTCTGTTCGAATTCCTCACGCACCGCGTGGTAGTCGTATTCGACGCCCCAGCCGGCACGGCCGGAATTCGTTGCCTGCAGGCTCGCGCTTGTCGAGGCTGCCTGAACTTCGGTTTGCCGCATCTCGGCCGAGAAGGAGCGCAGGTCGAACACGCGCACTTCCTCGCCGGTCAGCCATTCGATCATACGCTTGAGGATCAGGATGAACGGATCGTGGTCTGCCGCCTCCGCGGCGGATTCGATGGCCGCGGTTTCGCAGCAGTTCGATGAAGACGTTGGCAAATTCGGCTGGGGCGAAGGGGCAGCCGCCAGCGCGCGCCGCGCCGCAGCGGAAATGTCAGCGGTGATCGCCGGAGACTGTTCGAAATTCGGGCGTTCGCCGCGCCAGGCGCGCAGGGTTTCCTCGCTCTCGCGGCGTTCGAACCGGTGATGTCCGGCTTGCATGGCGATTTGACTGGCTTCGACCTTCATGGCGTCCTCCTGCGTGCAACACGATCCATTGCAGGATTAACGTCCTGGCTTGCTCAGGCTTTAGCCTTGCAAAACAGATGCTTAGGCGCCGTCTCGCCAGCGCCGACTTTTCTTTTCCCGTATCAGGAAGTTACAGCGCGGACTTCACCCATCGCGCGATGTTGACGGCGTCCATGGCGCCGGCCTGGCGAGCGATCTCGCGGCCGTTGCGGAACAGGGCAAGCGTCGGAATGCTGCGGATGCCGAAGCGGGCCGCCAGCATTTGGTGCTCTTCGGTATTCAGCTTCGCCAGCCTGATGTGGGGTTCGAGCTGTTTGGCGGCCTGGGCGAAGGCCGGCGCCATCATGCGGCAAGGGCCGCACCAAGGCGCCCAGAAATCGACGAGCACGGGAATATCCGAACGGCCGACGTGCTTGTCGAAGCTGTCCGCATCGAGTTCGATCGGCGCGCCGGCGAACAGCGGCTCCTTACACTTGCCGCAGGTGCCGTTGGCATCAAGGCGTTCGGCGGGGACGCGATTCGGCGCGTGGCAGTGGGGGCAGACGACGATGAGGGCTTCGGACATGGCGGACTCCTATATCAGTAAGTGCTGATATGCGTTCGGCCGGAGAAAAAATCAAGCGCCTAGGCGGGAGAGGCAGATGTCGGCCAGCGAGGCGATCCAGTCGTCGCGCTCGTTGAGGCAGGGCAGGTAATGGAATTCCTTGCCGCCCGCGGCGAGGAAGGCGGCCTTGCATTCGAGGGCAATTTCCTCGAGGGTTTCGAGGCAGTCGGCGGAGAAGCCGGGGCACAGAATGTCGACGCGGCCGACACCGTCCTTGGCGAGCGCTTCGAGGGTCGGCTGGGTGTAGGGCTGCAGCCACTTGGCCGGTCCGAAACGCGACTGGAAGGTGATCAGCAGTTGCTCCTCGGCCAGGCCGAGGCGTTCGCGCAGCAGCTGGCCGGTGCGCAGGCATTCGTCCTGATAGGGGTCGCCGAGTTCGACGCAGCGCTGCGGCAGGCCGTGGAAGCTCAGCACGACGCGGTCCTTCTCGCCGGGGCGGCCGTGGGCCAGCCAATGCTCGCGCACGCTGGCGGCCAGTGCGTCGAGGTAGCCGGCATGGTCATGATAGTCGCGCACATAGGCGATTTCGGGCAGGTTGCGGCGGCTTCGCATCCATTGCGTGACGGCATCCAGCGCGCTGGCCGTGGTCGAGGCGGCGAACTGGGGATAGAGCGGCACGACGAGCACCTTCGTCGCGCCTGCAGCAGTCAGCGCATCGAGTTTTTCCGCCACCGAGGGATTGCCATAGCGCATCGCGTAATCGACGAGCAGGTCGTCGATGTTTCCTTCCGCACGCCGGCCGAGCAGCCCTTTGAGCAGCTTTGCCTGACGCTCGGTGTGCAGCTTGAGGGGAGAACCCTCGGAGGTCCAGATCGAGGCGTACTTCTCGGCGGATTTCTTCGGCCGTGTGTTGAGGATGATGCCGTTGAGCACGAGCCACCAGACCGGCCGCGGGATCTCGACGACGCGCGGATCCCAGAGGAACTGGCCGAGGTAGCGGCGCAATGCGGCCGGTGTCGGCGCGTCGGGCGTGCCGAGATTGACCAGGAGGATTGCCGTCTTCATGCCGGATTCAGTTGGGGCTGAGGGCCGAGGACAGCAGCCGCGCGGTGATATCCACGATCGGGATGACCCGCTCATAGGCCATGCGCGTCGGGCCAATGACGCCGATGGTGCCGAGCACCTGGCCGTCCACTTCGTAGGGCGCGGCGACCACGCTGCACTCGTCGAGCGGGGCGATGCCGGACTCGCCGCCGATGAACACCTGCACGCCGTCGGCGCGAGTGGACAGATCGAGCAGCTGCATCAGACCGGTCTTCTGCTCGAACAGGTCGAACAGGCGGCGCAGGCGTTCCATGTTGGTCGACAGGTCCTCGCTGTCGAGCAGATTGCGCTCGCCCGAGATCACGTACTGGGTGCCGGCATCCGATGTCGCGGCGGTGCCGGCGTCGACGGCGGCACTCATCAGCTCGGTCATGTCGCTGCGCAGCTGCTTGAGTTCGTCCTGCAGGCGCTGGCGGATCTGCACGAAGTCGAGGCCGGCGAAGTTCTGCGTCAGGTAATTGGCCGCCTCGACCAGTTCGCTCGGCGAGTAGGGCCGCTGCGTGAGCAGGATGCGGTTTTGCACCTCGCCCTCGGCCGTCACGATGATGAGCAGGATGCGCGTTTCGGTGAGGGCGAGGAACTCGATCTGGCGGATGCGCGGCGCCTGGCGGCGCGGCGCGACGACGACGCCGGCGAAGTGAGTCAGCTCGGAGATCATCTGCGAGGCCTGGGAAAGGACGCGCTGGGGTACGTCGGGAAAGAGCGCCCCCTTGAGTTCCGAAAAGTGCCGGGGATCGATGGGCTGAACGGTCAGCAGGGTGTCGACGAACAGCCGGTAGCCGCGCGGCGTCGGTATCCGGCCCGCCGAGGTATGCGGGCTGGCAATGAATCCCATCTCCTCGAGGTCGGCCATCACGTTGCGGATCGTCGCCGGCGAGAGCTCGAGGCCCGAGTATTTCGACAGCGTGCGCGAGCCGACCGGCTGACCTTCGACGATGTAGCGTTCGATCAGGGTCTTGAGCAGGGTTTGGGCGCGCGGGTCGAGCATGGTGGCAAGATTGTAGCGAACCTCTGGATTACAATCCCGCCCGATGACACGCCAGCTGAATGTCCATGCCCTAGGCCAGGTGTTCACCCCCGACGCGGTGGTGGAGCGCATGCTCGCCCTGCGGCAGCGACGAGGGCGCAGCCTCGACCCTTCGGCCGGCGACGGTGCGTTCAGCCGCCGCGTCAATGGCTGCGAAGCCATCGAAATCGATCCGACGGTCGCGCCCGAGGGCGCACGGGTGATGGATTTCTTCGCTCTGCCGCTGGAAGAGAAGTTCGACACCATCATCGGCAATCCGCCCTATGTGCGTCAGCAGGACATTCCTGCCGAAACGCTGGCGCGCCTCGACAGCGTACTTTTCGACGGCCGCAGCAACCTCTATCTCTATTTCATCGAGAAGGCGGTGCGCCATCTGCGCCGCGGCGGCGAACTGATCTTCATCGTGCCCCGCGAATTCGTCAAGCTCACGGCCGCGCGCAAATTGAATGCCTTCCTTTACGACGAGGGCGACATCACCCACTTCATCGAACTGGGCGATGCGCGCATCTTCGGCGGTCACAATCCTAACTGTGCGATCTTCCGCTTCGAGCGCGGCCGCCATACGCGCCGCACCCGCGTGAACGATGGCGACGTCCGCCACTTCCAGTTGGTGGATGGGCAGTTGATGTTCCTGCGTGGCGACTACCGGTTGCCGCTCGCCGATCTGTTTGAGGTCAAGGTCGGCGCGGTCTCGGGAGCGGATGAGATATTCGAGCATCCCGAGGGCGGCGCCGAGTTCGTCTGCTCGAAGACCATCGATGACGGCCGGACGCGCCGCATGATCTTCGGCGCGCCGCATCCGCATCTCGAGGAGCACAAGGAAAAGCTGCTCGCGCGGCGGGTGCGCAGCTTCGACGAGTCGAACTGGTGGCACTGGGGCCGGCTGCACCATATCTCCGATGCTCCGCGCATTTACGTCAACTGCAAGACGCGCCGTGCCCGGCCGTTCTTCCTGCACGACTGCCCGAACTACGACGGCTCGGTGCTGGCGCTGTTTCCCCGGCTGCGCGGCATGGATCTGGCGCTGGCGGCCGACATGCTGAACGACCAGGTCGACTGGGAGGAACTCGGCTTCGTCTGCGACGGCCGCTTTCTGTTTACCCAGCGCACCTTGCAGAACTGCCTGCTGCCGCCGGTGTTCGAGAAGCTCGTGCAGTTCTCCCGGGCTTTGGCGGCGCGCGCGGAAGACAGAGGAGTCATCGCGGCATGAGCGCACCGTTCCGCACTGTCGCACTGTTCGGCAAGTCGGGCAGCGCCGAAGTCGTCGAATCGCTGGTCGCGCTGCTCGAGCACCTGCAGGGTCGCGGCCTCAACGTGCTGGTCGAGGAAGGCATTGCCGCTGACCTCGGCATGGTCGCCAGCGCGGCGACCCTCGAGGCGATTGCGCACAACGCCGACGTGGCGGTCGTCCTCGGCGGGGATGGCACGCTGCTCAATGCCGGCCGTCGACTCGCGGCGCATGACGTACCGCTCGTCGGTATCAACCAGGGGCGGCTCGGCTTCATGACCGATATCGCACGGGCTGACATGATCCCCGCCATCGATCGGCTGCTCGCCGGCGAGTTCATCTCCGACCGGCGCACACTGCTCGAAGCCGTCGTGCTGCGTTCGGGCGAACGGGCTTTCCATACGCTGGCGCTCAACGACGTGGTGGTGAATAAAGGCGATCTCGGTCGCATGATCGAACTCGAGGTGAGCGTCGATGGTCAGTTTCTCTACGTGCTGCGCGCCGACGGCATGATCGTCGCCACGCCGACCGGCTCGACGGCCTATGCGCTGTCGGCCAACGGTCCGATCCTGCAACCGGCCGTGCCGGGCATCGCCCTCGTGCCGCTCTGCCCGCATGCTCTGACGCACCGACCGATCACCGTTTCCGACGAATGCCTGATCGAGATGCGGTTGGTCGAACAGTACGATGCGCGCGTGCATTGCGACGGCCAGAGTCATTTCGATCTCCATGCCGGCGACATTGTGCGCGTTGCGCGTTCGACGCATGCCGTGACCCTGCTGCACCCGCCCGGCTACAGCTATTTCGCCATGCTGCGCGAAAAACTCCACTGGAGCGCTACCCCCCGCCGTTGATCATGCTGCAGCGCCTGACCATCCGCGACTTCGTCATCGTCGACCGGCTCGAACTCGAGTTTGCCGCCGGCTTCGGCGCGCTCACCGGCGAGACTGGCGCAGGCAAGTCGATCCTCATCGATGCGCTCTCGCTAGCGCTCGGCGAACGCGCCGATGCCGCCGTGGTGCGCAGCGGGGCGGAGAAGGCCGAAGTTTCCGCCGAGTTCGACGTCGTGGCCGGTTCGGCGCTCGCCGATTGGCTTGCCTCCAACGACTTCGATACCGATACCTGCATCCTGCGCCGGGTCGTCGATGCCGGTGGGCGCTCGCGCGCTTGGCTCAACGGTACCGCGGCCACGCTTGGTCAGTTGCGCGAGGCGGCGGATTTCCTGTGCGACATCCACGGCCAGCATGCTCACCATCAGTTGCTGCGTGCCGACGCGCAGCGTGCGCTGCTCGACGCGCATGCCAATGCTGCTACGCTGGTGCAGGAAGTGGCCGCGTTGTATGCCGACTGGCGCAGGCTGCACGAGGCGCGCCAGACGGCGGAGCGCGACGTGGCAGCCAGCGCCCGCGAGCGCGAACTGCTCGACTGGCAGGTCAAGGAGCTGGCGGCGCTCGGTTTCGACGCGCAGCAGTGGCAGGAGACCGAGGCCGAGCAGCGTCGGCTCGCCCATGCCGCCAGCCTGCTCGAAGCGAGCGAGGCAGCCTTGGCTGCGCTCGATGAAGGAGAGGCGCCTGCGTTGGCGACTTTGCAGCATGCCAGCGGCAGGCTCACCGAACTGACCGCGTACGATCCGGCGCTCGGCGATGCGGCGCAGCTGTTCGAAAGCGCGCTGATCCAGCTCGAAGAGTCGGCACTGGCGCTGCGGCGCTACCGCGACCATCTCGACCTCGATCCCGGTCGGTTAACGGAACTCGATGCGCGTATCGATGCCGTGACTCAGATGGCGCGCAAGCATCGCGCCGCGCCGGAAGATCTGCCGCAAGTGCTGGCTGGCCTGGAAGCGCGGCTGGCGGAGTTGACGCTGGCGGCCGATCCGGCGGCGTTGGCCGAGCGCGAGCGACAGGCTATGGCAGCTTACCGCAAGGCGGCGGAAAAACTGAGCAAGGAGCGGCAGCGCGCTGCCCAGGCGCTGGGCAAGGCAGTGACGCAGGCGATGCAGGAACTGGCGATGGCCGGCGGCCGTTTTGAGATCGTGCTGACGCCGATGGAAGAGGGCGCGTCTTATGGCCTCGAAACGATCGAGTTCCTGGTGACTGCCAACGCCGGTCAGCCGCCGCGACCGCTGGCCAAGGTGGCTTCCGGCGGCGAACTGTCGCGCATCGGCCTCGCGCTACAGGTTATTGCCAGCCAGTCGCATGCGGCCGGCACGCTGATCTTCGACGAGGTCGATGTCGGCATCGGCGGGCGCGTCGCCGAGATTGTCGGACAGATGCTCAAGCAACTCGGTGCCGACCGCCAGGTGCTGTGCGTCACCCATCTGCCGCAGGTCGCCGCGTGTGCCGACTGGCAATGGTCGATCGCCAAGGAAGCCCGCGATGCCGCAACCGTCAGCCGCGTCACGCCGCTCGATCGGGATGGCCGCATCGAGGAGATCGCGCGCATGCTCGGCGGCGTGAAAATTACCGAGACGACGCGCCGCCACGCGCAGGAGATGCTTGGTCAGTAAGCCGGCGCCGTCTTGCCAGCGCCGACTTTTTCCCGCTCCTTACTTGGGCATCTTGCACTCGCCGACGTAAGCGTCGGCGTGGTCGGTGAAGATCGTGCCCATCAGCTTGTTGGTGATGCGGCCTTTATCGTCCTTGCGCACCACGCGTAAGTGGTAGTCCTGTACCGGGTAGTGGTTGGTGTTGAACTTGAACTTGCCGCGCACGGAAGCGAACTTGGCGGCTTCAAGCGCCTTGCGCAGCGCCGCCTTGTCATCGAGATTGCCCTTGACCTGACGCACGGCCGAGTCCATCAGCATCGCCGCATCGTAGCCTTGCGAAGCATAAAGGGAAGGAATGCGCTTGTATTCCTTCTCGAAGTCGGCGACGAATTTCTTGTTGGCTGCATTGTCGAGGTCGTGCGCCCAGTGCGAGGAGTTGAAGGTGCCGAGCAGCGGCTCGCCGACCGCGGGAATGGTGTCCTCGTCGGCGGAGAAGCCCGAGGTGATCAGGCGCATTTCCTTCGACAGGCCGGCTGCGACGAACTGCTTGATGAAGTTGATGCCCATGCCTCCCGGTAGGAAGAAGAACACTGCATCCGGCTTGGCGGCGCGTAGTTGCGCCAGTTCGGCGGCGTAATCGAGCTGGCCGAGCTTGGTGTACATCTCCTCGCTCATGTTGCCCTTGAAGAAGCGCTTGAAGCCGTTGAGGGCATCCTTGCCGGCCGGGTAGTTCGGGGCGATGCCGACCACGTTCTTGTAGCCCTGGTCGGTGGCCCACTTGCCCATCGCCTCGGCCACGTTGTCGTTCTGCCACGAGACGTTGAAGAAGTAGGGGTTGCAGTCCGCGCCGGCGAGCTGCGATGGGCCGGCGTTGGCGGAGATGTAGAAGGTCTGGCTGTCGAACACCGGCTTGGCGACGGTGAGCAGGATGTTGGAGAACACGATGCCGGTCATGAAGTCGACCTTGTCCTTCTTGAGGAAGCGATCAGTGGTCTGCTTGGCGACGTCGGGCTTCTGCTGGTCGTCCGCGACGATCACTTCGGCGGGCAGACCGCCGAGCTTGCCGCCCAGATGCTTCATGGCGAGCTGGAAGCCGTCGCGGATATCGACGCCAAGGCCGGCGGCGGGGCCGGACAGCGTCGAGATGAAGCCGACTTTCACGTTGTCTGCAGCCTGTGCCGCAGGGACTGCGCAGGCGGCGGCGATCAGGCCGGCGATCAAGATCTGTTTCATGTTGTCTCCTCTTGTTGGATAGTCAAAGGCTGTCTCTCCACACGCGGATGGCGCCGAAGGTTTCGGCGTCGTTTGCGGGGGGGCGTCCGAGTCGCGCTGTCGCGGCGGCAATCACGGCTGGCGCGTTCCAACGCAGGAAGGGGTTGGTGGCGAGCTCGTCGGCGAGCAGGGAGGGCACCGAGGCTTCTCCCGCCGCACGCTGACGTGCGACGGCGGCGCTGCGTACATCGATGGCAGCATTGCCCGGTTCCACGGTCTTGGCAAAGCGCAGGCAGGATTGCGTGTATTCGTGGGCGCAATAGACGCGCGTTTGAGGCGGCAGTGCGGCGAGACGCGCCAGCGAGGCGTGCATCTGCGCCAGCGTGCCCTCGAAGACGCGGCCGCAGCCAGCACCAAAAAGAGTGTCGCCGCAGAACAGCAGCCCGGCACTATAGAATGCGATATGCCCCAGCGTATGACCCGGCACTTCCAGCACTTCGAGCGCGACGCCCAGTTCCGCGAGCGGAACGATATCGCCGCCGGTCAGCGGGTGGGTGACGACGTCGGCCGCTTCGTGGGTCGGGCCATAGACAGGTACGGGGTGGCGAGCCACGAGTTCGGCAATGCCGCCAGTGTGATCGCCGTGCTTGTGGGTGACGAGAATGGCACACAGCCGGTCGCCGGTTTCCTCGAGGAAACGCAATACCGGCGCGGCTTCGCCCGGGTCGACGACGGCCGTATGGCCGCTAGCCTGCAGCGCCCAGATGTAGTTGTCTTCGAAGGCGGGTATGGCGTCGATTCTCATGGCAGGGGATTGTAATGGGGATTGACGGATTCTCCGCCTGGCTCGAGACGCCGCAGGGGCGCTACGTGCAGGCATGGGAGCAGAAGAAGCTCGACGTCATGTTGGCCGACATCTTCGGCTTCAATGCGGTGCAGATCGGTTTTCCGCATCTCGACTATCTGCGTGCTAACCGTATGCCCTTTCATATCCGATGTTGCGATCGGGAGGGAGTGAGCGTCAAGAGCGACACGCACCACCTCCCCTTCGCAACCAATAGCCTCGACCTCGTGCTGCTACCTCATGTCCTGGAGTTCGACGAGAACCCCCATCAGATCCTGCGCGAAGTGGAGCGGGTGCTGGTGCCCGAAGGCAGTGTCGTCGTCGCCGGCTTCAATCCCTTCAGCCTGTGGGGGCTGCGCCGCATGTTCGCCGGACGAAACGGTCCGCCACCCTGGCAGGGCCGTTACCTTTCCGTGCCACGGCTGCGCGACTGGTTCGCGCTGCTGGGCTTCGAAACGCATGGTGGCGCATTCGGTTGCTACGCGCCGCCGGTGCGCGAGGAGCAATGGCTGCAGCGGTGGGACTTCATGGAACCGGCCGGCGACCGATGGTGGCCGATTGCCGGTTCGGTGTATGTGCTGCAGGCGATCAAGCGCCAGCAGGGTATGCGCTTGGTGACACCAAAGTGGAAGGATCGCATGGCGCGGGCGAAGGCGCTGGCGCTCATGCCTCAGAAACCCGTAACCCAGAAACACGAGAACTGCGCTGACGGACAATGAACGCAAAGACCGAAATCATCGATATCTTCACCGACGGCGCCTGTAGCGGCAATCCTGGACCGGGGGGATGGGGCGCGCTGCTGCGCGTCAACGGCAAAGAAAAGGAGCTGTCGGGTTATGAGCCGGCCACCACCAACAATCGCATGGAGCTGACGGCGGTGATCGAGGCGTTGCGCGCCCTGAAGCGACCGGTCACCGCGCGCGTGCATACCGACTCGCAGTATGTGCAGAAGGGCATTAGCGAATGGATTCACGGCTGGAAAAAGCGCGGCTGGAAAACCGCCGACCGCCAGCCAGTGAAGAATGCCGATCTATGGCAGACACTGGACGGATTGAACGCCAATCACAAGATCGAGTGGCTCTGGGTACGCGGTCACGCCGGCCACGAAGAAAACGAGCGCGTCGATGAGTTGGCTAGGCGTGCGATAACAGATAAGCGAGGCGTGGCATGAGTGCGGCACGGCAGATAATACTGGACACCGAAACGACGGGTCTCGAGTGGCGCCAGGGAGAGCGCGTCATCGAGATCGGCTGTGTCGAGCTCGTCAGCCGCAAGCTCACCGGCCGGCATTTCCACCGCTACCTGAACCCCGGGCGCGCCATCGGGGCGGGTGCGCAGGCCGTGCATGGCCTGACCGACGAATTTCTCGCCGACAAGCCGAAGTTCGCCGAGATCGCCGAGGAGTTGCTCGAGTTCGTGCAAGACGCCGAGTTGATCATCCACAACGCCCCCTTCGACGTCGGCTTTCTCGACAACGAGTTGAACTTGCTCGGCAAGGAACCGCTCAAGTCGTTCTGCGACAGCATCACCGATACGCTCAAGATGGCGCGAGAGATGCGTCCCGGCAAGAAGAACAGCCTCGATGCGTTGTGCAGTGAATTTGGCATCGACAATTCCGGCCGCCAACTGCATGGCGCGTTGCTCGATGCGGAATTGCTGGCCGAGGTCTATCTGGCCATGACACGTGGCCAGGAAAGCCTGATGATGGACCTGGATGCCGGTGCGGGGGAGATTGTCACTTTCGCACGCGGGGAACGGCCCCCGCTGCGGGTGCAACCGGCCTCGGTGCACGAGCTTGCTGAGCATGAGCGCGTGCTCGCCGAGATCGACAAAGAGAGCAAGGGAAAGACGCTCTGGCGCAGCCTGGCGGCTAGCTGAAAGTCGGCGCCGGCGGGACGGCGCCACGGACCCTGATATCGGCTACTCGAAATCCTCGCTGGTCGCGGCGCGCATGTTCTGGTGGAACGCCGCATCCATCTCTTCCTCGAAGAAGAATTTCTCTTCGCCGAAGGCAGGCTTGAGATCGTCGAGCCAGGTGGCCTTGTCGTCGTAAGTGGCGAAAAAGGGGCGATGCACCCAGTCCGGGTTGCGTCCCTGCAGGAAGCGCATCGTGATGACCTTCTCCTTGCCGGCCTGAGCGACGCCCAGCACCTGTACCTTGCCCGGCGTCGCCGACATGCTCGGGCCGCGCACCGTGCGCGCCAGTCCGCTCACGCGCTGGTAGGCCTGACGGAAGATCTCCCAGGCCTCGACCAGCGGCACGCCGAAGAACTCGCGTGCTCCGGTGTCACGGGCGAGGAACATGTAGTAGGGCACGCAGCCGAGTTCCACCTGGCGGTTCCACATCGCGGCCCAGGCAGCGGGATCGTCGTTGATGTGGCGAAGCACCGGGGACTGGGTGCGGATCACCGCTCCCGTTTCCCGAATCCTTCGGATCGCCTCGGCGACCGGCGCCGGTTCCAATTCACGCGGATGGTTGATGTGCGCCATGAACGCCAGATGCTTTCCCGCCGCTGAAACACGGCGGAAGCAGTCGAGCAGTTCTTCGCTGTCCTTGTCGCTGATAAAACGGTAGGGCCAGTATGTGAGCGCTTTGGTGCCGATGCGGATACGGCGCACGTTAGGCAGGTCGGCGGACAGCAGCGCGTCGATGTATGGCACGAGATTCTTCGCTGCCATCACCAGCGGGTCACCGCCGGTGAATAGCACGTCAGTCACTTCCGGGTGCAGCTTCAGATAGGCGACCAGGGAGTCGATCTCCTTGCTGGCGAACTTGAGATCGCTCATACCGACGAACTGGGGCCAGCGGAAACAGAAGGTGCAGTAGGCATGGCAGGTCTGCCCCTGGCTTGGGAAGAACAGCACGGTTTCGCGGTATTTGTGCTGGATGCCATGCAGCTTTTCACCTTCCAGCGAGGGCACGTTGTGTTCGAGCTGACCGGCCGGATGCGGATTGAGCTGGAGCCGGATGCGGTCTGCCGCCGTCTTGACTGTGGCTTTGTCGGCGCCGGCTTTCAGGAAGGCGGCGATCTCGTCGTAATGCTCCGACTTAAGCATCTCGCGGCGCGGGAAGACCAGCGTGTAGATTGGGTCGTGCGGTACGTTCGACCAGTCGATCAGCTCGTCGACGACATACTGGTTGGCCTTGAAGGGAAGGACGTGGCCGACCACCTCGATGTCGAACTTCAACTCTTCCGGCACCTCCGCCATTTGCGGAATGTCGCGGAAGTTCCCCAGCAACCACGATTTGTAGTTTTGTTCCATCATTTCTCCTCTCCGGTGCTGAAAAGTATTGCACAAAAACATTTTGCGGTAAACTTATGGGCAGCTTGCCGTTTTGCAAGCGTTTCGGGAGAAGACCATGGCGCGCAAGACAATCCAGACCCCCGGCATGCATCTGAATCTCAACGTGCGCGGGCTGAAGCAATCGGCGACGTTGGCAATCAATGAGAAAAGCGCCAAGTTGATGAAGGAAGGTCATAAGATCTACCGGCTCGGCCTTGGCCAGTCGCCTTTCCCTGTTCCGCAGCCGGTGCTCGACGAGTTGCGCGCCAATGCTCATCAGAAGGACTATCTGCCTGTGCGCGGCTTATGGTCGCTGAGAGAGGCGGTGGCGGCATATCACCAGCGCTTTCATGGCATCGACCGCACCGCGGATGACGTGCTGATCGGTCCCGGCTCCAAGGAGTTGATGTTCATCCTGCAACTGGTTTATTACGGCGACATCGTGATTCCGACGCCGAGTTGGGTGTCCTATGCGCCGCAGGCGAAGATCGTCGGCCGCCAGATCCGATGGATTCAGACCCGCTGGGAGAACGACTGGCGTTTGATACCGGATGATCTCGATGCGCTGTGCAAGGAAGACCCAGAGCGGCCGCGTATCCTGATCCTCAATTACCCGTCGAATCCGACCGGCGACAGCTATACGATGGACGAACTCAAGGCGCTCGCCAAGGTGGCGCGGCGCTACAAGGTGATCCTGTTATCGGACGAGATCTACGGCGAGATCCATCATCGCGGTCAACACGTTTCCATCTCGCGCTTCTATCCCGAGGGTACGATCATCAGCGGAGGACTGTCGAAATGGGCAGGGGCGGGTGGCTGGCGCCTCGGTACTTTTGTCTTCCCGCACGGGTTGCGCTGGTTGCTCGACGCGATGGCTGTGGTGGCGAGCGAAACCTTCACGTCGACCAGTGCGCCGATCCAGTACGCGGCGGTGCGTGCCTTCCAGGGGGGGTGGGAGATGGAGCAGTATCTGAACCAGTCGCGGCGCGTCCTGCGCCATCTCGGCCGGGCGATTTGGAAGCGGCTGGTTGCGGCTGGTGCTGCGGTGCGCGAGCCGGTCGGTGGGTTCTATCTGTTCCCGGATTTCGGACCCTTACGCGAAAAACTGGCGGCTCGCGGTATCGCCACCAGTGCGCATCTGTGCGAGCGGCTGCTCGAGGAAACAGGCGTGGCGACGCTGCCGGGTGAGGATTTCGGCCGGCCGCCGCATGAGCTGACCCTGCGCCTGGCCTATGTCGATTTCGACGGTGCGCGCACGCTGATGGCCGCTCAACAAATTCCTCCGGATCAGGAGCTCGATGCTGCTTTTCTTGAGTTATATTGCCCGAACGTCATTCATGGAATCGAAGCGCTCGCGCGCTGGGTAGCAAAATGAAGCAAAGACAAATCCGCCTGGCCGAGGAAACCTTCGGCGACGTATTGAGGCTGTTCCGCGTCGTGCAGGCCAACATGCAGTCGCTGGAGAAACAAAGCGGACTTTCCGGTGCGCAACTCTGGGCGCTGTGGCAATTGTCGGTCGCTCCAGGCATGAAAGTTTCGGAATTGGCCAAGGCGCTGTTCATCCATCTGTCGACGGCCAGCAACCTGCTCGACAAGCTTGAAAAGCGTGGCTACCTCTACCGCCAACGCAGCGGCAACGACAGCCGGGTCGTCTACTTGCACCTGACCCCCGACGGTCAGGAAGTGGTGCGCAAGCTGCCTGGTCCCCTGCAGGGAAGATTGCGCAATGCATTACAGCAAATGCCTTCAACGCAATTGGAGGAGCTGCGCAGCGGGATCATTGCGTTGCTGATGCAGATGGAAGAAGCCGCCTCGGGCAGCGAAGGCGAGAAAGCCTAACTCCCGGGTGCCAGCGGGGAAGAGCATCCCGCAAGGCGCCGTCCTACAGGGGCCGACTTTTCCCGAAGAGACAATCGGTACTAAAAAAAACGGCTCCGCAGAGCGGAGCCGTTTGCATGGGCAGGAAAGGAGGAGTTCCTGCCCAGAGCACCCTTATCAGGCAGCCTTGGTATCCAGGTCGCCTTCCAGGCTCGGATAGCGCACGTGGTCGACCAACTCCTGCACCTCTTTGCTTGGAGCAGGGGTCACCAGGGACACCAGGACGATCACGGCGAAGCCGGCGGGAATGCCGAAGATACCGGCCGAGATCGGGCTGATGCCCCACCAAGTTGCGTCGGCGACCGATTGGGTGACGCCGAACAAGCCGCGCAGCCAGGGTTGGGTGGTCGCCATGTAGTAGAAGGTGACACACAAGCCTGTCAGCATGCCGAGAACGGCGCCGGCAGAGGTGGCACGCTTCCAGAACACGCCGAGCACCAGCGCCGGGAAGAACGAAGCCGCCGCGAGCGAGAACGCCGCAGACACAAGGAACAGGATGTCGGCCGGCTTCTGCGCAGCCACGTAGGCGGCACATAGCGCGACGATCAGCAGAAGGGCCTTGGAAATGGCCAGGCGGCGGGTCGTCGGGGCGTTCGGGTCGATCATCTTGTAATAGACGTCGTGCGACAGCGCGTTGGCGATGGTCAGCAGCAGACCGTCGGCGGTCGAGAGCGCCGCGGCGAGACCGCCGGCAGCCACCAGGCCGGACACCACGTAGGGCAGGCCGGCGATTTCCGGCGTGGCCAACACCACGATGTCGCCGCCGATGGCGATTTCGGCGCGCTGGATGATGCCGTCCATGTTGATGTCGGACAGCGACAGCAGCGCCGGGTCCACCGCCTTCCACAGTTCCACCCACTTCGGCAACGTCGCGAACGAGGAGCCGACGAGGTTGTTGTAGACCTCGAACTTCACCAGCACGGCCAGGGCCGGGGCGGTGAAGTAGAGCAGGAAGATGAAGAATAGCGACCAGAACACCGACTGGCGTGCCTCGCGCACCGAAGGCGTCGTGTAGAAGCGCATCAGGATGTGCGGCAATGCGGCCGTGCCGACCATCAGGCAAAGCACCAGCGCAAGGAAGTTGCGGCGCTGCTTGTCGGAGTCAGCCTGTTTCTCGGCGTCGTCTTTGCCTTTGCCTTCGAAGATCTGCGCATGCGGCTTCATCGGCGCGGCACGTGCAGCAAGCTTCTCGTCCTTCTTCCACTGCTCGGTAGCGGCGGCGACATCCTTCGGATACTTGCCCAGCGCCTCCTCGGCCTTCTGTACGTCGGCTTCGGGTGCGCCGTTCGCCTTCAGATCGGCGACCTTGGCTTCCAGTCCGGACTTGCCGTCGGCATACGCCTTCTCGGGTTCCTTGAGAGCCGCCTTGGCGTCGTCGGACTTCTTCTTGAAAAAGTCGCGCACTTCCGTTTCCTTCGGGTCGGCAGCGATCTTCTTCTCGAGCTCAGTCACCTTCTCGAGCTGGTAGCCATAGACCAGTTGCGGAATCGGCACGCCGGTTTGCTTGGCTGCCAGCCACACCGGAGCGATCATGTAGGCGATGATCAGAATGATGTACTGGGCTACCTGGGTCCAGGTCACCGCGCGCATACCGCCGAGGAAGGAGCACACCAGAATGCCGGCAAGGCCGACGAACACACCGACCTGGAACTCGAGTCCGGTGAAGCGGCTGGTGATGATCCCGACGCCGACCACCTGGGCCACGACGTAGGTGAACGACACCAGGATCGCGGCGAACACGCCGACCATCCGTGCGGTATGGCCACCGTAACGTGCGCCGAGGAAGTCCGGAATCGTGAACTGGCCGAACTTGCGCAGGTAAGGTGCAAGGAATAGCGCCACCAAGCAGTAGCCGCCAGTCCAGCCCATGATGAAAGCGAGGCCGTCGTAACCGCTGAGGTACAAGGTGCCGGCCATACCGATGAAGCTGGCGGCGGACATCCAGTCTGCGCCGGTGGCCATGCCGTTGAAGATGGCGGGGACGCGCCGGCCGGCGACGTAATACTCGGAAACGTCGGCGGTGCGGCTCATCACGCCGATGCCGGCGTAGAGGCCGATGGTGGCGAACAGGAAGAGATAGCCGATCGTCTTGTTCGACACCCCCATCATTTCGAGGATGGCCAGGAAAACCACGAAGGCGATGAAACCGCCCGTGTAGAAGGTGTAGTAACGCTTCAGTTGCTGTTTGAATGCGGACTGGGTCGCAGCCATTACTCATCCTCCCCTTCGTGGACGCCGTATTCCTTGTCCAGGTTGTTCATGTAGCGCGCGTAGAACCAGATGATCAGAACATAGATGATCAGCGCGCCCTGGGCGCCCATGTAGAAGGGCAGGGGGAAGCCAAGAATCTTGATTGCTGCGAGTTCCTTGGCAAAGAAGCCGACGACGTAGGTCACGATGAACCACAGCGCCAGCAGGAAACCGGTCATCTTGACGTTGCGGCGCCAATATTCCCGGTGTTTGTCGGTAAGCTGCATACCTTTAGCCTCCTCGGTTTATAAGCATGAATTCTGCGTCGTTGCTTTGACGCTGAAACCTCCCAATCCTGCATCGTCTAACGCGATCCTCGGATTGCTATGCTGTGCTCCTGACCGTATCCGGTAGCGCGATGATCGGATATGAATACTTATAGGAGACTTACGAAGGGTAACAAATTGTTGCTGCAGAGCAATATCGATCTTGGGGCAAACTAAAGTTATGCAAAAGCCTCAATTGCGTTGATCGCTCGACTTCATTCATCGTTTTAGAAGGGGAGTTCCGGAATCAGCGGCATCAGGTCGGCACGCTCTGTATCCTGCACGAGTTTTTTGGCTCGCTTTGGCTCGAAGCCAACGAGTTTTTCAACGACCGTTGTCAATTCGTCCGGCCGGTGGGCATGGTGCAGTGCCATTCCCAACTGGTAGTAGGCTTCACCGTTCATGGGCTGCAGCTTGACGGCTTGCTGCAATGCCACGGCCGCCTTGTCGTGCTGGCCAAGGCGCGCATGCGCCAGACCCATGCCGTACCAGGCGCGATCCAACGAGGGCTTCAGTGCGGCCGCTTCCGAGAACGCAGTGATGGCCGCTTCCGGCTTGCCAGCATGCTCACGTACAAAGCCGAGGTTGAACCAGCTGTCGGCATCCTTCGGTTGGAGGGAGACGACCTTCTCCAACCAACCTTCGGCGATATTCCACTGTAGCTTTTCCCCTGCGATCGAAGCTAGGTGGCGTGCCGACTGGGCATCAGTCGGATCGATGCGGAACGCTCCTGCATATGCTTCATATGCGATTTCCGGCTTGCCTAGAAAATGGAATACCCAACCCCGTGCATAATGCCGCCAACGTTCGAAATTCATCCTTCACTCGCTTTTTTCACGGAAACTCTGAACATATCATGACTCATCCGGAACTCTTTGTTATCGGTATCCTGCGCGCAGTGGTCGAAGTGGCCATGCTGTTCCTGATCGGCCAGGGCGTACTTGCCCTGCTGGCCGGCAGCCGGCGCGCCAGCAACCCCGTCTATCAGTTGTTCGTCGTTGTCACCAATCCGGTGGTGAAGATTGTGCGCAAAATTTCCCCACCCCAGATCATCGATCGGCACTTGCCCTTCGTTGCTTTCTTCGTGCTCTTCTGGCTGTGGATCGGCCTCGCCTGGCTGAGGCAGACCTACTGCGAAGCCCACCTGCTGCAGTGTTGATATATCGTATGGTCAACTCACGAGTAGACCTTGCTCATATCGTGGGTAGTGCTCAGTGTGCCGCGGTCGCGCCGGCACATTCAGTTTCTCCAGCTATCTTTTCCTCTTGAAATATTTTCAGCGGTAGTGCCCGACGCGACTCTAGGAATGAGGTGCTTACAAGCGACTTACCAGAGTTCCTAGAAGTAAGAGACGCGTAAGGTCGGCATGCACGGGTACTTCGTGAATGCGTATGTCATCTACAGTGACGGGTGTTCAGGAGGGAACTTCCGCCTGATCGATCGGGAGGGTGATGCGGAAGGTTGCCCCTCCGCCAGGCGTGTCGCTGAGGTAAATGTCTCCGCCTAATTGCGCGACGATCTCCTTGACGATGGCAAGGCCAAGCCCGCTGCCAGGAATATCGGCGCTGGCAAGACGGTGAAAACGCTCGAACACTTTTCCCTTTTCCTGATCAGGGATGCCTGGGCCGTTGTCGATGACGAAGATGTCGACGTTGGCGCCATCTCCGATGATCTTGATATCGATACGGCCGCCAGGCTTGCCATAACGCAAGGCATTGTCGATCAGGTTACCGAGCAGGATGCGAAGTTTTTCTTCCTCCGCGTCGATCTCGACAGTGTCACAACGATCCAGGCCGAGGTCGATCTGCTGCTCGTCGGCAAAGCCGGAATATTCGGCAACCAGTCGCCTTGCAAGCTGGTCGAGTTTCGTCAGCTCCTTGTTTCGTTTGTGCGATATTTCAGAGGAGGAGCGTTCCAGGAGCAGAAGCTGTTCGACGAGATGAGTGGCGCGGTCGACGCTGTTCTGCAGCAGTTCGCGCGAACGCTGGCGTTCGGCCTCGTTGGGGTGGGCCAGTGCGATCTGCGTCTGTAGCTTGATTGCGGTCAGAGGGGTTCGCAGTTCATGGGCAGCGTTGGCGATGAAGCGGCGCTGAGCGTTCAGCAAATTGTCGAGACGCGACAGCAAGTTGTTCAGCGCATCGACCAGTGGGGCGATTTCAGTCGGGTAGGCGGGCGACGACAATTTGCGAAGATGCTCAATGTCTTGGGTAACGATTTCCTCGCGGACCAGATCGAGAGGTTTGAGCGAATGGCGGATGGCCAGCGACAGCATGACTCCCAGGGCACCGAGAAATACCCCCAGCGGAAGGAGCAGCCAGGAGTTGATCTCGGAGAACATCAGGGTGCGGTTGGCTGTTGTATTGGCAACCTGCACCGTTGCGCCGTCGCGTGTCAGCGTGTAGATGTGCCACTCTTCATTATGCCAATCGAGCTTCTGGAGGCCTGGTGGTTGCATGGGCAGTTGCAACTCGGGACGAGAGCTGAATTGCAACTTTCCCTCTGCATCCCAAATCTGGCTGACGAACTGGACGTCCCTGGGATAGCCGACCGGTTCGACGCCATACTGGAGGATCGAGTAGGCGATCTGTTCGAGCGTGTAGTCGCGGACGCGATTGAAGCCGTCCCAGGCAAGGTAATAGGTGATTAAGCTGACGAGAATAACGGCGACGAGAATCGCGCCGGTTTGCCAAAGCAGCAGTCGGTTGCGGATCGAACTCAAGCCGGTTCGACGACCTTGTAGCCGACGCCGCGCACGTTGCGGATCCAGTTGCCGCCGAGCTTGCGGCGCAGGCGGTGGAGCAGCACCTCGACGGCGTTGCTGGCGACTTCCTCTTCCCAGCCGTAGAGTCTTTCCTCAAGTTCGCGCAGGGAAACGACATTGCCGGGAATTTCCATGAGTGCGACGAGCAAGGAAAACTCCCGAGCAGTGAGGTCGATTTCCTGGTCGTCGATGGTGGCGGTGCATGTCACTGGAACCACGCATAGCTTGCCGAGGCGCAGTTCATGCATCCCGCGGCTCTGGCCGCGGCGCAGCAGCGCATGCACGCGGGCGACCAGTTCTTCGAGGTCGAAGGGTTTGACCAAGTAATCGTCCGCGCCGCGGTTGAGGCCGGCGATGCGGTCCGGAACCGCATCCCTGGCCGTGACGATGAGGATCGGGATCGTGTTGCCCTTGCGGCGCAGGAGTTCGAGGAGCTCCATGCCGTCCAGATTGGGCATCTTGAGGTCGAGGATCAGCAGCGCATAGCTGCCGGTGGTCAAGGCAAGGTCGGCCTCGCGGCCGTCGCGCACCCAGTCGACGGTGAAGCCGGCCAGTCGCAGCCCCTGGACAATGCTGGCGCCGACGTGCGGATCGTCTTCGGCGAGCAGGAGTTTCATTGCGTCTCAGGAAAACAATGTCTCAAACGGCTGGTTCGAGGAACAGCACGCCGAGCGGTGGAAGTCGCAGTTGGAGCGAGCAGGGACGGCCGTGATGGGGGTAGTCCAGCGCATCTACGCCACCGGCATTGCCTTGTCCGCTGCCGCTGTAGCAAGGCGCATCGCTGTTCAGCACTTCTCGCCAGCGGCCGCCGGTCGGTACACCGACGCGATACTCCTCACGTAGCACCGGGGTGGCGTTAAGCACGACGAGCAGTGTTTCACCATGCGCCCCACGGCGCAGGAAGCTGATCACGCTTTCGTCGCTGTCGTGGCAGTCGATCCATTCGAATCCGTCGTTGCTGAAATCGCGGCCGAACAGGGCGGGGTGGCTCTTGTAGCAGGCGTTCAGGTCGCGCACCCATGCCTGGGCGCCAGCATGGACCGGGTATTGCAGCAGATGCCAGTCGAGACTGTTGTCGTGGTTCCACTCGCGCGACTGGCCGAATTCGCTGCCCATGAACAGTAGCTTCTTGCCGGGATGCGCCCACATGTAGCCGAGCAGCAGGCGCAGGTTGGCGAAGCGCTGCCATTCGTCGCCGGGCAGCTTGCCGATCAGCGAGCCCTTGCCGTGCACCACTTCGTCGTGGGAAATCGGCAGCATGAAGTTTTCGTGGAAGGCATACCAGATGCTGAAAGTGATCTGGTCGTGGTGGTACTTGCGGTGGATCGGCTCGTGGGAATAGTAGCTCAGCGTATCGTGCATCCAGCCCATGTTCCACTTCATTCCGAAGCCGAGGCCGCCGACCCAGGTCGGGCGCGAGACCATCGGCCAGGCGGTCGATTCCTCGGCAATGGTCTGCGTGTCCGGAAAGTCGCGGTAGACCGCCTCGTTCAACTGGCGCAGAAATTGGATAGCGGCAAGATTCTCGCGGCCGCCGTACTGGTTGGGAATCCACTCGCCTGCCTTGCGGGCGTAATCGAGGTAGAGCATCGACGCGACCGCGTCGACGCGCAGGCCGTCGATGTGGTACTTGTCGAGCCAGAAAAGCGCGCTGGAGAGCAGGAAGGAGCGCACCTCATGGCGGCCGTAGTTGAAGATCTGGCTGCTCCACTCGGGGTGGTAGCCCTGGCGCGGATCGGCATGTTCATAGAGCGCCGTGCCATCGAAATAGGCAAGGCCGTGCTGGTCGTTCGGAAAGTGCGAGGGCACCCAGTCGAGGATCACGCCGATGCCGCGCTGGTGTAGATGATCCACTAGGAACATGAAGTCCTGCGGCGAACCGTAGCGCGAGGTCGCTGCGAAGTAGCCTGTGACCTGGTAGCCCCACGATCCGTAGAAGGGGTGTTCCATCACTGGCAGCAGCTCGACGTGCGTAAAGCCCATGTCGACGCAATAGTCGGCAAGCTGCGGCGCGATCTCGCGGTAGCCGAGCGGTTGTTCTGGAGTGCCCGGAGAACGGCGCCAGGAGCCGAGGTGAACCTCATAGACCGCCATTGGGGCGTCGAGGGCATTTTTCTCGCGGCGTCGCGCCATCCAGTCTTGGTCATTCCAGACGTGGTCAAGTTCGGCGATCACGGAAGCGGTCGCCGGGGCGACTTCGGCAGAGAACGCGAATGGGTCAGCCTTGTCTACCTTGTAGCCCTGAAGTGCGGATTCGATATGGAACTTGTAGCGCTGTCCGGCATGTGCGTTCGGCACGAAGCCTTCCCAGATGCCGGCGCCTGCATGCATTTGGCGCAGCCAGTGGCTATGGCGGTGCCAGTCGTTGAAGTCGCCCATTATGGAAACGGCGTGGGCGTTCGGTGCCCAGACCGCGAAGTGACAGCCGGCGACGCCGTCGCGCACCTCGGTATGGGCTCCGAGCCTCTCGTAGAGGCGGGTATGGCTGCCTTCGTGGAAAAGGTGAAGGTCGAGGTCGCTGAGACGGCTCGCGTTGGTTTGGATATCCGGCATGGCGTCAAGGTCCATAGTCATGCTGAAACAAAAAAGCCCGACGGGATCGTCGGGCTCTTGTTCAGCTGGTGGGTGGTACTGGGATCGAACCAGTGACCCCTGCCGTGTGAAGGCAGTGCTCTACCGCTGAGCTAACCACCCGGTCAGCGCCTTGAGTCGTGCTAGCTACCCGAAAGCGATGAGCGGATTATACGGTCAATTTACGACTTCAGGACGGAAGCGATTGCCTTGACCACGTAGTCGATGTTGCGCGTATTCAGGGCGGCGACGCAGATGCGGCCGGTTGATACGGCATAGATACCGTACTCAGCACGCATCTTCTCGACCTGCGCGGCGGTCAGGCCAGTGTAGGAGAACATCCCGCGCTGGACGTTGATGAAATCGAAATCCGACGCGCCGGCGGCCTTGAGCTTTTCGACGAGGCTGGAGCGCATGGTGCGGATGCGGTCACGCATGCCGGCCAGTTCGTCTTCCCACATCTGGCGCAGTTCGGGGCTGGACAGGCAGGCCGCGACGACGGCGCCACCGTGGGTGGGCGGGTTGGAATAGTTGGTGCGGATCACGCGCTTCACCTGGGAGAGTACGCGGGACGATTCATCCTTGCTGGCGGTGACGACGGTCAGCGCACCGACGCGCTCGCCGTAGAGCGAGAAGGATTTCGAAAATGAGCTGGAGACGAAGAACTGCAGGCCGGAGGCGGCGAACAGGTCGAGGGCCACGGCGTCCTGCTTGATGCCGTCGGCGAAGCCCTGGTAAGCCATGTCGATGAAGGCGACCAGGTTCTTCTCCTTGATCGCGGCGACGACCTCCTTCCACTGGTCGGCCGTGAGGTCGGCGCCGGTGGGGTTGTGGCAGCAGGCGTGCAGCACGACGATGGACTTGGTGGGCATCGCCAGCAGGGCGGCTTTCATGCCGGCGAAGTCGGCACCGCGCGTGGCTGGATCGTAGTACTTGTAGTCCTTGACCGGGAAGCCGGCGGCCTCGAACAGCGCACGGTGGTTTTCCCAACTCGGGTCGGAGATATAGACGGTGGCATCCGGCAGCAGGCGCTTCAGATAGTCGGCGCCGACCTTGAGGGCGCCGGTGCCGCCGAGGCACTGGCAGGTGATGGCGCGGCCGGCGGCCAGCAGCTCGGAATCCTTGCCGAACAGCAGGTTCTGCACGGCGCCGTTATAGGCGGGGGTACCCTCGATCGGCTGATAGCCGCGTGCCGGCTGGGTTTCCAGCCTGGCTTTTTCAGCTTGCTTCACGGCGGCCAGGAGCGGAATCTTGCCGTCGTCGCCGAAGTACACGCCGACGCCGAGGTTGACCTTGTTCGGGTTGGTCTCGGCGTTGAATGCTTCGTTGAGGCCCAGGATTGGGTCGCGGGGGGCCATTTCGACGTTGGCGAAGAGGGAGGAACTCATGGCAGGAAATGCTCCGGAAAAGAGGGGTGGAAAATAAACGCGTAATAATACTGGATCGCGCCGTCCCGCCAGCGCCGACTTTTGATAAAACTTTCCGATGAATGAAGAAGTTGTGACGTTTCCCGGCAGCCCCTACCGGCTGCACGAGCCTTTCCCGCCGGCCGGCGACCAGCCCGAGGCGATCCGGCTGTTGACGGAAGGCGTGCACGACGGCCTGTCCTTCCAGACGCTGCTGGGCGTCACCGGATCTGGCAAGACCTACACGATGGCCAACGTCATCGCCCGGCTCGGCCGGCCGGCGCTGGTGCTGGCCCACAACAAGACCCTGGCGGCGCAGCTCTATTCGGAATTCCGCGAGTTTTTCCCCGAGAACGCGGTCGAGTACTTCGTCTCCTACTACGACTACTACCAGCCTGAAGCTTATGTTCCTTCTCGCGACCTGTTCATCGAGAAGGATTCGGCGATCAACGAGCACATCGAGCAGATGCGGCTTTCGGCGACCAAGTCGCTGCTGGAGCGGCGCGATGTGGTGATCGTCTGCACCGTCTCGGCGATCTACGGCATCGGCGACCCGGTCGACTACCACGCGATGATCCTGCACCTGCGCGAAGGCGAGAAGATTGGCCAGCGCGAGATCATCCGCCGCCTTTCCGAGATGCAGTACGAGCGCAACGAGATGGACTTCCACCGCGGCACCTTCCGCGTGCGAGGCGACGTGATCGACATCTTCCCGGCGGAAAACGCCGAGAGCGCCTTGAGGGTAACCCTGTTCGACGACGAGATCGAGACCCTGACCCTATTCGATCCGCTCACTGGCCACACCAAGCAGCGCCTCGGCCGCTTCACGGTGTTCCCGTCCAGCCACTACGTCACGCCGCGCGGCACCGTGGTCAGGGCCATCGAGAAGATCAAGGCGGAGTTGCGGGAAAGAACCGCGTTCTTCTATGCCGAGCAGAAGCTGGTGGAGGCACAGCGCATCGAGCAGCGCACGCGCTTCGACATCGAAATGCTCGACCAGATCGGCTTCTGCAAGGGCATCGAGAACTACTCGCGCCATCTGTCGGGCCGCAAGGCCGGCGAGCCGCCGCCGACGCTCTACGACTACCTGCCGCCGGACGCGATCATGTTCATCGACGAGTCGCACGTGACCATTCCGCAGGTCGGCGCCATGTACAAGGGCGACCGCTCGCGCAAGGAGAACCTCGTCAACTACGGCTTCCGCCTGCCCTCGGCCCTCGACAACCGGCCGCTCAAGTTCGAGGAATTCGAGCGCCTGATGCCGCAGACCATATTCGTCTCCGCGACGCCGGCCAACTACGAGCAGGAACACCAAGGCCAGGTGGTCGAACAGGTGGTGCGCCCCACCGGCCTGGTGGACCCGGTGCTCGAAGTGCGGCCGGCGACGACGCAGGTGGACGACCTGCTCGGCGAGATCAAGAAGCGCGTCGCCAGCGAGGAGCGCGTGCTCGTCACCACGCTGACCAAGCGCCTGTCCGAGCAGCTCACCGAATTCCTCGCCGACAACGGCGTCAAGGTGCGCTACCTGCACTCCGACATCGATACCGTCGAGCGCGTCGAGATCATCCGCGATCTGCGGCTCGGCGTGTTCGACGTGCTTATCGGCATCAACCTGCTGCGCGAGGGCCTCGACATTCCCGAGGTGTCGTTGGTGGCGATCCTTGACGCCGACAAGGAAGGCTTCCTGCGCTCCGAGCGCTCGCTGATCCAGACCATCGGCCGTGCTGCGCGCCACCTCAACGGCAAGGCGATCCTCTACGCCGACCGCATCACCGACTCGATGAAGCGCGCCATGGCCGAGACCGAACGCCGGCGCGCAAAGCAGCTCGCCCACAACGCCGAACACGGCATCACCCCTGTGGGCGTGAAAAAACGCATCAAGGACATCATCGACGGCGTGTACGACCACGAGATCGCCGTCACCGATCTCAAGGCTGCCGAGGAGCAGGCGCGCTACGAGGCGATGAGCGAGAAGGCGCTTGCGCGCGAGATCAAGCGGCTCGAAAAAGCGATGCAGGAGCACGCCAAAAACCTCGAGTTCGAACAGGCCGCGGCGGCGCGCGACGAACTGTTCCACCTTAAGAAGCTGGCCTTCGGAGATTCAGGACACGACGCTACACCGGGTTAAAGATAGGGTTCATGCGGGGCGTGATGCAATAAAGTCGGCGCTGGCGGTACGGCGCTCAAGAGAGTCGTTGACTTGACTGACCGGTCTAGTATTATCTTGGGCATGGCTCAAGAAACTGATACTCGTACCCGCATCATTGCCACCGCCCGCGAGATGTTCCACGGACGCAGCTATGCCGACGTAGGCATACAGGAAATATGCGAGTCGGCACGCGTGCAGAAGGGGAGCTTCTATCATTTCTTTCCTTCCAAGCGCGACTTGGCGCTGGCCGTCATCGACGATATGGCCGGCGACTGGGCACACGGCTTCGTCGCCGAGGCTTTCGACCAGAATCTCCCCCCTATGGATCGCCTCGATTACATGGTCGATGCCGCGTACTACTGGCAGAAGGCCGCCGCCGATATCGAGGGACGCATGCCGGGTTGCCTGTTCGGCAATCTCGCGCTCGAGATGAGCACGCGCGACGATGTGATGCGTGCCAAGTTGAATTACGTATTCGACACAGCGCGCGACAAGTTCAGAGCAACCCTCGACGAGGCGGTGCAGACGGGCGCGATGGCACCGCTGGACGCCGAGGCTACCGCGACGGCAATGCTGGCGTATCTGGAGGGTGTGATCCTGCTGGCCAAGACCCGTAACGACCCTGAGGTCATCCAGACGCTCGGACCGGCGATCAAGACGCTAAGGATTGAATTAACGCATTGAAGCCAATTTTTCCATTCGAGCCCGTTCGGGCTTTTTTTTGACCGGAAGCTTGACCGACCGGTCTAATCGCGGCACTGCCGCTTCTTCTGAAAGGAGTCATGCCATGGAAAACATTCAAACCCTCGATGCCCGCGGCCTCAACTGCCCTCTACCCATCCTGCGTGCCAAGAAATCGCTCAACGGTATGCAGTCGGGCGAGACGCTGAAGGTGGTCTCCACTGATCCTGGATCGATCAAGGACATGGTTGCCTTCTGCAATCAGACCGGCAACACGCTGCTTTCATCGCAGCAGAGCGATGGAGATTTCGAGTTTCTGATCCGCAAGGCTTGAGGAGAAACGCATGAATGTCGCGAAATTGCAGCAGCGTTCAGGCCCCGAGCCGATGCCGGCGGATATGGCCGCTCTCGAAGCCTGGTTCGAACGTCGCCTGGAGGAAAGACTTGCGGAGCGGGAGGCCGCCAAAGTGCCTTCGATGTCCTTGATCGCCACCAAAGGCACGATGGACATGGCCTATCCGCCCTTCATCCTTGCCTCGACCGCAGCCGCCTTGGGCTGGGATGCCTCGATCTTCTTCACTTTTTATGGACTCGAACTTCTGAAGAAGGATCTGTCCCTCAAAGTGTCGCCGCTCGGCAATCCGGCGATGCCGATGAAGATGCCTTTCGGTCCCGACTGGCTCAAGCGTATCAACATGCCGATTCCGAATCTGCTCGCCGGCAACCTGCCGGGTTTCGAGGAATTCGCGACGGCAATGATGGCGCAGACCGTCAAGTCGAAGGGGGTGGCGAGTATCGGCGAACTGCGCACGCTCAGCATCGAGGCAGGCGTCAGGCTGGTTGGTTGCCAGATGACCGTCGACCTGTTCAGCTACGACGAGGGCGAGTTCATCTCCGAGGTCGACGAATGGGTCGGCGCTGCGAGCTATTTGTCTTCGGCCCAGAAATCCGATGTGTGCCTGTTTATCTGAGTCACAGTAAGCATCTCGCCGATCCTGGGGTAAGCTCCTCAGGATCGGTGAAGACTCAGCGACGGCGTACTACTTCTTCCGGGCTTTTTTCTCGAGGGCCGCCGCGGCCTGCTTCTTGTTCTTCGGCGCGGCCTTGCGGCGGGACGCTTTCTGGGCGCTCTCGTCTTCAGGCTTCGGGCGCCAGAGAATCAAGATGTTGCCGATCTGCTGCACCGGAGCACAGTCGAGCTCGGTGCAGATCTCTGCGAGCAGGGCATCTCGCTCGTCACGCTCGATGCCGTGGAGCTTGACCTTGATCAGCTCGTGGGCCTTCAACGAGACGTCGATCTCCTTGAGGACGCCAGGGGAGAGGCCGTTGCCGGCGATGGCGACGGTGGGATTGAGGTGGTGTGCGGCGGCACGCAACGCGCGGCGCTCAGTAGGCGATAATTCGATCATTTGCGGATTCTAGATGAGCTGGACCACTAAACAGAAGAAAAAGAGCAAGACGTGGATGCACGAGCACGTCAACGACCCTTATGTGCAGCAGGCGCAGAAGGAGGGCTGGCGCTCGCGTGCGGTGTTCAAGCTCAAGGAAATCGACGAAAAGGATAAATTGCTGAGACCCGGTATGGTCGTTGTCGACCTTGGCGCGACGCCCGGCAGCTGGTGTCAGTACGCGGTCAAGCGAATCCAGCCCGGCGGAAGGATGATTGCTCTCGACCTGCTGGATTTCGAGCCGATGCCGGGGGTCGACTTCATTCAGGGCGATTTCCGCGAGGAAACAGTGCTGAAAAAGCTGGAAACGGCCTTGGCGGGGCGGCAGGTCGACCTTGTTTTGTCCGATATGGCCCCCAATATGACCGGCATAGCAGCAACCGACAGCGCTCAGGTGCTGTATCTCGCCGAATTGACATTGGATTTTGCCCGACAGCATTTGAAACCTAATGGGGATTTGTTGGTCAAGGTCTTTCAGGGCGCCGGTTTCATGGAGTTGCGGCAGGCGATGCTGGAGGTTTTTGGTAGTCTGGCGACGCGAAAGCCGGCTGCCTCGCGCGATCGAAGTGCCGAACTGTATCTGCTGGCCCGTAAAAAAAAGGGCGAATGACATAGAATGAAAAACTTGTTTGCTGTTGCGTTGAGGAAAAGTGAGGTAATCGCTTGAACAATCTCTTTAAGAATCTCGCCGTTTGGCTGGTGATCGGTATCGTGCTGATGACGGTGTTCAACCAGTTCAATACCCGCCAGGCAGCACAAAGCACCATGGAGTACTCGGCCTTCCTCGACGAGGTGAAGCAGGGTCGTATCGCCAAGGTGGTGATCCAGGGACGCACCCTCGAGGCGACGACCGCCGAAGGCAAGAAGATTACTACCTACGCGCCGGCTGATTTGTGGATGGTCTCCGATCTGCTGAAGAACAACGTCAAGGTGGTGGCCAAGCCCGAAGAAGAGCAGTCCTTCCTCATGAGTATCTTCGTCTCGTGGTTCCCGATGCTGCTACTGATCGGCGTGTGGATTTTCTTCATGCGCCAGATGCAGGGCGGCGGGCGAGGCGGCGCCTTTTCGTTCGGCAAGAGCCGCGCGCGCATTCTCGACGAGAATAGCAACCCCGTCACGTTCGCCGACGTGGCAGGCTGCGAAGAGGCCAAGGAGGAAGTCTCCGAGCTGGTCGACTTCCTGCGCGATCCGACCAAGTTCCAGAAACTTGGTGGGCGCATTCCGCGTGGTGTGCTGATGGTCGGCTCGCCGGGTACCGGCAAGACGCTGCTGGCGCGCGCAATCGCTGGCGAGGCCAAGGTGCCTTTCTTCTCGATCTCCGGCTCCGATTTTGTCGAGATGTTCGTCGGTGTCGGTGCGGCGCGTGTGCGCGACATGTTCGAGCAGGCGAAGAAGGCTGCGCCTTGCATCATCTTCATCGACGAGATCGACGCGGTCGGCCGTCAACGCGGTGCCGGTCTAGGCGGAGGCAACGACGAGCGCGAGCAGACGCTGAACCAACTGCTGGTCGAGATGGATGGCTTCGAGGCCTCCGCCGGCGTCATCGTCATCGCCGCCACCAACCGCCCGGACGTGCTCGACCCGGCGCTGTTGCGCCCCGGCCGTTTTGACCGCCAGGTAGTCGTGCCGCTTCCCGACATCCGCGGCCGCGAGCAGATCCTCAAGGTGCATATGCGCAAGGTACCGCTCGCGCCGGACGTCGATCCGTCCGTGCTGGCGCGCGGTTGCCCGGGCTTCTCGGGCGCCGACCTCGCCAACCTCGTCAACGAGGCAGCACTGTTCGCCGCGCGCGGCAACAAGCGCCTCGTCGACATGGAGGACTTCGAGCGCGCCAAGGACAAGATCATGATGGGTGCCGAGCGCCGCTCGATGGTCATGCCAGAGGAAGAGCGCCGCAATACCGCCTATCACGAGTCCGGCCACGCCGTGGTTGCCAAGCTGCTGCCGAAGACCGACCCGGTGCACAAGGTGACGATCATCCCGCGCGGCCGTGCGCTCGGCGTGACGATGCAATTACCCACCGAAGACCGTTACAGCCAGGACCGCGAACGCCTGCTCAACACCATCACCGTGCTGTTCGGCGGTCGCATTGCCGAAGAAGTTTTCATGCATCAGATGACCACTGGCGCCTCGAACGACTTCCAGCGCGCCACCGATCTGGCGCGGCGCATGGTCACCCAGTGGGGCATGTCGGACGTGCTCGGCCCGATGGTGTATGGCGAAGAGGAGGGCGAAATCTTCCTCGGCCGCTCGGTCACCACACACAAGAACATGTCGGAAGCCTCGCTGCAGAAGGTCGATGCGGAGATTCGCCGCATCATCGACGAGCAGTATGCGCTGGCGCGCCGCCTGCTCGAGGAGAACCGCGACAAGGTCGAGGCGATGACTGCCGCGCTGCTCGAATGGGAGACCATCGACGCCGAGCAGATCAACGACATCATGGAAGGCAAGCCGCCGCGTGCGCCGAAGTCGACCTCGATGCCGCCCAAGGCTCCCATGGGCAGTGGCCCGACCGGCGAAGCGCCGAATGCCGCCGCGCCTGCGTAAGCAGGCTCAGACTAGGGCGCTTTCGTAGCGGCTAATCCATCCTCTCAAGCCGCCGCCCACTGGGCGGTGGCGATGCCTTCTCCCAAGTCGGCGCTGACGAGACGGCGCCTTACCTCCAGCAACTGTTCGATCAGCGCCGTTTCGGCCTTGGCATAGGCTTCGGCATCCGGACGGCGGTTGACTACCACCCCGAGCAGTTCGGTGATGGCGTTTCCGATCGAGTTCTGGCTGATGGTAACGATGAGGTCGCCCTTGTCGTTGCGGTAGATCAGTTGCTTGAAGGCAGGCTGCCAGCGGATCGCATTGGCGTACTTGGCATCGTGGATGCATCGGTCGCGCACCATCTTCGCCGCTTTGAGGAAGTCATTGTTGAACAGCAGATTTTCCTCGACCAGTTCGGGGAAGTAGATGTCGCGCGGCATTGGCGAGTTGCGCGTCGATACCTGGCCGAAGAAGGTGCGGTAGAAGTCGATGAAGCCCTTGAGGATGATGTCGTATTCCTTCCAGAACTGCACCTCTTTGAGCGTTTCGCGGCCGCCCGGGATGCCCCAACTCGGCAGGCCCTGCGGATAGCCGGTCAGCGCCAGCTTGCATTCGCCTTTGTCGCAGGGCTTGAGGATCTTGAGGTCGAGGGCGTCGAAGAAGGCGCGGTAGACGTCGCGCATGTGCGCCTGGAACAGCGAGTGCTGGCCACCATCGGTCAGATTCGGATTGCTCGCATCGGCCACCGGCGCGGCAGCGAGTTCGGCCTTGTCGAAGACGATGAAGTGGTTGTGCAGCATGCGGATGCTGGGCACGCCCGGCGAGGTGAGCGGCCAGGTAGCATCGAGGCTGGCCTCGCCGGCGAGCACAAGGTGGGCTTCCGGATCAGGATAGCGTTCCAGCATGAAGTCGATGATGATCTGGTTCATGCGGTTCCAAACGCTCTTCGCCTCTGCAGGCACCTGGGTGCGGCGCACCGGCCGACCTAGGGGGTCGAGGATTCGCTGCGAGGTGTTATAGATGATCGAACAGTCGAACAGGTTGCTGTGGCCGAGCGCCTTGCGGTAGAGCAGCAGCCCCTCGGGGTTGCGCAGCAGGCCGTTGTTATGCTCGAGGTCGGCGAGGTTCTCGGTGCTGTTGAAGAACTCGTTCGGCTTCATGCCCTCTGGCACGTCGAGCGGGATCGGGCGGAAGGGGGTGACGATTTCGCGCGGACCTGACTGCATGAACTTACCCTTGGGGATGTGAAAAGCGCAATTGTGAACGTAATGGCGGCTGCCTGGGTTTGACCTGGGTCAGGTCGCAGGCAAAGCCTTGCAGGAAGGTAAAATCACCTTCAATGGATACCATGCATTGCGGCTCTTACCGCTTCCCGCTCGAAGGCCCTGAGTTCCGGCCTCTGATCATGGGGATCGTCAATCTGACGCCGGACTCCTTTTCTGGCGACGGGGTCGGTGACGATGCATCCGCGGCCCTCGCCCATGCCGAGGCGCAGTGCGCTGCAGGGGCCGACATCCTCGACCTCGGTGCGGAGTCCTCCCGGCCGGGTGCTGCGCCCGTCCCAGCCGATATCGAACTCGAACGTCTGCTGCCGGTACTGAGGGTCGTGCGCGACTGGGGCATACCGATCTCGGTCGATACCAACAAGCCGGAAGTGATGAGGGCCGCGATCGCCGAAGGGGCCGCGCTGATCAACGATATTTCCGCGCTGCAGTTGCCTGGGGCATTCGAGGCGATCGCGAACAGTGAGGTTGGGGTGTGTTTGATGCACATGCAGGGCGAGCCGCGCACGATGCAGGCAGCCCCGCGCTATGATGACATTCTTGCCGAGGTGCAGGACTTCATGGCGGCGCGCGTAGCCGCCTGCGAGGCGGCAGGTATTGCACGAAGTCGCCTGCTGGTCGATCCGGGTTTCGGCTTTGGCAAGACGGTGGAGCACAATTACACATTGCTGCGCGAGTTGGATCGTTTTTCTGTCATCGGTGTGCCGGTGCTTGCCGGACTCTCGCGTAAGTCGATGTTGGGGGTTGTGACCGGCCGGCCAAACGGGATTGCACGTATGCCAGCCAGCGTCGCAGCGGCGGTGCTGGCAGTGGAGCGCGGTGCAAGTATTGTGCGCGTGCATGACGTTGCGGCGACGAAGGATGCGCTGGCCGTGTGGTCGGCAATGAAAGGGAGTCAGGGGAATGGCTAGAAAATATTTCGGTACGGACGGCGTGCGCGGACGCGTCGGCGAGTTTCCAATCACACCGGATTTTGCGCTGCGACTGGGCTACGCCGCCGGCGAGACGCTGGTGGCGCATGCCCGGGCGCTGGGCGTGGCACGCGACGGCGATCGGCCGGCCGTGCTGATCGGCAAGGACACGCGCATTTCCGGCTACATGATCGAGGCAGCGCTTGAATCCGGTTTCGCTGCCGCCGGTGTCGATGTGATGCTATGCGGTCCGATGCCGACGCCGGCCGTGGCATACCTAACGCGCGCCTTGCGGCTGGCTGCCGGCGTGGTGATCTCTGCCTCCCACAACCCCTACGACGACAACGGCATCAAATTCTTCGCCGCGGGCGGCTATAAGCTGCCGGACACTATCGAGGAGGAAATCGAGGCGCGCCTCGAGCAGCCGATGGGCTGCCGGCCGTCGGCGCAGCTCGGCAAGGCACGCCGCATCGACGACGCGGCCGGGCGCTACATAGAATTCTGCAAGAGCACCTTCCCGAGCGAGCTTGACCTTCGCGGCCTGAGGATCGTGGTCGACTGTGCGAACGGCGCGGCCTATCACATAGCCCCGAAGGTGTTCCATGAGCTGGGCGCCGAGGTGATCGCGGTCGGCGCTGCTCCTGACGGCCTCAACATCAACGCCGGTGTCGGAGCCACAGCGCCAAAGCATCTGCAGGAGCAGGTGGTGCAGCATCGAGCCGACCTCGGCCTGGCGCTCGACGGCGATGCCGACCGCTTGCTGATCGTCGATGCCGCCGGCCGACTGTTCGATGGCGACGAACTGCTCTACGTCATCGCCCGCCGCCAGCAGTCGGCGAAGGGGCTCGCCGGCGTGGTGGGTACGCTGATGAGCAATCTTGGCTTCGAACAGGCGTTAGGCAGGCTTGGCGTCGGCTTCGTGCGCGCCAAGGTCGGCGACCGCTACGTGCTCGAATTGATGCAGGAGAAGGGCTGGCCGCTCGGCGGCGAGAATTCCGGACACATCATCTGCCTCGATAGGCACACTACGGGCGACGGCATCGTCGCAGCGCTGCAGGTGCTTGCAGCGCTGCGCGAGCGCGGCGAGACTTTGGCGCAGGCCTGCGCCGATCTGACGATGTTCCCGCAGAAGCTCATCAACGTTCGCTTCTCCTCAGTGTTCGATTGGCGGGCCGATGCCGGCGTGCGCAGCGCGCAGGCCGAGGCGGAGCGGACGCTCGGCAGCGCCGGGCGCGTACTGCTGCGCCCCTCTGGCACCGAGCCGCTGCTGCGCGTAATGGTCGAGGGCAGCGACGGGGCCCTCGTGGCGGCCCAGGCCGAGGCGATCGCCGCCGCGGTGCGAAGCGCGGCCGGACAGGCATGAAGAAACGCGGCTTGATCCTGGCGCTCGTGCTGGCGAGCGGGGCGGTTCATTCGGCGGATCTGCGCGATGCCGAGGCGGTTCCTCAGCTCGGTCCTTACGGTGTCGAGGGCTATCGAGAATTCCTCGCCGCGGGTCGTCATCGAGCGTTCGTCATCGCTCCCGGCGGCGCTTGGGCCTGGCGAGCCGACCTAACGAGCAAAGAATTGGCCGAACGTGCCGTATTGAACGATTGCCAGGAGCAGACCCAGCAAACCTGTGTTCTATATGCTGTCGACGACCGGGTGGTGTTCGACGCCAAGGCCTGGCCGAAACTGTGGGGTCCTTATTCGACAGCCGAAGCGGCCAAGCAGGCACCCATCGGCACCCGACGCGGCGAGCGTTTCCCCGATCTGAGCTTCCGCGATGCGACGGGTCAGACCCACAAGGTGAGCGATTTCCGCGGCAAGGTGCTGGTACTGCACTTCTGGGGAACCTGGTGCGGCCCCTGCCGCCGGGAATTGCCCGACCTGCAGCGCCTGGTGCGCCAGATGGAGAAGGCACGCGACGTCAGCTTTGTCTTCCTACCGGTGCGCGAACCTTTCAAGGCCGCGAGCGAATGGGCGCAGGCGCAGCGATTGCACCTGCCGCTCTACGACAGCGGCGTCGACGGCCGCGGCGAAAACGCCTTTCTGCTGGCGGATGGATCGAAGCTGCCTGACCGAAAGGTCGCGGGAAAGTTCCCGACGACTTACGTGCTCGACAAGCACGGCATGGTGATCTTCGCCCACGTCGGCGATGCCAGCCGCTGGCCGGAGTACGCACCTTTCCTCAAGGATGCGGCAGCCAGCTCCGGAAAATAAAAAAACGCCGTCACGTATGTGACGGCGCAACTGCAGCCGCCGTCCCGCCAGCGCCGACTTTGCGTCGGCCGGTAGGACGAGCAGGGGAGACGATGCTTAGTCCACTTCCTCCCAACCGGTGACCATCGCCTTGATGTGGGCGGTGGGGGTATGGCCGGCGGTGGTCAGATAGACGTGGGCGATCAGGAAGATCAGCATCATGAACGCCGCCACGACGTGGAAGAAGGCGACCCATT
>JBGFRW010000035.1:0-8024 GCA_041694935.1 Pseudomonadota bacterium | reverse complement strand
TGCAGGTGATCCGCAAACGCGCGGTGGTCTACGTGGGGCTGGATGCACTGTCCGACGCCGAAGTCGCGGCGGCGGTGGGCAACTCGATGTTCAGCGATCTGGTCTCGGTCGCCGGCCACATCTACAAGTTCGGCATCGACGACGGGCTGCCCGGCGCAGCGGCGGGCACCAAGATTCCGATCAACGTCCACGCCGACGAATTCAATGAACTCATGGGCGACGAGTTCATCCCGATGGTCAACAAGGGCGGCGGTGCCGGCGTGCAGGTGACGGCCTACACGCAGACCTTGAGCGACATCGAGGCGCGCATCGGCAACCGTGCCAAGGCCGGCCAGGTGGTCGGCAACTTCAACAACCTGTTCATGCTGCGCGTGCGCGAGACCGCCACCGCCGAGCTGCTGACGCGACAACTGCCCAAGGTCGAGGTGTACGCCACGGCACTGACGAGCGGCGCCACCGACAGCTCCGACCCGCACGGCAATACCGCGTTCACATCCAACACGCAGGACCGCATCAGTACGACCAGCGTGCCATTGATCGAGCCCGCGCATATCGTGGCGTTACCCAAGGGGCAGTGCTTCGCGCTGATCGAGGGCGGCAACCTCTGGAAAGTCCGCATGCCGCTGCCGGCACCCGACCCCGACGAAGCCATGCCGAAGGATCTGCAGGAGCTGGCCGGCTACATGCGACAGCACTACGTCGAGGCAGGAGACTGGTGGGAGAACCAAGTTATCCCCGGCCTGCAGGACAAGGCGCTGCCCGACGACCTGCTGGACGACTTCAAGCAGATGGCCGCCGCTGAAGAGGCCGAAGCATGAGCGATCCGGCCGTCGCGGCACAGCGCCAGCAGCAACGACAGCAGGGGCTGATTGCCGGCCTGGTCACGCTGCCGTTCCGCTTCTTCGGTGTGCTGTGCGGCGCGCTGCTGCTGTGCATCCTGATCGAATGCGTCGGCAGCGGCCGTTGGCGCGCTCGCCCATGCCTTCTTCCCGATTGCGCCGGTAGGCTTGGGTGACCTCATCCAGGCTGCCAGCCGTCACCAGGTGGAACCACAGTTTGGCTCTGCGGTAGTCCAACCGCGTGGTGCGCACGGCAGGGCTGTAGGCGAGCGCGACGGTCACCTCACGCGTGCGGCGGCCACCGTCCCAGAAGCTGTCTGGTAAGGGTAGTTCGAAGAAGTGGTGCTGGTCGTTGCCGACGCGCTCTTCGGCCAGCAGGGTGACGGTGTGATCAAGCGAGCGGAAGAGCGCCGTATCGTCCACGCGCCCATACCCGACGAGGCGCAGGAGTTTGTCGCGGCCTTCGGCATTGTTGCCGGGGTTCAACAGCGCTTCGCAGGCTTGCGGCCAGCGGGCATGGGCGCCGATCAGTGCGCGCAGCAGGCTGGGCGAGGCGTCGGGCACTTCGGCCAGTAGCCGTGCGGCTTGGTGGGCGACTTGGGGTGCGGCGTAGCTGGTGCCGATGTCTTCCTTAAACGCCGGCCCCAAGGCAAAGCCGCCATTGAGCGACACCACTCCCAGACCAGCATGGTCTGTGCCACCTCCAGTGCGCCGCGAGGCGATGTTGCCGGCATGCGCGACCACGTCGGGCTTGATGGCGCCGCTGGCAGAAGGGCCGCTGCGAGTCAATGGAAACGGCTGTTCCGCCCGTGCCAACACGTGGTCTTCAATCGTGTTGGGATGGCGCTGTGCATTGCGTGTGGCCTCATTCAGGCTCAAGCCGCCAACGGTCAGCGCGTTGAGCGATGTGGCGGGGTCCAGCAGGCGGGCGTGGCCTTCGAGCAGGTAGTCCGGGTAACTCGCGCGTGTATCGGCTGGCAACTGGGATGACAACAAATTGCCCGCTGGTACTACAAACAGGACCCCCAGCTCACGCGTCAGCCGATCCAGAGTGTAGGCGAGCCCGCGCACATGACGGCCATCGTAGACCTTGTTCAGGTCGCCATAGCTTAGGTTGAAGACCCGGCAGCCGTATTGCGCTCGCAGTTCGCGCACGGCTTCCTCGACCGCCTTTTCGACGAACTCAGTTTGGTCTTGTCCGTCGTCTTCGAACACTTTGCCGGAGAACAGGCGAAGCTGCGGGACGAACTGCCCTTGCTGAATAGCGCTATGGACATCGCCGTACAACGCAAGCCCGCCGACGAAGGTGCCGTGCCAGTGGGGATCGGTGTCATCCGCACTGCGATGCGGTGCGAGGTAGCCCTGCGCGTCGCCGACCGCTGCGCCGAGCAACGAATGTCCGCGCGTCAAGCCTGAATCCAGCACGGCAATGGACGGAGCATCGTCAGAAGGGGGATCGATCGGAGGAAATTGGTTGATGTCGGTATGAAGCAGTTGTACGGCCACACCCAAGCGGGGCGGCAGGTCGGCAGTGCGCACATCGCGATGATGCAAGATCTGCTCGGCCTGCGCACGGTTAGAGCGCACACGGACCATGACGAGCGAGGGTTGCTGGATGTCGTCCAGCCGCTCAATGCCTTGTGCATGCAACCAGTCGAGAAAGGCACGCACCATTTGCTGGCGCTTGTCCTGTCGCTCCTGGGGCCATAGTTCGACATCGAGCATGAAGGTTGGCGCGGCTGGAAATCCTTGCTCAAGCAAGGCCGCGCCGGTACGGTCCTGGGGTGTCCAGTGGTCGAAGTCTTCGATGACGTAGAACAGTTCCTTGCGTGTAACAACGCCATCACGTGCAAGGGTGGCCAGGCGGCTCTCGAACTCGCTCAAGCCGTCATCAGTGGCAAATGCCAGCACGATGGATTCATCTTCCTGGCTGACAATCTCCACGCCAGGAATGGCATCGAAGGCGGGCACGCTCTTGTCGCCCGCGCGCAGCCGAATCTTGAGCAGCTTACGGTCGTCGAACCCGCCGACGTCCTCTGCCATCGCACGTTGCCGCGCTTGGTCGAGCCGCCCGGCTAACGCGGCACCATGCGCTCTCGGATCGGCAGGAGGGCGAATTCCCGGATGACGCCTCGGATGGCGCTCCGTTGAGGGCGCTTCTCGCTCCAAGCGCAAGTGTTCATAGGCCATGCCTCCCCCTCCATCCCTTAACTCTTATGACGATACTCACGGGCAAGCGCGGTATCGAGGTGGCTTTTCTCCAGGAACTCCCGGCCGGACAGGATCATTTCCTTGACGGAGCGCCGAAGAACTCGCTCGATGTCGGCGTGCGACATGCCCTTGAACACGGATGCCACCTGGCCATCGTCGGGCTCGAAATTGCGGCGGACACCGGAGAGTTTCAGAGCTAACAAGCGTTTGATCTGCTCCAGATTCGGCATCTCGAAGCGCACAACCTCATCGAAGCGTCGCCAAACCGCCTTGTCCAATAAGGTTTCGTAGTTGGTGGTGGCGATCAGGATGCTCTCGCCTCGATAACCGTCCATCATCTGCAAGACGGCATTTACGGAGCGTTTGAGCTCACCATGATCGGCGCTGTCGCCACGATCCTTGGTCAGGGCGTCGAATTCATCGAACAATGCGACCACGGGATGCGTTGCGACGTAATCGAACACTTTGCGCAAATTGGCGGCCGTCTCTCCCAGAAACGACGAGATGACCGAGTCCAGCCGAACGAGGATGAGCGGCATGGACAGGGAATGCGCGATGACTTCGGCGGCCAGCGTCTTGCCGCAGCCGGGAGGCCCGCAAAACAACAGCTTCTGCGCGGGTTGCAGGCCATAGGATCGAAGCACGTCCGTCCGGTTGTGCTCCATCAGGATTTCATCGAGTGCCGACTGCGAAGCATCCGAGAGAATGATGTCTTTCTCCTCTCGAATCACGGCACGCTCTTCTAGTAGCGCAAGGCCGTTGTCTTTATTTGTCGGCACGCTGGGCAAGCTTTGCGGCTTCCGCGCACTCTTCCCGACCGTTGCCTGATCGCCGTAAAGTAAACGCTCAAGGTCATTTGCGAGCAGATGATGGTTCTTCTCGCGCTCCTCTTTGATCACTGCCTCGGACGCCGCGCGAAAGCCCGAAGCATCGCCTTGCGTTCCCGATTTGATGAGTTGCCGCAGTAATTTTCCGCTAGCCATATCTCGCTCTCCTCAATTCTTGGCACGCTTCAACCGCGGCCTGGTCATGCGCAGGTCTAAGGGTGCTACTTGATTAGTCATTACACCAGCTCCCACTCGACAGTGAACAGCGTGCGCTCCTCGACCTGCTGTTGGAGTTGCACTTCAAGCTGGCTGATCAAGTCATTGCGCTGCGCTTCGACTTCGTCCTGCCGGGCAAACACCTCGCGACGCAGCTTGCTGCGCTTGCTCTCCAGTTCGCGCTGCTTCTTCTGCCATGACAACTTTTCTTCCAGCGTCGGCGAGGTCGCGGCGGTTCGGCGCACCTCCTTGATCTCGCGGTCGATCTCCTTGATCTCCTGCTCCAGACCGAGCTTCAGGTCGTCCGCCCAGGCATCCAGCTTCTGGACTTCCTGCTCGAAGTAGCCGAGGTTGCGCTCGTTGACGTCGCGCAGGAGTGCGGTCTTGCGGGCTTCCACGTCGGCCAGCAGGGTGGCGTCAGGGGCGTTGAACAAACTGGCCGCCTGCGTGGTCGCGGGCAGGCGCAGCAGTTTTTCCGGGTCTTCTTCCGCGAGCACGACGCCATCGGTCGTGCCCGCGGCAACCAGCAGATGTTGCTCCTGGTTGCCGAGTGTCTCGACCGAGATCAGCTTCACGGTGAGCCATCCGGCTTTGCCGCGCCAGGCTTCAAGCGTGCTGATCTTTGAACCGTAGGCGTTGTAGTCGAAGACGAGACGAGCCCCGTTGAGTGCGCGAGCCTTGGCCTGCTCGATGCCCCATCGCGCCAGCGGATGATTGATGCGGTATAGGTGCGCGTCGCCGGAGCGGCGGGGCAATTCGTAGCGCCCCAGCTCGATGCCCGTGAGGCCGCTGTGCTCGACTCCAGTCGGTATGTGGCGGAGATCGAAGCCGTCGTCATCGAACGCGGCGCAATGAACCAGTTCGGCGCGGGTCAAGTCCATCAGCATGCGCTCGAAGCGATTGCGCGCGTTGCGGCTGTCGTCGGCCCGCATGCGCAGCTTCTCTTGCACTTCCTCATCAAAGTTCTCAAGCAATACTTGGCGCGTCTTGACCATCGCCTCGTTGATCTCGCCGGAGAGGTCGAGCTGGAGTTGCTCGAAGCTGGACTTGATTTCCTCGGGCTCTCGGCAGTTCTGGTAGATCTCGGCGATACGCCGCTCGAAATCGACGCCCGAACCGATGGCACCCAGCACTTCGTCGCTGGCCCCAAACACGCCCTCGAAGAGCTGGAACTTCTGCGACAGCAGCTCATACACCCGTGCATCGGCCTCATTGCTGCGGTCGACGAAGTTGACCACCACCACGTCGAATTTCTGCCCGTAGCGATGGCAGCGTCCGATACGTTGTTCGATGCGCTGCGGGTTCCAAGGCAGGTCGTAGTTGATAACGAGCGAGCAGAACTGGAGGTTGATGCCTTCGGCTCCGGCCTCGGTGGCAATCATGACCTTGCCGCGCTCCTTGAAGTGCTCGACCAGCGCCGCGCGGGTGTCGGCTGTCTTGGAGCCGCTGATGCGGTCGGTGCCTTCGTGTCGCTTCAGCCAATCCTTGTAGATCGCCTGCGCACGCTGGTCGCTGTTGGTGCCGTTGAAGAGCACGATGCCGTCGCCGTATGGCGTGTCGGCCAGCAAGTTGAGGAGGTATTCCTGCGTGCGCTTGGACTCGGTGAAGATGATGGCCTTTCTGGGCGCGCCTAGCCGATCCAGTTCGGCAAAGGCGCGGTCCAGGGCGGTGAGCAGCGCCTTGCCCTTGGCGTTATCCCGGATGTTGGTTGCCAGCGTTTTGAAGTGGCGAAGCTCTTCGATCTCCTGCGCGATGACATCGCGTTCCAAGCGGCTCGCTGCGGCGACGTCTGAGTCCTGGCCGTTCCACTCATCGGCGGTTTCATCAAGCGACTCGTAGTCCTCGTCGAGTTCATCAGCCAGATCCGGAACCTCGGTGACTTCGTCGAGCACACCCTGGAGACGCTTGGCCATTGTCTCCAACGCACCCGCAATCGCGTGCGTGCTGGAGGCGAGCAGCTTCCACAGTACGAGTGAAATCAGTTGGCGCTGCCCCTCGGGCAGGGCCTTGAGGTTGGGGCGGCGCAGGTAATCGGCGACGAGCTTGGACAGTTCCTGCTCTTCGCTCGACGGCGTGAACTCCTGGACGATGGCCTTGCGCGCTGTGTAAGACACGTAGGGCTGAACCTGTTTGCGCAGGGTGCGCTTGCAGATGGGGGCCAGCCGGTCACGCAGGCTGCTGAAGGATTGCTCTCTGCCAGTGAATTGCGAGCGGAAGCTATCAAGGTCTCCGAACACGCGGTCATCGATGAAGCTGACCAGTCCATAGAGTTCGAGCAATGAGTTCTGCAACGGCGTCGCGGTCAGGAGCACCTTGGAGTGAACGCGCGACAGCGCCTCCTTGAGGGTCTTGGCGATGACGTTGCTGGTTTTGTAGACGTTGCGCAGGCGATGCGCTTCGTCAAGGACGACCAAGTCCCAGTCGATGCCCTTGACATCGTCAGCCTTGGCCTTCGCGAACTGATAGGAACAGATGATCGGGCCGGAGGTGAACTGGAACGGGTTCCGCTGCTCCTGCTTGCGAATCGCGTTGTAGCTTTTGGCTTCGAGGATCAGCCCTTGCAGGCCGAACTTGTCCTGCAGCTCCTGGTGCCACTGCTTGCGCAGGTTCGCCGGAACGATGATGAGCACCTTCCGCCGCCGTTCGGCCCAGCGTTGGGAAAGGACCAAGCCGGCCTCGATGGTCTTGCCCAGACCAACCTCGTCGGCGAGGATCACGCCGCGTGAGAGGGGATTGCGACAAGCGAAGAGCGCGGCCTCAACCTGATGGGGATTCAGATCGACTTGCGAATCGACCAAGGTCGAAGCCAGCGACTCCACGGAGTCGCCTGCTGCACGCCTGGTCAGCAGCCAAGCAAAGTACTGGCTCTGGTGCGGCGTCAGAAGCTGCTGTGTTGTCAACGGTGATCCTCCCCTTGCTCTTCCCCGAGCGTGATTCGGCGGCTGGCTTGGTCCGCGCTCACTCGGCCTCCGGCTTCTTTTTGTTGATGCTTTCGGCGATCCAGCGATCCAGCTCCGAGCGGCGAAAGCGCCAGGTTCCCCCGAGCTTGAACGCCGGAATCTCTCCCTTCTGGGCCAAGCGATAGACCGTCCGTTTTCCCGCCTTGAGGTACGCGGCGACTTCGTCAAGCGTGAGGATCTCGCTTTCGACTTCACTCATCTGAGAACCATCTGGTTTGGTCTTTCGTGACTTTGGATTGCCAAGTTTGCTCAATTCTACCAAAAGGTGGTAGGCGCTAGCCAACAAGAAATCCATCAGGCATTGGGCGAATGCCGGCCAGCTCGCCCCGGAAATCCGGTCATGCCGTAGTTCCCATTCCCTGCGGCGCAAAGCGAGAGCGCGCCACAGCATCTGGCCATCCGCTTCAACGGGGAATGGCACGATGGGACAGACCAACCGCCGCACATCCGCATGGCCTGCGCTTGCCGTGGTGTTGACTGTGTCGTTCTCGGCGCTGCAGCCTGCCGCCGCTGCCGACAGCCTCGCCTCGGAGCGTGAGCATCTCGCCGCGCTCGCCCGCCAACTCGACCTGATCGACCGCCTCGCCGAGCACGCCGCCCATACCGCTCCGCAGGAACGCGCCCGCTACCACTTCGACTACGCCCAACTGCGTGCCGACCTGGAGCGCGTTCGCGCCGGCCTGCAGGACTACCTCGTGCCCCAGCGCGCCCAGCCGCGCGATCCCGTCCCGCTGGCCGGCGACTACGTCCGCCGCGACCGCGCCGACGACGAGGAGCCATCGCCATGACGCCCTCTGCCGATCAGGTCACCGCCTTCCAGGCCAACGGCGGCTTTGCGCCTTCGGCCGTCGCTGCCGTGGTGCTGGGCTTCGTGTTCGCCGTGTTGCTGCTGTGGGGCGTGTGGGCCATGCGCACCGCCTACGTCGGCTGGGCCGAGCACCGCATCACTGAACGTCAGTTCCTCGCCGTCG
>JBGFRW010000006.1:0-35432 GCA_041694935.1 Pseudomonadota bacterium | reverse complement strand
TATTCAAGTTCGGAAAAACTCGCTTGCATCGTCAAGTGCCTATCAACTGTCAGTGCGCCAATTCTCGCATGTCATGGATGAGTCCGGTTTATCGATCTGCGAATAAATCAGCGCGTCCCTAACGCGACGGCATGCGGCACGGCGGCTAGAATAGCGGCATGGAAAGCCTGTCTGTTCCGACAACAGGCGACAAAAGGGAGAGAAGCATGGCACACCCACTGGCCGGCCAGCCGGCACCCGCCGCAAGCCTCACCGACATTCCCGCGCTGCTCGCGGCCTATCGCAATACGCCCAACCCGGGCTTCGCGGCCGAGCGCGTCGCCTTCGGCACCAGCGGCCATCGCGGTTCCGCATTGGCCAACAGCTTCAACGAGGCGCACATCCTCGCCATCGCCCAGGCGGTCTGCGAATACCGCGCACAAGCCGGCATCGACGGCCCGCTGTTCCTCGGCAAGGACACCCACGCGCTGTCGGCGCCTGCGCAGCACAGCGTGATCGAGGTGTTCGCCGCCAACGGCGTGACGGTGCATCTGCAGGCCAACGACGGCTACACGCCGACGCCGGTGATCTCGCGCGCCATCCTCGCCCACAATGCCGACAAGACCGCCCCGCGCGCCGACGGCATCGTCATCACGCCCTCGCACAATCCGCCGCAGGATGGCGGCATCAAGTACAACCCTCCGCATGGCGGCCCGGCCGACACCGATGTCACCGGCTGGATCGAGCAGCGCGCCAATGCACTGATGGCGGACGGCAACCGCGAGGTCAAGCGCGCCCCGATCGAGGCTGCCATGGCGGCGGCGACGACGCACGCCGTCGACCTGATGACGCCCTACATCGAGGCGCTCGGCGAGGTGATCGACATGGAGGCGATCAAGCGCGCAAAGCTGAAGATCGGCGTCGATCCGATGGGTGGCGCCGCCGTCGCCTACTGGAAGCCGATCGCCGAGCGCTACGGCCTCGACATCGAAGTGGTCAATACCAAGGTCGATCCGGCCTTCGGATTCATGACGCTCGACCACGACGGCAAGATCCGCATGGACTGCTCGAGCCCCTATGCGATGGCCAGCCTCGTCGGTCTGAAGGACCGCTTCGACATCGCCTGGGGTAACGATGCGGACGTGGACCGCCACGGCATCGTCACGCCGTCGGTCGGGCTGATGAACCCGAACCACTACCTCGCCGTCGCAATCCATTACCTGCTCGCCCACCGGCCGCAGTGGCCGGAAAGCGCCGCCGTCGGCAAGACGCTGGTGTCGAGCAACATGATCGACCGCGTCGTGAATGGCCTCGGGCGGCGTCTCTACGAAGTGCCGGTCGGCTTCAAGTGGTTCTCGCCGGGACTGCTCGAAGGCACGATCTGCTTCGGCGGCGAGGAGTCGGCGGGCGCCAGTTTCCTGCGCCGCGACGGCGGTGCCTGGGCCACCGACAAGGACGGCATCATCCTCGGCCTGCTGGCGGCGGAGATCACCGCCGTCACCGGCAAGGACCCCGGCCGCCACTACCAGGAACTCGCCGCCAAGTACGGCGCGCCGCACTACCTGCGCATCGATACCCCTGTCAGCGCCGCGCAGAAGGCGGCCTTCAAGAAACTGTCGCCCGAGCGCGTCGCCGCCGCGACGCTGGCCGGCGAGCCGATCACGGCGCGTCTCACCCGCGCACCCGGCAACGATGCGTCGATCGGCGGCTTGAAGGTAGTCACGGAGAATGGCTGGTTCGCTGCGCGCCCTTCGGGCACCGAGGACATCTACAAGCTCTACGCCGAGAGCTTCATCAGTGCCGAACACCTGCAGCGCATCGTCGCCGAGGCGCAGCAGATCGTTACGAACGCATTAGCCTGATTTCCTTCCCAGATAGCGCGGGTCGTCGTAGAGCGAGGCGAACACGACCTGCTGCACTTCGGGATGGTCGGGCACCAGGTAGAGCGCCGGGGTGAGCATCTCCTCGAAGATGCCGCGCAGGCTGCGCGCGCCGGCCTTGTATTCCATCGCCAGGTCGGCAATCTGCTCGAACACCGCCGGCTCGATCTTGAGCTCGACGCCGCTGTTGCGCAGGATCGCCTGGAACTGCCGGTAGATCGCGTTCTTCGGCTCGGTCATGATGCGCATCAGCATCTCGCGCGACAGCGGCTTGAGCCGCGCGACGATCGGCAGGCGGCCGGCGAACTCGGGGATCAGGCCGAACACGGCGAGGTCGGTCGGCTTGACGCGCGCGTTGAGGCGGTCGAGGACTTTCTGGTTGTCGTCGTCGCCGGTGGCGATGAAACCGAAGGTGTGGGTCTGCGCGAGGATCTCGTCGATGCCGACGAAGGCGCCGCCGCAGATAAAGAGGATCTGGGTGGTATCGATATGGCCGCCGTCCTTGAGCTTGACCGGCGCGCCCTCCATGATCTTCAGCAGCGCATGCTGCACGCGCTCGCCGAATACGCCGCGCGTCGCCCGGCCGCTCTCCGCGACGGATTCGACGGGCGCCTTGAGCTTGTCGATCTCGTCGATGAAGACGATGCCGCGCTGGGCGAGCGCTACCTCCCCGCCGGCCTTCTCGATGAGGCGCAGGAGGATCGCCTCGATTTCCTCATTGACGTATTCGCTCTGTGCGAGCGAGGTCGCATTCGCCGTGACGAAGGGCACGTTCAGCGCTTTCGACAGCGTCTCGCACAGCAGCGTCTTGCCGGTGCCGGTGGGGCCGATCAGCAGCACGTTGCTCTTTGCGATCTCGACCTGCTCGGGCTGGGCGAGGGCGATCTTCTGGTAGTGGGTATAGACGGCGACGGCCAGCTGGCGCTTGGCCTCTTCCTGGCCGACGACGTGCTGGTCGAGGAATTTGACGATCTGGCTCGGAATCATGGGCAGCTCGCGAAAGGGGCGGACGCTAGAATAGCAGCATGCAAGAAAAACCACCGAGCCTGCTGGTGCTCACCAACCTGCCCGACGCCGACAGCGCCCGCGCGCTGGCCGGTGCGCTCGTCGAGGCACGGCTGGCCGCCTGCGTGAACATCCTCGCGCCCTGCCGCTCGGTCTATCGCTGGGAGAGCAAGCTAGAGGACGCGACGGAAGTGCCGCTGCTGATCAAGACCACGGCCGAGCGCTATCCGGCGCTCGAAGCCGCGATCCGCAGCCAGCACCCATATGAACTTCCGGAGATAATCGCAGTCCCAATCGCACATGGCCTGCCGGAATATCTGGCTTGGCTCAGTTCCGAAACTTCCCCAACCTGACCACCATGCTCCTGCGCCTCCTCGCCCTGTTCTGGCTTGCTCTCGCCTCAGCTCTGACGCACGCCGCCGAGCCGCTCGAACCCGAGCAGGCCTTCCGATTCTCCGCCCGCGCCATCGACGACCAGACCGTCGAGGCGCGCTGGCAGATCACGAAGGATTACTACCTCTACCGCCACATGTTTTCCTTCGCAGCCGAGCCGGCGACGGTGAAACTCGGCGAAGCGGTGCTGCCCAAGGGCAAGGAAAAGGACGACGAGTTCTTCGGCAAGGTCGAAACCTATCGTGGCGAAGTCGTTGCGCGCATTCCCGTCACGGCGGGCGCGCTGCCCTTCACCCTCAAGGCCACCTCGCAGGGCTGCTGGGACGGCGGAGTCTGCTACCCGCCGATGACGCAGGAAGCCAAGATCACGCTCGACTCATTGGGCAGCAGCGTTGGCGAAGCCCCAGGTGCCGTATCGCCGGCGCCGACTTTTTCCGCCGCCGCTGGCGGCGACGAATCGGGAGAGATCGCGAAGCTGCTCAAGGGCAGCGGCTTCTGGGTGGCGATCGCCACCTTCTTCGGCTTCGGCCTGCTGCTCTCGCTGACGCCCTGCGTCTTCCCGATGATCCCGATTCTCTCCGGCATCATCGTCAATCACGGCCACGCGGTCACGCACGCGCGCGCCTTCATGCTGTCGCTCGCCTACGTGCTCGGCATGGCGGTCACCTACGCCGCCGTCGGCGTCGCCGCCGGCTTCTCCGGCACCCTGCTCTCGGCCGCGCTGCAGAACGCCTGGGTGCTCGGCGCCTTCGCGCTGGTGTTCGTCGTGCTGTCCTTCTCGATGTTCGGCTTCTACGAGCTGCAGCTGCCCACCGGGCTGCAGTCGAAGCTTTCGGATACGGCAAACAAGCAGGGCGGCTCGCTTTCCGCCATCGCCATGATGGGTGCGCTGTCGGCCCTGATCGTCGGCCCCTGCGTCGCCGCGCCGCTGGCCGGCGCGCTGCTCTACATCGCCCAGACCAAGGACGCCGTGCTCGGCGGCGCGGCGCTGTTCGCCATGAGCCTCGGCATGGGTGCGCCGCTGCTGGCGGTCGGCGTGTTCTCGCGCTCGCTGCTGCCCAAGGCCGGCCCCTGGATGGAGGCGGTCAAGAAGTTCTTCGGCGTGGTGCTGCTCGCCACCGCGCTGTGGCTCGTCTCTCCCGTGCTGCCAAGCTGGCTCGTCATGCTCGGCTGGGCATCGCTGCTGATCGTACCCGCGATCTACCTGCACGCGCTCGACCCGCTGCCGCCGCACGCGGGCGGCTGGCACAAGCTCTGGAAGGGCATCGGCGTATCCATGCTGCTCTACGGCGCCGCGATCTTCGTCGGCCTGCTCGGCGGCAGCCGCGATCCGCTGCAGCCGCTCTCGTTCCTGCGGGGCGCAGTGGCCGGCACGCCGGCGGCTGCCGAACACGTGCGCTTCGAGCGCATCAAGACCATGGCCGATCTGGATGCGCGTGTCGCCGCCTCGACCACACCCGTCATGCTCGACTTCTATGCCGACTGGTGCGTCTCGTGCAAGGAAATGGAGAAGTTCACCTTCGCCGACCCGCAGGTCGCCGCGAAGATGAAGCAATTCACGCTGCTGCAGGCCGACGTCACCGCCAACGACGCCGACGACAAGGCGCTGCTCAAGCGCTTCTCGCTGTTCGGTCCGCCGGGCATCATCTTCTTCAAGGACGGCAAGGAGATCGCCGGCCTGCGCGTGGTCGGCTACCAGCCGGCCGCCCAATTCCTGCCGACGCTCGAGCGGGCATCCCGCTAATCCAAAGGAGTCCTCCATGTTCACCGGCATCGTCGCCGCCACCGGCAAGATCACCCACCTACAACCCCTCGAACAGGGCCTGCGCCTCACGGTCGCCGCGCCCGGCCTCGATCTCAAGGACGTCGCGCTCGGCGATTCGATCGCACATAGCGGCGTTTGTCTGACGGTGATCGCCAAGAAGAAGGGCGCCTATCAGGTCGATGTCTCGAAGGAGACGCTCGACTGCACCGTCGGCCTCGACGCCGAGGGCGGCGAGGTGAACCTCGAGAAGGCGATGCGCCTTTCCGACTTCATCGGCGGCCATCTCGTCTCCGGCCACGTCGATGGCGTGGGCGAGGTCGTCAAGTTCGAGCCGATCGGCGAGTCGCACGAGCTGGTGATCAAGGCACCGAAGGCTCTCGCCAAGTACATCGCGCGCAAGGGCTCGATCACTGTCGACGGCGTCTCGCTGACGACCAACAAGGTGAAGGGGCGCAGCTTCTCGATCAACCTGATCCCGCACACCGTCGAGGTCACCACGCTCAAGCGCCTGCACCCCGGCGCGAAGGTGAATCTCGAGGTCGACCTGATCGCGCGCTACGTCGAACGCATGCTCAATCCGTGACCGCATGATCGACGGCATCAAGGCCTTCTTCAACCAGTTCATCGAGCCTGGGGCACGTCAAGGCGGCGCGGACGGCGAGCAAGCGCTGCAGATCGCGACCGCCGCCCTGCTGCTGGAGATGATGCGCATGGACGAGCGCATCGCCGAACCGGAACGCGCGGCCATTGCCGACGCGCTGCGCCGCCAGTTCGGCCTCGACGCCGGCCAGCTCGACACCCTGATCGCGCTCGCCGAGCAGGAAGCCCGCACGGCGAACGATTACTACCAATTCACTTCGCTGATCAACAAGACCTGCGATGCCCAGCAGAAGATCCGCATCATCGAAAACCTCTGGCGCGTGGCGATGGCCGACGGCCATCTCGATGCCCACGAACTGCACCTGATGCGCAAGCTCGCCGACCTGCTCTACGTCGGTCACGGCGATTACGTCGCCGCGAAGCAGCGCGCTCGCGAGGCGGCCGGGCTGCAGCCAGCCTGACGCAACCTCGTGCTCAGGGCTTCAGGTCCAGCACCGGCGTATCGGCCCAGGCGTCGATCGCATCGATCTCGATGACGTTGTCGCGCACCGCGATCACCGCCACCTCGCTCAACGCGATGAGGTTGGGCCGGAACGGCGAGCGCGTAGCAAATACCCCGCGCAGCGGATTATCGGGATTGCCGCGCGGGTGCACCTGCAGGACGGTGCGCTTGTCCGGCGTGTCGTTTCGGTCGAACCACCACAGCACCTGCAGCGTCTTGAGCTGATCCACGCCCAGCAGGGCAGGCTGGTAGCGCTTGTCGATCTCGATGAATGTCCGACCGTCGCTCTTCCTGATCCAGCCGATCGGCTGCATAGCGTAGGTGGGCATCACTGCAGCTTCGGCCGCCACTACTGGCGGCATGACGGCCAGCAGACCGAGCAAAGCGAAAACGAACAGGATGGCTCGCAGGCAGTGGTTCATGGCATTTAATCGTGGAACGGGATGGCGGCATTGTCGCGCAAGAATCTGGCGGCCATCGCATTAACGATATCGTCATGAAGGCTTCCTAGCATGTGTCGCATTCTCCACCAACCCGACCTGTGCCATGCCCAAATTCCGCCTGCTTCCCTTGTTCGCCCTAATCTCCGCCATGCCTGCCTGGGCCCAGCAAGCCTACCCGGCCGTTCTGGAAGGCCATGCCGCGCTGCCGGCCAGGAGCTTCATCACTGCGCCCAAGGACGCACCAGCCAGCCTCAGGACTTCCGGCAAATACACGACGGCTGGCGGACATCGCGAAGACCATCTCGAATCGATCCCCGGCAACTCCTACCTGTCGGCCAAGGAGGCGCCCAAGCCCACCGGCATCAGCCTGCCCTTCGCCGGCCAGCCCGTGCAGGGCTTTTCCGGCATCAAGGCCATGAAGGACGGAAGCTACTGGGTACTTTCCGACAATGGTTATGGCAGCAAGGCCAATTCGCCCGATGCCATGTTGATGTTCCACCACGTCAAACCCGATTGGAAGAATGGTGACGTCAAGCGTCTGGAAACACGCTTCCTCCATGACCCGGACAAGAAGGTGCCCTTCCTGATCGTCAATGAAGGCTCCCAGAAGCGCTATCTCACCGGCGCCGATTTCGACATCGAATCCATCCAGTTCGTCGGCGAGCATGTCTGGTTCGGCGACGAACTCGGGCCCTATCTCGTCAAGACCGACCGCAAGGGCAAGGTGCTGGCCGTGTTCGAGACCAAGCTCGACGGCAAGATCCTGCGTTCCCCCGACCACTACTCGGTGACGACACCGGCTACCACGCCCGCCGCCGCCAGCTTCGCCACGCCGGTGCGCCGTTCGCGCGGCTACGAGGGCATGGCAGCGTCGAAGGACGGCCAGTTCCTCTACCCGCTGCTCGAAGGCCCGCTGTGGAATGAGACCGAAAAGAAGTGGGAAACCAAAGACGGCCGTGAGTACCTGCGCATCCTGGAATTCAGCGTTGCCAGGGGAGAGTGGACAGGCCGTTCATGGAAATATCTGCTGGAGTTGAACGGCAACAACATCGGCGACTTCAACATGATCGACGCCGACACTGGCCTTATCATCGAGCGCGACAATGGCGAGGGCGATGTGACGACGGCCTGCGACGGCCCGGCCCGTCCCGATTGCCAGAACATTCCTGCCAAGTTCAAGCGCGTTTACAAGATCAACCTCAAGGATGCCGACGCCGAAGGCTTCGTGCGCAAGATCGGCTATGTGGATCTGCTGGCTATCGACGATCCGCGCGGCCTCGCACGGGTGGGCAAGGGCGACAAGTTCAGCTTTCCCTTCGTGACCATCGAGGACGTGGATGTGGTGGATGCGGAGCACATCGTCGTCGCGAACGACAACAACTTGCCCTATTCTTCCGGCCGCCAGCTCGGCAAGAACGACGACAACGAATTCATCCTGTTGCGCGTCCCCGAGCTGCTCCAGGCCCGTTGAATCGATCGAGGAGAATGAACCATGAAGCGTAAGCACCATATCCTGTTTACTCTCTGCCTAGGTCTGTGCTCCAGCCTCGCTGTCGGCATGGCCAGTGCAGAGGAAAAGGTGCTGGATCTTTACCTGATGCGCCACGGCCAGACACAGTGGAACCTGGAAAAGCGCCTGCAAGGCGGCACCGACAATCCGCTCAACGAGACCGGCCGCCGCCAGGCGAACGAAATCGCCGAGAGGCTGGCCGGTGTGGAATTCGTCCACATCTACAGCAGCGGCCTAATGCGCGCCAAGGAAACCGCCGCCGCCTTCGCCGGCAAGACGCCGACCACCGCACTGCCCGCCCTCAACGAGCGTCCCTTCGGCAAATTCGAAGGCATCTTCGAGGACGAGCGCGACGCCAAGCTCTTCGCCGAATTCAAGCAGCGCGGCAGCGTGCTCGACGACGCCCTCGACGGCGGCGAGTCCCTGCAAAGCCAGGCTGACCGCGTCAAGGCCGCCGTGCGCGAGATCGTCGCCCGGCATCCGAGCGGCAGCGTCGCTATCGTTGCCCATGGCGGCGTGAATCCGCTAGTTCTCGCGGCCCTGCTGAACATCCCCGTCGCCGAGGCGGTCGCCCGCATCAAGCAGGGCAACGACGAGGTCTATCTGGTGCGCCTGAGTACTGGACAGGCGCCCTCGGTGTGGAAGCAGGTCGTCCGCACCTCGCTGGAACAGTTGTAATGCCTCACGCGCCGGGCCGACGGCCCGGCGCCCCGAGTCACATCACCGCCTCGAATACCTCGAGCTGCGGCGGGCCGAGGTAGAAGTCGCGCGGCGTCTGTCCCGCCTGCATGTGCGCCTTGCGGAAGGCCTCGGAGGTCGTCCAGGCAGCGAATGCGGCCTCGGATTCCCAAACCGTGTGCGAAGCGAACAGGGTGTATTCCTCGGTGCTCTCTCCGCGCAGCAGGTGAAAGCTCACGAAGCCGGGCACTTCGGCGAGATAGCTCTCACGCTTGCGCCAATGGTCGAGGAAAGATTCCTCCCTGCCGCGTGCGATGCGAAAACGGTTCATGGCGAGAAACATGGCGGACTCTCTTCGTCGGTTGGATGTGGCGGCATTGTGCCGCAATCGAGGGCTGCTTCGACCCCTGCCGGTTGAGATTGCAGCGACTTGATTACGCTTAATCCCCTGCCTACGGATTTAGGTATAGTTCGTCCCCATGGTTTCCCGGCCGAATTTTCCTATTCTCGGTATTCCCGAAATCGACGACCAGCATAGAGAGCTGGTCGACGCCTTTGTGCGATTCGAATCGTGGCTGAAAAAGGGTCAGGGGTTTTCCGCCGCGCTCGATGCGATAACGATGCTGCAAGGCTACATCGAGCGCCATCTGCGCTACGAGGAGGAAATGCTGCGCTCCCGCGGCTATCCCAAGCTCGACGAGCATATTCGCCACCACCAGATATTCATGGACAAGGTCGATGGCTTTTTCCAGAAACTCCTCGATGGGGAGGATGTCGGGGCGGAGCTGTGCGATTTCATGAGACATTGGATCGCCCAACATATCGGCAGCGAAGACGTCGAGTACGCACGTTTTATGGGCACCCGGTCGGACGCATAGCGGACGCATAGATTTTTCGCGAAAGAAAAGTCGGCGCCGGCGGGACGGCGCCACACTCATTCCCCGCCGAAACTTCGGATACGCCGGCCGGCGCGCTTGGTCGGCCGCCCCCTGAGTTCAGCGCCGGGCGTGGGTGCGAGTTTGCGCAGTTCGAGTGCCTGGGTGCGCCGCGCGATGCTTTCCGGCGTCTCTTCGTAGAGCTGTTTCGCCTCGGGTGCCGGGCGGCGCTGGGTATTAAGGCCGCGTACCACCACCGTCCAGCGCATGTCGCCGACGACGATATCGAGTTCGTCGCCCGCCTTCACCTCGCGCGCCGGCTTGGCCCGCTGGCCCTGCCAATGCACCTTGCCGCCATCGATGGCGGCGGCGGCAAGCGAACGCGTCTTGAAGAAGCGCGCCGCCCACAACCACTTGTCGAGGCGCAGGCTTGGCGGAGGAGCGGCCGGAGGCGTCATGGCAGGGATTATCCACCGGGCGACTAGAATGCTCCCTCTTTTCATACGCAGTACCGAAAGTTTCCGCATGCCGTTCCGTTTTGCCGCTCTCCCTTTGCTCGCCGTCCTGGCCTTGCCCGCCTGGGCTGCACTCGACGTGCCTGCACCGCCCGCCGGCAGCGAGGTGCAGCTGTTCGTCGAGAACGACATGCTGGCGCGCACCGACCGCTACTACACCAACGGCATCAAGTTCGGCGTCGGGGTTCCGTTCGACCTGCTGCAGATGCCGGCGGCCCAGGTGCTGCGCAGCCTGGACCCCGACGGCGGCGAGGATATCCACGTCGGCCTGTTCGCCGGCCAGAATATGTACACGCCGCGCGACATCGGCATCGCGGAGCCCCAGCCCTACGACCGGCCCTGGGCGGCGTGGCTCTACCTCGGCGGGGTGGCGCAGCGCGCGCGCGGCAATCGGCTCGACACTGTGGAGTTCGACGTCGGCGTGGTCGGCCCGGCCGCGCTGGGCGAACAAGTGCAGAAAGGCTGGCACCGCCTGGTCAACGTCCGGCAACCACAGGGCTGGAGCAATCAGGGCAAGAGCGAGCCGGCCTTCATGCTTTCCTACCTGCAGAAGCGCAAGTTCGGCAATGACTACGCCGACATCGTCGCCCACGGCGGCGCATCGCTCGGCACGGTGATGACCCACGGCCGCGTCGGCGGCATGCTGCGCCTCGGCCATCGCCTGAGCGGCTTCGGGCCGGACACCATCGAGCCGGGCGGCGCCATGCTGCATGGCACGCGCGCCCAGGGCGGGCCGGAGCCCGCCGGACTCGCCTGGTACGTCTTCGCAGGGATGGACCATCGCCTCGTCGGCTACAACATCTTCCTCGACGGGCCGGTGTTCCGCGACGGCCCGTCGGTCGACCGCCGCACCCATGTGCGCGACCTGTCGTTCGGCTTCAGCTTCCGTGTCGATCGGCTGCGCTTTTCCTGGACGCGCATCCACCGCAGCGAGGAATTCCGCACTCCGGCGGGTGGTGGTGGCGAGCAGCGCTTCGACTCGCTGAACCTCGGCTTCGAGTTCTAGCGTCAGTCCGGCGTCTGGGGCTGGACAAGGGATTCCAGCGCAACCGGCTTGCGGTACACCATTCCCTGAAAGGCAGCCAACAGATCGCCCGCCTCGTTCCTGACGCGGACGTCGAAGCTCGCCAATTTGTTCGACGCGCTGATCTGCTGCGCTTCCGCGATCAGCTTCCCCTGCTTGGCGCCCTTGAAGATCGAAATCGAAGAACTGATCGACAAGGCGAGCTGGCCGCTCGAGTTGCTGGCCGCCGCGAAGGCGAAATCGGCGAGCGTGAACAGCGCCCCGCCATGGACGGTCTGCGCGCCGTTCATATGGAAGGGCTGCAACGCCATCTCGGCACGCGCATAGCCTTCGCGCACCTCGCTGATCGTCATGCCGTTGTGGCGGGCAAACGCATCCGCTTTATTGAAAAAGGCTTGGATGGCTTTCATTTCCATGCGGGATTTCCTCTCCAATAGCTCAGCCGACGCGCTCTTTCTCCGCACCGATCTGGTGAAAAGAGCGCTCTGGCGTGCGTTCCTATGGTGCGCCGCCTAGCGAACCAGCGCAACCGGCAAATCGCGATGCGGCAGCGACTTTCAATAGCAATCATGGCATTAGAGCGCGTGGCACATTCGTTGCAGAAAGAGCGTGACCCTCAACCTGGAGATTGCCATGTCCCTGCACGACCCCTTCGATCCTAACCATGCCCTGACTCGCTGCAGTTGCGGTCGCCACGGCTCGCAGGCCGAACATGATGCCGCCCAGTCGCAAGGCGACATCGATGCCCTGAACAGCCGGGTCGTACAGACCGCCGTGATGCGTGCGTTGTTCCCGCAGGATGCCGAGCGCCGCCGCTTCCTTTCCGCCGTCGGCGCATCAACCGCCTGGGCGGCGATCTCATCGCTGGTGCCCTTCGGGTCGCTGGAGGCGATGGCCCAGGAAAAAGGCGGCAGCCTGGAGAAGAAGGAACTCAAGATCGGCTTCATTCCGATCACCTGCGCCAGCCCGCTGATCATGGCCGACCCGCTCGGCTTCTACAAGAAGCAGGGACTGGACGTCTCCGTGATCAAGACCGCGGGCTGGGCACTGATCCGCGACAAGGTGATCAACAAGGAATACGACGCCTCGCACATGCTGGCCCCGATGCCGATCGCCATGTCGATGGGCGCGGGTTCGGCGCCGACACCGGTCAACGTGGCGACGATCCAGAACGTCAACGGCCAGGCGATCACGCTGCACGTCAAGCACAAGGACAAGCGCGATCCCAAGCAGTGGAAGGGCTTCAAGTTCGCCGTCCCGTTCGAATACTCGATGCACAACTTCCTGCTGCGCTACTACGTCGCCGAACACGGCCTCGACCCCGACAAGGACATCCAGATCCGCGTCGTGCCGCCGCCGGAGATGGTCGCCAACCTGCGCGCTGGCAACCTCGACGGCTACCTCGGCCCCGACCCCTTCAACCAGCGCGCGGTGTTCGACGAAGTCGGCTTCATCCACATCCTGTCGAAGGAGATCTGGGACGGCCATCCCTGCTGCTCGTTCGGCGTGCCGACGCAATTCGTCAAGGAGAATCCCAACACCTTCGCTGCGCTCTACCGCGCGATACTGACCGCCGCCGCAATGGCGGGCGACCCGAAGAACCGGCCGATCATGGCCGAGGTGCTGTCGCCCGCCAACTACCTCAACCAGCCGAAGACGGTACTCGAGCAGGTGCTGACGGGCAAGTTCGCCGACGGCTTGGGCGGAGTGAAAAACGTTCCCGACCGCGCCGGCTTCGATCCCTTCCCGTGGTACTCGATGGCCGTCTGGATCCTCACACAGATGAAGCGCTGGGGATATATCAAGGGCGACGTGAAATACAAGGACATTGCCGAGCAGGTCTACCTGCTGACGGACGCGCGCAAGCGCATGGCCGAAGTCGGGATGACCGCCCCCAAGGACTCGTACCAGAAGTTCAAGGTCATGGGCAAGGAGTTCGATCCGGCCAAGGCCGACGCCTACGTCAACAGCTTCGCCATCAAGCGCGCATAAGGAGGCCGCCATGCGTTCCGACACCTTCAAGGCCGCACTGATCTCGGTACTGCTGTTCCTGATCGCCATCGGCGCTTGGCACTTGGCGACGCTGCCCAAGGAAGCCGTGGCGCTTTCGGGCGCCGATGCCGAGTATGCGGCCTTGATGGGCGCCGGAACGCAGAAGTCGAGCGGCTTTCCGCCGCCCGCCGAAGTCGGCCAGGCGTTCGTCAGATACCTGTCCGACCCCTTCTACGACAACGGCCCGAACGACAAGGGCATCGCCATCCAGCTCGGCCATTCGCTGGCCCGCGTCGGGCTGGGCTTCCTGCTCGCGGTTGTCGTGGCCGTGCCGCTCGGCTTCGCCATCGGCATGTCGCCGTTGCTGACACGCGCACTCGACCCGTTCATCCAGGTGCTCAAGCCGATCTCTCCTTTGGCGTGGATGCCGCTCGCGCTCTACACGCTCAAGGATTCGTCGGTGTCGGGCGTATTCGTCATCTTCATCTGCTCGATCTGGCCGATGCTGATCAATACCGCGTTCGGCGTCGCCTCGGTACGGCGCGACTGGCTCAACGTCGCGCGCACCCTCGAGGTCAACCCGCTGCGCAAGGCCTTCCTGGTCATCCTACCGGCGGCGGCGCCGACCATCCTCACCGGCATGCGCATCTCGATGGGCATTGCCTGGCTGGTGATTGTCGCGGCGGAAATGCTGGTGGGCGGCACGGGCATCGGCTACTTCGTCTGGAACGAGTGGAACAACCTTGCACTGCCCAACGTCATCTTCGCCATTGCGATGATCGGCATCGTCGGCATGCTGCTCGATGCCGTCTTCGGCCGCCTTCAGCGGCTCGTCACCTATCGAGAGTAAACGAGAGCCCCCATCATGAGCAGCCATTTCCTTTCCGTCGAAAGCCTGACCAAAATTTATCCGGCGACCGGCGCGCCGGCGAACCCGCCGGTTTTCGAGGACGTCCATTTCCACATCGACAAGGGCGAGTTCGTCTGCATCATCGGCCATTCCGGCTGCGGTAAAACCACCATCCTGAACGTGCTTGCCGGCCTGGAAGAGGCCAGTGCTGGCGTAGTGATCATGGACGGACGCGAGGTCAGCGGCCCAAGTCTCGACCGCGGCGTGGTCTTCCAGAACCATGCCCTGATGCCGTGGATGACAGTACTCGGCAACGTCGCTTTCGCCGTGAAGTCGAAATGGCCGGAGTGGCCTCGCGCAGAGGTCGAAACACACTGCACAAAGTATCTCGAGATGGTCGGGCTCGGCCACGCCATCCATAAGAAACCGGCCGAACTCTCGGGCGGCATGAAGCAGCGCGTCGGCATCGCACGTGCGTTCGCCATCCAGCCGAAGATGCTGCTGCTCGACGAGCCTTTCGGCGCGCTCGACGCCCTGACGCGCGGCACGATCCAGGACGAACTGCTCAAAATCGTCCAGGCGACGCATCAGACCGTCTTCATGATCACGCACGACGTCGACGAGGCGATCCTGCTGGCCGACAAGATCGTGCTGATGAGCAACGGTCCCTATGCCCGCATCGCCGAGATCGTCGAGGTCACCATGCCTCGCACGCGCACACGCGCCGAGATGCACCACGATCCGCAGTACTACCGCATCCGCAACCATCTGGTCGACTTCCTGGTTAATCGCTCGAAAACTTACGCCGGCGAAGAGGTGCGCGCCCTGCACGACGCGCGCCATCCGCCAGTCGTGCGTCCCGGCCTGGAAACCGATGAAGCGGCCCCGAGCAACGTCATCCCCCTATCCGCAGAACCGGCTCGCCCGGCGCGGCAGGCAGCCCATCACTAACACACTCACGGAAGGAATACCATGAATCGAAACGATGTCACAGAAATGATCGTCGCCGCCAAGATCCAGAAAGGGATCAAGTGGACGGACGTCGCCAAAAAGGTCGGCATGTCGAAGGAATGGGTCACTGCCGGCTGCCTCGGCCAGATGACTTTCGACAAGAAGCAGGCTGCCGCCGTCGGCAAGATTTTCGGCCTGCCGGCGGAAGCCGTCGCACTGCTGCAAGTCGTTCCTTACAAGGGTTCGCTGCCGACCGCCGTGCCCACCGATCCGCTGATCTACCGCTTCTACGAACTGGTGAACGTGTATGGGACGACCTTCAAGGAATTGATCCACGAGGAATTCGGCGACGGCATCATGAGCGCCATCGACTTCAAGATGGACTTGAAGCGCGAGCCGAATGCCGCCGGCGACCGGGTCAACATCGTCATGAGCGGAAAGTTTCTTCCCTACAAAAGCTACTGACCGCCTGTGCCGGCGCCGCGTCCCGCGGCGCCGTCCTCATCGCGTCGGGAGCATGCCCCGATCGACGATGAAAGCGATGATGTCGGCCAGGCCCTGGCCGGTCTTCATGTTGGAAAAGACGAAGGGGCGCCCCTTCTCCCCGCCGCGCATCTTCTTCGCGTCGCGGTCCATCACTTCCAGCGAAGCGCCGACCATCGGCGCGAGGTCAATCTTGTTGATGACCAGCAGATCGGATTTGGTGATGCCCGGCCCGCCCTTGCGCGGAATCTTGTCGCCGGCGGCGACGTCGATGACGTAGAGCGTGAGGTCGGACAGCTCGGGGCTGAAGGTGGCGGCGAGGTTGTCGCCGCCGCTTTCGATGAAGACGATCTCGAGGCCGGGAAAGCGCGCATTGAGGCGATCCACGGCTTCGAGGTTGATCGAGGCGTCCTCGCGAATCGCCGTATGGGGACAGCCGCCCGTCTCGACGCCGATGATGCGCTCGGGGGCGAGAGCGGCGTGCTTGACGAGGAACTGGGCGTCCTCTTCCGTGTAGATATCGTTGGTGACGGCGGCGATGTTGTACTTGTCGCGCAGGGCCTGGCACAGTGCCAGCGTCAATGCGGTCTTGCCCGAGCCTACCGGCCCTCCGATGCCCACTCTCAATGCCTGTTTGTTCATGATCTGAAGAGTCTCGAATACTGGGTTTCATGGCGCGCGCAGGCGATGGCGAAACCGGGCGCGAAGTTACTGAATTCGCTCTCGTCGAGCGCGAGCGCGCGGTCGACGAGGGCGGGAATGCGCTGGCCGATTTCCAGCAGGATGCGCTGGCCGGCGGCCTGGCCGAGCGGCACGGCCTTGAGCGCGGCCATGGCCTGATTCTCTGCCCAGCTCCAGAGCCAGGCAGTGAGCGCTTCGGCGGGCTCGATCTCCCAATGCGCGGCGAGGGCGCTCCACACCGTCGGGAAAGTCTGCTCTGGCAGCACGGCGACGTTCTCGCCGAGATCGTCGATCAGCTTGCGCAGCGAATGACCCATCTGCAGGGTCTCGGCACGCAGCTCGGCGGATTCGCGGCTGGCGAGGTACTGCGCATCCAGTTCCATCGCCGTCTCGCCATCGCCGACTTTTTGCGCAGCCATCATGTGCGCCAAGAGCGGCGCTTCGAAGCGACCGAGATTCCATTCAAGCTGGTCGGCGATCCAGGTCAGCGCGCTCGCCTCGTCCTTCACCGTACCGGCCTCGACCGCCCATTCCAGACCTTGCGAATAGGTGTAGGCGCCGACCGGCAGGGCGGGGCTGGCAAGTTGCAGCAGGCGTGTCAGGGCGAGCGTCATCGCGACTGGAAGTGATCGTGAATCCTGGGGCCGCGTCCCTCGCCGTCGCTGCTGTGGCCGTGGGGGTGGGCGTGGCCGCCGTGGCTTCCATACGCACCGCTTTCGGGCTCGAAGGGCGCCTCGACTTCGCTGACTTTCAGTCCGAGGCCGCGCACCATCTCGCCGAGTACATGGTCGGCGACGAAGCGCAGCTTGCCTGGCATGAGATGCACAGCGACGTGCCGGTTGCCGAGGTGGTAGGCCGCCTTGGCGATGAGCAGCGGGTCGCCCTCATTTTCGTCAATGGCGGCTTCCATCAGCCGCTCCTGCGCCGCGACCACTTCGACGACGCGGCCGTCGTTGGCGGCGAGTTTGTCGCCGCCGCGCAGCATCGTGCCGCGTTCGAGGAAGAGGCCGCATTCTTCGCCGCTGATGAGTTGGGTGCGCAGCCGGCTCTTGCAGCGGGTGTCGAAGGGCAGTTCCAGTTTTTCCGTGGCGGTCGCCTTGGAGTCGGCGAATTTCTCTATTACCAGCATGCTCAGAACAGGAAGTAGCGTTGCGCCATCGGCAGCACCTTGGCCGGCTCGCAGACGAGCAACTCGCCATCGGCACGCACCGCGTAGGTCTCGGTGTCGACCTCGATGACAGGCGTGGCGCTGTTCCTCACCATGTCGGCTTTGGTCACCGTGCGGCAGCCTTTCACCGGCTCCAGGCGCTTCTGCAGGCCGAGCGACATCACTGCAGGGTTCTTCAGTGCTGCCTGCGAAACGAAGGTGAGCGAGGTGCGCAGGCCGCCGGCGAAGCTGCCGAACATCGGCCGGTAATGCACCGGCTGCGGCGTTGGGATCGAGGCGTTGGGATCGCCCATCGCCGCGGCGGCGATCATGCCGCCCTTCACGATCAGGCTCGGCTTGACGCCGAAGAAGGCCGGCTTCCACAGCACGAGGTCGGCAAGCTTGCCCGGCTCGATGGAGCCAACCACATGCCCGATGCCATGCGTCAGCGCTGGATTGATCGTGTACTTGGCGATGTAGCGCTTGACACGCTCGTTGTCGTTCCTCGCCGTATCCTCCTTGAGCGCGCCGCGCTGCACTTTCATCTTGTGCGCGGTCTGCCAGGTACGCAGGATCACTTCGCCGACACGACCCATCGCCTGCGAGTCGGACGACATCATCGAGAACGCCCCGAGGTCATGCAGGATGTCTTCGGCGGCGATGGTCTCGCGGCGGATGCGCGACTCGGCGAAGGCCACGTCCTCGGCGATGCTCGGATCGAGGTGGTGGCAGACCATCAGCATGTCGAGATGCTCGTCGATGGTGTTCTGCGTGTAGGGCATCGTCGGGTTGGTGGACGAGGGCAGCACGTTGGGCAGGCTCGCGGCCTTGATGATGTCCGGCGCATGGCCGCCGCCGGCGCCTTCGGTGTGGAAGGTATGGATCGTCCGGCCCTTGAAGGCGGCGAGCGTCGCCTCGACGAAACCCGACTCGTTGAGCGTGTCTGTGTGGATCGCCACCTGCACATCCATCTTCTCCGCAACCGACAGGCAGTTGTCGATGGCGGCGGGCGTCGTGCCCCAGTCCTCGTGCAGCTTGAGGCCGATGACGCCGGCCTCCACCTGCTCCTTGATCGGGCCGGGCAGCGAGGCGTTGCCCTTGCCGAGAAAGCCGAGGTTCATCGGGAAGGCATCCGCCGCCGCGAGCATCGAATGGATGTGCCACGGACCGGGCGTGCAGGTCGTCGCGTAGGTGCCGGTGGCCGGGCCGGTGCCGCCGCCGAGCATGGTCGTGACGCCGGACATCAGCGCTTCCTCGATCTGCTGCGGGCAGATGAAGTGGATGTGGCTGTCGATGCCGCCGGCCGTGACGATCATGCCTTCGCCGGCGATGATCTCCGTGCCGGCACCGATCGGTATGGTCACGCCGGGCTGCACGTCGGGGTTGCCCGCCTTGCCGAGCGCGCTGATGTAGCCGCCCTTGAGACCGATGTCGGCCTTGACGATGCCCTGCACCGCATCGACGATCAGCGCGTTGGTGATCACCGTGTCGGCGACGTCCTTCGACAGCCGCTGGCCCTGGCCCATGCCATCGCGGATCACCTTGCCGCCGCCGAATTTCACTTCCTCGCCGTAGATCGTGTAGTCCTGCTCGACCTCGATCCAGAGCTCGGTGTCGGCGAGGCGCATCCGGTCACCCGTCGTTGGGCCGAACATTTCCGCATAGGCTTGCTTGGAGATTTTCATTTCAGTTCGCCCATCACTTTGCCCTGGAAGCCATAGACCTTGCGGGCCCCGGCGTAGTCGACGAGTTCGACGGTACGCGTCTGGCCCGGCTCGAAGCGCACCGCGGTACCGGCGGCGATATTGAGGCGCATGCCGCGCGCCTTCTCGCGGTCGAAGCGCAGGCCTTCGTTGGTTTCGAAGAAGTGGTAGTGCGAGCCGACCTGGATCGGCCTATCTCCCGTATTGGCCACTTCGAGCGTGACGGTACGGCGGCCTGCATTCAGCTCGATCTCGCCATCCTCGATCATCATTTCGCCTGGAATCATCGTGCTTGCCTCACACAATCGGGTTGTGGACGGTGACGAGCTTGGTGCCGTCGGGAAAGGTCGCCTCGACCTGGATCTCGGGGATCATCTCAGGCACCCCATCCATCACCTCGTCGCGCTTCAGGAGCGTTGCGCCATGCGACATCAGTTCGGCCACCGTCCGGCCGTCGCGCGCACCCTCGAGGATGCCGGCGGTGATGAAGGCCACCGCCTCGGGATAGTTGAGCTTGAGGCCGCGCGCCTTGCGTCGCTCGGCGAGCAGGGCGGCGGTGAAGATCAGCAGCTTGTCCTTCTCTCTGGGCGTCAGTTCCATGCGTTCTCCTTCAGGTATTCCATATTCTCGGCACCGCGGCGGCGCGTCCGACGACAGCGGGGCGCAAGGTCTGCCACAAAGCGACGAACCACTCGCGCGCGGCTTCGGCCGAGTGGCCGAGGTAACGGCCAACGAACAGTTGCGGCATGGCGGTAACGCCAACCTGCGCGCCGGCCTCGCGCGGCACGGCAGCACGGCAGGCGGCCAGCGTATCGGCATCGATCTCGACGCCCGCCGCAAGCACGGTGCTGCACAACGAGAAGCCTGCAAGGCCGATGGGCGAGTCCACGAGCGCCGAACCGCCGTCGATGATGCCGCGCTCGCACCACAGGGGCTTGCCGACATGGCGAATGTCGGTGGACAGGCGCAGGCTGCCGTGCTCGAAGCGTTCGCCGCTGGCCCGGCGACCGAGGCAGAGGGTTTCGATGCCGATGAAGCGCGCGCCTGCTTCCAGTTCGACGGTCGTGCGCATGCGCGCCTGTGCCCGGTCGAAGACGATGCTCTCCTGCGGCAACCACTCCGCCGTCCCGCCGGCGCCGACTTTTATCGTCACCGACTGTTCCGCCCAGGGACCCGCCGAGCGGTACCACTTGCCTGCGCCCGGCGTGGTAAGCAATGCCTGCGCATCGGCATCGACCCCGATGGCGATCTCCAGACGATCGCCCCCGGCGATTCCCGCCGGCGGGTGCAGCACGATGGCGTGACAAAGCGATGGGCCCTCCGGGTAGAGCGGCTTCTGAACACGTAGCGGGCCAAGATGCGCGCGCCGGGCCAGCAGCGTTTCTTCGCCGCGCCGTGCGAAGCCGAGATCGAGACGGGCTTGCCAAGCGGTGGGGAGAAAGTCTTCGGCGGGATGCATGGGTGCATCATACTGGCCAGCGAGTGCGTCGGATCGCCCGGATCAGACGGACAGAATCTCGCGCACCCCGTCCTTCTCCATGTCGGCACCGACACCTCGCCGGATGAATTCTCCGCGCTCCATCACCAGATACTGGTCCGCCAGCGCGCGCGCGAAGTCGTAGTACTGCTCGACGAGCAGGATCGCCACCTCGCCGGTGGCCGCGACCTTCTGGATCGCTTCCATGACCTCTTGCCGCTCGGCGGCCTTCTTCGCGTTCTCCAGATTCGGCTTGCTGTTGGCGACGACGCGGATCGCGCGTTCGATATCCTTGATGATCGAGGGCTGGATACCCTCGGTCGGCTCGTCGAGAATCAGCAGACGCGGATTGAGCGCCAACGCGCGTCCGATCGCCAGCTGCTGCTGCTGGCCGCCCGAGAGGTCGCCGCCGCGCCGCTTGAGCATGCTCTTGAGCACCGGAAACAGCTCGAAGATGCGTTCGGGCAGCTTGCTGCTACTCGGCATACTCGCCATGCCCATCAGCAGGTTTTCCTCGACGGTCAGGCGCGGAAAGATCTCGCGGCCCTGGGGCACGTAGCCGATGCCGGCACGCACGCGGGCATGCGACGGCAGCGCCGTGATGTCCTTGCCTTCGAATTCGACCTTGCCGGTTTTCGCCGGCACCAGGCCCATCAGGCACTTGAGCAGCGTGGTCTTGCCGACGCCATTGCGGCCGAGGAGGGTGGTGACCTTGCCGGGCGTTGCCTCGAAGGACAGGTCGCGCAGGATGTGGCTACCGCCGTAATACTGGTTGAGGTTCTGGACGACGAGCATGTTCAGTTACCTTTTACCTTCCCAAATAGACTTCGATGACGCGCTCGTCGTTCTGCACCGTGGCAAGGTCGCCCTCGGCGAGCACCGATCCTTCGTGCAGCACCGTGACCTTGCCGCCGAGCTGTTCGATGAAGGCCATGTCGTGCTCGACGACGACGAGACTGTGCTTGCCCGCGAGCGACTTGAACAATTCGCCGGTACGAGCCGTCTCGTCGTCGGTCATGCCGGCGACCGGCTCGTCGAGCAGCAGCAGCTTCGGATCCTGCACCAGCAGCATGCCGATCTCGAGCCACTGCTTCTGGCCGTGCGACAGCAGGCCCGCCGGGCGGTCCGCCTCGTGGTCGAGGCGGATCAGCTTGAGCGTGTCGGAGATCTTGTCGCGCTGATCCGAGGAGAGCCAGGCGAACAGGCTGAAGCGCGCCCTTTTATCCGTCTTCAGCGCCAGCTCGAGGTTCTCGAAAACGGAGAGCTGCTCGAAGATCGTCGGTTTCTGGAACTTGCGGCCGATGCCGGCATGGGCGATCTCGGCTTCGCGCATCTTGGTCAGATCGATGGTCTGGCCGAAGAAGCAGCGGCCCTCGTCCGGACGCGTCTTGCCGGTGATGACGTCCATCATCGTCGTCTTGCCGGCGCCGTTCGGCCCGATGATGCAGCGCAGCTCGCCAGCATCGATGGCGAGGTTGAGGTTGTTGAGCGCCTTGAAGCCGTCGAAGCTGACCGAGATGCCCTCCAGATAGAGGATGACCTTATGGGAGATATCGACTTCGCCGGGCCTGGCGATATGGCCGGTCGGCGTGCCGCCGAGCCACTCCTGATCGTGGCGGTTTTCCGGAATTATTGCAGCGGTGTTCATGCGGCTCTCCTTGCCTGCCAGCGCTTCCACAGCCCGGCCACGCCATCGGGCAGCCAGAGCGTGACGGCGACGAACAGCGCGCCGAGGAAGAACAGCCAGTAGTCGGGGAAGGTCTGGGTGAAGAAGCTCTTCGAGAGGTTGACGATGGCCGCGCCGATCACCGGGCCGACGAGCGTGCCGCGCCCGCCGACCGCCGCCCAGATGGCGATCTCGATCGAGTTGGCCGGCGACATCTCGCCCGGGTTGATGATGCCGACCTGCGGCACGTAGAGCGCGCCGGCCAGTCCGCACAGCATTGCCGAGAAAGTCCAGATGCCGAGCTTGTACCAAAGCGGGTTGTAGCCGAGGAACATCACGCGCGATTCGGCGTCGCGGATCGCCGCCAGCACGCGGCCGAACTTGGAGACGACCAGATAGCGGCCGACGAGCAGCGTCGCCATCAGCAGGGCCGCCGAGAGCGAGAACAGGATCACGCGCATCTCGGGCGAGGTGATGCTGTAGCCGAGGATGCGTTTGAAATCCGTGAAGCCGTTGTTGCCGCCGAAGCCCGTTTCGTTGCGGAAGAACAGCAGCATCGCGGCGAAGGTGAGCGCCTGGGTGATGATCGAGAAATACACGCCCTTGATGCGCGAACGGAAGGCGAAGTAGCCGAACACGAAAGCGACGAGCCCCGGCAGCGCGAGCGCGAGGAACAGCGCCCAGAGGAAGGAATCCGACCCGATCCAGTACCAGGGCAGCTCCTTCCAGTCGAGAAAGACCATGAAGTCGGGCAGATCGGACTGGTAGGAGCCGTCACGGCCAATCTGGCGCATCAGGTACATGCCGAACGCGTAGCCGCCAAGCGCGAAGAACAGGCCGTGACCGAGCGAAAGAATGCCGGCGTAGCCCCAGATCAAGTCCATCGCCACCGCGACGATCGCATAGCACATGATCTTGCCGGCCAGCGTGATGACGTAGGTGGACACGTGGAAGGGACTCTCCGGCGGCACGGCGAGGTGCAGCACCGGCAACAGCATGAATGTGGCGAAGGCGAAGGCGCCGAGCGCTAGCCAGCCCGACTTGGGCGTGGCCTGCAGGAAGCGGATTGTCAGGGGTGTTCTCATGGCTTGACTCAGTTATCTACGAAGCGTCCCTTGAGGGCGAACAGGCCCTGCGGACGCTTCTGGATGAAAACGATGATGAAGACCAGCACGGCGATCTTCGCGATCACGGCGCCGGCCCAGCCCTCGAGAAACTTGGTGACGACGCCGAGGCCCAGCGCGGCCCATACCGCCCCGGCGAGCTGGCCGACACCGCCGAGCACGACGACCATGAAGCTATCCACGATGTAGCCTTGGCCCATGTCCGGCCCGACGTTGGCGATCTGCGAGAGCGCGACGCCGCCCAGCCCGGCGATGCCGGCGCCGAGCCCGAAGGCTGCGGTATCGATCTTCGCCGTATGCACGCCGACGCAGCCCGCCATCGAGCGGTTCTGGGTGACGGCGCGCACGAACATGCCGAGGCGCGTCTTGTTCATCAACAGCCAGACCAGCAGCAGCACGGCCAGCGAGAAGCCGATGATGACGATGCGGTTCCACGGCAGCACCAGGCCGGCCATCAGCGTCACGCCGCCCGACATCCACTCGGGGTTGGCGAGCTCGACGTTCTGTGCGCCGAACAGCACGCGCGCGGCCTGGATCAGGATCAGCGAGAGGCCCCAGGTGGCCAGCAGGGTTTCCAGCGGACGCCCGTAGAGATGGCGGATCACCGTGCGCTCGAGCAGGATGCCGACGGCGGCCGCGGCAAAGAAGGCCACCGGAATCGCGGCGATCACGTAGGCATCGATGTAATCGGGCAGGTAACTGCGGAATATGCTCTGCACCGCGTAGGTGGCGTAAGCACCAACCATCAGCAGTTCGCCGTGCGCCATGTTGATGACGCCCATCACGCCGTAGGTGATGGCCAGCCCCAGCGCGGCCAGCAGCAGAATGCTGCCCAGCGAGAGTCCGGTGAACACGCGACCGAGATTCTCGCCGACAGCGAGCGTCGCCTCGACTTCCTTGAGGGACTGCTTCGCCGCGGTGCGCACCTGTGCGTCCGCTTCGTTCGCTTCCTGCGTCAGCGGCAGCAGCAGGTTGCGTGCGTTCGGACTCGGCGCTCCGGCCAGCGCCTTGACGGCGGCGAGCCGCGCGGCGGTATCGGCGCTGGCAAGATTGGCCTGCGCGTGTGCCGCGAGGAGCAACGCCTTGATCTCCGTATCGGCTTCCTTGTCGATGGCGCGAGCGAGCAGCGGCGCAAGCTCGATGCCGACGTTCGTTTGCAGTTCCTGGGCTGCGGCGCGACGCACCTTGGCGTCCGCATCGAACAGCCGCAGGCCGGCCAGCGCGTTGGCCAGCTCGCCGCGGATGCGGTTGTTGATCATGATCTCGCTGCCGTCGGGCGCGGTGAGCGTGCCGTCGGACAGCGACTGGAGAATCTTCGCCGCCTCGGGGTCGGCGGTGGCGGCGATCTGCTGGATCGCAGCGATCTTGTCGTCGGACTCTTCGGCGGCGAGTTGCTGCACCAGCGCGGGATCAACGGCCGCGTGGGCGGTAAGGCTTAGCCAACAGAAAAGTGCGAGGAGAAAATGGCGCATGTTTTTCATATCAAATCGGTAAAAGTCGGCGCTGGTGGCACGGCGAGAAACACCGCAGTTTCGCCGCCGGGCCGACCCAAGGCGAAACGGCACGCGCCGCAGGCGCAACCGCTCCGCCATCCAATCAATCCTCCCCGTAACAGACGAGCGCAGCGAGCACCAAGTCTCCCCTCCCGCGAGGGAGGGGCTGGGGGAGGGCGGGCCTTACTTGCCTTCGGGCTCGTCCTTCTTCTTGTCGTTGCCGGGGATGTAGGGCGACCACGGCGCGGCCTTGACCGGGCCCTTGGTCTTCCACACCACGTTGAACTGGCCGTCCGCCTTCACTTCGCCGATGAACACCGGCTTGTGCAGGTGGTGGTTCTTCTCGTCCATCTTGATCTCGAAGCCCGATGGCGCCTTGAAGGTCTGGCCGCCCATCGCAGCGATCACCTTGTCGGTGTCGGTGCTCTTGGCCTTCTCGACCGCCTGCGCCCACATATGGATACCGACGTAGGTGGCTTCCATCGGGTCGTTGGTGACGACAGTGTCGGCGTTGGGCAGCTTCTGCTTCTTCGCCCAGTCCTTGTACATCTTGATGAAGGCATCGTTAGTCGGGTTCTTGATCGACTGGAAGTAGTTCCACGCAGCCAGGTGACCCACCAGCGGCTTGGTATCGACGCCGCGCAGCTCCTCCTCGCCGACCGAGAACGCGACGACCGGCACGTCTGTCGCTTTCAGCCCTGCATTGCCCAGCTCCTTGTAGAAGGGCACGTTGGAGTCGCCGTTGATGGTGGAAATGACGGCAGTCTTCTTGCCCTCGGAGGCGAACTTCTTGATCTTGGCGATGATGGTTTGGTAATCGCTATGGCCGAAGGGGGTGTAGTCCTCCATGATGTCGGCATCGGCGACGCCCTTGCTCTTCAGGAAGGCGCGCAGAATCTTGTTGGTGGTGCGCGGATAGACGTAGTCGGTGCCGAGCAGCACGAAGCGCTTGGCCGAGCCACCGTCCTTGCTCATCAGGTACTCGACGGCCGGAATCGCCTGCTGGTTGGGCGCGGCGCCGGTGTAGAAGACGTTCTTCTCGAGTTCCTCGCCCTCGTACTGCACGGGGTAGAACAGCAGGCCGTTGAGTTCCTTGAATACCGGGTTCACCGACTTGCGCGACACCGAGGTCCAGCAGCCGAAGACCACGGCGACCTTGTCCTGGGTGATCAGCTGGCGGGCCTTCTCCGCGAACAGCGGCCAGTTGGAAGCAGGGTCGACAACTACCGGCTCGAGCTTCTTGCCCATCACGCCGCCCTTCTTGTTGATTTCCTCGATGGTCATCAACGCGGTTTCCTTCAACGCGGTCTCGGAGATGGCCATCGTGCCCGACAGCGAGTGGAGGATGCCGACCTTGATAGTGTCGGCGGCGATGGCCGGAGCCGACATGAAGCCGGCGGCAGCAAGAGCGACAGTGACGGCGGTGGCCTTGACGAAGTTGCGACGTTGCATGGCATTGCTCCCTTATGAGGATGAGGAAAAGTTGTGCGCGGTTGCGCTGCCTACCCCTACAGCGAATAGCGTGCCACCCCCCGATTTGCATTGGGCCAATGCCTGGAAACCCATGAGCCATGCGGATTTCAGGCAATCCATCCCTCCCACCCCCCAGCTACCGGATCGCGCCCTCATTTGGGGCGCACCACCGTTGACCATGCACCCAAGCTGTGCGGTGCGTACGGCCGGAAGCGCATCGTGGTGCGCCGGCGTAGAATGCGCACCTCACTATTGGAGCCCACCGTGAGCATCAGCACAGTACAAGACATCGTCGCCGACATGCGCGCCGGCAGAATGGTCATCCTCGTCGATGAGGAAGACCGCGAAAACGAAGGCGACCTCGTCCTCGCCGCCGAGCATGTGACGCCCGAGGCGATCAACTTCATGGCCAAGCACGGCCGCGGTTTGATCTGCCTGACCCTCACCGAGAGCCGCTGCCGGCAGCTCGACCTGCCGCTCATGGTGCGCGACAACAAGACGCCCCACGGCACGGCCTTCACCATGTCGATCGAGGCGGCCGAGGGCGTGACCACCGGCATCTCGGCGCATGATCGCGCGCGCACCGTGCAGGCGGCCGTGGCTAAGCAAGCCAAGCCGGCGGACATCGTCCAGCCCGGCCACATTTTTCCGCTGATGGCGCAGAAGGGTGGCGTGCTGGTGCGCGCCGGCCACACCGAGGCGGGTTGCGACCTCGCGCAGATGGCGGGCTGCGAGCCGGCCGCCGTGATCTGCGAGATCCTCAAGGACGACGGCACGATGGCGCGCCTGCCCGACCTGATCGAGTTCGCCAAGGAGCACGGCCTGAAGATCGGCACGATCCGCGACCTGATCCACTACCGCGCCGAGAACGAAAAGCTCGTCGAATGCGTCGCCGACAAGGAAGTGATCTGCTCGCACGGCAGCTTCCGCCTGCGCGCCTATAAGGACCAGACCAGTGGCGACGTGCATCTGGCGCTCACGCGCGGCGAAATTCGCGCCGAGGCCGAGACGCTGGTGCGCGTGCATGAGCCGGTGTCGGTGCTCGACTTCCTCGACTGCAAGAGCCGCCGCCACACCTTCAGCGTCGACCAGGCGATGCAGGCCATCGCCAAGGCCGGCAGTGGCGCGATCGTGCTGCTACACCGCGACGAATCCGGCACCGACCTGCTCTCCGCGCTCCATGCCGAGGAGGGCCGTCCGGCGCAGAAATGGGATCCACGTCTCTACGGCATCGGCGCCCAGATCCTGCGCGAACTCGGCGTCGGCAAGATGCGCCTCTTGGCCAGCCCACGCAAGATGCCGAGCATGGCCGGCTTCGGCCTCGAAGTCTGCGGCTACCTCTCACCTGAAGGAGAGGCGTCATGAGTTTCACCCCGAACCAGAATGCTGCCGCGCCGGCCGGCCGTTGCGACGACCTGCGCGAGATCGCGACCAACCTGGCGGGTAGCGGCCTCTCCATCGGCATCGTCATGGCGCGCTTCAACCAGGACGTTTGCGAAGGCCTGCTCTCCGGCTGCTGTCACGAACTGAAACGGCTCGGCGTAGCGGCTCATGACGTGACGCTCGCCACCGTGCCGGGTGCGCTGGAGATTCCGCTGACGCTGCAGACAATGGCACAAAGCGGCAAGTACAACGCGCTGGTGGCGATCGGCTGCGTGATCCGCGGCGAGACCTATCACTTCGAAGTGGTCTCGAACGAATCCTCGCGCGGCGTGACCGACGTGCAGCTCGCGACCGGCATCCCGATCGCCAACGCGATCCTCACGGTCGAGAACGACGATCAGGCACAGGTACGCATGATCCAGAAGGGTACCGAGGCCGCGCAATGCGCCGTCGAGATGGCCAACCTGATCAGGGCCGTGAAGTGACCACCGAAAAGCACGCTCCCCGCAGCCAACAGAAATCGCCGCGCCACCGCGCGCGCGAGTTCGTCGTCCAGGGACTCTATCAGCACATGGTCGGCGGCCAGGATGCGGCGGCGATCATCACGCAGGCCGAGTCGGCCGGCGGCTTCGACAAGGCCAATCGAGAACTCTACGATCGCCTGCTCGACGGCGTGCTGTCCGACACGGGCGGGCTGCAGGCGCTGCTCGAGCCGCATATCGAGCGCGCATGGATGGAGGTCTCGCCGATCGAGCGCGGCATCCTGCTGCTGGCCGCCTGCGAACTGCGCGACCATGCCGAGACGCCCTACCGCGTCGTCATCAACGAAGCCATCGAGCTGGCGAAGTCCTACGGCGGCACCGACGGCCACAAGTTCGTCAACGGCGTGCTCGACAAGCTGGCCCCCGAACTGCGCCCGCACGAAACCGCCCAGAAGTAATCCCACGGGCATGCCCTCCGAGTTTGCCCTCATCGACCGTTACTTCAAGCGCCCCACCCGCAACACGGTGCTGGGCGTCGGCGACGATGGCGCCATCGTGCGCCCCTCGCCCGGCTGCGAACTGGTGGTCTCCACCGACATGCTGGTCGCGGGCACCCACTTCCTACCGAATGCCGATCCCGAGGATCTGGGCTGGAAGACGCTGGCCGTGAATGTCTCGGACATGGCGGCAATGGGCGCGCAGCCGAGATGGGCGCTCCTGGCCGCTGCGCTGCCGGCAGCAACCGAAGCGTGGATCGAGAAATTCGCGCGCGGCTTCTTCGCCTGCGCCGATGCCTTCGGCGTCGACGTGATCGGCGGTGATACGACCAAGGGGCCACGCAATTTCTGCGTGACCATCTGCGGCGAAGTACCGGCGGGCACGGCACTGCTGCGTTCCGGCGCCCGACCCGGCGACGAAGTCTGGATCTCCGGCCGCCCCGGCCGCGCGGCGCTCGGCCTCGCCCACCTGCAGGGCCGCGTTGTCCTGCCAGAGCCGGCGCAGGCCGACTGCCTCACCGCCCTGCATCGCCCACAGCCGCGCGTTGCGCTCGGTCTCGCGCTGCGCGGCATCGCCAGCGCAGCGATCGATGTCTCAGACGGCCTGCTCGCCGACCTCGGTCACATCCTCGATGCCTCCGGCGTCGCTGCGACGCTGCGTTGCGCCGTCCCGCCAGCGCCGACTTTTGATGCAGCACACGAAGCGCTTTGGCGCGACTGCTATTTCGCCGGCGGGGACGACTACGAACTGGCGTTCACCGCACCCGCGGAGCGACATGCCGAGATCGAAGCGCTCTCAGCTCGTCTGGCGCTGCCGCTCGCCTGCATCGGTCGCATCGAAGCCGGCACGTCTGGCCAACTTGCTGTTTTCGATGCAGACGGCCAATCGCTCGACCTCCATCGCCAGGGCTACGACCACTTTGCCTGAAATAGCCCTGTTTTTAGCAGGGCTGCATCGTTTTACGTCTTTTGTTAAATTGTGGGTTCCATGACCAATAACTGACCTCGCCGCCGACCATGCGCATTCTGCTTGTCGAAGACTCACGCAGCAGCGCCATGCCGATCATCGCGTTCCTACAGCAGCAGGGGCACGAAGTCACGCATGTGGCGAACGGCCAGGTTGCCGTCGACAGCTTCGCGGCGAATCTGCCCGACCTGGTGCTGATGGACGTGGTGATGCCGGTCATGGACGGCATCGAGGCGACGCGCCGCATCAAGGCGCTGGGCGGCACGCGCTGGGTGCCGGTGATGCTGATGACCTCGCTCTCGTCGCAGGAAGAAATTGTCGCGGGACTCGATGCCGGTGCCGACGACTACCTCACCAAGCCGATCGTCTTCGAAGTGCTCGATGCGCGCATGCGCTCGATGCAGCGCATTTCCACCATTCAGGACAGCCTGCGCGGCATCCTCGACAACGTCTACGAAGGCATCATCACCATCGACGAGGCCGGCACCGTGCAAAGCTTCAACAAGGCGGCCGAGCGGATCTTCGGCTACGCAGCCGCAGAGGCGATCGGCCACAACGTCAAGATGCTGATGCCGTCGCCCTATACCGAGGAACACGACGGCTACCTCGAGCGCTACCACCGCGAGCGTACGCCCCGAATCATCGGCATCGGCCGCAAGGTCTTCGGTCTGCGCAAGAATGGCGAGGTGTTCCGCATGCAACTGGCCGTGACGGAAATCAAGCAGATCGACCGCTCCATGTTCATCGGTCTGGTCAGAGATATCTCGATGGAAGAAGCAGCCCGCGAGCGCATCGAGTTCCTCGCGCTCCACGATCCGCTGACCGGCCTGCCCAACCGCGCGCAATTCAGCGATGCGCTCGAAGCCACCCTCAAGAGGGGAGGGGCTCACGCCGTCCTGTTCATCGATCTCGACGGCTTCAAGCCGATCAACGACAGCCTCGGCCACGAGGCCGGCGACGAGGCGCTGAAAGCCGTCGCCAGCCGCTTGCGTCATGCGGTCGCCGCAGATGATTTCGTCGCCCGCCTCGGCGGCGACGAATTTGTCGCCATCCTCCGCGACATTCCCGAACGCAACACCGCTGCGGCCATCGCCGAGCGACTGATAGCCGCCATCAGCCAGCCCCTGACCCTGCTCGGCAACCCCAGCCGCCTGGGCGCCAGCATCGGCATCGCCATGATTCCGGAGCACGGCAACCAGGCGAATGCGGTGCTTACCGCCGCGGATAACGCCATGTACTCCGCCAAGCACGCCGGCAAGGGGTGCGTCATCGTGGCAGGCATTTCTCCATGAACACCACGGCCACCCAGTCCTTACGGGTGATTGCGCTCGGCCGGTTCAGTGCCGAGCTGCCGCCGCTTTCGCCGCACCTCGCCGCGCTGAAGGTCGAGCCCTACCGCTGCGAATCGCTCGAGCAATTGCCCGCCCTGCGCGGTCACGACATACTGCTCACCGAGCTGGCCTGGCTGAACGGCCTGGCACTGACCGACCGCAAGGCGCTCGGCCAGCGCGCTCGTAATGCGGCCGGCTGGATCGCCCTCAGCGATAAGGAAACGCGCTTCAAGGAGCTCGTCGACTGGCAGCGCACCGGCATCAGCCATTTCTTCCAAAAGCCGCTGGATCCCGCCCGGCTGGCAACGCTGGTCGAAGACATCCACGACCGCCTCAGCGGGCCGCCGCTGCGCGTGATCCTGCTCGACGACGATGCGAGCGCCCTGGGCTACTACAGCGAAGTCCTCCAGAAGGCCGGCGTCATCACGCAGGCCACCCAGGATCCACTCATCGCGCTCGACATCATCGAGGAGTTCCGTCCCGACCTGCTGCTGGTGGATATCGAAATGCCCGGCTGCCGCGGACCCGAACTGGTCACCATCGTGCGCCAGAAACCGGAATGCGCATTGCTGCCGGTGATTTTTCTCACCGCGATGGAAGGCATGCAGGATCTGCTCTCGGCCCGTCAGGCGGCGGCCGAGGACTTCCTCGCCAAGCCGGTCGATCCGAAGCTGCTCCTCACCGCCGTCCATTCGCACGCCCGGCGCCACCGCTCCCACCTGCGTGCCGACGCGCACCACTGGCACGCGGAGGTGCAGGCCCGCCTCCGCCTCGAGCAATTGCGCGCCGCCATCGACGAGCACTCGATCGTCAGCATCGCCGATGCGAAGGGCAACATCATTCATGTCAATGACAAGTTCTGCGCCGTCAGCGGCTACAGCCGCGACGAGCTGTTGGGGCAGAACCACCGCTTGGTTAAGTCCAGCCTGCATACGCCGGATTTTTATTCGGGTCTCTGGAACACCATTACCGGCGGCAAAGTCTGGCACGGCGAGGTCTGCAACCGGCGCAAGGACGGCGAGTTCTACTGGGTCGATGCGACCATCGTGCCTTTCCTCGATTCGAAGGGCAAGCCGCAGCAGTACATCTCGATCCGAACCGACATCACCGAGGTCAAGCGGCACGAGAAAGAACTGAAGGAAAGCGAGGAGCGCCTGCGCCGCAGCCAGGTGTTCGCCAACATCGGCACCTGGGACTGGAATATCCAGACCGGCGAGCTCTACTGGTCGGAACGCATCGCCCCGCTGTTCGGCCACCACACTGGCGAGCTTGAAACGACCTACGAAAACTTCCTCAATGCGGTGCATCCGGACGACCGCCAGGCGGTCATCGACGCCGTGGGCGCCTGCGTCGAAAGCAACGCGCCCTACGAGCTCGAGCACCGTGTCGTCTGGCCGGACGGCCAGGTACGCTGGCTGCTCGAGCGCGGTGCCGTGGTGCGCGATGCCGAAAACAAGCCGCTGCACATGCTCGGCGTGGTTCAGGACATCCACGAACGCAAGATGGCCGAGGCGGCGCTGGCGGAAAGCGAGCGACGGCTGCGCGAGGCGCAGTCCATCGCCCATATCGGCCACTGGCAGGCAGATTTAGCGAGTGGCAACGTCGTCTGGTCGCTGGAGATTTACCGCATCTTCGGCCGCGACCCCGAGCACTTCTCGCCGACCATCGCGGCATTCTATGCAGCCACCCATCCGGATGACGTGGCCAAGGTGCAGCAGGCGCAGCTTCTGGCAATGCAGGCCGGAAAGGGCCAAGTCAACAGCCGCATCCTGAGGCCGGACGGTACCTTGCGCCATGTGCAGATAGTCGCACGCACCGAGTGCGACGAATCAGGCAATGTCCGCTATCTCATCGGTACGATCCAGGACATCACGGAGCAAGTCGATGCCGAGGAGCATCTGCGGCTGTTCCGGCGCATCTTCGACGCCAGCGAGCAAGCGGTCGGTATCACCGACAGCGAAGGGCGCATGATCTATATGAACCGTGCCCACGAGGAAATACTCGGCTACACCGGCAAAGATGTACTTGGAAAGCCCTTTGCGACATTCATGCCCGACGAGGAAAAACCGCGTGTGGCCAGCGAGGTGATGGCGGCTGCCAAAGCAGGCAAAGGCTGGTCGGGTCTCCACACGGTGCAACGCAAAGATGGCAGCACGTTTGTCGCCTCCAGCAACGTCGGTTTCGTGAAGAGCGAAACAGGAGAAATCCAGTATCTTTTCAACATCTTCACCGACTTCACTGAGGAACTGGCGCGCCGCAACGAGCTGGCGCTAGCCAAGGAGGCCGCCGAACGCGCCAGTCAGGCCAAGTCCGACTTCCTCTCGAGCATGAGCCACGAACTGCGCACGCCGTTGAACGCTATCATCGGCTTCTCGCAGATGCTCGAATACGACAGCAGCCTGAACGCCGACCAGCTCGACAACGTACATGAAATCCTCAAGGCAGGGCGCCATCTGCTCGACCTGATCAACGAGGTGCTCGACCTCGCCAAAATCGAGTCCGGCCGTATCGACCTGTCGATCGAAGCGGTCGACCTCGGCGCGATCGCCGACGATTGCCAGCAGCTGATCCAGCCGCTCATCGCCGCCCGACAATTGTCCCTCACCCTGGATATTCCGCCGGGAGCCGCGGTGCGCGGCGACCGCGTCCGCCTCAAGCAGGTGCTGCTCAATCTGCTGTCCAACGCCGTCAAGTACAACCACGAAAACGGCAGCATCCGCCTGGCCGTCGCGCCGAGCAACGACAATCGGGTACGCATCGCCGTCATCGACACCGGCCCGGGCATCCCGCAGGAGCGCTTTGCAGAGCTGTTCCAGCCATTCAACCGCCTCAACGCCGAGCACAGCGAAGTGGAGGGCACCGGCATCGGCCTCACCATCACCCGCCGCCTGGTAGAGATGATGGGCGGCGAGATCGGCGTGGAAAGCGAAGTTGGCCGCGGTTCGACTTTCTGGATCGAGTTGCCCGCCGACGAAAAGTTGGCCGACCAGACTGTCACCGGGGCTACGAGCGACAGCAGCCACTCCGACGGGGCGGCTCGCGAATACCGCGTGCTCTGCATCGACGACAACCCGGCGAACCTCAAGCTGGTCGCACAGGTACTCGGCATGCGGGCGCATATCCACCTGACGACCGCGCACTCGCCGGAGTTGGGCATCGAGCTCGCGCTCGCCCACCGTCCCGACCTGATCCTGCTCGACATCAACATGCCGCATCTGGACGGCTACCAAGTGCTGGAAATCTTCAAGGCCGACAGCCGGCTGAAAGGCGTGCCGGTCGTCGCGATCACCGCCAATGCCCTGCCGCGCGACATCGCACGCGGCACAGCGGCGGGCTTCGCCGCCTACCTGACCAAGCCGCTGAATATCGAGCAGTTCCTGAAAACCATCGACGCCTGCCTAAAACAAGAAGAAAAGAACTAACCCCACTGACAAGGAGAGACGGGATGATCCCGCAGAAGTCCCCTCCGTACAGTTTCCTGCAAAGAATGCTCGCGCTGGCCGGCCTGTTGCTTGCCCTCCTTGTCACGCCTGCCGCCGCCGACAGCAAGCCGATGATCCTGGCGGTGCATCCTTTCCTGCCCGTCCCTGAAATCCAGGCCCGCTTCAAGCCGCTCGCCGACTACCTGTCCGAAGCGATGCAGCGACCGATCACCGTCCGCGTCGGGCGGGACTATGACGAGCACATCAAGGCCATCGGCACCGACCAGGTCGATATCGCCTTCATGGGCCCGGCGCCCTATGTCCAGGTGGCAGACCGCTACGGCAAGAAGCCTTTGCTGGCCCGTTTCGAAGTCGACGGAAAGCCTAATCTCTACGGCGTAATCGCGGTTCGCCAGGACAGCCCGCTCAAGGACATTGCCGCCCTCTACAACAAGCGCTTCGCCTTCGGCGATCACGAGTCCACCATGAGCCACATCGTCCCGCGCTACCTGCTGATCAAGGCCGGCATTCCCGGGGGGGCGCCACCGCAGCATCGCTTCCTCGGTTCGCACAAGAACGTGGCGCTCGGCGTGCTGGTCGGCGACTACGACGCCGGTGCGATGAAGAAGGAAGTCTTCGATGAGTTCGCCCCCAAGGGCTTGCGCGCCCTGGCCGTCACTCCCGGCGTACCTGATCACCTCTTCGTCGCCCGCGCCAATTTGCCCGCCGCCGACGTGCAGCGCCTGCGCGAAGCCCTGCTGAAGCTCAAAAGCCAGCCGGGCGGCCCGGCCATCCTCAACAAACTACACAAGGGACTCACCGCACTGATCCCCGCCGCGGAGGCGGACTACGAGGAATTGCATGGCTTCATCCGCACCGTGGATGCCGCCGGCCGCTAAGCGAAAGCCATGCGCGGATTTCCTTCGATCAAGGGCTGGCTGCCGACCGCACTGATATTCCTGCTGCTGGTGGCCGGCAGCTTGCTGTTCCTCAGGCAGCACTGGAACGGGGCTCTCGACGAACTTAAGGACGCGCTGATTTATTCGCAGATCGATAAACCGGACTCATCCATGACATGCGAGAATTGGCGCACTGACAGTTGATAGGCACTTGACGATGCAAGCGAGTTTTTCCGAACTTG
>JBGFRW010000007.1:0-8156 GCA_041694935.1 Pseudomonadota bacterium | reverse complement strand
TACCGCCAGTTCCTTGAACTCGGTCGTATATGCCTGTTTCGGTATCTTCATTTCATGCCTTCCAAAAGTGACGCTAATTTTAGGTCACCCTTGGCAGACGAAATTTCGGGGGAAGCTCAGGAATTGCTGAGCCCTCCGTAGCCGCCCCGGAGCAACTCTTGCCCTATGGCGCGGCAGTCAAGGCGATCTTCGTCAAGGCCAATGGGCTGCCGGCTTACAACAAAGCATTTCGCTGCCAGAACTTTTACTGCGCTGAACAATACGAACAAACATCAGCCTAATGGCTGACATCAACGTTCCGTATCCCGGAACAACCCCCACAGGAGTAATCAATCATGAGACAAGCCCACATTAACGCTCCGGCAACGGAGCTGAATTACCTGATAGCCGCACAACTGGCCGCAAATTGCGCCGCTCAGGATGAGGAAGTTATCGACCCGGTACTAATCGCTTGGTACGACCGAAAAGCAGCGCGGATGTCCCCGGTCATCGAAGGCGCCGACCTTAGTACCCGCTGGCATGACTACGGTGCAAACCATGGCGGCAAGCTGGAAATTGATGTCGGTGATGACTACATCTTCATCTATGCTGACTCGAGCCCCTTTGATCCGTTTGTAGCCGGTCCCTACAGCAATCTGCGTGATTCAAAAGGCAATGAATACCTTTGCCAGATCGGCTTGCTCGACGATCCGAAGGTTCCGCAAAGGAAAGCCTGTGTCGCGCTTAACGAGTGGACCAGCAAGCTCACCTGAATATTTCACGCAGCGGTCCGGACATTCCCGGACCCGGCAGAGGAGAAACTAATGCTCGATATCAACAAGGCCATCGATGATGTACGCAATGCCCGCTACCCCGACCCGGAAGGGCATATGTACGACCTTGCGCCATGGACTTACGCTACGGCGCAACAACAGGCAGACGCGGAAGGGTTAGGAGATTTGACAGACCGGCAGTGGCGCGTGATTCATACCCTGCGACGGATGTTCCGCAAGAATGGGCGTGCTCCAAGCTCGAGGCAGTTGATCCGATCGTTGGAAAACCACTTCGCAACGGAGTGTGGCTTCCGGAACTTATATGAGTTGTTTCCGCAGGGGCCGGTTGCCCAGGGCTCACGTCTGGCTGGCTTGCCACCCCCTCCGTAAGACAATTGCCAGCAGCCCCCCCAACCTAACAACCACCGAATCAGGAGAATCCCATGAGATATACCCCGTCCAAAGTAAAGACAGAAAGCAATCCTGTGACAAACGCTGTTCTGGAGAATGCTTCTCTCCCAGGCAATCCGGAACGATCCGAGCTTATCGCTACAAGCGCTTATTACAAGGCTGAGGAACGTGGCTTCATGCCCGGTCACGAACTCGATGACTGGCTTACAGCCGAAACCGAGTTCAATACATCAGGAGAAAAATAATGAGCAAGGCTAGGCAGAGCAACAAGGAACCCCGAAAATCGCCCACGATGACCCCTAAGCAAAAGAAGGCGGCCAAGCAGGCCAAGAAACATGCCCATGATGTCGTACCTCTCATACCGCCACGCTGAATCAGGGGGGGCTTGGCACAAAGGTGAAACAATCCTTATTGGATGAATCGGCGCGACTTCAGACCTTCCGGCCCGCCAGTTCCCGATCCAGTTGACGCGCGAAGCTGTGCTGGTCGCTGGCAGAAAACGCCGCCGGTCCGCCGGTTTCGATGCCTGTCGAGCGCAGAGTGTCCATGAAGTTGCGCAGCGTTAGCGCGGCGGCGATGCTGCTTTTGTCGTAAGGCTCGCCGCGCGGGGTGATCACCTTGGCGCCCTTGGCGATCACGTCAGCGGCGAGCGGAATGTCGCCGGTGATGACTATGTCGCCGGCCGCAACGCGCCGCGCGATCTCGTTGTCGGCCACGTCGAAGCCCTTGGGCACCTGCAGCGCACGGATGTGCGGCGAGCGCGGCACGGTCAGCATCTGATTGGCGATCAGCGTCACCATGATGCCGGTACGTGTCGCAGCCCGGAACAGGATCTCCTTGATTTGCTTCGGGCAGGCATCGGCATCGACCCAGATTTGCATGCACGGATTGTAGCGGTGTCCGGGATGCGCAATGTAGGGTTTCCGACAAGCCTTGATGCTGCCAACTCATTGAACTGTAAGCATTGTCTGATTGGCATGGCCCTTGCGAAGGGAGGAGTGTCCTCCAATTTCAAGCGTCCGTTGCCATGGCCGAAATTCTCAAGCGCACCAAAGCTCTCGCCGTCAGCCCGCTCAAGGTAAGCCAGCCGGTCGGCGCCTCGCTGGCCTTCCTTGGCCTGCGCAATGCGATTCCGATGATGCACGGCTCTCAAGGCTGCACCGCCTTCGGCAAGGTGTTCTTTGTGCGCCATTTCCGCGAACCGATCCCGCTGCAGACGACGGCGATGGATCAGGTATCGACGGTGATGGGCGCGGACGAGAACGTGATCGAGGGCCTGAGGACGATTTGCGAGAAATCGAAGCCCGAGGTTGTCGGCCTGCCGACGACCGGCCTGTCGGAAACGCAGGGCACGGACATCAAGCGGCTGGTGAAACAGTTTCGCGCCGCGCATCCCGAGTACGACCACATCGCTGTGGTGCCTGTGAATACGCCGGATTATGTCGGTTCGCTGGAAAGCGGCTTCGCGCTTGCCGTCGAAGGAATTATCGACGTACTGGTTAAAAGCTCGGCGCTGATGGGGCGGCGGCACAAACAGGTGAACATCCTCGCGTCGTCGATGCTGACCCCCGGCGATATCGAAACCATCAAGGAATGGGTCGAGGCCTTCGGCATGCGCCCCGTGGTGCTGCCCGACATCGGCGACTCTCTCGATGGACATCTCGTCGATGCCGAAACCACTCCGCTGACCATGGGAGGAGCTCCCAGGAGCGAGATCGAGGCGATGGGCGAATCGGTAGCGACGCTGGTCGTCGGCCGCTCACTGTTCCGTGCCGCCGACTTGCTCAGGGAACGCACCGGGGTGCCGGATTTCCGCTTCGACCATTTGATGGGCATCGACGCCTGCGACGCCTTCACCCAGACTCTGGCCAACATCTCTGGCCAGCCAGTTCCGGAGCGCATCGAGCGCCAGCGTGCCCAACTGCAGGACGCGATGGTCGATACCCACTTCATGAGCGGTTTCGCGCGCGTCGCGCTTGCGCTTGATCCCGACCTTCTGCTCGGTTTCGGCGAATTTCTGGCCGGCGTCGGCTGCGAGGTCGTCGCCGCTGTGGCTCCTGCTCGGGCCGAATCGCTCGCCGACGTCCCTTGTGCGGCAGTGCAGGTGGGCGATCTAGAAGATCTCGAACGCTCCGCACGGCTGGGCGACGCGCAGTACGTCGTCTCCAACTCGCATGCCGCTCAATCGGCGGCGCGCCTCGGCGTGCCGCTGCTGCGCGCCGGCTTCCCGCAATACGACCATGTCGGCGGCTACGCACGTAACTGGATCGGCTACCGCGGCGCGCGCCAGGCCCTGTTCGACCTCGCCAACCTCATCCTGGGACAGCACCATGAGATTCCCGCCTATCGCTCCATCTACCGCCGGCCGGCGGAGGCTGAGCCTGGCCTGGTCAAGCACTGAAAGCCTGCCCGCCATGCTCAAGGTCGCCTTTGCCTCAGATGACCGAGTCAAGGTCAATCAGCATTTCGGTGCGGCCACCGGCTTCGCCATCTACACGCTCGATGCCGAGCGCGCCAAACTCGTCGGCGTCGCCGAGTTCCCGGCGGAGAGCATGGACGGCAATGAGGACAAACTCGCTGCCAAGATCGCCGCGCTCGACGGCTGCGCCGCCGTGTATTGCCAGGCAGTGGGCGGCTCGGCGGTGCGCCAGCTGCTGGCGCGCGGTATCCAGCCGATCCGGCTCGACGACCCGGAGTCCATCGAGATGCTGCTCGAGCAATTGCGTGTCGCCGTCAAGGTCGGCGGCGTGCCGTGGATCGACAAGGCGCTGAAGAAGGAGGGCGAGGGTGGCGGCAGCAGCCGCTTCGCGCGCATGGCGGAGGAGGGCTGGCAGGAATGATCGCCCGCACGGGACGCATCCTATCCATCGCTGACGGGGTGGCGACGATCCGCGTCGAAGCACCATCCGCCTGCAGCGCCTGCGGCAGCCGCAATATCTGCGGCGGCAAGGCCTTCGAACTGACCCGTCCGGTGGATGCACACGTACGAGCCGGCGACGGCATCACACTTGCTATCGAGGCGGGCACGCTGACTCACGGTGCCCTGCTGGCATATTTCCTACCTGCCGCGACGACGCTCTTCGGCGCACTTGCACTCGCCCACATCGGCGACCTTGCCGCCGTCGCCGGGGCGCTGTCCGGCCTTGGGCTCGGCCTGATCCTGCAGCGCCATCTCGGCCATCGATCCGCTTGCCGGTCGACCGCCATCGCCGTCCTGCCGGCGCCGACTTTTTCCCAATCCACCGGAGAAGCACCATGACCACCGCGACACTCGACCGCGACCCGATCTACGACACCGATTTCATCAAGGAAATGATCCGCCAGATGCGCTCGCTCGACAGCTACGGCACCTACGACGGCCAGCCCGGCGAGGCGTTGCTCGATCCGCTGATCCTCACCAAGGAGCGCAAGGCGCAGATTCCCATCGTCGGCGATCCGGACGAGGAGACCATCGCTCGCGTCAAGGCCTTCTACAACGCCATCGCAGTGCTCATCGAAAAGGAGTGCGGATTGATGGCCGTGCCGCTGGTGCACCTCTCGCATGAAGGCTTCGGCCGTGCGCTGATCACCGTCGGCAAGCTGGTGGTCGGCGACCGCACGCTGCGCGACGTGCATCGCTTCGGCTTCGAGAGCCTGTCGAAAATGAAGACCGAGGCCGACAAGATTCTTTCCGTTGCGCTCGAGATCGTCGGCGCGCATCCGGACGTGGCGGGAATGTAGGCCATGAGCGAGGAAGAGCTGAAGGAACTGGAAAAGGAAGTGAAAAAGCTCAAGCGCATCGCCAGCGAATGGGCCTCGCAGATGCACGACCTCGTCGAGGAACGCCTGCCGGCGGCCTATGCCGAGATTCCCGGCCTCGCGCAGTCGACTTACGACGCCTGTCGGGCCTGGGCCGATGCCAACGCACGGCTGAACTCAGCCATGAAAGGATGACGACATGAGCGAAATCACCGGACTGACGCGCGGCGGCGCAAGCTGGACTCCCGAGTTCCTCATCGCCATCGACGGCCGGAAATGCATCGGCTGCGGCCGCTGCTACAAGGTCTGCCCGCGCAAGGTGCTCGACCTGATCGAGCGGGGCGAGGACATGGAAGTCGACGAAGATTGGGACGACGATGACGCGATGATGGTGATGACCGTCGCCGACGCGATGGATTGCATCGGCTGCGGCGCCTGCGGACGCGTCTGTCCAAAGGGCTGCCACTCCTACGCGCCGCAAGCCATGCCTGGCTGATTCGATAACACTCAACGGAGAGACCCATGACGATCCAACTGACCCCCAAGGCCGCCAAGGCGATCCAGCGCTTCATCAAGTATGCCGAGACACCGGCGACAGGCATGCGTGTGTCCATATCAGGTGGCGGCTGCTCCGGTTATCAGTATGGCCTCAAGCTCGAAACCGCCGTGGCGGACGATGACACCATCCTCGAGGTCGACGGCATCAAGATGATGGTCGATCCGGCCACGCTGCCGCTGGTCGATGGGCTGACCATCGACTTCATCGACACGATGACCGAGAGCGGCTTCAAGTTCGAAAATCCGAACGCCAAGGCCGCGTGCGGCTGCGGCAAGTCCTTCAGCTTCTGAGCAGGGAGAACGGCCATGTGGGATTACTCCGATAAAGTCCGCGAGCATTTCTTCAACCCCCGCAACGCCGGACCGCTCGACGGCGCCAACGGCGTCGGCGACGTCGGCTCGATCAAGTGCGGCGACGCGCTGCGTCTGATGCTCAAGGTCGATCCGGACACCGAGAAAATCGTCGATGCGGGTTTCCAGACCTTCGGCTGCGGCTCGGCGATCGCCTCCTCCTCGGCATTGACCGAAATCATCAAGGGCAAGACGCTCGAAGAAGCACTCAAGGTCAGCAACCAGGACATCGCCGACTATCTTGATGGCCTGCCGCCCGAAAAGATGCACTGCTCGGTGATGGGACGCGAAGCGCTCCAGGCGGCGGTGGCCAACTACCGCGGCGAGGAGTGGAAGGACGATCACGAGGAGGGCGCGCTGATCTGCAAGTGCTTCGCCATCGATGCCGTGCTGATCGAGGAGACCATTCGAGCCAACGGACTCACCACGGTGGAGCAGGTAGCCCACTACACCAAGGCCGGCGGCGGCTGCGCCTCATGTCACGAGGGCATCGAAGAGATTCTCGCCAAGGTGGCAAAGGAGGTGTGCACCGCGCCGACGGCTGAGACCAAGCCGATGCCGGCCGCCTATGCCAATACTTCGCCTGCCGCTCCGAAGCTCACCAATTTCCAGCGCATTCGCAAGATCGAAGAAACGGTGGAATCGATCCGCCCGATGCTGCAGCGCGACCACGGCGATATCGAAATCGTCGAGATCGACGGCAAGAACATCTACGTCAACCTCAAGGGCGCCTGCGTCGGCTGCATGATGGAGGCGGCGACGCTCAATGGCATCCAAACCAAGCTGGTCGAAGCGCTCGGTGAGTTCGTTCGCCTTTTGCCCGCCAGCATGATCGGGAGGGCATGATCGTGAGCGACGTTCCCATCTACCTAGACAACAACGCCACCACCGCCTGCGACCCAGCCGTGGTGCAGGCTATGCTGCCGTTCTTCACGGAACAGTTCGGCAACCCGTCGTCCTTGCACAGCTTCGGCAACAAGGTCGGTTTCGCACTGAAGGAGGCGAGGGCACAGGTGCAGGCTCTGCTCGGCGCAGAGCACGATTCGGAGATCGTGTTCACATCATGCGGCACCGAATCCGACTCGACCGCGATCCTCTCGGCGCTCAAGGCGCAGCCGGAACGCAACCAGATCATCACCACCGCCGTCGAGCACCCGGCGATCCTGACGCTCTGCGAGCATCTGGAGAAGGAGGGCTACGCGGTATCGCGCCTTGGCGTCGACAAGCGTGGTCGCCTAGACATGGACGAATACAAGGCCGCCCTCGGGCCACGCACCGCAATCGTTTCCGTCATGTGGGCCAACAACGAGACAGGCACGATCTTCCCAGTCGAGCAGATGGCGGAGATGGCCCATGCCGTCGGTGCGCAGTTCCATACCGACGCAGTGCAGGCTGTCGGCAAGATCGCCATCGACCTCAAGATGACGAAGATCGACATGCTGTCGCTCTCCGGCCATAAGCTGCATGCGCCAAAAGGGGTCGGCGTGCTTTACCTCCGCCGCGGCACACGCTTCCGTCCCTTGCTGCGAGGAGGACACCAGGAACGCGGCCGGCGCGCAGGCACCGAGAACACCGCATCGATCGTCGGCCTAGGAGTCGCCTGTGAGCAGGCACTGCAACATATGGCTTATGAGAACACCGAGGTGAAGAAATTGCGCGACAAATTGGAGGCGGGCATTCTCTCTACCGTGCCGCGCTGCTTCCCGACCGGGGACGTGTCGAATCGCCTGCCCAATACCAGCAACATCGCATTCGAGTTCGTGGAGGGCGAGGCGATCCTGCTGCTGCTCAACAAGGCGGGCATCGCCGCTTCCTCGGGCTCGGCTTGCACTTCAGGCTCACTCGAGCCTTCGCACGTGATGCGCGCGATGGGCATTCCTTACACGGCTGCGCACGGAACGACTCGCTTCTCCTTATCGCGATACAACACGGAGGCCGAGATCGATCGCGTCATTGCCGCAGTTCCTTCGATCATCTCCCAACTGCGCAAGATCTCCCCCTATTGGAGTGAGAAGGGTCCGGCTGTGAATCCGGAAGCCGAGTTCATGCCCGCGTATGCCTGACCTTATCTGATGGCGTCTTCTGACGGTCCGGGGGAGCAGCCAGCCCCCGGAGTCATTCTTAATCAAATCCTCACTATATTTTACATAATACGGATTATGCGTTGTTCCATGAGTTGCGAAACCGGAAAATAAAGCGTCACATTGGACGTCTACACTTAGTCAATTATTGAGTCGGCTTTCATGAACTTGAACTGAGTCATGCGGCATATTTGACGGGGTCATGTTGAAAGTAGCGACGAATCCGTTCGGGTTGTTTCTGCACGCTGCGCAGATGGCGCGAAGC
>JBGFRW010000047.1:0-35891 GCA_041694935.1 Pseudomonadota bacterium | reverse complement strand
CCGCCAGTTCCTTGAACTCGGTCGTATATGCCTGTTTCGGTATCTTCATTTCATGCCTTCCAAAAGTGACGCTAATTTTAGGTCACCCTTGGCAGACGAAATTTCGGGGGAAGCTCACTTCGAGGCGGAGACGCTTTTTTTCCTCGTAGCTGATACCGAGGTTGCCGTGCTCGACGGCATTCACCAGCAGTTCGGTCAGGCCGGTGGCGGCCAGTTCAGGCGTCGGGCAGAGACTGGCCAGCACCTCGATCAACACGCCGATCTCATCGAGCTTCCGAAAGCGGAACTCGGCCGTATCGAGCAGCTCCATCGCCTTGACGTGAGCAGCGGCGTGGTGCGCAGCGAGTTTCCGCGCCTCGATGTCGGCCACGGCCGCACGCACGATCGCCAGCAATGTTTCCGGCTCGTACGGCTTGGAAAGGTAATAGTAGGCGCCCGCTTCGATGCCCTCGCGCACCTGCTCGGGCATGGTGGCCGCCGTCTGCATGATGACGGGAATGTTGCTGAAGCGCTCGTCCGCTTTCATCTTCTTCAGCAGATCGATGCCGCTCATGCCGGGCATCATGCGGTCGAGGATCGCCACGTCATAGGTGGTGGCTTGCTCATCGAGCCGCTGCCAGGCCTCTTCCGCCCCGGAATAGAGCTCGAGATCATGGCCGGTTCCATCCAGGTACTCACGGATGATCTCGAGATTGATCAGTTCGTCGTCAACAACGAGAATCTTGCAGGGTTTCATGCTTGGTTTCCGATAGTTGCCGGCAAGAGGACGTCGAAGGCGGCGCCCCCCTCCGGCCGATTGCGTGCTCGAATCATACCGCGATGGGCATAGATGATCTCGCGGCAGATCGCCAGTCCCAAGCCGGTACCCCCTGCCCCGGTCACGGTCTTGCTGCTCTGGACGAATTTGTCGAAGATGGTCTCAAGTTCGCCTTCCGGGATACCCACGCCCTCATCCGCCACGGTCAGGCGCAATGCCGGAACGCTTGTTCCGCTGCCCTGGGACAGGACATCCGCCGCGAGTTCGACTCGGATCACGCCGGCAGGCGCCGAGAACTTGATGGCATTGCTGAGCAGGTTTTGCAATACCTGCCCGAGGCGCTTGTGATCGCCGGTTGCGTAACAGTCGACCGACTCGGCCGCGATCTCCAGGGTAAGCTGCTTGGCCTTGAGCAAAGGGCTGAGTTCGATGCCGATTTCCTCGGTCAAGCGTCGCAGGTCGAGGTGGATCATGCTGTATTGCATTTTCCCCGCCTCCAGCTTGGAGAGGTCGAGCACGTCGTTGACCAGGTTGAGCAGCCGCTCGCCGCTGCTGCGGATGTGCTCGAAGTACTCCCTCAGCTTCTCGGGCGGCGCGGAGTTCGCCTTCGCCTGGCCAATGCGCGAAAACGACAGGATCGCATGCATCGGCGTGCGCAGTTCGTGGCTCATGTTGGCGAGGAATTCCGACTTGGCCAAGTTGGAACGCTCAGCCGCCTCTTTGGCGCGCAGCAGATCGGCCGTCTGAGCCCTGACTTGCTCTTCCAGATGGTCGCGGTGCTCGCGCAACTCGCTCTCAAGGGTTTTTCTTGCAGTAATTTCCCTGCCGGTTCCGCGGTAGCCGACGAAGCGGCCGCCCTCGAACAACGGAATGCCGCTGATCGAGTACCAACGCGGCTTGTCGCCGGCATGATGGACGCGATACTCGAATTCACGGAAGGGCTGATGATGGCGCAAAACAGCCTGATGTGACTCCCATTGCTCGGGAGCCAGGTCGATGGGGAGATCCCATCTGTACTTGCCGATATAACGCTGCATTAAATCATCGGTCCGGCCGGAAAAATAGCTGAAGCGCAGATCGGCATCCATCTCCCAGAACCAGTCGGCCGACAGGCTGGAGAGGTCGCGGAAGCGTGATTCCGAAAGCTGAAGCGCCCGGGTCTTCTGCTCGACCAGTTCCTCGATTTTTTGTCGGCGGCGTTGCAGCAACGCCGCGATGACGGTAGCCGCCGCCGCCAGGGCCAGTCCCATCGCCAGGGCCAACAGCGATTTCTGACTTTCATATTCCGCGAGGAACTCGGGGGATGGTGCGAATCGGATCGTCCATTGCCGATCCACCGCCTGTACCGTCAGAGTTTCGGCCAGGGCATGGTGCTCGATTTCTGCCGCTGTCGGCAGCGTCGCGCCTTCGGGACGCAGGGCATGGATATGCATTACCTCATCTACGTTGGCATTGTCCCGCACGACGAAATCGAGGGAGCCATGGCGCTGGCCGGGAAGCCGATCGAACAATTGACTGATGTCGATGCCGGCGACCATAAGGCCCCGCAGTGCGATACGGCGTGCGGCAGTCGAATCCGTCGGCAGCCCGTGGTCAAACACGGGCTGCATCATGATCACGCCGCGCCCCCCGCCCCGATTCAGCGGCACCACGGCGCTGAGCACCGACTGGCCGGAGTCGATCGCAGCCCGCACTGCCGCGTAGCGGCGCGGCTCTTTGACCAGATCGAAGCCGCGCGGGGGTTCTCCCGTCTGAAGTCTCCCCATCGCCACAAGGAAGCGCTCTTGGTCTCCTTCGATCTTGCTCTGCACCCAGTTGATGCCGTAGATCATCCGGGAATGCTCCAGGACGCGCGCAGCCAACGCATTGAACTCGTTGGCTGGCACCTCCCGCGGCGAGGCAAAGATCAGGCTGAGGGTGTGCGTTTCATCGCGGATCGCGGCGATCCGCGCTTCGAGCGCATGAGAAAAGGTTTCCGCCTCGCGACCGACCTTGTCGCTCAACTGATGGCTTTCCCAGTTGAAGGCGAGTTGGTAGATGAATATCGCGGCCAAAATCCCGCCTGCCCCAACGAGGAGCACGAAGAGATTGCGGCGCAGCAATGCAAGCGGGGCGGGCATCAAGTGCCCATTATGCCTCCGCCGGCAAGGTTTTTGATCAGCCGCAGCGACCGGTCGAACAGCCTTCGGGCGCGGTGACGGGCACGCCAAGCTTGGCGAGGATGGTGTCCAGCGGGCAGAAGGTGGTGAAGCCGCTCTGGAACAGGTTTACGCCGACGAAAGCGGTGAACCACAGGAAGCTCATCTGGGTCATATCGACCTGACCCATGGCATGGGCGAGGCCGAGCGAGAGCATGATAAAGAAGCCGGCGATGATGCGGACGATACGATTGACGGTCATTGGTAGTCTCCTTGGTGGGATGGTGGTTTAGGGGTCGAAAAAGTCGGCGCTGGCGGGACGGCACGCCGTCCCGCAGAACGGTCAGGCGGTCTTCAGCCGGTTGCGCATCGCCGCGTAGTACAGCACCGGAATCACCACCAGCGTCAGCACGGTGGAGACGAAGATGCCGAAGATCAGCGACAGCGCAAGGCCGGAGAAGATCGGGTCGTCGAGGATGAACAGTGCGCCGAGCATGGCGGCCAGGCCGGTGAGCGCGATCGGCTTGGCGCGGATCGCGGCGGACTGGATCACGGCCTCGGCAAAGTCCATGCCCTCGGCAACCTGCTGGTTGATGAAGTCGACCAGCAGGATCGAGTTCCTGACGATGATGCCGGCGAGCGCGATCATGCCGATCATCGAGGTGGCGGTGAACTGCGCGCCGAACAGCGCGTGTCCCGGCATCACGCCGATGATGGTGAGCGGGATCGGCGCCATGATGATCAGCGGCACGAGGTAGCTCTTGAACTGCGCGACGACCAGCAGATAGATCAGCACTAGGCCGACGGCGTAGGCGGCACCCATGTCGCGGAAGGTTTCGTAGGTCACCTGCCACTCGCCGTCCCACTTCACGGCATAGCCGGCGTAGGGGTCCTTGGGCTGTTTGATGAAGTATTCGCCGAGCGTGCCGCCCTGCTCCAGTTTCATGTCCTTCAGCTTGGAACGGATATCGAACATGCCGTACAAGGGAGAATCGAGCTTGCCGCCCATGTCGCCGACGACATACACGACCGGCAGCAGGTCCTTGTGATAGACGACCTTTTCGCGCGTCGCCGGCTTCGCCTCGACGAGCTCGGAGATCGGCACGAGGCGACCACCGTAGGCGGGCAGCGCGCGCACCTTGAGCTTGAGCAGCGTATCGATGCTCGACTGGCGCTCGGCGGGCAGGGTGATGCGCACGGGAATCTCGTATTTCGCGTCGCCGTCGTGCAGCGGGATAACGTCCTCGCCCGAGAGACCGAGACGCACCGTCTCGACGATATCCTTCTGCGCCACCCCGAGCAGCGCCGCCTTGGCTTGGTTTACGCGCAGCACGATCTTGCCGGCATCTTCATCGACGCTGTCGTCCACGCCGAGGATGTCGGCGGTGCCCTCGAAGGCCTCGCGCACCTTCTTCGCAACGGCGATCTGTCCGGCATAGTCGGGGCCATAGACCTCGGCGACGATCGGCGAAAGCACCGGTGGCCCTGGCGGCACCTCGACGACCTTGGCGTTGCCGCCGCTGGCCTTCGCCACAGCCATCAGGCGGTCGCGCACCGCCACGGCAATCTCGTGGCTCTGACGGTCGCGGTGATGCTTATCGACCAGATTCACCTGAATATCGCCCATTTCTGGATTGGCACGCAGGTAATACTGGCGCACCAGGCCGTTGAAGTTGATCGGGCTGGCAGCACCGGCGTAGGCCTGGTAGTCCTTCACTTCGGGAATCTGCGCCAGCTCGGCAGACATTTCGCGCAGCACGCGGGCGGTCTCCTCGACCGGCGTGCCGACCGGCATGTCCAGCACCACCTGGAATTCGCTCTTGTTGTCGAACGGCAGCATCTTCAGCACGACGAGCTTGAAGACGCCGAGCGACACGGAAGCGAGAATCGCAGCGACCACGCCGATCCACAGCATCGCCCGGGCGCGGCGTCCCGATTGCGGATGCAGGAAAGGCGAAAGCACGCGGCGGAAGAAGCGATCGAGCTTCGAATCAGTAGAGGATTCGGCATGCCCATGATCGGCAGGCTTCATCAGCTTCAGCGCCAGCCAGGGCGTCACGACGAAGGCGATCGCCAGCGAGATGAACATGCCCATCGAGGCGTTGATCGGGATCGGGCTCATGTAGGGCCCCATCAGGCCCGAGACGAAGGCCATCGGCAGCAGTGCCGCGATCACCGTGAAGGTGGCGAGGATGGTCGGCCCGCCGACCTCGTCGACCGCACCAGGAATGATCTCCCAGAGCTTCTTCTGCGGGTAGAGCGTATGCCAGCGGTGGATGTTCTCGACCACGACGATCGCATCGTCGACAAGGATGCCGATCGAGAAGATCAGGGCGAACAGCGACACGCGGTTGAGCGTGAACCCCCAGGCCCAGGAAGCGAACAGCGTGGCGGCCAGTGTCAGGGCCACGGCTGCACCGACGATCACGGCCTCGCGCCGCCCAAGGGCGAACAGCACCAACAATACGACGAAGGCGGTGGCGAACACGAGCTTGCCGATCAGCTTCTGCGCCTTGTCGGTAGCCGTCTCGCCGTAGTTGCGCGTCACGGTGAATTCGACGCCTTCGGGAATGACTGTGCCTTTGAGGCTGTTCATGCGCGCGATCACGCCCTCGGCCACGTCGGCGGCATTCACGCCGGGCTTCTTCGACACGGCCAGCGTCACCGCCGGATACTCAGCCCCTTTCTCGCCGTGCCAGACATAGCGACTGGGCTGGTCGGGACCGTCGATCACCTGCGCGACATCCGACATGAACACCGGCTTCTTGTCGAACACACCGACGACGAGCTTGCGGACATCGGAGGCCGACTCGATGTAGGTGCCGGTCTGGACGAGAATCTCGCGGTTGCCGGCAACGAGGCTACCGGCCGGCTGCGAGGCGTTCGAGACTTGCAAGGCCGCTTTCAGATCCTGCGCGGTAATGCCGTACGCCGACATGCGTTCGGCGTCCATCAGCACTCGCACGACATGCCCGGGGCCACCGATCGTCGCCACGTCGCGCGTGCCGGGAATACGCTTGAGCTCGATCTCGACGGCGCGCGAGATCTGCTGCATCTCGAAGCCCGACTTGTCGGGATCGGCGCTCCAGAAAGTCAGCGAGACGATCGGCACATCGTCGATGCCCTTCGGCTTGACGATCGGCTGACCGACGCCAAGGTTGGGCGACACCCAGTCGCTGTGGGCATTGATCGTGTCGTAGAGGCGCACCAGCGCTTGGATCGGGTCCTCGCCGACCTCATACTGGACGGTGATCACCGCCATGCCCGGGCGCGACACCGAATAGACGTGCTCGATGCCGGAGATGCGCGCCAGCACCTGTTCCGCCGGTCGCGCGACAAGATGTTCGACATCCTTGACCGCCGCACCGGGGAACGGGATGAAGACGTTCGCCATCGTCACGTTGATTTGCGGCTCTTCCTCGCGCGGCGTAATCAGCGTGGCAAACACACCGAGCAGCAGCGCGACAAGCGCAATCAGCGGCGTCAGCGAGTTGCGGAGGAACAGCTCCGCGATGCGTCCCGAAATTCCCATGATTTACTTCGCCGGGGCCGACTGCTTCATTTCGATGCCGGTCTTGACCGGATCGAGGCTCACGGTTTCGCCGGACGCAAGGCCGGACAGCACCTCGAGCTCGCCGTCGCCGACCGGCTCGCCGAGTCGCACCTGGCGCAGGCTTGGCTTGCCGTCTTTCAGCACATACACGGCATTGATCTCTCCGCGGCGCAGTACTGCCTGCGGCGGCACGGTAAGCTTCTTGGCGGTCCCGACGACGAAATGCACGCGCGCCGCCATCCCCGGCACGATGCCCTTGAGGGCCTCGGCATCGTCCGGCAGATAAATCCGTGCCGTAGCGGTATGACTCTGTGCGTCGATGGTCGGCAGAATCTCGATCCTCGCGCCGTCCACCCAGCGCCGACTTTCTGGAAATTCCACACGAGCACTCTTCGCGGCCTGCGCATCCCTCAATTTGAATTGCGGAATACTGGCTACCGCTCGCAGACCCTTAGGATCGAACACCGTGACGAGCGGCTTGCCCGGCATCGCCAGATCGCCCAGCTCGGCATGGCGCTGGGCAACGATGCCCGAGAGCGGCGCAGTCACCGCCGCATGCGAAGCCCCTGCTCCCGCAGCACCGGCTTGGGCGCGCGCGGACTTGAGTGCGGCTTCCGCCTGGTCAAGCGCCGCCTGACTGACGAATTTCTGCTTGAAGAGATTCTGGGTACGCTGAAAGTTGGCTTCCGCCTGGATCAGTTGGGCGCGCGCCGCCGCCACGCTCTCGGCCGCCTCGCGCGCATCGACGCGCATCAGCAGCTGGCCGGACTGAACGCGCTGGCCGGCCTCGGCCTTCACTTCGACGATGCGGCCAGAGACCTGAGTGGCGACCGTGGCCTGCCTGGTGGCCTCAAGCACCGCTTCCGCAGGCAGGCTCAGGGGAACATCGCGCAACTCGACGACGCGGGTCGCGGCCGGCTGGGCCACGACCGGATGGGCGGAGAACACCGCCGCAGCCAGAAACATAGCTAGCGGCCATTTTCTCTGTAAGGTCAAGGATATAGTTCTCATAATGTATATAAGTATATCCTAATATTCAGTTTTCAAGCACCGAAACTGCATGGGATGCCATCGCCTCGATGACCGCGTCCACCTCGCCGACGCATTCGGCCACTTCGAATTCGACCCCTGGGAAACGATCCATCGCATTGCCGATCAGTTGCGGCAGGTCCTTGAGCACGTGGCGTCCCGGGGCGAAGAAGATCGGCACGATGCGGATATGGATGACACCCTGTCGCACCAACTCTTCGATGCTCGCCTCCAGTGGCGGCTGAGTCAGTTCCAGAAAGCCTATCTCGACCGGAATTTCCGGCTGCCGCGCCGCCACTACGGCGCGGATGCGCCGGAACGGCTCGATGTATTCGGGATTACGCGCCCCGTGACCGAACAGGATGATGCCTTTCACGCCCTCTCCTTCTCAACGTCCTTCCAGATATTGCGACAGTGCGTCTCGCGGATGCGCCATGCGGCGGCCGCACCCAGCCAGGTTGCCGAGGCGATCAGCAGGAGGCCCCAGCGGTAGTCCTCGGGCACATACAGCCTGACACCGTTGGCCATCGCCCCGGACCAGCGCTGATCCATGATCCATCCCACCGCAGGTTGCAGCAGCGCCCCCATGAGAAAGCCCCCCATATTGGCCACCGAGGTCGACATGCCCGACAGCTGCGGCGGATTGACTTCCTTGGCACAGGCCCAGGTGAGGGTGAAGCTCGCCGTCATCAAGCCCATCAGTGCGAACAGGGCATAGGTGACGGGCAGCGGCAGCATCATCCCGGACAGCCAGACCAGCCAGACCGCACTATATACAAGCGAGCTGGCGATCACCACTGGCTTGCGGCGCTTTAAACGGTCGGAGATCGTCCCGACCGCCAGACAACCGATGGCGAAGCCGGCGAAATACAGGGAAAGGTGTGCCGTGGCGGTGGCGCGCGCCATGCCGAGCCCCTGGGTCAGGAAGGGGGTTGCCCAAAGGCCGCCGAAGGCGAAAAAACTGCCCGAGAGCCCTGCGTTGACGAAGACAGTTGGCCAGGTCGCCGGATTCTTCAGCACCCTGAGCAAGCCGGTGAGGATGACCGTCCGATCGAAACGCGGCGCTTCGTGCGTTACAGCGCCCGCAGTTGTAGGACGGTCCCGCACCAGCAGCCAGGCCAGCGCGCCGAGCGCGAGCGAGACGATGCCGACGCCGACGAACACCCCCCGCCATCCTGCCGTCTGCGCCATCCACGACAAGGGAGAGCCGGCCAGCACCGAGCCGAGGTTGCCGAGCAGCATTGACAGGCCGACCACGCTGGCGAAGCGATGCTCCTCGAACCAGACGGCGATGATCTTCAACATCGAGATGAAGACGACCGAAACACCCAGACCGATCAGGGTACGGCCGAGCAGCGCAGCGTTCAGGCTCTCAGCAAGACCAAACAGCAGGCTGCCGCCGCCGGCGACTATGCCGCCAAGCAACAGGATACGTCGCGGACCGAGCGTATCGACCAGGATGCCGGTGGGCACCTGCATGATCGTGTAAACATAGAAATAGGTGGCCGCCAGCACGCCAAGCGAAGCGGCCGAGGTCTGGAAAGCGGCGGCCAGATCCGGTGCGATGCCGGCCGGTGCGAAGCGCTGGAAGAAGGAGAGCACATAGGCCGCAACGACGACGGCCAGTGCGAAAACACGGCGACGCTTCTGTTCGGGGGTCAATTCGAGCAACATCGCCAAATTGTAACCATGCCCCTTTCCGTGGCGGGCCTTCCCGCGGGTATCCCGCTTGTTCTGGCGCCGTCCTGCCGGCGCCGACTTTTACTTGCCTGCCGGGAGTTGCTTCAGCGCATCCGCATGCCCGAGCTTCTGCTTCAGTCGCAACTCGACGTAGTGCCGAGTCATCTCCGTGAGCGGCTTGCCGGATGGGACATATTTCGCAAGCGCCTCAAGCACCTCGAGCGGGCTGACGTAAGTCTTGCTCGCATCGAAGATGTAACGCGCATTGCGCATGCAGGCCTGCGCCACCCCTTGCTCGGTTTCGCCGGTCGCTTTGGCGACTTGCTGAAGCTGTTCGCGGGTCTTGGCGAGGCGCGGGTCGTTCGCCGGGATATCCTGCTTGTAGGTGATCTCGACCAGCCGCCGGGGAACATCAATGTCGGGATCGCCCAGTCCAGAGGCATGGCCGTTGGAGATGATCAACAGCGCGCACAGGGCGCTGGCGAGATGCAGTTTCATTGTGTGGCCTCCGGAAAAGGGTTGCGCAGTGTAACCGCTGGAACAACTCCCGCCTTGCTCGTCGTCAAGAGTCATCCTCGCCGGAGGGGCTACGCTTGAGCAGCCAAGACAATACGGGCGGGGTGATCAACGTCGTCAGGATCACCATGATGACGATCACCGAGAACATCGCCTCGTCCATGACACCGAGCTGCTTGCCGACCATGGCGAAGATCAGGCCGACTTCCCCGCGCGGCACCATGCCCCAGCCGACAATCCACCGGCCGGCGGAGCCCGCAAACCACCCGGCGACCAGCTTGCCGGCGACGGCAGCCGCCGTTATCGCCAGGGCGACCGCGACGATGTTCGGATCGGAAAGCGTCTTCAAATCCACCTGCATGCCGGTCAGCACGAAGAAGACCGGCACGAAGAAATAACCGATCGGTTCGATCATCGCCTCGTGCTGGTGGCCCGTATGCTTGGTAAGGATCGGCTTGAGACGATCGAAGATGCCGCGACTTTTCTCGTCGCGCATCAAGGGCTCGATCTCCTGCACGATACGCGGCGTTTCATAGTCTTTGAGGAAGAGCGGCTCGAACAGCAGACCGGCTGCGAAGGCACCGATAATCGGCGCCAACCCGATTGCATGCGCCAACCAAGCCAACGCCAACCCCGTCGCCAACACCTGGGCAAACAGCATCGAATGGCCGGGATCGATCTGGGCAAGCAGTCGGCTCGAATGCGGAGCGATCTTGCGGCCGATCCAGATGCTGCCGCCCAGGAAGATCGCCGCCTCGGCGATGATGCGTAGCACTTCCCCGGTACTGACGGAACCTGCTTCGACCAGCCCGGTCACCACCGCAAGAATGACCAACCCGAGCACATCATCGATCACCGCTGCACCCAGCACGATGCGCGCCGCCGGCGTACCGAGCTTGCCGAGATCGCGAAAGACGCGACCGGTAATGCCGACCGAAGTGGCGGCCAGTGTTGCGCCGAGGAACAGGTAGGTGTTCTGAGACTGTCCCGGCAGCAGCAAAGGGCCGACGGCAAAAGCGCCTAGCACGAAGGGGACGACGATGCCGACACTTCCGACTGCCATCGCGCGCGCACCGACTTTGACGAGATCGGCGAGCCGGGTCTCGAGACCGATCTGCAGCAGCAGCACGATGACACCGAGTTCCGCAATGAAGGCAATGATCGGATCCTTGGCAATCGATTGGAAATAGTCGATGCCGAAAATTGCGAGGTTGCCGAGCAGGACGCCGAGCAACAGCTCGCCGAGTACGGCAGGAAATCCAAAGCGAGCGGCGAGGGGCGCAAACAGTCGCGCGCTCATCAGGATCAGGGCCAACCAGAGCAGGTTTTCTCCCACAACCCCGCTTCCTGCCGCGAGTGCAGTCAGCGGCAGAAAAAGCAATATGGCAACGCTCACTCTCATCGGTCGCCCCTCGGGGTAACGACTGCCAGTTGGGCGATGGTAGGCGCTGCCGTCGCCGCCTCCTTGCCCTCCTTGTTCTTGGGATTGGGATTCCAACCGAGGACCAACAGCATCACGAAGAAGCCGGCCACATAGCCGACTGGAATCATCCAGCCATGGCGCAGCCACTGCTTCACCGACTTCGCTTCGGGGAACAGATTGGAAATCGCTACGCCCGCCGAAGAGCCGAACCAAAGCATGGACCCACCAAAACCTACTGCGTAGGCAAGGAAGCCCCAGTCGTACCCGCCCTGCTTGAGCGCCAGTTCAGTCAGCGGAATATTGTCGAAGACCGAGGAAACGAAGCCGAGTACGAGAGTGGACATCCATGATGCAGGCGGCAACTTCTCCACGGGCATCATCGATGCACACGTGACAAGGGCGAGCAGAAAGATCGAACCCTTGATCGCATCCGGCATCAGGCTCCACTCGGGCTTGCGTACTGGGATGGCCAGGAGCAGCGCAACCCAGACCGCAACGCCCAGGAACGGGAAGTGGTCGGCCTGAGCCGGAAACTTCAGGTTGACCGTGACGTTGGTCGCCACGGCGGCCACCAGGATAAATCCGACGATGCCTACGCGTGCATAGTCGATATGGTGCTGGGCATGGAAGTCGCGGGCCAGCGCCATGTGTCGGTGCTGAGCCAATGCGGCGGGAATGCCGAAGATCAGCACCGCGACCGCCGCAGGAAGGTAGGCTTCGACGACATCGAGCGGACTGACGCCGTCGATCCACATCATGGTAGTGGTCGTGTCGCCGACCACCGAACCCGCTCCGCCGGCATTCGAGGCGGCGACGATCGCTGCAAGATAACCGATATGTACTTTCCGCTTGAACACGCTGGCAGCCACCGTGCCGCCGATCAGCGCCGCCGCGATATTGTCGAGAAAGCCGGACAGGGTGAAAATGATGAGCAGCAACACGAAGGGGCCGAGCCAACCCTCGGGGAGTAGCTTCGGCAGCACTTCGGGCACACCGGAATCTTCGAAATGCCTGGCGAGCAGGGCGAACCCGACAAGGAGGCAGAACAGATTCACCAGCAGCACCCATTCATGCGCCATGTGCAAACCGAAACCGGCAATGCCGTCTCCGGTCTTGAAGCCAGTGAACAGGATCTTGTAAGTGGCGATGGTCGCCAGGCCGGTCAGGGCGACCTGCAACACATAATGGTGGAACAGCGCCACGCCGAGCAATGTCGCGCCAAAGAGGATGAAATCGACCGGGATGCCAGCCACGCTCGGACCGTCCACGCCGCTTCCACCTGTAGAGGCAAGCGCGAGCGGCGCACACAACATAGCGGCAAAGGCAGCTATCAGGCGCGTCAGGCGCGCGTCCAGCAGTGAATACATCGAATTTTCTCCACAGCGTTTTTGTGCAAGATTCTAACATTTGGCTTACAAGGTGCCGCGGCGCGTGGAAGATTCGCTACACTTGTAGGTGGAGAAAAAAGGAAAGGCATCATGAAAATTCTGCTTCCCGTCGACGGTTCCGACCACGCAGTGCGCGCCGCAAAGCATCTCATCTCGATGCTGGAGGGCTGCGCGAGCCACGAAGTGTTGCTGCTGAACGTGCAGGAACCCATCGACGCGCCCGAAGTGCGCAGCCACATGCCGGCCAGCGAAATCGAGGCGATGCAGGAAACCCATGGCGGCGATGCGATGGCAAGTGTGCGCACGGTGCTCGACAAAGCCGGCATTGCCTATGTACCAACCGTGCTCATCGGCCCGATCGCCGAAAGCATCGCGAAATTTGCCTCCGATCAAGGCTGCGACAAGATCGTCATGGGTACACGCGGCCTCGGCGCCGTGAGCGGCATCCTGCTGGGCTCGGTCACCACCAAGCTGCTGCACCTGACCAACCTTCCTGTGACGCTGGTGAAATAACAAAGCGCCAACTCGGTACACGCACGCTCCTTCCTTCGGCGCGGGGGTATGATCGGACCCCGTGCATGGCAATCTCTTTATCATCCTGCTGCTTCTGACTGCTGCCGTCGGCTTGCTGGCAGTGGCGAGGCATTTCCGCCTTCCAGCGATGCTTGCCTACCTTGTCGTCGGCATGCTACTCGGCCCCCACGGCTTGCGCGCACTCGAGGAAAGTCGCGACGTCGAGTCGATCGCCGAGTTTGGCGTCGTCTTCCTGATGTTTTCGATCGGCCTCGAATTCAGCCTGCAACGGCTCAAGACGATGCGCGAACTGGTGTTCGGCTTCGGCGCGGCGCAGATGGCCGTTACTGCGGTATTTACCGGGGCAATCACCTGGATCGGCTACGACCAGGGCTGGCGGGCCGGCCTCGCCGTCGGCTTGGCGATTGCCATGTCCTCAACGGCCATCGTCGCCAAAATGCTGTCCGAGCGCTTCGAATTGCATTCGCGTTCGGGACGACAGACGATGGGTGTGCTGCTGTTCCAGGATATCGCCGTCGTTCCCTGCCTGATCCTTTTTCCTGCCCTGGCGCAATCGACCAGCGAACTGCCTCGTTCGCTAGGCATCGCCTTGCTGCAGGCACTGGCAGCTTTGGCGATCCTGGTCTGGCTAGGGCAGAAATGGATTCGCCGACTCTACGATGCGGTGGCACATCAGCGCTCGGAGGAGCTGTTCGTCTTGGCCACCCTCTGGCTCGTCGTCGGATTGTCATATGCCACCGGGCAAGCCGGACTGTCCCTGGCCCTCGGCGCCTTCGTCGGCGGCATGCTGATCTCGGAAACGATCTACCGCCACCAGGTTGAGGCCGATATCCGTCCTTTCCGCGACGTACTGCTCGGCCTGTTTTTCATCACGGTCGGCATGCAGCTCGATATCGGCTTCGTCATCTCCAGCTTCGATCGGCTGCTGTTGGCGGTCGGGCTACTCATCCTCGGTAAGGGCGTGGTCGTGTTCCTGATCGCACTAGCTGCGAGAAGTCCGCTCGACGTCGCCTTGCGCACCTCCGCGCAACTTGCGCAGGCCGGGGAATTCGGCCTCGTGCTGATCGGCCTAGCCCACGAACTCGACTTGGTGAGCAAGGACGTCTTTCAGGTTACGTTGTCCGCCATGCTGATTTCGATGTTCGCCGCCCCGTTCCTGATCAATCGTGCAGCGCAACTGTCGGGGCAGATGGTCCGAGGCGACTGGGCGCACAAGGCGAAGGCCGTGCACGACATCGCCGTCGCGGGCTTCGGCATGAGCGACCACGTCATCATCTGCGGCTATGGCCGTACCGGTGGACGCATCGCCGAATTCCTTGCAGGTGAGAACATTCCCTTCCTGGCTATCGATGTCGATCCCCAGCAGCTCAAGCGGGTTGTCCCGCCCGGTGGCAAGCTGGTGTTCGGCAGCGCCGACCGCAGCGAGGTGCTGCTGGCCGCCGGTCTGGCGCGCGCGCGCGCGCTCGTCGTCGCCTATCCTGATGTACCCTCTGCGGAGCGCGTGGTGCGCAAGGTAAGGGAATCCCGCAGCGACATTCCGCTGGTGGTGCGCGCGCCGGACGAAAGCAGCGTGGCAGTGCTCAAGGAGGCCGGCGCCACCGAGGTGATCCCGGAGGTGCTGGAAGGCAGCCTGATGATTGCCGCTGAAACCCTGACTCAGATCGGCATTCCAATGGAACGCGCCATCGAGCAGGTACGGGCTTCGCGCGCGGAACGCTACGCGTCGCTGCGCCAGTATTATGTAGCAGCCGGCCAGGTGAAGACCACATCAGGAGGAGAGAAACAGTCATGACAAAACGCAGCATCGGCAAGAAAATCGCGCTCGTCTGTGCGGGCAGCAGCCTGACATTTGGCTTTCTCACCCTGGGGGCGACGCTCTGGTTCTGGAAGACCGGCGGCAAGCCCATCTACACCGGCAGTCTGGGCGCCACCACTTTTTTCTTCGTCACCGCCGCCATCGTGCTCTACGAAATGAGCCGCCCGCAGCAACTACTGCCTCCGCAGGAACCATCCGCCGGAGATGAGCGCTCCTGACTGGCATGCGCTCGCCCCCGGCGATGCGCTCTCCCGCCATGAGGTCGAGCCGGACAAGGGCCTGACCGCAGAAGAGGTCAGCAGGCGCCTTGAGCAGTACGGCCCGAACCGTCTGCCCGAGCATCCTGGCAAAAGCGCATGGGTCCGCTTTGCCGAGCAGCTTGCCGCACCGCTGGTGCTGGTACTGATCGCTGCCGGTATCGTCACCGCACTGCTCGGCGAATGGGTCGATTCGAGCGTGATCTTTGGGGTCGTGCTCGTCAATGCGGTAATCGGTTACCTACAGGAAGGCAAGGCGGCGGCGGCATTGGCTGCACTGGCGAAGAGCGTAGCCACCGAGGTGACCGTGCTGCGCGAAGGCCAGCGCTTTCGCATCGATGCGGCAGGCCTGGTACCGGGAGACATCGTCGTCCTGGCGGCCGGCGACAAGGTGCCCGCCGATCTGCGGGTGCTGCGCGGCAAGGAGTTGCGCACCGTCGAAGCGGCGCTGACAGGCGAATCGCTGCCAGTGCATAAGCACTGCGAAACTTTGCCTGCGGATACGATGCTGGCCGACCGCCGCAATATGGCCTATGCCGGCACAACGGTGGTCAGCGGCCAAGGCTACGGGATCGTGGTCGCCACCGGCGCCGCTAGCGAAACCGGCCGCATCTCCGGTCTGATTGCCTCCGCACCCGACCTTGCCACGCCGCTGACGCGCAAGATCGCGGCCTTCGCGAACCTGCTGCTGTGGGCCATTCTCGGACTCGCGGCGCTGACCTTCGCCATCGGCACGCTGCGCGGCGAGACCGCGTTTGACATGTTCATGGCTGCTGTAGCGCTCGCGGTCGGTGCCATTCCCGAGGGACTGCCGGCGGCAATCACCATCACGCTGGCAATCGGGGTTGCGCGCATGGCGAAGCGGCGCGCCATCGTACGCCAGTTGCCCGCCGTCGAAGCGCTCGGCAGCACCACGGTAATCTGCTCCGACAAGACCGGCACGCTGACCGAGAACGCAATGACCGTGCGTGCCCTCTGGGCCGGCGGCCTGCTCTACGAAATCACCGGCCATGGCTACACGCCCGAGGGCGACTTCCTGCTCGACGGAGAAAAAGTCGGCGCCGGCGGGACGGCGCCGCCGGGCATGGAAACGGCCAAGGAAGCCCTGCTCGCCGGCATGCTCTGCAACGACGCCAGCCTGACGCATGACAAGGGGCAATGGACAATCGCGGGCGATCCGACCGAAGCCGCACTTCTGGTCGCTGCCCACAAGATCGGGTTCGATGAGGCCACCGTCGCATCGCTGTTCCCGCGCGTGGATGAGCTGCCGTTTGAATCGGCGCGTCAGACCATGGCAACGCTGCATCAGGTGGGGAGCGATCGCGTGCTCTACGCCAAGGGCGCGATAGAGAGGCTGCTGCCTGCCTGCAGCCATGTGCTGGACGGCCAGAACCGTGTGGCCCCCTTGGAGGCGGCGCTGCTCGACAATATCGAAGCCGCCGCCGTGGCATTGGCGCAGCAGGGACTGCGCGTGCTGGCCCTCTGCCGCCACGCCGGGCACGACGATTTCGTCGAACCCGCACACCTCGAAGCGGGTCTGACCTTCCTAGGCCTGGTCGGCATGATCGACCCGCCGCGCCCACGCGCCATCAGCGCAGTGCGGGCCTGCCACAACGCCGGCATTCGCGTGAAGATGATCACCGGCGACCATGCCGACACCGCACTGGCGATCGCCCGGCAACTGAACATCGTCGCCGACGGCGGCAAAGCGCTGACAGGACGTCAGCTCGCAGCGCTCGACGACGCGGCGCTCGCCGCAGCGGTGTGTAGCGTCGATGTCTTCGCCCGCGTCGAGCCGGAACAGAAGCTGCGCCTGGTGCGGGCATTGCAGGCCAACGGCGAGATCGTCGCGATGACCGGCGACGGGGTCAACGACGCGCCGGCGCTCAAGTCGGCCGACATCGGCATCGCCATGGGCATGACAGGCACAGAGGTCGCCAAGGAAGCGGCAGCGATGGTGCTGACCGACGACAACTTCGCCACCATCGAAGCAGCCGTCGAGGAAGGGCGCGGCATCTTCGACAACCTCGTAAAGTTCATCACCTGGACGCTGCCGACCAACTTCGGCGAAGGTTTGGTGATCCTCGCCGCCATCGTCGCGGGCCTGACGCTGCCGATCACTCCGCTGCAGATCCTCTGGATCAACATGACCACCGCCGTGCTGCTGGGTCTGCCGCTCGCCTTCGAGCCGGTCGAAGGCAACGTGATGCGCCGTCCCCCGCGCCCTCCATCGGCACCGATTCTCGACACGGTGTTGATCCAGCGCATCCTGCTGGTCGGCGTGCTGATGCTGGCCGGCTCGTTCGGCTTGTTCCTTCTGGCGCTGGAGCGCGGCGCCCCCATCGAAGAGGCGCGCAGCATCGCCGTGAATGTCTTCGTGGCGATTGAGACGGTCTACCTGTTCAACTGCCGTTCGCTGACCCGCCCGGTCTGGATGGTTGCACCGTTCTCGAATCCTTGGGTCTGGGGCGGCGCCGGCGCGATGCTGCTGCTGCAGGCGATGTTCACCTACCTGCCGCTATTCCACGTGCTGTTCGGCACGGCGCCAATCGGCCTCGATGCCTGGCTGCAAATCGGGGTAGTCGCTCTGGCCGCAATGCTGATCATCGATGGGGAGAAGGCGCTGCGGCAGGCCTTGCGTCGCCGCTAACGCGCCGGCCCCTCGTCAGGTGGGTAAGCGATGGCTGTATTCGCCCTTGACGACCGTGTCGCTGCCGAAGCGGAAGTCCATGCAGCGGTTCCACAATTCGCTCGCGCGCCCCTTGGCCAGGCGGCCCGCCAGCTCAAGAATCTCCACCAGTTCCGCATGGCCACGTTCGCGTACCGCCGGTACGGAGGAACGCTCGAAGAAGACGTCGTGGTAGAGGCACTTTTGCCAAAACAAGGCCTCCAGACCCTCGTCTTCGCTGAGTGGCACGACGCTGACCTCCTCCGCCTCGGGATGGGCATGCTGCCAGTGGTCGATGGATTCGCTTGCGGTGTCGATCACCCAGGAATACTTCTCGCGCGACCCGGGGCTGACGAAATTGATGCGGGCGTACATGAATTGTCTCCTTGTTGAGCTACTGGAGAGCAATAACGCCGTCCGCTCCCGGCGGGATGACAGCACCGCGAAAGTTTTTTCGCTTAGGGCAAAGGCGCCGGATTGTCGTTCAGGGTACGCAGGAAGGCGATCACATTGGCCCTCAGCTGCTCGTCCCGAATCCCGACGAAGTTCATCGCCCGGCCGGGAACGGCCGTCTCGGTATCCGTCAGATAGTAATCGAGCGTTGCGAAGTCCCAGGCGATCCCGGCCTTCTTCATCGCTTCCGAGAAGTCGAAGCCCGGCACGCTGCCAGCCTTGCGGCCCATGACGTTCCAGAGATGGGGCCCCTTGGCGTGGCCGCCGCTCTTCAGGGCATCGTGGCATTGCGAGCACTTGCGCTCGTAGTATTTCTCGCCGGCGGCAAGGTCAGCTTGCGCCAGCCGCGCCTTCAATTCAGGCGTCAGGGACGGTGCGTAGCTCGCCAACGGACCGCCGGCCGCCGCCGTTCCGGCTTGCAGCAGCAGGGCGAGGGAGACGATGGCCAGTCGATTCGTTGTCATTCTGTCAGCCCTCCTCGATCAGGATTAGATGCACGCGGTAAGGCCCGTGGGCACCGAGGACGATGGTCTGCTCGATGTCGCCGGTGCGCGAGGGACCCGAAACGAAGTTTACCGCACGCGGCAGACGGCCCAGTTCGTTGCGAGCCAGCGCCCAGGCCTCCTCCATGCCGGGCACGATGCGGCTCACGGGTACCAGGGCGATGTGGGTTTCCGGCAGCAGGCTGTTGGTGGCCGGCGTATCGGGAGAGGAACACAGCATCAGGGTACCGGTTTCCGCAACCGCGCAGAAACAGCCGGTGACACCCACCAGATCGGCGTCCTCGGCCCCGCGTGCTGGGGCCTCGATGCCCGCGCCTTGCCAGTCGAGCGTGGCAAGAGTTGGCCAGACAGCAGCACGCAACGGCAGCTTGTGCCCCTCCAGGTAGCGCACAACGGCGGCTGGCGCCTCCGCAAGACTTGTCACCCGATCCACCGTACTCGACTGGACCAGCGATTTCTCGACGAACCGTCCCGCCAGCGCCGACTTTTCGCTCGGCACGGCCGGCCGCGGACCCTGCGCCTTTGCCGCCAGGGTTTCCGCGATGGCCACGCGTCCCACGTCTGCATTGGCCGCATCGCGCCCGAGCTGCGCACGCACGCGACCGAGAATGTCTTCCCTGCTGTTCATTTTCTTCCCCTTCGCTCGGCATACAGCTCGCGGAACGTCCTGCCCTCCGGTGCAGGGAAATCGCGGCCCTGGGTCCATTCGGGCGCCGCCCCGAGCACCGGGATGCTGTTTTTCCCACCTGCGAGCCATTTGAGATAGCGCACGCCGAACCATGTACTCCACCCATAGAGCGTCGGACAGGCCGCAACCCAGGCCCAGGCCTTGAGAGCGATGCGTTCTAACCAGGGGCGCAGCTTGCGGTCGACCTGTTTTTCTCGCAGCTTGCGCAGGAGTTCCGGCAGCGGAATCTTCACCGGGCAGACGACGCCGCACTGGTTGCACAGTGTCGCGGCATGAGGCAGGTCGATGGCGTTTTCCAGGCCGGTGTAGAGCGGCGTCAGCACCGAGCCCATCGGACCGGGGTACACCCAGCCGTAGGCATGCCCGCCGATGGTCTGGTATACCGGGCAGTGGTTCATGCAGGCACCGCAACGGATGCAGCGCAGCATGTCCTGGAATTCCGAGCCGACGAGGTCAGCGCGGCCGTTATCAACAAGTATGAAGTAGAGGTGCTCTGGGCCGTCGAGATCGCCCGCGCCCTTGGTGCCGGTGAGTACCGAGAAGTAGTTGGAGATCGACTGCCCGGTTGCCGAGCGCGGCAAGAGGCGCATCAGCAGTGACAGATCTTCGAGCGTCGGGATGACCTTCTCGATGCCGGTGACGACGACATGGACTCGCGGCAGCGTCGTCACCATGCGGCCGTTGCCCTCGTTGGTGACGAGTGCCACCGAGCCAGTCTCGGCGACGAGGAAGTTGCCGCCGGAGATGCCCATGTCCGCCGTCAGGAAGTGTTCACGCAGCACCTCGCGCGCTTCGCGCGTCAGCGCCGGGATTTCTGTCTTGCGCGGCTTGCCGTGCGTCTTGTGGAACAGATCGGCGACCTCGTCGAGGCTCTTGTGCACCACCGGGGCAATGATGTGGCTGGGCGGCTCGTTGTCGTTGATCTGCAGGATGTACTCGCCCAAGTCGGTCTCGACCGGCTGGATACCCGCAGCGGCCAGGGCATGATTCAGCCCGGCTTCCTCGGAGAGCATCGACTTCGATTTGGTCGCCTTCTTGACGCCGTGTCGTTTCCCGATATCCACGACATGGCGACAGATCTCCGCGCCATCCTTCGCCCACAGCACTGTGGCACCGCGTGCGGTCGCGTTCTCTTCGAACTTTTCGAGCCAGAGGTCGAGATTCTCGAGCACGTGGTTACGCACCGCCTTCGCGGCCTCGCGAGTAGCCTCGAAGTCGTGCTGGTCGCCAAGCTCCTTGATCGCGATAGCGCGCTTGTCGACGAACTTTCCCTTGGCCATCCGGAGGTTGCCTTGCAGCACCGGGTTGGCCAGCGAGGTGGCGGCGTTTTCCTTGAAACGGCGTGAACGCGATTCCATGCTCACTCCTTCGCCGTCAGCACTTCGGCGACATGCAGCACGCGTGTGGTCTCGTCACCCATGCGGCGCAGCTTGCCCTCGATATTGAGCAGGCAGCCGAGATCGCCGCCGACGATGGCACCGGCGCCGGTCGCGCAGGCATTCGAACACTTTCTTTCGGCGATCGCGGCCGACACCTCGCCAAACTTGACCGAGAAAGTGCCGCCGAAGCCACAGCACTCCTCCGCTCCCGTCATTTCCTTGAGCTCGACGCCCGGCAACTTCGCCAGCAGCGCGCGTGGTTGAGCCTTGATGCCAAGGCTCCGCAGACCCGAGCAGGAATCGTGATAAGTCACGCTGCCAGCAAAACGTCCCGGGACATTTTCGAGCTTCGCGACATTCACCAGGAAGTCCGTCAACTCATAGACACGGCTCGCCAGCGCAACCGCCCGGCCATGCCATTCAGGATCGTCGGCGAAAATCGCCGGATATTCAGTACGAATATGGTCGGCGCACGAACCTGAGGGGGCAACGACGTATTCGAATCCCTCGAACTCGGCAATCACCTTCTTTGCCAGCAACGCGGCAGCCCCATGATCGCCGCTGTTCCATGCAGGCTGGCCACAGCAGGTCTGAGTTTTGGGCACTTCGACCCCGCAGCCCGCGGCCTCCAGCAGTTCGATCGCGGCGAATCCGATACGCGGACGCATCAGATCGACAAGGCAAGTCACAAAGAGCGCTACACGCATCTCCACTCCATTTGTCATTATTTGTCTTTACCGCATCGCGGCAGGTATTTCGCATTGTGGCATACTCGTCGCCCATGCCCAACCCCGCTTCCTCCCCCCAGAACGATGCCAAAGGCGGCATTCAGGTTATCGACCGCATGATGATGCTGCTCGATGCCTTGTCGCGCAGCGAATCCGTGCTCGGTCTCAAGCAACTCGCACTGGAAACTGGGCTCCATCCGTCGACGGCCCATCGCATTCTCGCTGCCATGGCGAACGCCGGCTTCGTCGAACGCCAGGGCGCAGGCAACTACCGGTTGGGTATCCGTCTTCTCGAACTCGGCAATCTGGTCAAGGCGCGCCTCGATATCCGCGAAGCTGCGCTGCCGCAAATGGAAGCCCTGCACCAGCAGCTCGGCGAGAGCGTAAACCTGGGCATCCGCCAGGAAGACGAGATCGTCTATATCGAGCGCACTTCGAGCGGACGGTCGACGGTGCGTGCGGTCCATCTCGTCGGCGCTCGCGCGCCCTTGCACGTCACCGCTGTCGGCAAGCTCTTCCTCGCCGACGATCCACCCGCTGCAATCAAGGATTACGTGCGCCGAACAGGACTCCCCGGCCTCACAGCCCAGTCGCTCACCACGCAACAAGCCTTGGAACAAGAGTTGGCCAAGGTCAGGCAACAGGGCGTCGCCTTCGATAACGAAGAGATCGAACCGGGCTTACGCTGCATTGCCGCACCCGTGCATGACGATACCGGCTTGCTCGTAGCGGGTCTCTCCGTTTCGGCGCCCGCTGAGCGACATCGGCCGGAATGGTCGTTGTTGGTCAAGCAGGCCGCCGACCGGATCTCGGCCGCCTTGGGATACGCGGATTTCTAAAAAGTCGGCGCCGGCGGGACGGCGCCGCTTGCAGCAACTCAACCTTTGAAAGGCGCCCCGCTGCTGGCGATCGACTCGATCCAGCGCTTGATGCGATTGGCGTCGCCGATACGAGTCAGCTTGCCCCAGGAATCGAGCAGCACAATGATCGTCGGCTTGTCGTTGAGCCAAGCCTGCATGACGAGGCACTTGCCCGCCTCGCTGATGTAGCCGGTCTTCGAAAGTCCGATCGACCAGCCATCGTTCTTCACCAGCGCGTTGGTGTTGCGGAATGTCTGCGGGCGCCCCTTGACGGCCACCTGATAGTGATCCGATGTCGAGAATTCGCGGATCAATGGATACTGGTGGGCAGCGTCGACCAGCTTCGCTAGGTCACGCGCACTGGAGACGTTCTCGGGCGTCAACCCGGTCGGATCCAAGAAGCGGGTGTCTGTCAGTCCTAGCGCATGCGCCTTTGCATTCATCGCCGCGACGAAGGCTTCTCGTCCGCCGGGGTAGTGGCGCGAAAGTGCAGAGGAAGCACGGTTCTCGGAGGACATGAGTGCAAGCCGCAGCATCTCTTCGCGGCTCAATTGGGTGCCGACCGACAAGCGCGAATGCGTTCCCTTAAGGGTGTCGACATCCTCGGCGCCGATCGTCAGGGTTTCGCTGAGGCTAGGTTGGGCATCCAGCGCCACCATCGCGGTCATCAGTTTGGTGATCGAGGCGATCGGGACGACGGCATTGGCATTCTTCTCGTAGAGCACGTCGCCGGTATTCTGGTCGATTACCGCCACCGCAGAGGAAGAAAGCTTGGGAGTGGCGCTATCTTCTTGGCCAATTAAGCTGGAAGCGGCTTCATGTTTCTTCGCTACCTTTACCGGCTTCTTAACGACGGACGCCGTCGGCTTGGCCGTCTTCTTGCTCGCCACTACCTTCTTCTTAGGAGCGGCAGCAAAGGCTGGCTCGGCAATGCCGGCGGCCACACCCACCATAACCAACAAGGCCAGCACAGCCCTGGACGTTGGATTCATCGGCTCCCCTCCCTACGTCAAATCTCAATTGCGAAGTCTAGCAGGAGGCACCCTGCAAGACCTTGGCATTAACGGTGACTCTCTTTATAACGGGGCTATTTCTTGAAAATTAAGCCCATGCGCGCTAATTCTATATCACCACATTAAGTGTATACCCATAACAATAGCGCTAGTACCCACCGATCGCTCCATTGAAGTTGTCTATGGCACAATTCAAGCTCCAAGAGCCTTGGAACCCGTCGCGCCGAGGCTATCTTCCAATATCAAATCGACGGAGTGGAGAAAAAAATGGAATCACGCACCTACGGTGCCGCCGAAATGGCTGCACCGGATTTCGTATTGCATGCAAAGCTCAGGGCCTGGGTTGCCGAAGTCGCATCACTGACGCAACCCGATCGTATCGTCTGGTGCGACGGCTCACAGGAGGAATACGACCGCCTCTGCAGCCAGATGGTCGAGGCTGGCACCTTCGTCAAACTCAATCCTGCCAAGCGGCCAAACTCCTATCTGGCCTGCTCCGATCCTTCGGATGTCGCTCGCGTGGAGGATCGCACCTACATCTGCTCCGCCAATCAGGAGGATGCCGGACCGACCAACAACTGGGAAAACCCGGCGAAGATGAAGGAGACCCTCAAGGGCCTCTTCAAGGGCTCGATGCGCGGCCGCACGATGTACGTGATCCCCTTCAGCATGGGACCGCTCGGCTCGCCGATCGCGCAGATTGGTGTCGAGATTTCCGACAGCCCCTACGTCGTCGTCAACATGCGCACCATGACGCGCATGGGCAAGGCCGTTTACGAGGTACTCGGCACCGATGGCTTCTTCGTCCCCTGCCTGCACACGGTAGGCGCGCCGCTCGAACCAGGCCAGCAAGATGTGAAATGGCCCTGCAACCCAATCACAAAGTACATCGTCCACTTTCCCGAGACGCGCGAGATCTGGTCATACGGCTCCGGTTACGGCGGCAACGCCCTGCTCGGCAAGAAGTGTCTGGCCCTGCGCATCGCCTCCACGATGGCACGTGACGAGGGATGGCTGGCCGAACACATGCTGATCCTCGGTGTCGAATCGCCCCAGGGCGAGAAAACCTACGTCGCCGCCGCCTTCCCCTCCGCTTGCGGCAAGACCAACTTCGCCATGCTGATTCCGCCGCAGTCGTTCAACAGCTGGAAGATCTCCACTGTCGGCGACGACATCGCCTGGATCAAGCCCGGCAAGGACGGCCGCTTTTATGCGATCAACCCTGAGGCCGGCTACTTCGGCGTCGCGCCTGGCACATCGGAAAAGACCAACTACAACGCGATGGCGACGCTCAAGGAAAACATCATCTACACCAACGTCGCACTCACTGACGATGGCGACGTCTGGTGGGAGGGCATGACAAAGGAACCGCCGGCGCATTGCATCGACTGGCAGGGCAAGGACTGGTCGCCCGAGGATGGCAAGGCCGGCCGCAAGGCGGCACACCCGAACGCGCGCTTCACTGCGCCCGCCGCGCAGTGCCCTTCTATCGACCCGGCCTGGGAAAATCCCGCCGGCGTACCGATCTCCGCGTTCATCTTCGGCGGCCGCCGAGCCACTACCGTGCCGCTGGTCTATGAGGCGTTCAACTGGAGCTACGGCGTCTACATGGCAGCCACGCTCGGCTCGGAAACCACCGCCGCCGCATTCGGGCAGCAGGGAGTGGTGCGCCGCGATCCGTTCGCGATGCTGCCGTTCTGCGGCTATCACATGGGCGACTACTTCAACCATTGGCTGCACATGGGCCACGTCGTCGAGCACACGCCGAAGATCTTCTGCGTAAACTGGTTCCGCATGGACGAGCAAGGCAAATTCATGTGGCCCGGCTTCGGCGAAAACATGCGCGTGCTGAAGTGGGTCGTCGACCGCGTGCGCGGCCGTGTGGCGGCGCGCGAAACCGTGCTGGGCTGGATGCCGCGCTTCGAGGATATCGACTGGAACGGCCTCGATATAGGCAAGGCCGAATTCGAGATGCTCACCCAGGTGGACTCCGATGCATGGAAGCGGGAAATCGCCTCTCACAAGGAGTGGTTCGACAAGATGGGCGCCAAGCTGCCGAAGCAGCTTGCCCTCAAACGGGACCTGTTCGAATTGGCCCTGATTGATTGAGCTGTTCTGCCGGCTAGAATGAAACGGCCATCCTGCTGGATGGCCGTTTTGCTTCTGGAGAGTCTATGAATCTCGCCGCACGCATGGCCGACATCGAGCCCTTTCACGTCATGGAGCTAATGGCCAAGGCCAAGTCCTTAGAGGCTCAAGGGCGCGACATCGTCCACATGGAGGTCGGCGAACCCGACTTTCCAACCCCTCAACCGATCATCGACGCAGCCCAACGCTTCATCGCCAAAGGGCAGGTTTTCTATTCGCATGCATTGGGACTGCCGCAATTGCGAGAGGCGATCGCCGGCTTCTATGCAAGCCGCTATGGGGTGACAGTCGATCCGCAGCGCATCGTCGTGACCGCCGGGGCCTCAGGGGCGCTCATGCTCGCACTGGGCACCCTCATCAGCCCCGGCGACGAATGGCTGCTCACCGATCCCGGCTATCCCTGCAACCGCCATTTCATTCGCTTGCTCGAAGGCGTCCCGCGTGGAATAGCCGTAGATGCAGGCACGGCGTTCCAGCCGACCGCGGAAAAAGTCGGCGCCGGCTGGACGGCGCGGACGCGCGGTCTGCTGGTCGCCTCACCAGCCAATCCGACCGGTACCATGATCGAACCGAAGCGGCTTGAGACACTCTGGCAAGCGGTGCAGGCACGCGGCGGCACACTGATCGTCGACGAGATCTACCATGGCCTGACCTACGGCCTGGATGCCCGAACGGCGCTTGAACTTTCCGACGAAATCATCGTCATCAACAGCTTCTCAAAATACTTCGGCATGACAGGCTGGAGGCTCGGTTGGGTCGTGCTGCCCTCGCGTTTGCTAAGGAGTGTCGAGAAGCTGGCGCAGAATCTGTACATCGCTCCTTCAACACCAGCGCAGCATGCCGCACTCGCAGCTTTCGCCCCCGAAACCATCGCCATTCTCGAAGCGCGTCGGGAGGCGTTTCGAAAACGCCGCGACTTATTGCTGCTAGGTCTGCCGCAGCTTGGCTTCAGAATCGGTGTGGAACCACAAGGCGCTTTTTACATCTACGCCGATACCGGCAATCTGGACAACGACAGCTTCGATCTGGCTGGTAGGCTGATCGAAAGCGCCGGGGTGGCAGCAACACCCGGTCTCGATTTCGGCAGCAACGCACCACAGCGCCATATGCGCTTTGCCTACACCATCAATGAATGCAGGCTGGCGGAAGGTCTTGAGCGCATGGCGCGCTTTTTCGGATCCTAGGAAGCCACCCGGGGTGTGAAAAAGAAAAAGGGCCGGCGCTGCTTAAGCAGTCGCCGACCCTGACGGTCCGAACCGCGAATCAGGAAGGACGGGAACCGGTCGGGAAAGGCCACGCAGCCGCCGGATTCAGCGACGACTTCAGGCCAGGGGCAGCTGCGGTAGAGGGCGCGGCTGCCGGGGCAGGGGCAGGCTTTGCGGCCGCCTTCTTCGGCGCAGCTTTCTTCGCAGCGGCCTTCTTCGGCGCAGCTTTCTTCGCAGCGGCCTTCTTCGGCGCAGCTTTCTTCGCAGCAGCCTTCTTCGGCGCCGCTTTCTTCGCAGCGGCCTTCTTCGGCGCAGCTTTCTTCGCAGCGGCCTTCTTCGGCGCAGCTTTCTTCGCAGCGGCCTTCTTCGGCGCAGCTTTCTTCGGCGCAGCTTTCTTCGGTGCAGCTTTCTTCGGTGCAGCTTTCTTCGCAGCAGCCTTCTTCGGCGCGGCTTTCTTCACAGCAGCCTTCTTCGGCGCGGCCTTCTTTGCAGCAGCCTTCTTCGGCGCAGCTTTCTTCGCAGCGACCTTCTTCGGTGCAGCTTTCTTCGCAGCAGCCTTCTTCGGTGCAGCCTTCTTAGCAGCCGGCTTCGCAGCGGCCTTCTTCGGTGCAGCTTTCTTTGCCGCCGGTTTTGCAGCAGTCGCCTTCTTTGCCGCCGCCGGCTTCTTGGCTTTCTTCTCTTCAGCCATAGTGAACCTCCATTGCATGTTTGAGGAAAGGATCAATAACAACCCGCCTACTACAGCACGGATTATTCAACAATGCCGGCGGACCGGAATTGATGAATTCAAGCGCTTTCCCTACCCATCCCTTTGTTTGGGAAGGAAGTTGAAAGCCGAAATTGGGGGAGACTTGGCTTTCCGCAGCCGCGGAAAGAAGAAGGGCCGAAGAGTTGGGACGGGAGGAGGAAGATGCATCGCTCAGCCCCGTTGCGGACTTGAGCCGATTAGCCATTGCGCGCTTTGCGTCTTCCTGCATGCCCCCCCCTCATGGTTGCCTTACAGCTTCAACCTACTAGATATAGTAGGCAAACGACCTTCGGGCACTAATGGTAGTAGCTCCGTTTTTTCGATGCAAGATAAATTGAACGCAGCATGCGGCTATCCATCTTCACGTTGCGATGAAACCACGCGTGCAACCATCTTGTTCAAGCAAGCTGCGACCATTCGAACCACGGACCCGGGTCGGTTTTCCTTCCAGCCGCTATATCGGCATGTCCGACAATTGCTTTAATCGGAAAACGGCGGCTCAACAACGCCAACAGGTATTTGAGCAAGCGATATTGCTCAGCAGTGAATTGGGTATGGTCATCACCCTCGAGCTCGATGCCAAGCGAAAAGTCATTGCAGCGCTCACGCCCCTGCCAGCAAGAAACGCCAGCATGCCATGCCCGCTCGAGACACGATACAAACTGAATTACTTCACCGTCACGACGAATGAAGAAATGGGCCGAAACCCGCCGATCGGCAATGCCCTCGAAATACGGATGATCCCCCGCCTTGAGTCGGTTGGTGAAAAACTCCACGACAGCGTTGCCGCCATACTCACCCGGTGGGAGGCTGATGGCGTGGATGACGACGAGCTCGGCCGGCTCATCCCCTGGGCGTCGATCGCGATTCGGGCTTGGGATTTGCCGGATACCAGACACCCATCCGTCTGCGCCGATCGACCAGGCAGGCTCACTTGACCGGGTCATTCAGTCCCAGCCGCTCCATCCTGTAGCGCAAGGAGCGGAAAGTTACGCCGAGAATGCGGGCGGCGGCAGTCCGATTGAAGCGCGTCCTCTGCAAGGCGTCAAGGATTGCGGAACGTTCTTGTTCGTCAAGATAATCCTGCAGCGACTGCCGCCCGCCCGTGATTTCCGCCGTCTCACCAGGGCCGGCTTTATCGGGCTGCAGTTGCAGGTCTTCGGCTTTGATGACATCGTCGGAGTGCAATGCGAGGGCCCGCTCGAGAATGTTCTCCAGTTCCCGGACATTGCCCGGAAATGCATATCCCTGCAGAGTCACCAACGCTTCGTGCGAGATCGCTGGAGTAGGTTCTCCGCTCGCGGCCGCGAGCTTGGCGAGGATGTGCCTTGCCAGATCCGGCACATCCTCGCGACATTCCCGCAGCGACGGCATATGGATTTCGATGACGTTGATGCGGAAAAACAAGTCCTGGCGGAATCTCCCTTCATCCACCAAATGGCGCAAATTCTGATGTGTCGCGCAGATGATGCGTACATTGACCGGCTCTTCGGTGGTCGCCCCGACTCTGCGCACGTGCTTCTCCTGGATGGCGCGCAACAGCTTGACCTGCATCGCCAATGGAAGGTCGGCCACCTCGTCGAGGAAGAGGGTGCCGCCATCTGCGGCTTGGAAAAATCCCTCGCGCTCCGACTCCGCGCCTGTAAAGGCACCCTTGCGATACCCGAAAAACTCGCTTTCCATCAAATTTTCCGGAATCGCGCCGCAGTTCACGGCAACGAAAGGCTTGTCGCTGCGAACGCTTTCATGATGGATCAAGCGTGCGGCCAGCTCCTTGCCGCTCCCCGATTCTCCCGAGATATATACCGGCGCCTCGCTGCGCGCCACCTTGGAAATCAGTGCGCGAACCTGCACCATGGGACTGGAGTTGCCCAATAAGCCCTGACTGCGTGCCTCTGCAGCGGGCTTGCTCTCGGGAAGGGCGATAGCTGACTTCACCAGCGTGCGCAATTGCGCCAGGGAAACCGGCTTGGACAAATAGTCGAATGCCCCCGCCTTAAGGGCGGCGACTGCATTCTCGGTGCTGCCATGTGCCGTTATCACTGCAACCGGCAGCGTTGGATGCTGACTCTCGATATATCGGACCAGGTCGAGTCCGTCGGCATCGGGCATGCGCATGTCGGTAAGGCAGAGCCGATATGCGTTGTCACGGAGAAACTGCTTGGCTTCGGCCACGCTGCCGGCGCAGTCGCAAGACAAGCCCATCCGCGCCAGGGTCATATCAAGCAATTCGCGGATGTCGGCCTCGTCGTCTACGACGAGGACGCGCTGGCTTGCTATCAGGTCGGCATCTGATCTTGGGTCGGGTTTTGGCATATCAGTGCGCATGATATGCAGAAATGGGCACCCGGTGCGTTTTCCAGCAGGGAGAGGCGGGCTCCGTTGGCCTCGCATAGCTCGCGTGCAATATAAAGGCCTAGCCCGGTTCCGGATGCGCGTGTGGTGAAAAAGGGCTCGAAAACCTGATTGCGCTCCTCTTCGTTGATGCCAGGACCATCGTCCACGATATGCAAGGCGTAGCGTCCCGGAAATTTGCCCTCCTCCCCGAAGATGCGCACCGCTCCAGTGCTATTGCTCGCAAAATGCAGCGCATTGGTCAAGAGGTTGGCAACGACCCTGTGGAAATGACCACGATCGAAACAGACCGTATGGGATTCCGCTAGCTCGATGCTGATACGGGTTTCGGCATCGACATCCTGCAAAGAAAGCTCGTCCACCAACTGCTTGATGAAGCCCTTCGGTTCAATGCTCTCGGGACTGGCCTGATCACGACGCCCAAGTTCCATCACCTCGGAAACCAAGCGATTGAGCCGCTGGGTGTTGTCGCCGATGATATGAACCAACCGATCCATCCCCTTTCCGGGCGCCTCCTCCTGCAGCAATTCTGCCGCGTGACTAATCGCCGCAAGGGGATTGCGTATCTCGTGGGCCATGTTGGCGGTCAAGCGCCCAAGCGCGGCAAGCTTACCCTGTTGCGCTTCCTGCCGCAGGCGGCCCACATCCTCAAGGAAGATCAGCGCATTGCCGCCTTCGCCGGGCGGGAGAAAGCGCGCGCGTAGCGCGCGCCCGCTTTGTGGCAGACGAATTATTGTCTCGGACTCGACACCGCGCCCTCGACGCACAAAGAACTCTTCTGCCAATGTCGGGGCACAAGCCCTCAGCAATGGCGGCAAGGAGGGTGGCAATCCAAGGAGCACCGCAGCTTGGGGATTGGCCTGTCTTACACGACCCGTCGCGTCGATCACCAGCACTCCGTCCTGCATATCGCGAATCACGCGTTCGTTGATCCGCATTTGGTCGGCCAACTCGATGCCGCGTTTCTTGGCCAATTCCTCGTTTGTAATGACACGACGTGCCAGCATTCGTGCCGCGATTGCCGATCCGAAGAAGCCGATGCTTGTCAGACCAGTACGGAAGAAGTCCCCGATCTCTCCTTGGTAAGCAAGCACCCGATAAGCCTGTTCGAACAACAAGGAGAGCGTAGCGAATGCCGCATAAAACAGAACCGTCCTGCCTTGGCCAACTAGGCCGGCACCAACCAGGACAATTAGCATCAGCATCGAAATCCCGCTTTTCCCGCCACCGCTCGAGAAGAGCAATAGCGTCAGCAGCAAGATATCGATGACCACCTGCAGCGTAAGCTGCATATTGAAAGCGGAATGCCATCGCGTCAATATCACCAGGCTTGTAAAGGCCATGAGCAGATAAACAATGGACGTGCCCATGAATAAGCGGGGATCCTGTGCCCCAATCATCATTGATCCGCCGGTAACAATTATCGAGCTAAGGAATACTCCTGCAACGATCAGTCGGTAGATCGAGAAGTATTTCAGGGAACGCCAGAAGGATTCGCTGGGCGAATCCTTGCCTGCTTGCCCAGAGGACTTGTTCTTGCCGTACTTAGAGTGCGTCAAGTCGGCGGTGTTCATCACAGCAGAAGAATTTTCCGGCATCGGCTACTGCCTCGCTCTCCGGCACGCGTAATTGACAATACGCGCAAACGACCATTCTTTCGTTGTCGCTGGCGGGACCTACTTCTCCTGGCGCCCTTTTGGATTTACTTCCCCAAAAGACCCAATAAACCAGAAATAGTACAAAAACCAGAAGGATTGCCTTGAACATCTTGTTTGCCTCGCATGCCTGAACCCACTCTCGGCGGCAGATATTCTCCCGCAATAACTGCGGATGGCAAGACATTAACAAAGGATTGGTCGGGGTGAGAGGATTCGAACCTCCGACTCCTGCGTCCCGAACGCAGTACTCTACCAGGCTGAGCTACACCCCGAACTCATGGCCAATTGGCAATTCCAATCGGCACATTTCAGTTGCACCGGCTAATAGCGCCTCGCAACTGCAAAGACAGCTAATTGTATCAGAGCCTCTTTGTATTGGCTATCCGAGAGTGCGCTCAACGATGCTTTTGCCCTCTCTACCTCCGCCTCTGCCACAGCCATTGAGGCGTCAAGCGCTCCCGTCATCTGGACAGCTTCGATAATGTCCCGGAACGCGTCCCGCCCGCCTTGTTCCAGAGCGGTACGTACCATTTCAGACTGGGCTGGAGTACCGTGCCGAATAACATGGATCAACGGGAGAGTCGGCTTCCCTTCGGCTAGGTCGTCTCCTAGATTCTTGCCGATTTCTCCTGACTCCCCTGAATAATCCAATATGTCGTCGACGATTTGAAACGCCGTTCCCAGATGCATACCGTAGGCTGCGAGGCCTGCCTCAAGTTCCTCCGAGGCCTCTCCAAGAACGGCGCCCAACCTCGAGGATGCTTCGAACAATTTCGCCGTTTTGTATCGAACGACACGAAGGTACTCGTCCACGCCTACATCAGCGTTATGGCAATTCATCAACTGCAGCACCTCGCCCTCGGCAATGATGTTGGTCGCCTCGGCCAATATTTCCATGACTCGCATGTTTCCCTGGGCAACCATCATCTGAAAGGCACGGGAATACAGGAAATCCCCTACCAACACACTCGCAGCGTTCCCAAATTGCGCATTTGCTGTATCTCGCCCACGCCGCAGTTTAGACTCGTCTACGACGTCGTCATGGAGCAAGGTTGCCGTATGAATAAATTCCACAACAGCTGCAAGCTCATGATGATCAGCACCCCGATATCCTAACGAGCCAGCAGCCAGCAACAGGAGAGCCGGGCGCATCCGCTTGCCGCCACCGGCAATTATGTATTCGGCGATTTCCCGCACCAACGGGACATCCGAATAAAGGCGGGCGCGGATCACCGCATCAACCGCCTGCATGTCTTTTTCTATCAGGGAATAGGTCGTGGATAGGTTCAAGGTCGGCTTCCTTGTTTAAGGTTCGCGATGTTAGGTGCCGCCGGACTGTCCGTCAATAAAATATCGCAAAGATTGACTGACAGAACAACAGCCTATAGAATGCACGGTTCTTCAACGAACTTATTTTGGAGTCCAACATGTATGCGGTCATAAAAACCGGCGGGAAGCAATATCGCGTCACGGCCGGCGAAAAGATCAAAGTAGAACAGATACCGGCAGATGTGGGCACTGAAATCTCCTTGGATCAGGTATTGATGGTCGGCGAAGGTGACAGCGTGAAAATCGGCACGCCCGTCATCGGTGGAGCCACTGTCACCGCCAAGGTGATTGCTCATGGTCGCCATCCCAAGATCAAGATTTTCAAAATGCGGCGTCGCAAGCACTATCGTAAGAGCCAGGGGCACCGTCAAAACTTTACTGAACTGGAAATCGGCAGCATCAAAGCCTGATTTGTATTAAGGAGCATACGAAATGGCACATAAGAAAGCTGGCGGCAGTTCCCGTAACGGTCGCGATTCAGAAGCGAAACGCCTGGGCGTCAAACGTTATGGCGGCCAAGCTGTTTCCGCCGGCAGCATCATCGTTCGCCAGCGCGGCACGCAGTTTCACGCTGGCGAAAACGTCGGCGTAGGCAAGGACCATACGCTTTTCGCAAAAATCGACGGCGTTGTTCAGTTTCTGATCAAAGGCGCCCCCCAGCGTAGGTATGTAAGCATCGTTCCTTCCGCCTGATTTTCGATTTAAGAATTAGGGAAACATAAGCCCTGTCCGACTGGATGGGGCTTTTTCTTTTACGATGAAATTTTTCGACGAAGCCCTCATATCTGTCTTTGCAGGCAATGGTGGAAACGGTGCGGTCTCCTTTCGCCGGGAGAAATATGTTCCACGCGGAGGCCCTGATGGCGGCGATGGCGGTCGGGGCGGCAGCATTGTCATGCTTGCCGACCGGAACCTCAACACACTCATCGATTACCGCTACACGAGAAATTTCCGTGCAGAGAATGGTGAAAATGGGCGTGGCGCTGACTGTTTCGGCAAGGGTGGTTCCGACTTGGTTTTGCGCGTTCCGGTTGGGACGATCATCACCGACGCAGTTTCTGGCGAGCAACTTTTTGACCTTTCCTCCGATGGTAGTAGCGCCATTGTGGCAAAAGGTGGTGCCGGCGGGCTTGGCAACCTTCGTTTCAAGTCAAGTACCAATCGCGCCCCACGCCAGTCAACCCATGGTGAGCCGGGAGAAGCTAGGGAACTGAAGCTTGAACTGAAGGTGCTTGCAGATGTCGGGTTGCTTGGTATGCCGAATGCAGGCAAATCAACTTTTATCCGTGCAGTTTCCGCTGCGCGCCCGAAAGTCGCCGACTATCCTTTTACTACCCTCCAGCCCAATCTGGGTGTGGTCCGTGTTGCAAGCAATCAGAGTTTCGTAATTGCCGATATCCCCGGATTAATCCGGGGGGCATCAACAGGTGCTGGACTCGGCCACCGTTTTCTCAAGCACTTGCAGCGCACTAGGGTCTTACTGCATATCATCGATGCCGCACCGCTTGATCCCTCGGTCGATCCAGTCGCTGACGCGCATGCAATTGTCGATGAATTGCGTACTTATGATGAAGCTTTGTACTTGAAACCTCGCTGGATTGTTCTCAACAAGATTGATTTGATTCCAGAGCAGGAGCGTGAGGCGGCTATCAATGAGCTTACTGAAAGACTTGCCTCACCCTATCCTGTATTTCGGGTCTCCGCAGCAACCAGCGAGGGCTGCGCAAGTCTCTGCCAACGAATCATGCAGTTTTTAGAAGCATCAATTCATCATGCGGAAGATCATAGCTGAGAGCAAGCGCATCGTAGTGAAGGTCGGCAGTGCGCTTGTAACCAATAACGGATCCGGGCTTGCTCACGACTTCATAGCTGAATGCGCGCGCCAAATTGCGATGCTTCAGCAGTCTGGGCGTCAAGTCATCCTCGTATCTTCCGGGGCGATTGCCTCGGGAATGCAGCGGCTCGGTTGGACAAGGCGCCCGCATGCCATGCATGCGCTCCAGGCTGCAGCAGCCGTCGGACAGATGGGCCTAGCGCAAGCCTACGAAACTGTTTTTTCCCAGCACGGTCTCAGATCTGCACAGGTTCTCTTGACCCATGACGATCTTGCTGATCGTACCCGCTATCTCAATGCCAGATCTACCCTAGCCACTCTGCTCGAACTCGGTGTGGTTCCCATCATCAATGAGAATGACACTGTCGTTACTGATGAAATTAAGTTTGGGGACAATGACACCTTAGGTGCTCTTGTTGCAAACCTTGTCGAAGCGGATGTACTTATCATTCTTACCGATCAGCTCGGTCTATTTACCGCGGACCCACGTAAAGATCCGCAAGCAACCTTGATTTCTGAAGGGGATGCAGAGAATCGTGATTTCGAGACCATTGCAGGAGGAGCTGGCAGTGGAATCAGCAAAGGTGGGATGATTACCAAGATCAAAGCAGCGCAGCGTGCGGCGCGAAGTGGAGCGCATACATTGATCGTTGGCGGAAGAGAGCCCGGTGCGCTTATCCGCGCCGCAAGCGGCGACCTGATTGGCACCCTGCTCAAAGCGAATACGTCCCCCTTAGCTGCGCGTAAGCAATGGCTGGCTGATCACTTACGGGTAGTAGGATCGGTCGTGATTGATGCAGGTGCGGTCAATGCATTGCGTAGCGGCAAAAGTTTATTGCCTATTGGCATCCGCAGCGTAGAAGGTGGGTTTGAACGCGGTGCAGTGGTTTCATGCCTCGACGTTGCGCGAATAGAGGTAGCTCGCGGACTATCCAACTATGGCAGCGCCGAAACCGCAAAGATAGCCGGAAGAAACAGTCAGGAGATAGAGGGACTCCTCGGCTACATGGATGAATCCGAGTTCATCCATCGCGACAACCTGGTATTGATCTAAATACTTCCTCTCGGAAGCCCCACAAAAGCGCCAAGCACACCTTTTTTCCCATTTTTAAGTAAAAAAGCCCGCTAAGTATTAGTTAGCGGGCTTTTTTGTGAGGGGTAGTCTGGTGCTGACCTACTTTCGCGGGCGAGCTGCCCACTATCATTGGCGCGGTCTCGTTTCACGGTCCTG
>JBGFRW010000019.1:0-37455 GCA_041694935.1 Pseudomonadota bacterium | reverse complement strand
CTCCTATATTCCGTTCTACAACCGCAGTAGAATGCATTCATCATTGCACTACGTTTCCCCGTCAGACTATGAGAAACAGTTTGCATGAAGCCCCAGTGTCAACTACATCGGGGGAAGATTCCGCTGCTCGATGAAGCCTCGCAGCGCCCCTGAACTCAGACGTTATGCGTACTGAAATCGCCCTGATTGTGCGTCGAACCTCCTTTGCTGCATTGGGGGTGTTGTACGGTTATCTCCTGTGGGTGCGGATTCTCCCGCTGCCAGATGCGCTCACTAATTCACTAATGCATGGCGCAACGTCAGTTCTCAAGACAACAAAGGAGGCATTTGCTCTAGCGCTTCCCTACGATGCGATGCTTGCATTCGTTTCCTTTGCGACAGCCGTTCCGAACACCATATTGATCGCTGCTCTAGCTGGACTGACGGTTCGTCATTTTGGGCACCAGCGCTTGCTCATGTACTCGGTTCTGGTTTGGCCTGTCCTGCTGCACGCTTTTCACTGGCTCTACGTATGGTACATGGAGCGCGTAGCTACCCAGGCGGGCATGAATCCGGCCTTGGCTTCTTACGAAGAGAGTTATTTCTTTCCCTCGAAGGCGCTGACAATACTTCTCATCTATTCGCTGTTCTTTATCTTGGCCTATTTCATACCGCGAGTTGCTGGTCCAAGTACGCACAACCCAGCGGTCCGCGGGTGACCTCCACGCTGGGCAACGCGAAAGACTACGGATCAAAGCAATCCTTGAGGGCGATAACGCATGAAGGCAATCGTGTATGAAAGATATGGACCGCCCGAAGTTCTTCAGTTGAAAGAGGTCGAGAAGCCCACGCCCAAGAACCATGAAGTCCTGATAAAAACACATGCGACAACGGTCACATCCGGGGACTGGAGGGTGCGAAGCCTCAATGTGCCTGCCGGCTTCGGGCTCATCATGCGTTTGGTGTTTGGAGTCTCGCGACCAAAGCAACCCATACTAGGGTCGGAGTTGGCCGGGGTAATTGAATCGGTCGGAAAAGACGTAAGGAAGTTCAAGGTCGGTGACCCGGTTTTTGCATTCAGCGATACCGCCATGGGTTGCCATGCGGAGTACAAATGTATGGCTGAAGACGGGGCTGTAGTGCCAAAACCGCCCAGTCTGACTTTTGAAGAAGCCGCAGCGCTGTCTTTTGGCGGAACAACGGCGTTGGATTTCCTCAGAAGAGGAAAACTTCAGAGCGGAGAAAGCGTACTCGTCAATGGCGCTTCCGGAGCGGTTGGCACAGCTGTGGTGCAGCTTGCCAAGCATTTCGGGGCAATCGTCACCGGGGTGTGCAGTACCGCGAACGTGGAGTTGGTGAGGTCTCTGGGCGCCACGCATGTCATCGACTACACCCAACAGGATTTCACCCGGAATGGCGAAACCTATGATGTCATTGTCGATACCGTCGGCACGGCTCCGTTCTCCCGTAGCAAAGCTTCGTTGAAAGAAGGAGGGCGCCTTCTTCTGCTTGTGGCTGGGCTGCCAGCAATGCTTATAGCTCCATTGGTGTCGATGACGAGCAGCAAGAAAGTCATCGCTGGGCCAGCCACCGTGCGCGTCGAAGATATGCGTTTTCTTGCGAGGCTGGCCGAGGCGGGAGTATTCAAACCGGTCATTGATCGACGCTATCCGTTCGAGCAGATCGTCGAGGCTCACCGCTACGTCGACACCGGACGCAAGAAGGGAAATGTCGTAATCACTTTGGAACATGCCGCTTGAACCCGGGAGGGGATTGTCCAACGTGGATATTGAGAGGGACGCGCCAAGAGCGCCGCACTCCCCGACTTTACGTTGATCGCCAACAACTCACATCGAGACTCCCTATGCGTGCTGCGCCGTGCCGCTCGCTCGTGCTAGTCTTCGTTTTGTAACCACCCGACCCTGGCTTGATGTCTATGACGAAGTCCGCTGCCAACCGTTTTGCCCTGACTGCTTTGCTCGGCGCGAGCCTGCTGCTCGGTGCCTGCGCCACCGGCCAGCCGGTGGTGGGTGCGTCGGCGGACGGTGAGCAGACGAAGCCGGCGGATGCGCCGAATGCGCTGCTGGTGCCGGATATCGGATTGCCGAGCGGGGCGAAGCTGGATGCCGAGAATTCGCTCATCATCGGCTCGGGCGACCGTTGGCTGGGGCGCCTGGTACTCAAGGTCGACAGCCCCTCGGTGCAGGTGTACAACCATTTCTACAACGGCATGCCGTCGTTCGGCTGGGGGCTGATCACCGCGATCCAGGCGAAGACGAGCATCCTGACCTTCCAGCGCAGCGACCGCGTCGCGCTGGTGCAGATCGAGCCGGCCTCGCTGAGCGGGGTGGTGGTGACGATCAACGTTTCGCCGCGGCAGGCGGCGCAGCAGCAGGATTCGGCGCGGCGCCCGTAGCGCTCCGCTTGAAACACTTCGAAACGAAGGCGAACATTCCGGACACGGTCCGGATACTCATCATCTCTAGCATGTCTTCCGTCAGTGGTTGAGCAACCCGTGCCAGGGGCCGCTGGTACTTTCCAACTTTCCATAGGAACGGAGTCATGAAGAAAATCGTCAAAGCCGCAGTTGTCGCTTCCCTGCTCACCTCGTTTTCTGCCTTCGCCCATCATCCGGCCGAAACGATCATCGACCCCGATATCTGGGTGATGATCGACGAGAACATGGAAGAGGCAGACTCCCCCCATCTGGATCTGGATTTCTCCACCCGGATGTAAGCGCGGCTGCGCCAATAAAAAAGCCACGGTGCGCCGTGGCTTTTTTATTGGCTGGCATGCCATGCCGAGCTTGCCGATAGAAGGGAACGGCCTATCAGCCCTTGCTGGCGCGTGCGTTGATGTTCTCGAGCGCCCTGACGGCAGCGCGCTGGGCTTCTTCCGCCTCGGCCTCGCTGCCCATCATGGTCAGCCGGCCGAAATTGCCGAAGGGTTTCACGTCTACTAGGGTAATGTTGGCCGCCTTCTCCGCCTCGTTGGCCGCATAGACCGCATAGCCTGCCGGTTCCACTTCCAGGATGAACATGCTCTTGCCGGGCAGAATCATGGAGCCCTTGCGCAGTTGGCGGTTGATGAGCGTGGTGTGGTCCGGGGTGATGCCGCGGATGATCTCGTTCCAGGCAATGCGGCAGGGCATGCGGGAGTCTTCCGTGGAGTTGAGCTGCCGCAGGATGATGTTGCCAGCCTCCTGCACCTCGCTCTGATTCCGATAGTGGATCTCCATGGAACCGAAGGAGCGCTCCACCACCTGCTCACCCAAGTGTACGTTGGTCTGTTTCAGGGCGATGTCCGAGAGGCGGTGCACCGCCATGCCCGGTGCGACCTCGATCCAAAGGCAGGCATCGCCGGGCACGGGCAGGAAGCCCTGCGAAGAGGTCGCGAGATAGGACGCCAGCTGCGGCTGCAGGGCATCCATGAACACATAGGTGCGCAGTTCAATTTGCATTGCGGCTTGTCAGTTGCGCAGGTTCACCGGGCAGGTAAACATCAGGAGGCCGTAGTCGGTATCGTATTTCTTATGCAAGGTGGCGACGATGCGTTCGCATAGATCTTCATCGCCGATGATCTCGATGCGTACGTTGCCGCCTACCGTCCAGTTTCCGGAGCGCATGCCATGGGTACCAAGGCCTCGCGCTTCGCTGGATGTAAAGCCCTTGGCGCCGAGGGCGAGGACTTCATCGATGATCGTGCGTTCCAGCACCGCTTCAGTGACGATGACGAGCAAAGTTTTCATCTGTGACATGATTTATGGCCTATCGGTAGATCCATTCGGAAAGCCACCAATATAAGGGAATGCCGAGGAATATGTTGAAGGGGAAGGTGATGCCAAGCGAGGCGCCGATCGACAGCGCCGGATTCGCATCCGGCACGGCGATACGCATCGCCGTCGGCGCGGCGATGTATGAGGCGCTGGCGTAAAGAAGGGCAAGCAGGAAGGCACCCCCCTGGCTCAGTCCCAGGGCTTGCGCAAGGAAGATGCCCATGATTGCCGAGAGTATCGGGGTAACGATGGCAAAGGTGATGAGAAAGGCGCCATAGCGTCGCAGATCGGCGATGCGCGAAGCGGCCACGAGTCCCATCTCCAGGAGGAAGAAGGCCAGCACACCTTTGAACAGATCGAAGAACAGATTGTCGAGCGGCTTGATTCCATCGGCGCCGGCAATGTAGCCGACGAGGAGGCCGCCGATCAGAAGCAGGATGCTCTTGCCGAAAAAGACTTCGTGGAGCAGGCGGCCCCACTGCGTCTTGCCGGCTTCGCCATGCCGTGCGAGTATCACGCCCAAGATCAGCGCGGGAAACTCAAGCAGCACGAGGAAAACGATCATATGCCCTTCATGCGATACCGCCTTGTGATCAAGGAGGGCGACACCCACGGAAAAGGTGACGACGCTGACCGATCCATAGTGGGCTGCAATGGACGCCGAGTCGGCGCGGCTCATGCGACCGAGGAAGCGCAGAACCGGGAAAGCGGCGAGTGGAATCAGCGCGCCGACGGCAACGATGGCGAGAGCGCTAACCACCAGGGACCCCAGCGGGTATTCGGCGAGTTTGACGCCGCCTTTCAAGCCGATGGCCAGCAGTAGAAAGATCGACAGCGCCTCATAGATCGCGGACGGTATCTTGAGATCCGAGCGCGCCAGGCCGGCGATTACGCCGAGGAGAAAAAACAGGACGACCGGCTCGATAGCGTTCATGCATTCCTCTCACATTTGATGGAGCCAAGTGAATCGTACGTTGCGCGCAACTCGGCTAACGCCTGCTCCTTGGAACGGAAGAACCGCTCCGGTGGAAGGCTCTGTTCGATATGGGCCCGCTCCAGCACTTCCATGACCTGGCGCTTAAGACCGCTGACATACAGCTTGACGCCCATCTGATCAAGACGCTCGGCGATCTCGCGCAGCTTTTCCTCGCCGGAAACGTCGATTTCGTTGATGCTGCTACCAATCAGCAGGATCGCTTGTGCCTGCGGGAAGCGAGCCAGCGCTTCCAGCACGATGTCCTCGAAATAGGCGACGTTAACGAACGTCAATTCGCCATCGAAGCGCACCGGAACGACTTTGTCGCTGATCGGTTCCAATTTGTGCGTGTCCATCCCGGCTAGAACGCCGTCCGGATGCTGAGCTAGGATTTCTCCGCGCGGCCTCATGCGTCGGTGCAGGAACAGGCCAATGGCAATGGCTGCGCCAGTGAGAATGCCCAGATCCAGATGCGGCGCGAAGGCCAAGGTGGCGACGAAGGTGATGGTCGCGGCGATACCGTCGTGGCGATGGGTCTGCCAGGCATGCCGGATCGCACCAAAATTCACGAGGCCGGCGACAGCCATCATGATCACCGCCGCAAGTACGGCCTGTGGCAAGTGATAAAGCAAGCCGGTCAGGAACAACAGTGTCAGGAGGACCAGAAGACCGGAAATAACCGACGCAAGGCCGGTGACGGCACCTGCATTCAGGTTCACCGCGGATCGCGAAAACGAACCACTGACCGGAAAGCCTTGGGAGACGGCCGCAGCCAGGTTGGCTAGACCCTGTCCGACCAACTCCTTGTTCGGATCAATGCGCGACCGGGTCCTCGCCGCCATGGCTTTGGCGATTGAAATCGCTTCCATGAAGGCCACCAAAGCAATCACTACGGCGATCGACAACAGGTTGGTCATTTCCGACCAACTCAACCTGGGCCATTTGAAATCAGGCAAGCCGGACGGGATGGCGCCTACCACCTCGCCGCCGCCGCTCAGGTAAAGCTTGTCGCCCTCGATCTTTTTCAAACGCCAGTTCGTGCCGTCGGTGATTAAGTCTGTCTGCTGAACGGGCGATGCTTGGAGCCTCCGTGAACCATCCGCTTCCTGAACGACTGCGAACTGTGTTTTGGCCAATGCCTTGTAGTGCGCACGCACTTCGCGTTCAGCCTCTTCATGGCGGATGCGGGCCAGTTCGAGGTGGTAGTCGAGTTCGGCCCGCGTCTCAGGTCTTTCTTGAGCCGCTTTTCGCACGGCTTCACGCTGACTGGCCAGTTCTCCGCCAAGTTGCTTGACCAACTCGCGCTTTTTTTGGTGCTCGTCGATGCGTGCGCTCAGGTTCGCGTCCGCGACAGAGGATGCGGGCACCACAAGCGTGCGTTCATAACCGATTTGCCAACTGATCACCGTCGTGATGGCGACAGCGACGAGGACGCTCGGCCAGCGCGGCAAGTAACGCTTCATGAGCAGCATCATGACGAAAGCGCTTGTTCCCATGACCAAGGTCGGCCAGTGGGTATCGCCAATCTGCGTCAGGACACCATAGATGTCGCGCAAGAAACTGTCGCTGCGCCCCATCGAGACGCCCAGCAGCTTGTTGAGCTGAGAGAGTCCGATGATGATGGCGGCTGCATTGGTAAAGCCGATGATGACCGGATGCGAAAGCAGATTGATTACGGTTCCCAGCTTGAAGAGTCCAAGCAGTACCTGCGTGATGCCGACCAGGAAAGCCAGCAGGATCGCAAGCGTCAGGTAGTGTTCGGGGCTGGCGGCGAGCGGCGCCAACGCCGAAGCAGTCAATAAGGCGACCACTGCGACCGGCCCGGTCGCCAATTGACGTGAAGAACCCCACAGCGCACCGACGATGACAGGCAGGAAAGCGGCATACAGGCCATAGTAGGCCGGCAGGCCGGCCAACTGAGCGTATGCCATCGATTGCGGCACCAGCACCAAGGCCACCGTTATGCCGGCAATCAGGTCGGCGCGCAACTGGGTTCCCGTAAAGGGCAACCAGTCAAGAAACGGAAGTACTCCCCTCAGCCAAGCCGGTCTCATCTGTCAGACTCCGTACGCAGCAAAGCCTTCATTCGTTCTCGTCCAGTTCCGGATTCCAGCCGCGCGTGCGGGCGCGCTCCATTGCGCTTGCGTAGATCGCCGTATGGCGAGCCATCAATTCGTCGGGCAAGCGGCTGGGCAGGTTGCCGTATTCGTCCCAGCGCGCCTCAACCTGATTGGCGAGTACCTGCATGCGCTGCAAGTCCCAGCCGGCACAGTCTTCCGCGTCAGAGATCAAACCGAAAACACGGGCGTCGAGCACGATCCGGCCTAACTGGGTGATGCCGTGAGTGTCGTTGTCGAGGCCGGGATAAACAGGTTGGGACTTCATTATTCTTTCCATTTCCGTAGATAGGCCTCGATCAGATCGACGACCGCCTGAGACTTGATGATGAGGCCGAGATCGATCATCTCCGATCCGATCGTCGCGCCACCCTGATTTGCCGGCACCGGCATGGAGGCGATGCGGTTGGCTTCCTCGCGGAAGAACACAGCGGCCACAACCCCGGCAAAAAGAAACTTCCGCCCGCTGCCGCCATGAGGACGCAAAGCCTCGGGCTGAAAGACGAACACCGGGCTGCCGCTCGATCCCGGATAGACGGCAGCGTCGATGAGAAACTCGGCCCGTCCCTCGAAATCCAGCGCCATGGGCGTTGCCGTCGTGCCGCGCCGCAGGATCGGCATCAGGTTGACCTGATCCCACACGCCGCTCGGGTATCCGACGAAGAGAACTTCTTCAAGGGCATCGAGGCTTTGCAATTGGGCAGCATCGGGCACGAGCCGCGTATCGATCGCCTGGTAATACAGTTCGATGCCGCGATCGCGCGCGGCCTGTTCGAGCGGGCGCAGGGGAACGACGGCCAGGTCGACCGTCGGATCCGGATGCAGGAACCAGGCGTGCGGAAATTCGTCGATGTCCAGCTGGAAGCGCTGGCCGAGCAGGGGCTGGCCATTCTTCTTTTGCGTGAAGATCAGTCCGCCGCGCCGCACGCCTTCGACCAGGTGGCGGTTGGTGACGACAAAATGATAGGTGCCGCGCGCGTGGGTATGGCTGACCACGAAGGCGGTGCCGGACCCTTCGCTGCCGTCCTCGAGCACGGTATCGACGCGCACCGTGTTGAACAGCAGCCGCTTGGCGAGAGAATTGACTTCCATGATTGCCGCCTAGCGCGTCAGTCCCATGTAGAGCATGGGTAGTTTCTCGGGCAGTCGCTCGACGTGGTCAAGCACGGTGAAATTCTTTGCGCCGAAGATGCGCGAGACGTACTGGTCGGCATGCGGATCGAGCGAGAGCGCATAAGTGACGATGCCATCGCGCGCCAGTTCTTCGGCGGCGCGCTTGGTGTCGAAGCGCAGGTATTGCGGATCGCGCACGTCGTTGTCGGCCGGCTCGCCGTCGGTGATGACGAACAGGATCTTCTTGCTCTTCGGCTGCAGTTTGAGGTGGCTGGCTGCATGGCGCATCGCGGCGCCCATGCGCGTCGAGTAGCTGCCCTGCATCGCGGCCAGGCGGGCCTTGACCAGGTCGTTGTAGGGCGCGTCGAAGTCCTTGAAGCGGTAGTAATGCACGTCGTGCCGGCCGTCGGAGCAAAAGCCGTGCAGCGCGAAGGGGTCGCCGATGCGGTCGAGGGCGTCGGAGAGCAGCACCGTGGCGGCACGGGTAAGGTCCATGATGCTGTAGTCCTGTCCGCGCACCTTGTCGTTGGCGGATTCGGACATGTCGAGCAGTACCATCACCGCCAGATCGCGCACGTTGCGTTTGTGGCGCATCATGATGCGCGTATCCGGCTGCTGCCCCATTCGGATATCAAGCATGGCACGCACCGCGGCGTTGATGTCCAGCTCGTCGCCGTCCTCGACGCGGCGGATGCGCTGCATGCCCTGCGGGATCATCGATTCGATCAGGAACTTGAGACGCGAGATCACCGGCTTGTTGTCGCTGATGATCTGCTCGATCTTCTCCAGTTCGCCCAGTTTCGGGTGGCGCTCGAGCACGGTGACCCAGCTGGGCCGCTCGAGCTGGATCTGGTAATCCCACTCGTGGTAATGCACCGGGTCGGCGACAGGCTCCCGGCCTTCGAGCGAGTTGATCGTGACGCCTTCCTGGTCGAGCCAGAATTCGGTGGGCAGCACCCAGATCTCTTCCGCGTCGTCGCCGGCGAACTCGTTGTTGACCTCGTTCACCATCTCCATCAGGTTGACCTTCTTGCGGATCTGCTTGGGTTGCCAGGTCGCTTCGAGCGCTTCATGCTCGTTGTATTCTTCGGATTCCCAGACGGTGCGGTTGTCGTCGCGATAGATCGCGCGCAAGCCGTCGGTTCGCGGGCTGTATTCCGGCAATGGGATCTGCCCCAGATGGTGGGCCAGTTCCACGCCGATATTCCAGCTCGCCTGATTGGTGGAGATGTCCGGCTCGGCGCGGAACAATTCCACGCCTTTCTGCACCCAGGGGTGCGGGTCGGCGTCATCCTGGGCCAGCAGGGCGCGGGCGAGACGGTTGAGCAGGTCGCCGACGGTTTGCGGATCGCCGTAGTTTGCCGGCGGATGCAGCGCGAGCCAGGCTGCGCGCATCTTCGGAAACTGGCGGCAGGCCAACTCTTCGACGCGGGCATCCTCGATGGTCTCGATGATCCCCATCTGCGTGGTATTGAGCATCTGCATCGACAGCGGCTCTTTGGAGAACGCGAGGTGGGCGGCGCAATGGTTTGCCGCCGCACGGTAGATCTCCGCGCCGGGAACCACCGCTTCGGTCGGCGTCGCCTCGCCCAACGGCCGGTAGTCGTCGTAGGCGTCGGCGATATGAACGACATAGCGATCGATGTAGGGCTTCAAACCCTCGCGGTTTTCGTAGTCGCCGGCGGTGGGGCGCAGGAAGAAGTCGCGTCCCCACATGGCACGCAGATAGATGTTGAGCCGCCGCTGCACATCGACGAACAGCGTGCCCTTGCGCTCCTGCTGCAGGACCGACAGCGCATCCGGGCTTTGCAGCGAGAAATAGCGCACCTGGCCTTCGAAGTCGGTCTTGTAGGCCTGCGCACCCCATTGCACCCAGCGCCTCAGGCCACCGAGCGTCAGCTGCGTGAGCAGGCGGTCGAGGTTCTCCAGCATCGGCCGCATGCCGCGCGGCGCCTGCGCCAGCATGATCGACAGCACGTTCAGGTAGTTGCGGAACAGTTTCTCATCGCCGAGCCGTTCGGCGGCAAGCGGTGAAGTGCCGACGATCAGGGTGAGGACTTGGCCCGAGGTCTTCGAGGCCATCGACAGCAGGAAGTTGACCACTTCAGTGAGCACGTCCTCGCCGATGGCGCGTGCCACTTCGGGGAGTGTCTGGATATAGCTGACGACCAGTTCCTCGCCGCGCCCCAGTTGATGCAGGGCGCTTGCCCCCTTGAGGTAGTTGTCCAGGCCTCGGGCAGAAAAGGCGCGTGCCGCCTCGTTCCATGCCCCACGCAACACCTCTTGGGCGCTGCTGGGCAGGTCGTCGAGCAGTTCTTGGTACTCTTCGAGATGAATGGCCATGAAAGTCGGCGCTGGCGGGACGGCAGCAGGTCGGGCCGCTCCGTCAGCGATTAGAAGTAGGTGGTGACCGCGGAATCGAGTGCGTCGCGCATGTCGGGGTCGTCGGTGATCGGGCGCACCAGCGCAACGCGACAGGCGGCGAGCGGGGCCACGCCCTTGGCAATCAGCGAGCCGGCGTAGATCAGCATGCGCGTCGACAACCCCTCATCCAGACCGTGGCCCTTGAGGTTGCGCGCACGCTCGCCGATATGCACGAGCTTTTTCGCCGTTTCCAGATCAGCGCCCGATTCGTGGGCGACGATCTCGGCCTCGACATCGTGTTCCGGATAGTTGAAATCGAGCGCGCCGAAGCGCTGCTTGGTTGATTGCTTGAGATCCTTCATCAGTGACTGGTAGCCCGGATTGTAGGAGATGACGATCTGGAAGTCCGGATGCGCATCGATCAACTCGCCTTTCTTCTCCAGGGGCAGCACGCGACGCGCATCGGTCAGCGGATGAATCACGACAGTGGTGTCCTGGCGCGCCTCGACGACCTCGTCGAGGTAGCAGATGGCGCCAAGGCGCGCGGCAACGGCCAGCGGACCGTCCTGCCAGCGCGTGCCATTGACGTCGAGCAGAAACCGGCCGACCAGGTCGGATGCCGTCATGTCCTCGTTGCACGCCACGGTGATGAGCGGCTTGCCCAGCTTCCAGGCCATGTACTCGACGAAACGCGTCTTGCCGCAACCGGTGGGCCCTTTCAGCATGATCGGCATGCGCACCGAGTAGGCCGCCTCGTAGAGCGCAACTTCATCGGCGACCGGACGGTAATAAGGCTCCTCCTGGACGTAATAGGCGGAGAGCGGGTCGGCACCTGAGGACGAATCTGCGGCCGGCCGTTGCGCGGCGCTGGGGCGAACCTGGGCTGCGGAACGCGTTTGTGCATCCTGGCGTGGAGAATAGGTACGAACGAAATCGGATCGCATGGATCGCTCCTCTTCAAATACTCAATCGGGCCAGACGCGGCTGGGGAACAGGGCGTTGCCGCTGGCTTGCGGATCACTCGCCGAAGTACCGGCCGCGGGGGCAGCGCGGCGGCTTTCGGCCGGTTTGGGTTGGGTTGTCGGCGCAGCTTTCTTCACGACGGGGGGCGGCGCCGCAGGGGCCTGCCGCTTGGTCGGATTGGCGGTATTGGCCTTGGCCTGACGGACGCTGTCGGCGAGTTTCGTTTTCAGGTTGGTCATAGGGAGATCACCTCTTCAATGATGGCTTCGATTTCTTCCACGGCCGCTGCAGCACGGCTGCCCATTTGATACGCCGTCAGCCCTTCGAGTGCGGCACTGCGGTAGATGGCACGCCGTCGCATGCCGGCTTTGAGTGCCGGCAAGTCAAATTCGGCTAGCGCTTCGCGCATGGCGCTCGAGAGGGCGCTCTTCGGTTCGAGTTGGTTAATCACCAGGCACGCCTTGAGCCGCGGGTTGTCCTCCTTGGCCATGATGATTTCCTGCGGCAGGCGCAAGCTTGCCCATAAATCGACCGGCGAGGGGAGCACCGGGATCAGCGCAATGTCGCAGGTGCGCAATGCCTGGCGAGCGGCGTGACTGTCGAGCGCAGGTGGACAGTCAAGCACGATATGGCGATAAGACTTGAAATGTCTTTGCAGCGCAGACGCATCCCACTTGCCCTGAATCTGCTTGACTGGCGTCGGGAAAGGGGCGCTTCCTTGTCCGGCCCATTGCAATGCGGATGCCTGGGGATCCAAGTCGACGATCACGGTGTCGCCGCGCTGTGCCAGGCCGGCCGCCAGATGCATCGCCAGCGTGGTCTTGCCTGTTCCACCTTTCTGGTTGACGATCGCCAGGACGCGCATGCGTTACCCCGCGGCTTCGGTGGCCAGAGCGTCGATCGCTCCTGCGAACTCGCTGTCTTCCTTACTCAGTTCGCTGCCCAAGGCTTCGATCGTGACATTCACGTAGGTGGTGCCGAAGTTGATGTTCTGCGGGTGCCGGCCGCGTGACTCGGCAAGTGCCGCCAGGGCATCGAGAAATGTGCGCGTGCTGCCATATCGCCCGAACTCGAAGCGCCGAAAGAGTGTCGGCGGCTTGCCGCGCGTCTCCCAGCCGTTCGGCAGATCAGGAATGCGATCCATTTGGCCTCTCCATAGTGAGGTTTGCCAACTCCTGCGCGTGGCGCTGCTCGTCGGCCAGTAGCGCTGCGAACAGCTGTTCCGCTTCGCCGTCGCGCTGCCGCCGTGCGTGGACGATGGCGTCGGCATAGAGCTGCACGGCTTCGACCTCGAGTTCATGGTCTGCTTTCAGCAGCTCGGATGCTTGGCGGCCCAGTCGGGCCGGTGCCAAGGTACCCGCTCCGGGCGCGACCCCAAGGCGGATCAGTTGCTCCATGAGCATTTCGGCATGTCCGAGTTCCTCCACCGCTTCGCGGCGAAACTCCTCCGCCAAAGCATGATCGCCCCACAAACGCGCCAACACGCTCTGCGCGAGGTATTGCTGCACAGCGCGCATCTCGTGCGTGAGCGCGCGCTGGAGCCACCCTAGAGTGCGAGGATCGGACCTTGCCGTCATTGCTCGTTAGCTGCGCGTCGAAACGATCTCGGCGTCACGACCGCCGCCGTCGGCTTCGGGCTTGGTCGGCAGGATGCCTTCGACTTCGTTGTGCACGCGAGCGATGATGTGCGCTGCCACCAGCCCGTCACCGACGCGTTCGCAGGCGTCAGCACCGGCGCGCACGGCAGCATTCACCGCACCCGTTTCGCCGCGCACCAGCACGGTCACGTAGCCACCGCCGACGAACTGACGGCCGATCAGCTTAACTTCTGCCGCCTTCGTCATCGCGTCCGCTGCCTCGATTGCCGGCACCAGCCCGCGCGTCTCGATCATGCCCAGGGCAATGCCCGTCACACTCGCCATCGTTCGTCTCCTCTGTCAGAAATGCGCGATTAGGCGCTCGGCGCCGTCGGCAGGATGCCTTCGACTTCGTTGTGCACGCGAGCGATGATGTGCGCTGCCACCAGCCCGTCACCGACGCGTTCGCAGGCGTCAGCACCGGCGCGCACGGCAGCATTCACCGCACCCGTTTCGCCGCGCACCAGCACGGTCACGTAGCCACCGCCGACGAACTGACGGCCGATCAGCCGCACTTCCGCCGCCTTCGTCATTGCGTCCGCTGCCTCGATTGCCGGCACCAATCCGCGCGTCTCGATCATGCCCAGGGCAATGCCCATCCGTTCTGCCATTTCGTTTCTCCTTCGTAGAAAAGTCAATCAAGAATCCCGCAGATCGCGGCCACCAAACAACATGCCATGCAGTAACAAGTTCGAATCCAACGACGTCATGCCACGCCCTTTTCGGTCAGATCCTCGTCCCAGCGGTCGAGGATGCCGCAGATGGTCAGGTCGGTGATCGTCGCCGAATCCTTCATCGCCAAGCGCGCGGCACTTCCAGATGTGACGAATACCCACTTGCCGGAAGGCGCACCGACAGGGTCTGTGGCTACCGATAGCGCACCCTGCGAATTTGCGAGAACGCGCAATGCGCATGATTTCATTCCAGCTACCCGGCGGGTGCAGACCAGTTCGTCGACGACGCGCAGGATGTCCATCAGGCCTTGTCTCCTTCCCAATGGTCGATGATGCCGACGATGGTGAGATCGGAAGGAAAGTCCTTCGCACCTGCGGCATCCCGTGCCGCCGAAGATCCTACGCACAGAACCCAGTCGCCCGGCACGCAGCCGACGGAATCCACGGCGACGCTGCGAGGGCCTCCGGACTTTTCCTGTACCACTAGCAGCGGACGGTGGCCGAATGCATCGATGCGATTCGTCGAAACCAGGGTTTTCTCCACGCGCATGATCTTCATGGTCTTGTCCTCGCCAATTCAGTGACCTGCCGCTTCCGGGCAGACGTCATCGAGCAATACCGGCTCACCGATGTTGAAGCGGTCACTGACGGCAAGCACGCAACGGATCTTGCCGTTCGATGCGAGTTCCGGATAGCGCGCAGCGATAGCGGCTTGTACCCGCCGACAGCGCGCCACTGCGCGTGCTTGCGAACCCGGCACGCGGCTGTCGTAGCAAAAGTGCACCAGCACGGGAATCGCCAGTCCGCGGCGCAGGTTGAGCCCGGTAAAAATCTTGATGCCGACATCCATGTCGGCTGCGCCTTCCTCGACCGTGTCGAGGTGCGCGAAGTAATACATGTTGCGCAACTGCAGTTCGGTGACCGGTTCCCCGGCGCAGATGAAGTTCTCATCGTGTCCGACGACGGCGTAGCGCCCCGCGTGATGCTGGATCACGTACTCGATCTGGGAAAAATTGGCCTCGATCAGACGGGTGACCAGCATGGCCAGTCCGGGGGGAATATCGCCGCAAGCGGCCACTGCCGAGTCGATTCGTCTGCGTGCATCTTCGGCCGACATGCCGAGGGTGTCGCGATACAGGGCAGCGCTGTCTAGATAGCGAGCTGCGGACAGGCTGCCGTCAGCTGCTGGCGGATGAATACGTATGGCATCGGTATCGGTATCGATACCGATCAACAGCACATCGGGCGCCGCACCGACTCCGTAGGTGTTTTCGAGCGCAGCGCGCAATTCGGTCAGACGCGACAGTGCGGCATCGATGGCAGCGACATCGTTGCTGCCGTGGGCGGCGCAACCTTGCGTCGAAGGGTGGGAACTGCACGTGTGATAGATGGCAATCTTGAGAAGATTCCCGTCCTCGCACCCCGGCAGCCCGCCACTGAGTCGTTCAAGTTCGCGGTGAGTCCAATCGGCGACATCAGTCTCGATATCGAACAGCGCTCCTGCATATGCTTTGACGAAGATATCGGGGTTCGGAGCCATGCGGAGCACGAAGGGCAATGCGCCTTGCAGGCGGCCATCGGCGCAGGGCGAGATATCCACCGTGTGATAGCCGCACTGGTTGATGAGCTCGGCATTGATGGGCATGTACTCGCGCCAGGCGGCCTGATCCTGATCGGCCAGCGCCACGCATTGGGAGAAGCTGCGGAAGATGCAATCAGCGTGCAAGGTGCTCATGTCGAGCCCCGTCACCCAGGCATCCTCCAGCAGATGGTGCGGGAGGTCATAACCCAGACGCTCGCGGGAGAATTCCTGCGCGCGCCAAGCGAAACCCTCTTCATGCTGGAAGGCAGAAATCTGGCGCAGCGTTGGCACGATTGCCGCAAAACGTGCGCGCACCTTCGCTTCATAGTCTGCCAACCGGCTGTTCAGCACGGAGTCGACGAGTGCATGCTCGCAGCGCTGGCCCGGCCCGATCACACAGGCCGGGTTGGGCGGAGGGAGGGCGGCCTGAGGGCTGGCGCTTCCGCTCACCCTCGTGGCAGCCTGCCTCATGGCAGCGTAACGTTTGCGTGTATCGACCATGACATTAATACCGTATAGCGTCAGGCACGCGCCCCGCCGGAGACGGTAACCAGCGCACCGCGACTGGAATTGCCAGCCGAACCGGTGACGCGGCTTTCAGGGGCGGGGGTACGTTCCACTGAGCGGAATTCCCGTGCGCCGACGACACCAGCGCCGCGCGATTCGCCTCGCATCGATGGATTGCGAGAAAGTGCCGATGCCCCCTCCGTACCGGTGACGCGAGACATCGCGTGCCAGGCATCGCCGGTGATTTTCCGGCCGGTTTGGGCGCCTTCACCGCTCAGGCGGGACGCTGCCGGTGGAGTTTCGACTTCATCGGTGCGAGCTATCGCAGCGCGGTGACGAAAGTCGGGAGTGCCGGTAATCAGGCCGCTGGCTTTGTTGATCGGACCAGTGATGCGCTGGCTGCCTTCAGCCGTTCCGGTAATCGACGACTGGTGCCGTTCCCATGCATCGCGTGCAGGGGTATGGATGCTGAAATCGGAGGGTGAAGGCTCGGAGGGTTCGATTTCATTCGCTTGCTTGCTGGGCAGGAAGCGACCACTGGGTGCTACCGTGCACTCCGCAGGCGCGTTGTCTTCGCCGATATAGGGTGTGCCACTGACCGACAGGCAAGCGCCGCGCGCATCTCCAGTCATGATTGAACCACCGGCGCCCGGACGGTCGCCAGTGACGGCAACCGCCGGAATCACCGCGACAGCGGTATGTGTTGCAACGGCATTGCGGCGGTCGAGGCCAAAAGGATGCACAGATGCGTGCGGTGTGGTGATGCGGGCGGCCTCGCGAATCGCATCACCGGCGGTTTTTGGGAAGTCGGCACCCGTTGCGACGATCGCAGTCTCTCGCTGCGGGCGAGACATCACCGAGGCTGTACGGCGCGGGCTGGGCGTCGTGCACAGGTCGGCGAAATCGTTCGTGTTGTAGTACTGCGAACCGGTGACGGGGCGGCAAGCGCCAGGCTCATCGCCGGTTACCCTGGACGAACGTCCTACTGCAGTGCCGGAGATGGAATGGCTGCCCATGGTTGTCGACAACGTGACCTTGGCCGGACCCGCAGAAGGTTCGACATGGCATTCGCTGCGAATCTGCTCGGCAGCCAGGTACTCCGTGCCGGTGACCTTGGCGCATGATCCGCGTTCGTCGCCAGTCATCCGGCTGCCGCTGCCGACGTAAGTTCCGGTAACTGCCTTGCCCTGCGCGGTGTGGCTGAGGGCGACCTTGTCAGGGGCTGCAGCATGCTGGGTGGGGGCAGAGTAGGCCGTGCCGGTGAGCGCACGCTCGGCGCCAACTTCATCGCCTGTTACCTTGGCCGAGTGGCCGACCAGTGACCCCGTCAGTTGCTTGCCCTTGGTGGTTTCAGTGACACCGACCTTGGCGGGATTGGCCGGCGGCCGTTTCGCGCCAGAGCGTTCGAACTGCTCGGCACCGATATATTCCGTACCCGTGATGGCGCGGGCCGAGCCGGGTTCGTTGCCGGTAATGAGTTTGCTGCGCTCGACCATCGTGCCAGTGACGCGCTGTCCGGCCAGCGTGTGACCTTCCTCGACCTTGACAGGGGATTCGCCTTTGGCGACGGTCGGCCGAACTCGGCCGGCAGGACGGGAAACCGTCTCGCCGTCAGTGCGGCCTGCCAGCGAGCGCACGAGGCGGTGCTGCATGGCGATCTGGCGTCCGGTAGCCCCTTGGCTGATGGCGGCTTGCCAGTTCTGCTCGGGCATAGTGGCAGCGATTTTTACGGCCTGAGCAACCCGCTTGAGTCCGGCTTTGCCCTCCTTGGACAGGACGGCGCGACGAGCGATCGCCAACGCGCGGCCAGTCGGTGCAGCCGGTGCGCGCATTGTTGTAGCGGGAGCCGTGTCGGCAACCGATGCATGGGTCACCGAGGCGGAAAGTGTGGATTGTGCTGCTTCTGCTGCCGGAGCGATAACGGCCGGGGAGAAGAGCGGCGCAGCGGCGATGGCGGGGGAAGTGCGAGCACGATCAGATGCAGTGCGCTGGTTGGATGCGGGCAGGGCACCCTTGCCGAGTTGACTCAGAGCCTCGCGTCGTGCGCGCGCCGGCTTAGCGGCAGACACCTGCTGAGCCACGCTTGCAACTGTCCTGCCAGGCTCGGATACGCCTGCAGCGGGTTTTGATGTGGCCATCGCTACGCGAGATCCCGCCGCATCCGCCCCTGCCGGAACGACATGCGCTGCGCTGCGCAGCTGACCGGCAGCGGTCTTGCCGGCACCGGCTTTCCCAAGTTGCGCCATAGCCTGGCGGCGTCTCATCGCCAGTTCGCGTCCGGACAGGGTAACCACGCCCGGGGCGACTCCTTTATCCGTCATCGCTTGTGTCATGCAAACACCTCGATCTGGTGGCAGGCCCGCTCAGGGCGGACCTAGGTTCTTGAAAGCTGCGGCGAGGCTTCGTTGCCTCGCCGCTGACGTGCATCAACGATAGACGACGAACGCCATGCCTTGGCTTTGCGCGTAGTTGTCGTAGGCGACAAAACGCACCATGTGATCGGGAAACTCGCGATGGCAAGCTTCGATCTCGGCCAGCACGGTGTCGATGGATTGCTCACCGAAGAGCGGCAGTTTCCACATGTACCAGAAGTTGACGCGCGCGGTGGTGCCCTTCTCGGTGTGCTCCACGGCGGGGTTCCAGCCCTGGCTGATGCAGTAGGCGATCTGGCGACGTACCTGATCCGGCGTCATCTGGGGCAGGTAGGAGAAGGTTTCGTATTTCTTGCTCGAACGATAGGCTTGAACGGCCATGACTTTTGTCCTTTCGAATATGAGGGGCGCCGATTACTTGTTCGCAACGTCCAGTTTGTCGACGGTGTCGAACTCGAACTTGATCTCTTTCCAGGTTTCCATGGCGATCTTCAGTTCGGGGCTGTTCTGGGCTGCGGCGGTCAGAATCTCCTTGCCTTCCTTCTCCAGTTGGCGACCTTCGTTGCGGGCCTGCACGCAGGCTTCCAGCGCGACGCGGTTGGCAGCAGCGCCGGCAGCGTTGCCCCAGGGGTGGCCGAGGGTGCCGCCGCCGAACTGCAGGACGGAGTCGTCACCGAAGATGGTGACCAGCGCGGGCATATGCCAGACGTGGATGCCGCCGGAAGCAACGGCGAAGGCGCCAGGCATCGAGCCCCAGTCCTGGTCGAAGAAGATGCCGCGGCTGCGGTCTTCCGGCACATAGGACTCGCGCAGCAGGTCGATCCAGCCCAGGGTGGAGGCGCGATCGCCTTCCAGCTTGCCCACGACGGTACCGGTGTGCAGGTGATCCGCGCCGGACAGGCGGGCGATCTTGGTTAGCACGCGGAAGTGGATGCCATGATGCGGGTTGCGGTCGATCACGGCGTGCATGGCGCGGTGCAGGTGCAGCAGCATGCCGTTGTCACGGCACCAGTTGGCCAGGCCGGTGTTGGCACAGAAGCCGCCGGTGATGTAGTCGTGCATGATGATCGGGGCGCCGATTTCCTTGGCGTATTCGGCACGCTTGTACATCTCTTCCGGCGTCGGGGCGGTCACGTTGAGGTAGTGGCCCTTGCGTTCGCCGGTTTCGGCTTCGGCCTTCAGGATGGCTTCCATGACGAAGTCGAAGCGTTGTTTCCAGCGCATGAAGGGCTGGCTGTTGACGTTCTCGTCGTCCTTGGTGAAATCGAGACCACCGCGCAGGCACTCATAGACCGCACGGCCATAGTTCTTGGCGGACAGACCCAGCTTCGGCTTGATGGTGCAGCCGAGCATCGGGCGACCGTATTTGTTCAGAATGTCGCGCTCGACCTGGATGCCCAGGGGGGGGCCGCCGCAGGTCTTCACATAGTGGAGCGGGAAGCGGATGTCTTCCAGGCGCAGCGCACGCACCGCCTTGAAGCCGAACACGTTACCGACCAAGGAGGTGAATACGTTCACCACGGAACCCTCTTCGAACAGGTCGATCGGGTAGGCGATGAAGGCATAGAAGCAGGTATCGTCGCCCGGCACATCCTCGATGCGATAGGCACGACCCTTGTAGTAGTCCATGTCCGTCAGCAGGTCGGTCCAGACGGTGGTCCAGGTTCCGGTGGAGGACTCCGCCGCGACGGCAGCAGCAGCCTCTTCACGGTCGACACCGGGCTGCGGGGTAATCTTGAAAACCGCCAGGAGGTCGCTGTCCAGCGGGGTGTATTCCGGCGTCCAATACGTCTGGCGATATTCCTTCACGCCAGCGCTATAAGTCTTTACAGCCATGCCTGTCTCCTATGTAAGTTGGATGCGCACCCGACAGATACGGGATGGGCGGATTCTGCCCCCCTTTAAGATTTCATAAAACTGATTAATTTTTAGAGTTACTATTCAAAATAATCTATTATTGAAATTCGTTACTTTGCCTTCCGGGACTCCAGTCAAAAAATGCGAATTAGCCTGAGACAACTGCAAATCTTCGAGGTGGTTTCCCGCCGCCAGAGCTATACCCACGCTGCGGATGAACTGCACCTCACACAACCAGCCGTTTTTTCCCAGGTAAAACAACTCGAAGACAGCGTGGGGCTGCCGTTGCTCGAGCGCATCGGCAAGCAGATCTATTTGACTGAGGCGGGACGTGAGGTGCTCGCGGCAGGGCGCGAAACGCTCGATGCCATCGAGCGGCTGGAGATGCGGCTTGCCGATATGCAAGGGCTGAAGCGCGGGCGCCTGCGCGTCGCCATGGTGACTACGGCAAAGTATCTCGTCCCGCGCTTGTTGGCGGAATTTTGCGTGCGCTATCCTGGCATCGAAGCGTCACTCTCGGTGACAAACCGCGAGAAGCTGCTGGCGCGTATTGCCGCCAATGAGGATGACTTGCTGATTCTCGGCACACCGCCGGAAGGGGTTGAAGTCGTGGCGACCCACATAGCCGACAATCCTCTGGTTGTGATCGCACGCAACGATCATCCTCTCGCCAAGAGTAAATCCATCCCGCTCGCGCGCATCGCCGAGGAGTCATTCATCTTGCGCGAATTTGGTTCGGGCACGCGCCTAGCGACCGAGACCTACTTTGCCGAACAAGGCTTCAAGCTGAAAGTGCGCATGGAGTTAGGCAGCAATGAGGCGATCAAGCAAGCCATTGCAGGGGGACTTGGCGTCTCGGTGCTCTCCTCGCATACGATTGCGCTGGAAGGAGAGAATGGACTGCTGCAGCCGCTGGATGTCCGCGGCTTCCCCCTCAAGCGGCAATGGTATGTCGCTTACCTCAAGGGCAAGCATCTATCGGCGGTGGCTGAGGCTTTTATCGAGCATCTGCTCGCGGACCGTGATCTCCGCCGCGGCAAGCCAGCGCGTTAGCGAGAAACGCCTTACGTTCCGTTTCCGAAGCGCTGTCCAATCTCGGTCCTCGGGTGTGGCCGTCTGACTTGTGCCGATGTGCTGGATTACCAGGCTTACGAAGAGGAGCCCTTGCTTGTGCGATCCTGCTCCCCGATGAGCTCAAGCTGCCGCGATCGCCAGTCGAGCACTGCGGTGCGTATCGCCATCTTGTCCGCCAGCACGGGAAACTCCTGCCGGATCACATCGGCGGCGAAATCGGAAAGGAAGCGTGACTTGAGGTCGGCACGGGCGCGGTCGACTCCGATCTCGTCGTAGGGTACCGAGGTGAGCAGCAGCAGGCCGTCGTCCGGAATGCGCCCGGCTTTCATGTTCGCTTCGATGATGCTCGCGGCGGTTTTTACCGGCTCGTCGAGACGCGGGCTGTACGGGCCGATGATAAGCGCGACGTTGGGCGTGTGCAGGAAGTCGAAGCCGCGCCCGAGGCAGATCATCCATTCGTGGTGCACGATGTCGAGCGCGCGCTCGTTGCGCGCGCTTTGCGCGCGCATCTCTCGGATGTGCGCGAGATTGCCTTCCAGCAACGGCAGGAGATCGGCACGCATCTGTGCCGACATGTCCGGCAACAGCGCTGAAAGCCGTGCATCGAGCATGCTGCTGTCAGCGGCGCTCAACTCGGCGATGTCGAGCTTCTGGCCGTCGTGTCCATGCAGGATCAGCGCATCCTCGTCGGTTTCGAGTCCGCAGACAAGCGGGTAGACGGTGCCGTGCGCTGCGCCGAAGATGTGTTCGAGCTGGCGGCGGATTTCGTAGGTGTGGCGAATTGCGGCCTCGGTGTCGTATTTGAAGCCGGCACAGCCGCGGTGGGTGTCGCCTTTCGAAAAATGGTAGGTGATGAGGAACAGCACGCGGCGCCCCTGGCCCACCATGCGATGCACGTGATGGGCGATCACCTCGCCCAGGTGCGGCCAGCCGAGGTTGAACATCCCGCCCAGGTTGCGGAAAGGCATCAGGATACCGACGGGCGTGTTGGTCACCACCGGGATATTGACGCGGCCGTCCATGCACTTGAGCACGGCGATCGACGTTGGATGCAGGGCCAGGTAGCGTTCCCGTGCGAGACAGGCCTCGGGACTGCGGAAGTCGCGGCCGTGGCGGTCGGCGAGGTCGAACAGCCAGTCGATGCGTTCCTGGATGGGCTTGCTGTGAATGGCCATAGTCAGAGTCGCTCCTCGAGAACTTGCGCGATTTCCAAGTCGGAAAGCTCGATCGGATTGGTCTTCATGCTGCTGCCCCGGCTGTTGGCGACCACGCGCGGAATGTCGTCGGCGGTCAGTCCGTAAGCGGCGAGGCGCGGCAGGTCGAGCGCAGCTTCCCACTGCCGTAGGGTACTTATGAGAAAGGCGCGGGCGTCTTCACCGTTCAGGCCCTTCTGCATGGCGAAGCGGCGGCCGATCTCGGCGTATTTCGGCAGCGCCGGACTACCGGGCTGGCGTGCCTTGAGCGCCTCGATATTGACTTGCGTAGCGGCGGCGACCAGCGTGCCGCAGGCGACACCGTGCGGAATCGGGAAGAATGCGCCGAGCGGTGCGGCCAGTCCATGCACCGAGCCCAGCCCCGTCTGCGCTAGGCATATTCCTGACAGCAGCGAGGCGTAGGCCATTTTTTCTCTTGCTGCAGCGGACTGTTCGCGATGCAGCTCGAGCAGGCTGTCCTTGACGGCCATAATGCCGCTTCGGGCCAGCGCGTCGGTCATCGGGTTGGCGCGCGTCGAAACGAAGCTTTCGAGCAGCTGCGTGAAGGCATCCATGCCGTCGGCGGCGACCAGCTCGGGCGGACAGGTGGCAAGCAGGTCCGGGTCGACGATCGCCCATTCCGCGACTAGCTTGTCGTCGCGAAAGGATTTCTTGAACTTGCCATTGACCGAGAGGACGGCATTCTTGGTTGCCTCCGAGCCGGTGCCGGCGGTGGTAGGCACGGCGATGAGGGGTGTGGCCGGGCCGCGGTAGGGCAGTTCGGGTCCGACGCCTTCGAGGTGATCCATCACCGAATTGCCGGGCTTGAGCAGGCCGGCGATCGCTTTCGCGGCATCGAGTGCCGAGCCGCCGCCGATGCCGATCACCGCATCGAAGCGTTGTCCGCGCAGGGCGGCGACCGTTGCGTCGATAAGCTCCGGCGAGGGCTCGCCGGCAATCTTGACGATCTCCCAACCGATGTCGCGCTGCCGGAAGGCGTCGAACAACCAGGGGGCATGAGGGGAGGCAAGGAAACTCTGCGCGCCGGTGACGACCAGCATGCGATTCCCGTACCCTGCCGCGATGTTGGGCAGCTTGCCTAGGCTGCCGCCGCCGAACTCGATGCGTGGCACACGCGCAATGGAGAAGGGGATGATGGAGGCGGCTGAAACCATTCGGGTATTATCACCGCAACTGCAATCCCGGAAAGGCAAAAAATGTTATCCACGCATGAAATGGCCAATGCCAAGATCCATGTCGCCAGGCTGCTGCGCTCAGAGCGCATCACGCCTGAGGAGTCTCCCGAAGAGGTGCGCCACCTGGTGTTCCGCCGTGAGGATCCGGAATTCAGCTGCAGGATGGGGCAATGCGTCCGTGTCATGGCCCCAGGCCAGTATGGCAACAAGTACCATCCGCGCCTCTATCTGGTTGCCGACGACGTTGCCGAGCGTGATGGCGGCATCGAGTTTGCGCTGTGCGTCAAGCGCCACAGCTATATCGACGATTTCAACGGCGAGCGCTATCCAGGCATCGCTTCGAACTATTTGTGCGATCTCAAGGTCGGCGACAGCGTCGAGTTCTCGGGACCGTTCGGTTATCCCTTCGCGATGCCGGAAAATCGCAAATCCGACATCCTGATGATCGGCATGGGCACCGGCATCGCGCCCTTCCGCGTGCTGATCCGAACGATTTACGAGAAGTACGGCAGTTGGGACGGCAAGGTGCGCCTGTTCTACGGCGCGCGTACACCTCTCGAGATGCTCTACATGAATGACGCAAACAAGGATCTCGCGCAATACGTCTATCAACCGACCTTCAAGGCTTTCCAGGCGATCAGTCCGCGTCCGGTGTTCGACGCCCCCGTCGAACTCGACAAGGCGATTGAGCAAAACGCGGCCGAAGTCTGGGAAATGCTGCAGAAGCCTGAGACCCATGTCTATCTGGCCGGCGTGACCGAGATGCAGGAAAGCATTGAGAAAACTCTGGTCAAGGTGGCGGGATCGGAAGCCGCCTGGGAGGACGCCAAGAACGCGATGCTGGCGACTGGCCGCTGGCACGAAGTGCTCTACTGAACGGACGTTTTCCGAGCGCTTAAGCCCGGCCTAAGCCGGGCTTAATTCATTCTTAAGCCGGGACTGCCAGACTGGAGCCGTGTTCAACCTCTACAGGAGCACGGTCATGAAATTCTGGTTCGCAATGTTTGTCCTGCTTGGCGCCACCGCAACATCGCAGGCGGCAACGCCCGCCGAGCTGCTTGCAGGCTACCGTGCAGAAGCTGCCGGATCTTCCCCCGGCTTCCATCCTTCCGCGCAGCGCGGCGCGGCGTTCTACCAGCGCAACTTCAACGTGTCGGCGAAGCTGCGCTCCTGCGACAGTTGTCATAGCGCAAACCCGATGCAAGGTGGACGCCATGTGGTCACCGACAAGCCGATCAGGCCGCTCGCGCCTGCCGCGAACGCAGAGCGTTTGAGCGATCCGGCCAAGGTCGAGAAGTGGTTCCGCCGCAACTGCACCGAGGTGGTCGGCCGCGAATGCAGCGCCGCGGAGAAGGCCGACTTCGTCGCCTACCTGACCGAGGGAGGGCGTTGAGATGAGACGGTACCTGATGTTTCTTGCGGCGATCATTCCTTTCTCCGCCCAGGCCGATAAGCTGCTCATGCCGGTCGATGCACCGCCAGCCTTCCAGACCGAGTGCGCGAGCTGCCATCTTGCCTTCCCGCCGGCGCTGCTCGCGGCGGCAGACTGGAAGCGTGTGATGGCGGTGCTCGACAAGCACTACGGCGACAACGCGAGCCTCGACGACAAGACGCGCCAGCTCATCGAGGAGTTCCTCGTCAGGAATTCAGGCGACAGCAAAAAAGTCGGCGCTGGCAGGACGGCGCCAAACGAGCTGCCGCGGCTGACCGCAACCGCATGGTTCAAGCGCAAGCACCACGAGGTGGCGCCAGCCGACTGGCGCCACGCCAAGGTGAAATCTCCAGCCAATTGCGCGGCCTGCCATACGCGCGCCGCCGAGGGCAGCTACCGCGAGCGCGAGATCGTCATGCCTGACGGTCGCCGCTGGGAAGACTGAGGAGAGAAAGATGGACAAGATACTGGTGTGGGACTGGCCGGTACGCATCGGCCACTGGCTGTTGGTTGGCGCCTTCGCGCTCGCCTGGATCACCGGCGAGAGCGAGGAATGGCGCCTGGTGCATGCCTATGCCGGCGGTACGGTCGTCGGCGTCGTGCTTTTTCGCGTGCTCTGGGGCTTCGTCGGCACGCGCCATGCGCGCTTCACGAGCTTCGTGCGCGGGCCGGGAGCGGTGCTCGATTACGTCTTCGGGCTGCTCGCAGGCAAGGAAACGGGATATGCAGGGCACAACGCGGCCGGCGGCTGGGCGATCGTGGCGCTGCTGGCGCTCGGCCTGCTCTCCGGCGCGAGCGGCTGGCTGACGTATCAGGAGATCGGCGGGGAGTTCTTCGAGGAAGTGCATGAGGTGCTCACTGCGGCGATGCTCGCGGTGGCCGCACTGCACGTTGCCGGCGTGGCGGTCAGCAGCCTGGCGCATCGCGAGAACCTGCCACGCGCGATGCTCACGGGCTTGAAGCGCGGCCGGCCGGACGAGGCCATCCCTGGCGTGCGGCCGCTCGCGGCGGCGGCACTGCTTGGCTGGGCGGCGTTTTGCGCATGGTGGCTCGCCCGCTAGAATCCGCCGATCATGCGCATCCTTCTTGCCGAAGACGATCCCCAGCTGGGTGACGGCCTCATGGTCGGCCTGCGCCAGGCCGGCCATGCGGTTGACTGGGTCAAGGACGGCTTCGCCGCCGATTTGGCGCTCAAGAGCGAACCCTTCGACCTCTTGGTCCTCGACCTGGGGCTGCCGCGCATGACGGGGCTCGACGTGCTGCGCCAGCTGCGCGCGCGCGGCCAGACGCTGCCGGTGCTGGTGCTCACTGCGCGCGATGCGACCGGCGACAAGGTGGCCGGCCTCGATGCCGGTGCGGACGATTACCTCGTCAAGCCGGTCGATCTCGATGAACTGTCGGCACGCATCCGCGCGCTGGCGCGCCGCGTCGCCGGCCATGCCCGGCCGCTGCTGCGCGTGGGCGAGTTGGAAATCGACCCTGCCGCGCGCGAGGTGCGTCTGGCCGGTGACCTCGTCGAACTGTCGATGCGCGAGTTCTCGCTGCTGCTGACCCTGGCGGAGAACGCCGGCCGCGTCATGACGCGCGCCCAACTCGAGGCCTCGCTCTACGGCTGGCGCGATGAACCCGACAGCAACGCGCTCGAGGTGCATATCCACCACTTGAGGAAGAAGCTCGGTGCCGATTGCATCAAGACGCTGCGCGGCGCCGGCTATGTGATGCCCAAAGCATGAGTGCGGGCATCCGCTGGTTCTCGCTGCGTCGCCGCCTGCTGGCGCTGCTGCTCGGCGGCGTGACTGTCGGCTGGTTGGCGACGCTGGTGTTTTCCTACACCGACGCGCACCACGAGATCGACGAGCTGCTCGATGCGCAACTGGTGCAGACGGCGCAGACGTTGCTCGCACTGGCGAGCGAGTACGACGACGACGACGATGTGGCGCGGCTCGAGGGCGATGTGCACAAGTATCAGAAAAAGTGCGTCTTCCAGCTCTGGGATGCAGAAGGCCGGCTGCTGCTGCGTTCGCAGCATGCCCCAACCACGCTGCTGACCGCAACCGACGGCTTCTCGGAATCGGAAGGCAAGGAGCACTGGCGCTATTACAGCCAGTGGGACAAGCAGCAACTGCTGCGCGTGCAGGTCGGTGAGAACCACGAAGTGCGCGAGGAGATCGCCGGACATATCGCCAGCCGGCTGCTGCTGCCTGCGCTGTTCAGTCTGCCGCTGTTCGGCGTGTGGGTCTGGTTCGCGACCCGGCGCGGGCTCGCCTCGCTCGATGCCGTCGCCGAGGAGGTGGCGCACCGAGCGCCCGAACGCCTCGAACCGCTCATGCCGGCTGCGGCGCCGGTCGAGATTCGTCCGTTGCTCGATGCGCTGAACGACTTGTTCGTCAGGGTTGACCAGACGCTCGAGAACGAGCGGCGCTTTACCGCCGATGCCGCCCATGAACTGAGAACTCCGTTGGCCGCACTCGCCACCCAGGCACAGGTGGCCTTGCGCGCGCGCGATCCGGCGGAACGGGACCACGCCATCGAGCAGATCGTCGCAGGCGTGCGGCGCGCGAGCCATCTGGTCGAGCAGCTGCTGACGCTGGCGCGGCTCGACCCGACGACCGAGTTGCCAATGGAAGTTGTCGATCTCGGTGCCCTGGCGGCGGAGGCCTGTGCCGACCATGGGGCAGCGGCGCTCGACAAGGACATCGCTCTCGAACTCGACGCCCCGGTATCTGTGCAGACAAACGTTAATGCAGGCATGCTGGGCATCCTGTTGCGCAACCTGCTCGACAATGCCATCCGCTACACGCCGTCCGGCGGTCAGGTACGCATTCGCGTGCATGCGGCGGAGCAGGGCGCCGTACTCGAGGTCAGCGACAGCGGCCCGGGCATTCCGCCGGTTCAGCGGGATAGCGCGCTACGACGCTTTCACCGCCTGGCCGGCCAGGAAATCGAGGGCAGCGGCCTCGGGCTGTCGATTGTCGCTCGCATCGCCGAACTGCATGGTGCGCGGCTGGAACTGGCGGACGGCCTGGGCGGTACCGGGCTGACCGTGCGCTTGTATTTGCCGAATTCTTCCGGGAAGTGAATTGACGATGCGTTTGTTCTCCAAGGTCGACGGACCGACCGGCAACATGCTGATTCTTGGCGTCTCCGCTTTCCTGCTCGCTTTCGCGAACTTCAGCTTCTTCTCGAACGTCGTCAAGACCTACGGGATGGCAGCGGGAAATATCCCTGCGCTGCTGTCGCTGGTCCTTGTCTTCGGCGCCGTGACGGTGCTACTGCTGGGAACGATGTGTATTGGGCGCCTCACCAAGCCAGTGCTTGCCATCATGTTGCTGCTGGCCGCACCGGCGGCCTACTTCATGGACAGCTTCGGCGTGGTGATCAACGACGAGATGCTGCAGAACGTGGCGCAGACGAATGCCGGCGAGGCGTTCGACCTGCTCACCCTGAAGCTGATCGCCTATCTCGGAGTGCTCGGCGTACTGCCGGCCACCTTGCTCGCCAGGTTGCCCCTGCGTCGGCGCGGCTGGCGTACCGAGCTGGCCGCACGCCTCAAACTGCTGGGGGTGGCGCTTGCGGTAATTGTCGGCCTGGGCCTGCTATTCGGCAGCTTCTACGCCTCGTTCCTGCGCGAGCACAAATCGCTTCGCGCCTACGCCAACCCGAGCTATCCGCTCTACTCGGCGGTCAAGTATCTGAAGGGCCGCTTCGCCGCGCCGCAAAACAAGACCTTGATAGTGATCGGCACCGATGCAAGGAAACGCCCCGAAGATCTTCATCGCGAACTGATCATCTTAGTGGTCGGAGAAACCGCGCGGTCGGACCACTTCTCGCTCAACGGCTATGCGCGCGAGACCAATCCGCTCTTGGCGCAGCAGGATGTCGTCAGCTTCGCCAACTTCCACGCCTGCGGCACCTCGACGGCGGTCTCGGTGCCCTGCATGTTCTCTCTGGCGGGCAGCGCGGGCGATAGGGACGATCACATCGAGAACCTGCTCGATGTGCTGCAGCGTGCCGGTGCGAATGTACTGTGGCTCGACAACAATTCGGATTCGAAGGGCGTGGCGCTGCGGGTGCCCTATCAGGATTACAAGTCGCCGAGCGTCAACACGATCTGCGACGTCGAATGCCGCGACGAGGGCATGCTGGTTCCTCTGCAGGACTATATCGACGCCCACCCGAGCGGCGATATCGTTATTGTGCTGCACCAGATGGGCAACCACGGCCCGGCCTATTACAAGCGCTACCCTGCCGAGTTCGAGCGCTTCAAGCCTGCCTGCAAGAGCAACGACCTGAGCCAGTGCAGCCGCGACGAGATCGTGAATGCCTACGACAATGCACTGCTCTACACCGACCACTTCCTGGCGAAGGCCATCGAGCTGCTGAAGCGCAACGACGACAGGTTCGAGACCGCGTTGTTCTACGTGAGCGACCACGGCGAGTCGCTCGGCGAGGGGGGCACCTACCTGCACGGCCTGCCCAAGGCGATCGCGCCGCATGCCCAACTGCACGTGCCTGCCATCATGTGGTTCGGCAAAGGATTCGACGAGCTGGATCGGGAAGCGCTGCTGCGCAAGCGCAAGACGCCCTTCACCCACGACAACCTGTTCCACACTGTGCTGGGTTTCGTGGAGGTCGAGACATCGATCTACCGCCCCGAACTGGACATTCTCGACGGTTGCCGCAAGCCGGAAAACAAATAAAAAACGGCGCCTGCCAAGAGGCGCCGTATCGCCGGCGCCGACTTTTCAGCCGGCGCAGGCAGAGGGTGATCCGGGTCAGCGACCCTTGATCGTGTAACCGCCGTCCTTGAAGGACACGTCGGCATCGAGGAAGTAAGCCTTGACGCCGCCGCCGAGTGTCATCACCGTATCGTAAGCCTCGCCTGAGCGTGCGCCGGTCGAGCAGGTGAACACCACCGGCTTGTCCTTCGGCAGATCGCCCAGTTTTTTCTCGAGGTCGCCGATTGGGATGTTGATGGCGCCGGGGAAGGTGCCCTTCTTCGCGTCCTTCTCGTCGCGCACGTCGATGATCACGACTTGCGAAGGGTTCTCCTTGAGGATGCGCTCGAACGAGACTACGCTGATGCTGCCTTTATCCTTGCCGGGTTCGATGGCAATGTCGGCGGCCGGGGCCAGCGGGGCGAATGCCAACGCGGCGCTGCATAGGACGAGGTTAAGAAGCTTGCGGGTCATGTGTGGATCTCCATGGACTGAGGGGTTAAGCGGGGGATGGCATATGCCGCCACCCCCGAAACATGCTTATTTCTTGCCTTCGGTGGCGGCCTTCCATCCCGGATAGCCGGCGGCATAGGTGCGCACCTTCTTGTAGCCGAGGGCCATTGCCTTCTTGGCAGACTTGTCCGATAGGTCGCAGGAGAAGCCCTGGCAGAAGAAGATGATTTCCTTCTGCTTGTCCTGCGGCAGCTTGTCGACTTCCTTGTCGAAGCTGGTGTCGGAAATGTTGATGGCGCCGGGGATGGTTCCCTCGTTCTGGACGCGGCGGGCCGGGCGGGAGTCGATCAGCACGACATCGGCCTTCTCGGCGACGATCTTCTGCATGAAGGCGGTGCTGACGGAAGCAGGCTCGCCTTTGGCTTCCCAGTCCGGAATGCCGGCTTCATAGACCTTGATGTTGGTGTAGCCAAGCTTCTCGGCCTTCAGCGCTGATTTCGAGGAAAGGTCGCAGGTTGGGCCCTGGCAGTAAAAGATGATCTCGGCGTTCTTGTCGGCGGGCAGCATGGTCGGTGCCAGCTTGTCGAACTGCGTGTCGGGAATGTTGATCGCGCCCGGGATGTGTCCGATGTCGTAGCGACGCGCGGCAGGACGCGAATCGACGATCAGCGAGGCTTTCTCGTCGCGCGGCAGCGCGGCATGCTTCTTCACGTAGTCGTAATCGACGATGTGCTTGTAGCGGGTCAGGCCTTCCGCCGATTCGGTGGATTGGGCGCCAGCCGAGGTTGCAGGCGTCTGGGCGCAACCGGCGACAAAGGCAAGGGAAGCGGCGATGGCAAACAACTTGAGCTTACTTGTCATATGTATGACCTCCTCAGATCAGGGTTGTTACAGCACGGTGAATTTTTCAGTCGACTCGTTGTAGCGGACAAAGGCATACCATACGGCGAGCAGCAGTCCGCCGACGATCAGCGTCCATCCCCAGCCGGGAATGATCTCGGGCCAGTAGGCTTGGTAGCCCACCGCGGTGATCTCGAAGGTTTCCATGTTGTCGGGATCGACCGAGGTAAGGCCGGCCTTCTTGAACAGGGCGCTGGCGATCGAGCCGACCCAGGCAAAGAAGAACATCGTCACCCACAGCTTGAGGTGCCCTTCGCCCATGCGCCACAGCGAGCCCGAGGCACAGCCGCCGGCGAAGATCATCCCGATGCCGAAGATCAGGCCTCCGAGCAGCGAGCCGATCCAGAAGGTCGGCGGGATGGCGATGTAGGGATCGATCACCTTCTTCTCGAACAGGAAGGCGGCGAGCGGGATGCCGATGGCCAGTGCAAGGATCACCGCCTTGGTCATGTCGCCCTCGGCGGTCATGAAGGGCTCGCGGAAGGCGCGCGCGAAGCAGAGGCGGGCGCGGTGCATGATGAAGCCGATCAGGAATCCGAGCAGCACGATGACGGCGCGCGTCGCCAGTACCGTGTCGTCCGAGGCGTACCAGCCGGCCGACCAGAACAGTACGCCGACGATGACGGCAAGCCCGAGGAAGGGCATGATTATCGTGAAGCCTGCGGGCAGATTGATCGTCGGTGGCGCTTCCATGCCCCACTCGATGTGCTCGAGTGTCCAGAGCAGCAGCTTGAGGCCGATGACGGCACCGATCAACAGGCCGGCCCACATCGTCCATCCGGCGGGCGACGAATGCAGGACGGGATTGAAGAAGCCGCCGGTCGTGCAGCCGCCGGCCAGTGAGGCACCGATGCCCAGCATCGAGCCGCCAAGCATGGCCCAGATTAGCTCGAGCTTAGGCGGGCGGTTTGGCTGGAACTGACGCGACAGCAGGGCGGCGGCGAAGGCACCGAGTAGCAGCATGATGTTCATCAGCGACATACGGTGCGTGAGCCAGCCCTCGTCGGGTTGCGCAATGCCGAGCAGCGGCGCCAGGCCGATCAGGTGGTTGACCTGGTCGCCCCAGTAGCGCACGCCGCCGAATACACCCCAGAACAGGCCGTTGATCATCAGCCCGATGACGACGAGCACCAGCAGCATGGCGCCGACGTACGGCGACCATTCCTCGACGAATATCTTCTCGTAATCTTCTTTGAATCCTGCTATCCAGCCCACTTGCGCGCCCTCCTTCGGCTGTCCGAAAAGACCTTGACCCGCCCCCGCGGGTTATTCGATAAACGGATCAGCTGCAGCTGGCCGGAGCTTCGCCGTCCTTGGCACCGCGCTGCAAGAAGATCGTCAGATCTTGCAGCAGTTCGGCATCCGGCACGTCGGCGAACTTCTCTGCCGCCTTGTTGCTGGCCTTGATGCTGGCGCGATATTCCTTGCTGACGTACTGCTTGACGCTGTCTTTGCCCTTGGCATGCTTGTCGGCTTTCAGGTAGGCGGCCCATTCGGCCTTGGTCTTGGCACTCGGGTTGATCTGGCCGATCGGCGAGGCGGCGTGGCAGGAGGTGCAGACGCTGCGGTAGTAGATGCGGCCGCGCTTCCAGTCGCCATCGTAGGAGAGCACTGGGGCAGAGCAAAGGGTGGCTGCGGCAATCAGCGGTAGGGCGATGGTGAATTTCATGGTCGTTTCCTCATCAGATTTCGGAAAGTTGCTGGGAAAAGTATAGGAGGGGTTGGGTACCCAGAGCCATTATTTGTTTCTGCCATGTCACTAATCGGAATCGGTTAACGTGATGCATCGCACAAACTGGATTCTGCCGCCGAGGTTTCATTCGACATGGAGTGTTCGCAGCTCGGGCGGCGGCTGGTGGTGACGGCCCGTTCGACGGCATCGAGCAGGACGTGATCGTTGAAGGGCTTGCGCAGGAAGCTGACGGCACCCGCCTCCAGCGCGAGGGCGGCCATTTCTGTGTCTCCGTGTCCGGTGATGAATACGATGGGCCAGGTCGCGGACTGGGCGGCAAGGCGGCGTTGCAGCTCGAGTCCGCTCATGCCGGGCATGCGGACATCCAGCACCAGGCAGCCGCCTGTGGCGGGAATGGCAGGCGCTGCGTCGAGAAAGGACTCCGCCGATTCATGGCCGACCGCAACCCAACCTGCCGACTCGAGCAGGAAGATCAACGAGCGGCGCAGCGGGGCTTCGTCGTCGATGACATGAATTACCGGTTGATCAGGCGTTTGCGGCATCGGAGCTTCGGCGTCATGGTCAGTCATGGGCGACACGGCGTGCCGCACGGCATGGTCTGAACGATAAACGTGCCGAAGCCGGCTGCAAATAGCCGCCTTATGGCATGTGCCTAACCGGAATTGTTTACTATTGGTCGAGGCCGTTGGGGTCGGCGCGCAGGATCAGGCGCGCCAGTTCGGCCGCACTGCCGGTACCGGTTTTCTCCATCACGTGCTGGCGGTGAACATGGACCGTGTTGTCGCTGATGGAGAGATCGCGGCCGATTTCCTTGTTGGAAAGCCCGAGGGCCAGGCGTCGGGCAACTTCGCTTTCACGCGGACTGAGGCGGGCGAGCAGCTCGCGGGCCTCGTTGCATCGCCGGCTGGCCTGCTGGCGGGTGCGGCTCAGCTCGACGGCGCGCTCGATGGTGTCAAGGAATGCCTGATCCTTGAAAGGTTTTTGCAGGAAATCCACCGCACCGTCTTTCATCGCCTGCACCGCCAGGTCGACATCGCCGTGCCCGGTAATGAAGATGATCGGCCAGGGAGAGTCGAGGGCGGTGAGGCGACGCTGCAGTTCGATCCCGCTGATGCGCGGCATGCGGATGTCGAGTACTAGACAGCCGCCTTCGGCGGGCAGAGCCGGGGGGGCGGCGAGGAAGTTCTCAGCCGATTCGTGTTCGCAGGCCGTCCAGCCGGCGGATTCGAGCAGGAAAACCAGAGAGCGTCGAAAAGAGGTTTCATCGTCGATGACATGGACGATCGGGTCGGACTTAGGTGGGATCATGGCGTGCGGAAACGGCGGAGGGCAGGGTGAATGAGAAGCACAGGCCCGGACCGTCGTCAGGCTGTACGGCGACCAACTGGCCCGCATGGGCTTCGATGATGCTCTTGCAGATCGACAAGCCGAGTCCCATGCCATCGGATTTGGTGGTGAAGAACGGTTCGAACAGGCGCGCCTGGTCTTCAGAAGCCAGCCCCGGGCCATGGTCGCGGACGGCGATGCAGGTGCGTTCGCCTGCCGGTTCCAGCACGATGTCGATCGGCAGCCCGGCCTGATCGATGGCACAGTGCGCATCGTAGGCATTTTTCAACAGATTGAGCAGCACCTGCTGGATCTGCAGACGGTCGACGTGGATGTTGCGCCGCTCTTCCGGCAACTTGTCGTTGATACGTATTTCAGGCGCCTTGGCCAGCATGCCGCGGAACAGAGCGACGATTTCGCCAACCAGTTTTGCGGCGTCGCAATCTTCACGCTGTCGGACGCGTTTGCGGGCAAAGTCGCGAATGCCTTCGAGAATTCCTGCGGCACGTTCCGCCTGCCCGGCGATTTCGTGGGCAGCCTGTGCTACCGCATCGTCGGAGAGTTTTCCGCTCCACATCCGCCGCGTCAGGCTGCGTGCGTAGTTGCCTATGGTGGCGAGCGGCTGGTTGAGTTCGTGCGCCAGCGTACCCGACAGTTCGCCGAGAATGGAGAGCCGCGACAGGTGATCCATCTTCTGGCGCTGCGTTTTCATGCGCTCCTCGATCTCATGGTGCGCCGCGAGGGCTGCCGAGAGCTCGCGGGTACGGCGCTGCACAAGTACCTCGACGCGCAAGGTATAGATCAGCCACATCAGCAGCACGGCGAGCAGGATCGCGCCGATGGGCCAGTAGCGGAGGATCTGCGCTTCCAGGCTGTGCTCGCGCAGGAATTCGTAGGGAGCGACCTGCAATTCGCGCAACATGGCATGCACGGGGTGGTAGTCGGCGGGTACCCCCCAGCGCAGCACGTCGTCGCTGCCGTCGAGCGAGAGCAGGGCGACCAGCGTGGCGCGCGCCAACGCATCAGGCGTGCCTGCAGCCGCGGCGAAGGCCCAGCCCGGATAGGTCGGCGTCGATCTTCGGCAGGGAGCATCCGGCTCTTGCGGCGAAAGGACGCGATAGCGTCCCTCCAGCAGGCGGCCCTGGCGTACGAGGTGTTCCAGGAGGCAGACGCGCAGGATGCCGGCATCGACTTCGCCGCGATCGAGCGAATCTAGGACGCGGGACATCGGCAGACCGGCGAACAGCGGCGTCACCTCCTCGCGTTCCGGATCGATGCCGCGCCGTTTCAGTTCCGCCCATACCGTCAGCCAGCCGCTGAAACCGTCCGGAACCGTGGCGGCGATGCGCTTGCCCCGCAAGTCATCGAGCGTCCGCAAATCGGTGCGTTCGCTCGGGACGATGACTGCCGAGCCGACGGCATGCTCTGAATCGTGGCTCGGGTCGATCCTCTGGGTCGCGATGCGCGTGGCACGGTGGCGCGCTTCGAGCACGACATAATGGCCGGGGTTGGTAATGATGAAGTCCAGTTCCCCTGCGGCGAGGGCGTTTTCGAGCCCGTCCATGTCGTGGTAGGCCATGCTGACCGTCGTGGCGGGCAGGCGTGCTTGCAGGGCGGCGCCGAGCGCCTGCCACTGGGCCGCAGCGGTCCGATCGCCGAACCAGGCCAGCACGCCGATGCGCAATTCGCTGGCGCCGACGAGGGTCGGGCACCATGCCAGCAACAACACGCACAAGCGTACGAAAGTAGAACTGCGAGCGTCCATCCAGTGATCGAGTCGGGTGCCCAGATTCGTGTTAACCGATACCGATTAGGGAAATGGCACAAGCATGCTATTTCAAGCCGGGCGGGCTGCGCCTAGACTCTCCTCAGTCGAGCCATCCAATGGGAGACCATTATGCACTCACGCGGTTCTTTTTTTTCCGTCATTCTGCTGGCCGGATGTTTGGCGCTGGCGGGCGGTGTCGCCGACGCTGCCTCGAACAAAACCACCACGGCCGATCACAGCAAATTCAAGGAACTGGAAGGCCCATTCAATTCGGGCCCCGAAGTCACGAAGGCTTGCCTGTCCTGTCATACCGAGGCGGCGAAGCAGGTGCATCGCACCAAGCACTGGACTTGGGAGTTCATGAACCCCGGGAGCAACCAGAAGCTCGGCAAGAAGAACGTACTCAATAACTTCTGTATCTCCGTTGAGTCCAACTATCCGGGCTGCACCGCCTGCCATGTCGGCTACGGCTGGAAGGATGCCAACTTCGATTTCAGCAAGGAAGAGAACGTCGACTGCCTGGTTTGCCATGACACGACCGGGCTCTACCAGAAGCCGCCGGGACTTGCCGGGAATCCGGTAGTCGGAAAAGCGATCGAATTGCCGCCGGGCTCGGGCAAGTTCATCAAGCCGGTCGACCTGGCTCGGGTTGCGCAGAAGATAGGCAAGACCAGTCGCGACACCTGCGGCGCCTGCCACTTCCGCGGCGGCGGCGGCGATGGTGTCAAGCACGGCGACATGGATACCTCGTTGGCTGCGCCCGACGAAGCGGTCGATATCCATATGGATGCCGCCGGCCTCGACTTCACCTGCGGCACCTGCCACAAGACATCGAGCCATGACGTGCCGGGCAGCCGCTATACGCCGACAGCACAGGACAAAGGCGGCGTGCATATCCGCGGCAAGGAGACCAAGGGCAATCCAGCCACCTGTGTCTCCTGTCACGGCAACGCGCCTCACAAGGAGAGCAAGGAGGCTGCCCGCCTCAACACGCATACCAACAAGCTGGCCTGTCAGACCTGCCATATCCCTGCATATGCGCGTGGCGGCGTACCGACCAAGTTGAAGTGGGATTGGTCTACTGCCGGTAAGCTCGACAAGGACGGCAAGCAGTTCTCCATCAAGGACGATCACGGCCACGTCATCTACGCCTCGCACAAGGGCGACTTCGAACTCGGCACCAACGTCAAGCCGGAATACCGGTGGTTCAACGGCGAGGTCACCTATACGCTGCTCGGTGACAAGATCGAGAGACCAAACGATGGGCCGGTCGGCATCAACAAGATCAACGGCAGCCCGAACGACGGCAAGTCGTTGATCTGGCCGATGAAGATCATGCGCGGCAAGCAGCCTTACGATCCTGAGTACAAGACGCTGGTGAAGCCGCACACCGTCGGCAATGACGACACGGGTTTCTGGAAGAACCTGAACTGGGAAAAGGCCGTCGAGACCGGCATGAAGGCCGCCGGCCAGCCGTTCTCTGGCAAGGTCGACTTCATCGAGACCGAGATGTATTGGCCGATCACCCATATGGTCGCCCCGAAGGATAAGGCCGTCGGCTGCAACGAGTGCCACACCAAGGGTGGTCGCCTAGAAGGCGTTGAGGGCATCCATCTGCCTGGCCGCGATGCCAACCGCCTGGTCGACAAGGCCGGCTGGGCCCTGGCGCTGCTGACCCTGATCGGCGTGCTCATCCACGGCGCGATCCGCATCGTCGCCGCGCGCAAGCATTGAGGAGAATCACATGGCTAACAAAATCTATGTCTTCAAGGTGTTCGAGCGCTTC
>JBGFRW010000020.1:0-37614 GCA_041694935.1 Pseudomonadota bacterium | reverse complement strand
AGTCGCCAATGTCATCTGCTTCATCTTTCCACTCCCCATCCCTGCGTTCGATTCAGGTCATCTGACATCATGACAATCAGATCGTTCACTCGGGTTGGGACTTTTTCAGTGTTTCCTTAAACAATCCGGTCATATCCTCGTCCAGCCGACACTACCCGCAAGTTCGCTTACTTCAGCGCCTCAGTCAGCGATTTGACCTCGTTGGCAGATTCGGCCAGGATTTGGCTCAACGTTTCTTCGGCAAGGGCGATTTCGATTTTCGGCGCCGTCGCAGGAGTCTTTTCGGCAGGAGCCCAATAGAGGGGAGACGCCGTGGGTGCGAGTTCCTCGGCAAGCAGCAAGGTATCTGCCAATGAAGCAGGAGGCATCGCCAGATAGCCATCCCACATCCCTCCGAGCGCTTCGACGACTACATCGGGCGCCTCGAGAACGCCCAGCAGAACATTGCCGACGATCTTCTCACCTTCGCCCTGCCATCCTTGCGGCTCTCCTTCCAGCAGTTGAGGCATCTCCTTCGCCCGGGCAATCAGGTAGAAACCAGCAACCTCATGGAGAATGCCGGCCAGCAGCGCGGTTTCAGGATCCTGGCGGGTGACGCGCTTGGCGATAACATGGCATAGCGCAGCCACATGAGCAGTGTGCTCCCACAGCTTCTGGGCCAAGGCCTTATGCGCGGCAACCGTCGATTGCGCGGCAATCTGCCGGACCAGCACCGACATCGTGAGCGCGCTCAGCGTACGGAAGCCGAGCCGGGCGACGGCTTGGCGCAGATCGGTGATCTCGCGCCCGCTGCGGTTGTAAGTCACTGAGTTGGCGATGGCGATGACCCGTGCGGCGAGCAGCGGCTCGGCCTGGACCAGTTTGGCAACCTGCTCGATCGCGCAGTCCGGATCGTCCAGCATGCGCTTGATGCGCATGCTGACCTCTGCATTGGTAGGAAAGACCAGTTCGCCGCTGACGGCTTCGGCGGCGATCTGCCGGTAGAGTTCGACCTTGTCCATAGCTGACGAGTGTAGCACTAGGAAAGAAGGTGCGGAAATGCCAATAAACTTGTGCCCGAGAACGGCTCTGTCGGCTACTTGCGGGACTTGCGCTGCCAGAGATAGCGCCGGTCGTCGAAGCTGCCGACCCAGTCCGGGTAATACACCACCATCAGCGTGACGAGCGCGCCATTGAGCCAGCTTTCCGAGAAGCCGAGCAGTACGTAGAACATCAGGTAGTCGGAGAGCAGCAGGTCGGCCGAATAGGCTCCGGCAAGCCAGAGCAACAGCCCGGAGAGCGCACCGGTGGCCGCCACCGTGACACCCGCGCCGAAAAAGGCGACGACGAAGATGTAGATGAAGATGTGCGCCGGCAGGCAGCGCTCGACGCAGCGCAGGATCGCATGCGCAACGAGCGTCGGGAAGATGGCAAGCACCAAGCCATTGAGGGCGAAGGCCTGCCAGTCGCCGAGGCCGACGTCGCTGCCCTTGAGCGCCGCGTTGAGGGTCACGGCCCCGAGCACCACCGTCAAACCAATCATGGCGAGCTGCCGGCCGAACATCAGCACGAAGGCCATCGCGCCGAGCAGGTGCAGGTTGAGGCCGGGTTTGGCGCCGGCCTTCAGGCTCCAGATCAGCGTCAGGACGACGATGGTGCCGAACCAGACATTGAGCTGACCACTGTCGGCGAGCCGCTTCCACGGCGCCGTCAGTGCCGCCCACAGCAGGGCCAGTACATAGGGCAGGATCGCCCCGAAGGCCCAGACGTCGCTGAACAGGCCGTCGGGGAAATTCATACCCTAAATATTAGCAGTCAGCTCCGGCACGATCTGGAACAGGTCGCCTACCAGCCCGTAATCCGCCACCTGGAAGATCGGCGCATCAGGGTCCTTGTTGATCGCGACGATCACCTTGGAGTCCTTCATCCCGGCGAGATGCTGGATCGCGCCAGAGATGCCGATCGCAATGTAGAGCTGCGGCGCGACAACCTTGCCGGTCTGGCCGACCTGATAGTCGTTCGGCACGAAGCCTGCATCGACTGCGGCGCGCGAAGCGCCCAGCGCGGCGTTCAGTTTGTCGGCCAGCGGCTCCAGCAACGCGTGATAGTTCTCGCCCGAGGCCAGGCCGCGCCCACCGGAGACGATCACCTTCGCCGCGCCGAGCTCAGGGCGCGCCGACTTGGTGAGCTCTCGACCGACGAGCTGGGTCAAGCCGAGGTCCGGCCCGGCGGCAATGCTCTCGACCGCCGCGGTCCCTCCCTGAGGACAGGCATCGAAGGCCGTGGTGCGCACGGTGATCACCTTCGCCGCGTCAGCGGACTTTACGGTAGCCAGCGCATTGCCGGCGTAGATCGGCCGCACGAAGGTGTCGGGCGACTCGACGCCGCAAATCTCGGAAATCTGCGCCACGTCGAGCAGCGCGGCGACACGCGGCAGCAGGTTCTTGCCAAACGTCGTCGCCGGCGCGAGGATGTGGGTGTAGCCCACCGCATTGGCATGCACCAGCGCGGCAAGGTTCTCGACAGTATGGTCGGCGTAGTGAGCCGCGTCGGCAACCTTCACCTTGGCCACACCGGACAGTTGGGCGGCGGCCTGTGCGGCGGCGGCACAGCCTGCGCCAGCGACCAGCACGTGTATCTCACTGGACGCAAATGAGGCGATCTTTGCGGCGCAGGCAACGGTGTTGAGGGTAGCCGCCTTCAGCGCGGCGTTGTCGTGTTCGGCAATGACGAGAATACTCATTGGATCACCTCAGTTAAATCACTTTTGCTTCGTTCTTGAGTTTCGCCACCAGTTCGGCGACGTCCGCGACCTTCACGCCAGCCTGGCGCTTCGGCGGCTCGACCACCTTGAGCGTTGTCAGGCGCGGCGCGACATCCACGCCGAGGTCGGCGGGCTTCAGCGTATCGAGCGGCTTCTTCTTCGCCTTCATGATGTTCGGCAGCGTGGCGTAGCGCGGCTCGTTCAAGCGCAGGTCGGTGGTCACGATGGCCGGCAGCTTGATCGACAGCGTCTCGAGGCCGCCGTCGATCTCGCGCGTCACGGTAGCTTTCCCATCCGCAATCAGCACCTTCGAGGCGAAGGTCGCCTGAGGCCAGCCCATCAGCGCGGCCAGCATCTGGCCGGTCTGGTTGGCATCGTCGTCGATCGCCTGTTTGCCGAGAATCACCAGGCCCGGCTGCTCCTTGTCGCACACGGCCTTGAGCAGCTTGGCCACCGCCAGCGACTGCAAGCCCTCGGCCTGCGCCGCATCCGTCTCGACCAGAATCGCCCGGTCGGCGCCGAGCGCCAGCGCCGTGCGCAGCTGCTCCTGGCAAGCCGTCACGCCGCAGGACACCGCCACCACCTCGGTGGCGACGCCCGCCTCCTTGATCCGCACCGCTTCTTCCACCGCGATCTCGTCGAAGGGGTTCATCGCCATCTTGACGTTGGCCAGCTCGACGCCGCTCTGGTCGGCCTTGACTCGCACCTTGACGTTGTAATCCACCACCCGCTTAACCGGCACCAGGACTTTCACATCGATCTCCTTGTCATTCAGATTCCATACCGACGCGTATGTTCGGTTGCTATACTAACCCAGACGCGCCACCGGATTCAATACCGAACCGTATGGAAAAGAAACCCGCCAGACCCAAGCATAAACCGAAATCTACCGCCCCTGTCGTCAAGGAGGCGCTCGACCGCGCCGCCTGGATCGCCGGAGCGCGCAGCATCGTCGCGCAGGACGGCATCGACGGGCTGCGCATCGAAAGCCTCGCCAGGAAACTCGGCGTGACCAAGGGCAGCTTCTACTGGCACTTCAAGGACCGCCGCGACCTGATCGACGCCGTGCTCGACGACTGGCGCGACAGCCGGATCAGGGACATCCGCAAACAGACCGCCGCCGAAACCGGCGGCGAGCTCGCCGCGCTGCGCCATACCATCGACGTCTATTCGGCGGCGAAGAACCGCAAGGGCATTTCGATCGAGGCTGCCATCCGACTCTGGGCACGGCAAGATGCCAACGGCCTGGCGATCGTCGAGGAAGTCGACGCCGAACGCCTCGCCTGCACGCGCCGCCTGTTCCTCGCCCTCGGCCTATCGTCCTCCGAGGCAGCCGCGCGCAGCGCCCTGCTCTACGCCTATGTCTTCGGCTTCAGCATGATGCAGTGCAGCCGCTTCGACATGGACGCCGAGCAGACCAAGCGCTGGATCATGGAACGCATTACCCGGTAATCAGCCGCTCCCTCTTTTCAGCCATTTGAGCAAGGTTTCATAAAGCCTGTCCGGCTCGACTGGCTTGGTGATGAAGTCGTTCATGCCGGCGGCGAAGCATCTTTGTCGATCTTCCTCGAAGGCATTGGCCGTCATCGCCAGAATCGGAGTGCCCGCATGCCGACTCAACTGTCGAATTTGCCGTGTGGCTTCGACGCCATCCATCTCCGGCATCTGCATGTCCATCAGGATCAGCGCGTAATCGTCCTGCTCGGCCAGTTGCAGCGCCTCCCTGCCATTCTCGGCCGTTTCAACGACCAGCCCGACGTCGTCGAGCATGATGAGTCCAATCTCGCGATTGACCGGTTCATCGTCGACCAGAAGGACGCATGTTCCCCGGTAGTCGCGCTTCAGGATTTCCTCGGCAGTATGGGCAGTCACGGCCCCTGTAGCACCTGAAGCGCGGATTCCCTTCTTCAGCCGGGCAGTGAACCAGAAGGTGCTGCCGATCCCCGGGGTGCTTTTCCCCCCGGCGTCCCCGCCCATCAACTGGGCGAACTTCCGGGTAATGGCCAGCCCCAGGCCGGTGCCGCCATACTTGCGCGTGGTCGTATTGTCCGCCTGCTCGAAGGCCGAAAACAGCCGCGGCAGAGCTTCCGGCGCAATGCCGATACCGGTGTCTTCCACCTCGAAGCGCAGCAGGGCGCTTACCTCGTCCTCCTCCACGCAGGTGACGCCCAGAGCCACTTGCCCCCTCTCCGTGAACTTGATGGCGTTGCCCGCATAGTTGAGCATCGCCTGCTGGAGCCTCGTCGGGTCCCCAAGCAGATGAGGTGGCAGGGAAGCGATCCGGGTGGTCAGTGACAGGTGTTTGGCGTCGGCGCGGCCTTGGAGCATCGAGACGATGTTGCCGAGCAATGCGTTGATCGAGATACCGGTTTCCTCGAGAGCGAACTTGCCGGCCTCGATCTTGGAAAGTTCCAGGACCGCGTTGATGATGCCCAGCAGGTGCTCGCTGGCGGCCTCCAACTTCTCCATCTGCTCTATCTGCCGTTGCGTCAGGCCGGCACGCCGGATTAGATGCGCCATGCCGGCGATGGCATTGAGCGGCGTGCGGATCTCATGGCTCATGTTGGCCAGGAAAGCACTCTTGGCCTCGTTGGCTGCCTCGGCAGCGGCCTTTGCCGCCAAGGCCTCGTTGCGATCCTGCAGCGCAATCTCGGCCTCGACTTGCTCGGTGACATCCTGCACGGTACCCACCGAGCGTAACGGCCTGCCATCCGCATCGAAACTGGTCTGGCATTGCTCCAGGACATACTTGATCCGGCCATCGGCCATGCGCAGGCGATGGCGGATGGCGTAGGGTTGCCGGGTTTCCAGAGAGTTCGTATATGCCGAGTTGACCTCGCTGCGGTCATCCGGATGGATGGTTTCGAGGAAGGCTGCATAGCTGGCCCCGAAACGCGCCGGATCGATCTCAAAGATGCGAAAGATCTCATCCGACCAGTCGAGATGACCACTGGCAATATCCAACTCCCAACTGCCAATCTTGGCCAGACGCTGAGCTTCTTTCAATCCGTGCTCGCTCTTTCGCAATGCGTCTTCGGTTTTCTTGCGGGCGCTGATGTCGCGCCACATGCAGTGAATGACGGGGTGTCCCTGCAGGGAGAGCGCAGAAAGGGTCACCTCGGCGAAGAAATCGCTGCCATCCTTTCTCCTATGAAGCCACTCGAAGCGATGCAACCCCTTTTCCTGTGCGAGGCTCATCATGCGCTCGGCCTTGGTGAAGGAGCTTTCACCATCGGGCTGGTACTCGGGTGAAAGGGCCGAGGGATGGGTATTCGTGAGTGATGCCTTGTCCGGATATCCCAGCATCTCGACAGCCGCCTGGTTGCACTCGACAAAACGGTGGCCATCGATGATCCAGACGGGGTCGGGCGAGGAATCGAAGAGCCGGCGAAAGCGCTGCTCGCTCTCACCCAGGCGAATGTGCGCAGCCTGGATTTCGCGGTTCTTGCGGGAAGAGACCCTCAGGGCCTGGATGAGAACCACGAGCACCAGCACCACCAGACCATAGAGCGTACCCAGTACCCATTCGCGGTGCGACTCGTAGAAAGTGGGCGGCACGTTTATGAGTCTAGACTGGCGATGGATCGATTCGGGCAGGACCAGGCCGGCACGGGCCAGTTCGGGATCGTCGAAGACATATTCGTTGGGGCTCTGCTCGACCGGCTCGATGGAGCGCATCACCTCGCCGGAGAGGAAGCGGTGTAGCAGCTCGGCAGCCATTTTTCCCTGGCGCGGCCCGCTGGTGACCCAACCGCCTAGCACGCCGGGCAGCATGTAGGCATCCTCCATGCTGATGATCACGAAGTTGCCGGCCGAGACGACGGCATGCAAGGTTTCGCTCAAAGCCAGCGTGCGTCCGGTCGTTTCCTTTACACCGCCCAAAGTCGTCAGGAACACGAAACGTGCCTTGCTCTGCTTCAACTGGCCGATCAAATCATCGAGACGATTGCTGGCGATGAATCGAACATGGGTGTCGGGCTGATTGAGTAGGTGTGGCCGGATTTCTGCCTCGATGGCCCGATAGGTTTCGCTCGCATCGCCCAGCAAGACGATCTCCTGCTTGCTCCCGGCGATCTGCCCCATCAGTTCCAGGTTGGGCTTGATGTCCTTGTGCTCGAACACGCCAGTGATGTGTTCCGGATCGAGCCGCGATTTCACGCTGTAGTCATTGACGCCCGAAAAGAAGACCGGAACGCCCGGAAAGATTGTCTCCATGTGTTCCAGCGCGAAGGACAAGGCATTGTCGTCGGTGACATACACCGCGGCCGGCGTGTATCCGACATACTTGTGCCTCAGGTATTCGGCTGTCTGGCGGGCATATTCGGACGTGTAGGCGATGTGTTTTGTATCGAGATAATCCACGCGGACATCGTAGGCATGGACTGCCCCTTTCTCGTCACTGGATGCCGCATCGCGGGCCAGCGCCTGCATGAAGCCCTGGTGCTGCCCCTTGGTCCATGGGTACTCCTGGCTGTAGGAGTGAAGCACGAAGATCGGAATGGGTTCCGCAGCACCGGCCACCGTAGCGATCCCGAACAACGCCAGACCAAGGCAAAAAGCACCCAACCTGCGCAAGACTGGCCCAAGGCTGAGCGCAGCAGTGATGCGATGCGTTAGAGGCGCCTTCAAACAAGGCCTCATTAATAGAAGATCAATTCGTGCATATACGATTGTATATTACTAAAGGCTTATTAGGATAAAGCAGCAACAGATAAGACATACAAGATTCATCATAGTGCATTCAGGAAACGGGAATTCATTTCTTTCTACACCTCTAAAGCTCCCTACTTTCTCCTGCAATGCAACCGATCTGAAACAACAGCGTCATTTGCACACACTGTCTCATACTGACTCACACTGGTGCGACTTCGTGCTTCAATCGGGCATTCCGTTTTCGACTGGAGAGTATCGAACATGAACATCCTCAAGAAATTCCTCGCTGCCGGCCTCGCCGGCGTCCTGCTGCTTTCCCTTTCCGCCTGCGCGCCCGAGATCGGCAGCGAGAAGTGGTGTGAAAACATGAAAGCGAAACCGAAGGGCGACTGGTCCTCGAACGAAGCCGTCGATTACGCCAAGCACTGCATTCTGAAGTAAGCGCGACATTCATGTCCGCCGCGCGTGTCGCCGCGCTGACCGTGGCGACGATGGTCGCCTTCGCCGCCAATTCGGTGCTGTGCCGAATCGCGCTGAAGGAAACCAACATCGACGCGGCGAGCTTCACGACGATTCGCCTCGTTTCCGGCGCATTGGTGCTATGGCTGATTGCCACCGCCTTCCGCCGCAGGCGAGCGGGACACGGCAACTGGCTGTCGGCTCTCGCGCTGTTCGCCTATGCGGCGGCCTTTTCCTTCGCCTACCTGAGCCTGACGGCCGCGACGGGTGCGCTGCTGCTGTTCGGCGCCGTGCAGGCAACGATGATCCTCTACGGGCCGCTTCATGGCGAGCGCTTCGGCCGACAGCAACTCGTCGGGCTGACACTGGCGCTGGGCGGACTAGTCGGCCTATTGCTGCCAGGTCTCACCGCCCCGCCGCTGGTCGGCTCGGCCCTGATGATCGCGGCTGGTATCGCCTGGGGCGTGTACTCGCTGCGTGGCCGCGGCGCCGGCGACCCGACGCGCGTGACAGCCGGCAACTTCCTGCGTGCAACGGCCTTCGCCGTGGCGCTCAGCATGCTGACGCTGCCAGGTGCAAAGCTGGACTCGGCCGGCGTCGGATACGCGATCGCCTCCGGCGCGATCGCCTCGGGCATGGGTTACGCTCTCTGGTACTCGGTGCTGCCTGCGCTGAAGGCTACTACCGCCGCGACGGTGCAGCTCAGCGTACCGGCCATCGCGGCCTTCGGCGGCATCGTCTTCCTCGGCGAGTCGCTGACATTGCGCCTCACGCTGGCCTCGTCAGCCATCCTCGGCGGCATCGCGCTCGTCATCCTCTACCGGGCAAAGCGAAGCTAGCGCCGTCCCGCCAGCGCCGACTTTGCCGGTGCCGGTTTCTAGCCCTTCTTCTTGTTCATGAAGCCGTCGATGCCGGCGACGGCGTCGTCACTCATCATGTTGCAGGCCATCGTCTCGCCAGCAAGCTGGTAGGCGCCCGCCAACCCCATCTCGAGCTGGCGATAGAAGAGCTGTTTGCCCATCGTGATCGCAGTCGGCGACTTGGCACAGATGCTGTCGGTCAGCCGCTTGACCTCCGTATCGAGCATGTCGCTCGGCACGACGTGATTGACGAGGCCCCGCCGCTGCGCCTCGAGCGCGTCGATGAAGTCGCCAGTGAGCAGCATTTCCATCGCCTGCTTGCGGCCCATGTTGCGCGAGAGCGCGACGGCGGGCGTCGAGCAGAACAGGCCGACGTTGATGCCTGAGACGGCAAACTTCGCGACGTCGGCGGCGACCGCGAGGTCGCAGCTTGCGACGAGCTGACAGCCGGCCGCGGTGGCGATGCCATGCACCCGTGCGATGACGGGCTGCGGCAGCTCGGTGAGCGTGGTCATCACGCGGCCGCATTGCTTGAAGAGCGTCTGCATGTAGGCTTTGTCGTGGTTGGCGCGCATCTGCTTGAGGTCGTGGCCGGCGCAGAACGCCTTGCCGGCGCCGGCGATGACGACGACGCGCGCCGTCTCGTCGGCGCCGACTTCGTCGAGCTCGGCCTGCAGAGCGTCGAGAAGCTCGGTAGATAGCGCATTGAACTGTGCGGGGCGGTTGAGCGTCAGGGTAACCACGCCGTCTTGGTCACGGCGCAGCAGGATGGGTTCGTCGGACATATTGTTTTCTCCTCTCCGTCGTTATCGCTTGCAGCCGCTCGCCAGTGCAGTTTCCTTCAGCCAGGCGGCGAGCCGTTCGCCCAGCCGCTCGACGGCATGGCCGGCCGCCACGACGCCACCGCGCGCATCGGACGTCGGCGCAACTTCCGCGAGGTCGATGTCGATCTGCGCGGGCTGTGCGTTCGCCACCGCTGGAGCGAGCGTCGCGCGCACCGCGAGCCTGAGGTGGCTGGCGTCGGCGCGCTCGAACACTTGCTCGAGTTCGATGAGCTCGACCGTCAGCCGGCAGCGCGGCGAAAAGTCGGCGCCGGCGAGACGGCGTCCAAGCTGGTGAGCAAGCAGCTCCGACGGCGGCGCGGCCCAGCGACTCTCGGCGTATTGCCGCCGCTGCGTGGGCTCGGCATAGAACAGGCGATAGTGCATCGCCGTGCTGGTAAGCCAGCTCGGCGCGCTCACGCCTAGGCGCGGCGCTGTGCCGGATGCAGCGGAGGGCAGCGGGCCAAAATCGTATTCGGCCTGCGCCGCGGGCCGCAGGCCTCCGGCACAGCCCGCCAGCAGCATCGCCAGGATGGGAACAGCAGCCAAACTCGCCGGATGCCTCATTTCGATCCTCCCGTGGTGGACTGCGGCTGGATATGGCCGGTCTCGCCCGGGCCGGGACCCACCGGCGGTTTGCCGAAGATCAGCGACTGCGGCGAGCGCTCGATGGTTTGCAGCAGGCGGTCGAGGCGGCGCGTCGCCGCCGCCAGTTCATCGGCGAGCGCCTCGGCACGTGGCAGTGTATCGGCATTGAGGCGCGTGCCAGTGCGCTCGGCCTCGCCAACTGCGCGGTCTATCTTCTGCGTCAGCCCGGTCAGCGTCTGCACCAGTTGGCGCACTTCCTGCGCCAGCGGCGCAGCATGGCCGGCGGCCTGTTCGACATTGGCGAGCGCACCGCGCAGGCGTGCGAGGTTTTCCTCGGAAACGGCGGCACGCAGCGAGGCGACGACCGCCGGCAGTTCCTTGAGACCCTCGGATGCGGCGCTCAGGTTCTCCAGCGTCGTCGCGGCGTTGTTCAGGTTGCGCTCGTCGAGCAGGCGGTTGAGACGCGAGGAAAGCTCGGCGACCTGTCCGGCGATGTCGCCGGCCTTGCTGCTGAGGCTGTCAAGCATGCCTGGCTGGATCGCGATGCGCGACGGCTGGCCGTCTTTACTGACGAGCGGTGCACCCGTGCCCTCCTTGCCCTCTTCGAGCATGACGTAGGCTAGGCCAGTGATTCCCTGCTGGTTGAGCTTGGCGACCGTGCGATCAGTCACCGGATACTGCTGCCCGACTGTGATCTCGACGAGCAACACGGCCGGATCGGTGGGGTCGGGGCGGACGCTCACGACCTTGCCGGCACGGATGCCGCGATAGCGCACCTGCGCCTGGAGGTTCAGGCCGGTCAGGTTGCCTCGCGTCTCGAGCAAATAGGTGCGCATCTCCTCGCGGGAACCGGAAAACCACCAGACGGCCAGCACGGCCGCCAGCGCGAGCACGAGGGTAAACAGGCCCGCGATCAGGGCGTGGGAACGGTTTTCCATGGCCTAAGTTTAAAGCGCATCGGCAAGGGCGCGCTGGCTGCGCTCGGAGTGGAAGAAATTATTGATGAAGGGATGGTCGATATGCATGATCGCTTCGATCTCGCCGTAGGCGACGATGCGCTGGTCGGCTAGGACGGCGACGCGCGACGCCAGCTCGGCAAGGGTATTCAGGTCGTGAGTTACAAGCAGCACCGTCAGACCGAGCTCCCGCCCTAGCAGGCGTGTCAGCTGCACGAAGGCATCGGAGCGGTCCGGGTCGAGACCGGCGGTCGGCTCGTCGAGCAGCAGCAGCTCGGGTTCGAGCGCCAGGGCGCGCGCCAGTGCGACGCGCTTCATCATGCCGCCCGAGAGTTCGGCCGGCATCAGCGCAGCATGGCGCGGCAGCAGTTCGACCATCTCCAGCTTGAGCATCACCAGGTCGCGGATCGCAATCTCGTCGAGGCACTTGAGTTCGCGAAGCGGGAAGGCGATGTTGTCGTAGACGTTGAAGGCGGAGAGCAATGCACCTTGCTGGAACAACACGCCGAAACGCTGGCGCAGCGCACGTTCACGCATCGCCCCGCCACCGAACAGCGGCTCGCCGAACAGGCGGATCTCGCCCTCGGTCGGCAGCAGCAGGCCGACGATCTGGCGCAGCAGCGTGGTCTTGCCGCTGCCCGACCCGCCCACCAGCCCGACCATCTCCCCGGCATGGATCTCGAGATCGACATGATGATGCACCCAGTGCTCGCCGAAGCGGGTCGATACGTCACGGACGGAGATGACCGGAACGGCGTCCATGCTCACAGCCTCGGTACGCCGATGCCGCGCAGCGCAACGGCGAACACCGCATTGATGACGATCACCAGCGTGATCGCAGTGACGACAGCTGCGGTGGTGTTGGCCGAGAGACTCTCGGTGTTCGGCTTGACGCGCAAGCCGAAATGGCAGGCGACCAGCGCGATGGCCACGCCGAAGGCCGCGCCCTTGGCGAGACCGATCCAGACATTTACTGCGGAAACGACCTTGGGCAAGGTCGCGAGAAAAAAACCGTAGCCGATGTCGAGCTGCAGTTGGGCTGCCACCATGCCGCCGATCAGCGCGAGCGCGGTGGTCCACAACACGAGCAGCGGCATGACGATGCCCAGCGCGACGACCTTGGGAAAGACCAGACGCAGGCTGCGCGACACGCCCATCGTCGCGAGCGCGTCGATCTCCTCGGTGACGCGCATCACGCCAAGTTGCGCGGTCATCGCCGAGCCGGAGCGGCCGGCGACCAGCACGGCGACGATCACCGGGCCGAGTTCTCGGATGATGCCGAGGCCGAGGATGTTGATGATGAATATGTCTGCGCCGAACTGCCTGAGCTGCAGCGCGGAGAGATAGGAAAGCACCACGCCGATGAGAAAACCGACCAGCGCAGTCACCGGCATGGCGCGCACGCCGCTCTTGTAAATGTTTGCCGAAATCTCGCGCTTCGGCAGGTCGCCCGGATGGCGCAGCAGATGAAGCACGTCGAGCACCAGTTGGCCGAGCAGAACGACGAAGAGCTGTGTGTGGCGCAGCAGCGTCAGGCTGCCTTCGCCGATGGAGTGTAGAGCGGCATGCAGCGTCGGGCGTGGCGGTGGCGGCGCGGGCGGCTCGCGTTCGGCGTCGGCAATGCGTTCGAAGATATGCAGGTGCTCAGGCTGAATCAACAGCGCGTCGGGCAACCGACGGCCCCAGGTACGCCACAGCAGTAGTGCACCTGCCGAATCGAGCGTCTCGATCTCCAAACAGTTCCAGCCGAGGTCGGCCCGCTGGCCTTGCTCCTTCAGGCGCTCCTGCCACTCGCTGCCCGCTTCGATCAAGCTGCGCAATGTCCACCGGCCGGATAGTGCCAGTTCCCGTGCGGCGCCACTGCTTCCGCTGCATTCGGTAAAGGCAGCCCCTGCCATGCGCTTCGCTGGCCTAGTCGCTGGAACGCCGGCTGCGCAGCTTGAAGTCGATACCGACGTTTGCCCAGTGCGCAGGCTCCTCACCGAGCACCGCGGCCGTCAGCGGTGCTCCCTCAAGCCATTCCTTGTCGATGCGCAACTGCAGACCTTTCGCCGTCAGACCGACCTCCAGTTCTGGCAAGGCCGCGTCGTCGCGCGCGCGGTGCAACAGCGCAGCTGTGCGAAGGCAGAAGATCAGCAACCATTCCGGCTCATCCTGCAACTGGCGCGTCAGTGCCTGAACGCGCTCCAGCTTGCCGCGATGAGCGAGTACCAGATGCGAGAGGAGCGCCTGATCGCGCTTCGAGAATCCCGGCATGTCGGCGTTCGCGAGGATATAAGCGCTGTGCTTGTGGTAGCTCGAATGCGCGATCGAGATGCCGATCTCGTGAAGCCGTGCAGCCCAGACGAGGAACTGCGCCGCGGGCGTCTCTTCGATGTCGTCTGCGGGGCGCAGTTGCTGGTAGAACGCGAGCGCCGTTTGTGCGACGCGCGACGCCTGGCGGCGGTCGACCTCGTAGCGCTGCATGAAGCGCGCGACGGTGGCCTCGCGCAAGTCCTCGTGATGGTATCGCCCGAGCAGGTCGTAAAGCACGCCGAGGCGCAGCGCACCCTCGGAGAAAATCATGCGTTCGAGGCCGAACTCTTTGAACACGCCCGACATGATCGCGACGCCGCCCGCGATCACCGGCATGCGGTCGGCACGCATGCCCTGTAGCCCGGTGCGCGCAGCCGAACCAGCTTGAACCAGTCGATTGCGTAGCATCTCCAGGCCGTCACGCGTGATGTCGCCGTCGGCAAAGTTGTTGAGCTGCAGGATGTCGCGGATCGCCTTGGCGGTGCCGGAAGAACCGACCGCCTCGCTCCACCCGGTCAGCCGGTAGGCGTGCTCGATAGTCTGCAACTCTCGGCGAGCCGCCAGTTCGGCATCCCTCATGCCGCGCTTGTCGATGCGTCCTTCAGGGAAGAAGCGCAAGCTGTAGCTGACGCAACCCATGTAGAGCGATTCGAGCTGCAGCGGCTCGATGTTCTGGCCGATGATGAACTCGGTGGAACCGCCGCCGATGTCGACAACCAGATGGCGGATGCGCGGATTGGGCAGCGTGTGGGCGACGCCCAGGTAGATCAGGCGCGCCTCTTCGCGCCCGGCGATCACCTCGATCGGAAAACCGAGCACTTGCTCGGCCTGCAAGAGGAACTGCGGGCCATTCTTCGCGACGCGCATCGCGTTGGTGGCCACCGCGCGTACGGCATCCGGTGCGAAGCCGCGCAGCCGCTCGCCGAAGCGCGCCAGCGCCGCCATGGCGCGCGCCTGCGAGGCATCATCGAGCAGTTTCTCCGGCGTCAGGCCGGCGGCGAGCCGCACCGTCTCCTTGAGGCCGTCGAGCGGATAGATCTGGTTGCCGACGATCCGTCCGACCTGCAGACGGAAACTGTTGGAACCCATATCGACGGCGGCGACGTGTTCGTGGACCACGGCAGGGACGGTCAGCGTTAGGATACGAGGATTCTAGCTCACGCAGATAAAGTCGGCGCTGGTGAGACGGCGCAGCAGCATGTCATACTTCCATTGTTCGAATACAACGCAGCCCACAATTAACTTACCGCACTGCGGCCCCTACAGATCATGAGCCTGCCCCTGTCCGCCCTGCACGAATTCCCCGCCGACCATTTCCTCAACCGTGAAGCCTCCCTGCTCGCCTTCAATCGCCGCGTGTTGGCCCAGGCGGCCGATCCCCGCGTGCCGCTGCTCGAACGATTGCGCTTCCTCTGCATCGTTTCCTCCAATCTCGACGAATTCTTCGAGATTCGCGTCGCCGGCATCAAGGAGCAGATCAAGCTGCGCAGCAACGTGACCGGCGCCGACCGCCGCAGCCCGCAAGAGGTGTTCCGCCGCGTTACCCAGGAGGCGCATACGCTGATCGAGGAACAGTACGCACTGCTCAACGACACGATCCTGCCAGCCCTGCGGCAGGAGGGCATCGTCTTCTACAAGCGCTCCGAATGGACCGAGGAGCAGCAAACCTGGATTCGCGATTACTACCGCCGCGAGGTGATGCCCGTGCTCACGCCGATCGGCCTTGACCCAGCCCATCCCTTTCCGCGCGTACTCAACAAGAGTCTCAACTTCGCGGTCGAACTCGAGGGCAAGGACGCCTTCGGCCGCAATTCCGGCGCGGCGATCGTCCAGGCGCCGCGCGCCCTGCCGCGCGTCATCCAGCTGCCGCGCGAACTCACGGGCGTCGATTACGGCTTTGTCTTCCTCTCGTCGGTCCTGCACGCCCATGTCGGCGAGTTGTTCTCCGGCATGCACATCCTCGGCTGCTATCAGTTCCGCGTCACGCGCAATTCCGACCTGTTCGTCGATGACGAGGAGGTGAAGAACCTGCGCACTGCCCTGCAGGGCGAACTGCCGCAGCGCCACTTCGGCGACGGCGTACGCCTCGAGGTCGCCGACAACTGCTCGGAGGTCATGACCGACTTCCTGCTGCAGCAGTTCGGGCTCGGCCGCGACGATCTCTACCAAGTGCCCGGAATCGTCAACCTGGTGCGCCTGATGTCGGTGCCCGACCGCGTCGACCGGCCCGATCTCAAGTACCCCCCCTTCCAGCCCGGCCTGCCCAAGCGCCTTACCGGCCGCTACGACATGTTCGAGTGCATCCGCAAGGGCGACATCCTGCTGCACCATCCCTACCAGTCCTTCGTGCCGGTGATCGAGTTCCTCAAGCAGGCGGCCGACGACCCGCAGGTGGTCGCGATCAAGATGACCGTCTATCGCACCGGCACCGACTCGGTCCTGATGGAACACCTGTTGCGTGCCGCGCAGAAGGGCAAGGAAGTGACGGTGGCGGTCGAACTGATGGCACGCTTCGACGAGGAGGCCAACTTGTCAATCGCCGCGCGGCTCGAAGAGGTCGGTGCCCACGTCGTATACGGCGTGTTCGGCTATAAGACGCATGCCAAGCTGATGTTGGTGCTGCGCCGCGAGGAGCAAGGTTACCGCCGCTACGCACACCTCGGCACCGGCAACTACCATCCGCGCACCACACGCTTCTACACCGACTTCGGCCTGCTCACCTGCCACGACGAGGTCACCAACGACATCAACGATGTGTTCAAGCAGCTCACCGGGCTGGGCAAGGCGAGCGCACTCAAGCACCTTTGGCAGGCGCCCTTCTCGCTGCATTCCAACATGATGGACGCGATCCGCGCCGAGACCGAAGCGGCGCGCGCCGGCCGCAAGGCGCACATCATCGCGAAGATGAATTCGCTGCTCGAACCTGAAATCATCGAGGCGCTCTACGAGGCAAGTCAGGCCGGCGTGCAGATCGATCTCATCGTGCGCGGCGTGTGCTGCCTGCGTCCGGGCGTCCCCGGCCTATCCGAGCATATCCGGGTGCGCTCGCTGGTCGGCCGCTTCCTCGAGCACCACCGCATTTTCTATTTCCATGCCGACGGCGCCGAGAAGCTCTACCTCGCCAGCGCCGACTGGATGGAGCGCAACTTCTTCCGTCGCATCGAGGTATGTTTCCCGGTGCTCGACCCGAAACTCAAGCGCCGCGTCATCAAGGAAGGCCTGAAGAGCTATCTCGCCGACAACTGCCAGGCCTGGGACATGGATGGAGACGGCCAATACCGCATCAAGCCTTCGCGGCGCGTACGCACCTGTGCACAGGACCTGCTGCTCGGCGAACTGGCAGAGGAATAGGTCCCGCCATCCCCGAGTCCTTTCCTCCTGGAAGGGGAGGCTTGGCGTGTACTTCGCGCAGAAACTCGACGCAGGCGAGACGGCGACTCGCTAGAGCTCGACCTGCGTGCCCAGCTCGACGACGCGATTGGTCGGAATCTTGAAGTAGGCTGTCGCCGGCTCGGCATTGCGAAACATGAAGGTAAACAGGAGTTGCCGCCAACGCGGCATGCCCGAGACGGGAACCGACCTCACGATCGTCTCGCGGCCCAGGAAGAAGGAGGTTTCCATCGGCTCGTACCTCAGACCTGAGGCTGCGCAGCATTCGAGCGCCGCCGGGATGTCCGGTTCATCCTTGAAGCCATAGCGCACCATAACCTGGAAGAAGCCCTGCGGCAGCTTTACGACCCTGACGCGCTCCGCCGCCAACACGTAGGGCACGTCCTCGACGCGCACGTTGAGCAATACCACTGTTTCATGCAGCACCTTGTTGTGCAGCATGTTGTGGAGCATCGCGCGCGGCACGCCATCGGGATTGGTGGTCATGAAGATGCCTGTGCCCTCGACGCGATGCGGCCCACCGTAGGATAGGCTCTTGATGAAGGCGTCGAGCGGCATCGAGTCGCGCTTGAGCTTTTCGTAGAGCAGCGCGCGGCCACCCTTCCAGGTCGCGAGCAGGGTGAAGATCGTGCCGCCGAGCACCAGCGGGAACCAGCCGCCGTCGAGCACCTTGACGATGTTGGCCGAGAAGAAGGCGAAGTCAACGCTGACGAAGAACACCAGGAACAGTACCGCCACCCCCCATGACCAGCCCCACAGCGCGCGCACGACGACGAAGGCGAGGATTGTGTCGATCATCATCGTCAGCGTCACGGCAATGCCATAAGCCGAGGCAAGGCTCGACGAGTTACGGAACATCAGCACCAGCAGCAGCACGGCGATCAGCAGTAGCCAGTTGATGTTGGGGATGTAGATCTGGCCCATCTCGTGCTCGGAGGTGTACTTGATGCGGATGCGCGGCGCATAGCCGAGCTGTATCGCTTGGCTGGTCAGCGAGAAGGCGCCAGAGATCACAGCCTGCGAGGCGATGATGGTCGCCACCGTCGCCAATGCGACGAGCGGGTAGAGCAGTAGTTCCGGCGCCGACAGAAAGAAAGGATTGCGAACGGCCTCAGGCTCCTCAAGGATCAGGGCCCCCTGGCCGAGGTAGTTGAGATAGAGCGCCGGGAAGACGAAATAGAGCCAGGCCAATTTGATCGGCCGCCGGCCAAAGTGCCCCATGTCTGCGTAGAGCGCTTCACCGCCGGTGATCGCCAGCACGACAGCGCCGAGTGCCAGATAGGCAAGCATGCGATTCTCGACGAAGAAATGGAGTGCGTACCATGGATTGACCGCAGCGAACACCGCAGGGTGCTTGACGATATTCCAGATTCCCAAGGCGGCCAGCGTGGCGAACCAGAACAGCATGAGCGGGCCGAATAGCGCCGCAACGCTGGCGGTACCCCGCCGCTGGAAGAAGAACAGACCTACCAGGATGCCAATGGCGATAGGCACGACATAAGGCTTGAACGCCGGTGTCGCGACCTCTAGCCCCTCGACGGCCGAAAGAACGGAAAGCGCCGGTGTGATCGCGGCATCGCCGTAGAACAGCGCGGCGCCGAAGATGCCGAGCGCCGACAGCAGCCAAAGCATGCGCGGGTTGAGTTGCTCGAGGCGCAGCGCCAGCGAGGTGAGCGCCATGATGCCGCCCTCGCCCTTGTTGTCGGCGCGCGTGATGAACATCACGTACTTGAGCGAGACAGTGATGGTCATCGCCCAGAAAACCAGCGAGAGAATGCCCAGCACGTTGTCCGGCGTCACCGGCACGGGATGGTGACCGCTGGAAAAGATCTCCTTCATCGTGTACAGCGGGCTGGTGCCGATATCGCCATACACCACGCCCATCGCCGCAACCGACATGGCAGCCACGCCTGTGCTTCCAGCATGGCGGACTTCTCCGGCGCTCATGGCTACTACCTCCATCTTTTGCGGTGCAACAATACGAGCGATTATAGGGCTGCGTCGTTGCGTCGCACGCAAAATATGAGGCTGTAAACCCTTGCGGAATAAGCGTTACGTAAGTATCCACCCAAATCACTGCAAGGCAGGCAGGGTTGTTGTATGCGCTGCAAAAAGCGATAATCCGGGATCGCCGGGGTTACCCGGCGTTTTGCGATCATGACCAGCTACCTCTTCATCATTCTCGGCGCCGTTCTCGTCAATAACGTCGTCTTCGTCCGTATCCTCGGCCTGTGCCCCTTCATGGGTGTTTCCAAGAAGCTGGAGACCGCCGTCGGCATGGGCGCCGCCACCACTTTCGTGCTGACGCTGGCCTGTGGCACCAGCTACGTGATCGACAGCTGGCTGCTGATCCCGAACGACCTGACCTATCTGCGCACACTGTCGTTCATCGTCACCATCGCTGCGATCGTGCAATTGACCGAACTGGTGATCCAGAAGACCAGCCCGGTGCTGCATCAGGTGCTCGGCATCTATCTGCCGCTGATCACCACCAACTGCGCAGTGCTCGGCATTCCGCTGCTCAACATCGGCATGAAGCACAACCTGGTCGAATCGATGCTGTTCGGCGCAGGCTCGGCGCTCGGCTTCACGCTGGCCCTCGTGCTGTTCGCCGGCATTCGCGAACGGCTGGAGGGCGCCGACGTGCCAGTGTTCTTCCGCGGCACGGCCATCGCGATGATCACCGCCGGAATCATGAGCCTGGCCTTCATGGGCTTCGCCGGACTGGACAAGTACAAGTAAATGCTGTCGGCCATCCTCGTCATGGCGCTGGGCGCCGTCATCCTAGGCGCCGCGCTCGGCTTTGCGGCGGTGAAATTCAAGGTCGAGGGCGACCCGCTGGTCGAAAAGATCGACGCGATCCTGCCGCAAACGCAGTGTGGCCAATGCGGCTATCCCGGTTGCAAACCCTATGCCGAGGCGATCGCCAAGGGCGAGGCCGAGATCAACTGCTGCCCGCCGGGCGGCGAGGAAGGCATCCGCAAGCTGGCCGACCTGCTCGGCCGCGAGTTCAAGCCGCTTTCCGGCGAGCACGGCATCGAGAAACCGAAGAGTGTCGCCGTCATCGACGAGCAGACCTGCATCGGCTGCACGCTGTGCATCCAGGCCTGCCCGGTGGACGCCATCGTCGGTGCCGCCAAGCAGATGCACACCGTGATCGCCGCACAGTGCACAGGCTGCGAGCTGTGTTTGCCGCCGTGCCCGGTGAACTGCATCGCCATGTTGCCACTGCCCGAAACGATCGACACCTGGAAGTGGAGATATCCGGTGATCTCGCTGAAGCAGGTGGCCCATGTTTGAGCTGTTCCGCTTCCCCGGCGGGGTCAAGCCCGCCTCGCATAAGCAGGAATCGTCAGCTAGCCCGATCGCGCAGGCGCCTTTGCCGCAGCAACTCATCGTGCCGTTCCGTCAGAGTGCGACCGGTTCGGCAACGATTCTCGTGCAAGCCGGCGACAAGGTGCTCAAGGGACAGCCGATCGGCTCAGCGGAAGGCCCCTTCGGCACCGCCGTGCACGCGCCGACCTCCGGAATCGTGCGCGCCGTCGAGTCGCACACCCTGCCCCATCCCTCCGGCCTCTCCGCGCCCTGCGCAATCATCGAGCCGGACGGCGAAGAACGCTGGATCGAACGCACGCCCATGGACCCCTTCAGCAGCGACACCGAGGTACTGCGCACGCGCGTGCGCGAAGCCGGCATCGTCGGCCTCGGCGGCGCGGCGTTCCCGAGCCACGTCAAGGCCAAGGCGCACGTCGACACGCTGATCGTCAACGGCGCGGAATGCGAGCCGTGGATCACCTGTGACGACCGGCTGATGAGGGAACGCGCGCAGGAGGTCATCGCCGGCGCACGCATCCTCGGCCGCCTGACGGGCGCCAAGCGCATCCTGTTCGGCGTCGAGGACAACAAGCCGGAGGCCGCCCAAGCGCTGCGCGACGCGCTGACCGAATGCGAAGGCGGCAGCTGCCAGGTCGTCGCCGTGCCGACGCTCTATCCCGCCGGCGGCGAGAAACAGCTGATCCGCGTGCTCACCGGCATCGAGGTTCCCTACGGCAAGCTCGGCCCCGATTTCGGCGTGCAGTGCTTCAACGTGGGTACGGCCTACGCCGTCGCACGTGCAGTCATCCACGGTGAGCCGCTCGTCTCGCGCATCGTCACGCTAGCCGGCAACTACGAAGTACCCGGCAATTACGAGGTCCTGATCGGCACGCCGATTGAGGCCCTGCTGCCGCTCGGCCGGCCGAAAGCCGATACCGACCGCGTCGTGATGGGCGGCCCGATGATGGGCTTCTCGCTGCCGGATCGCGCCGTTCCGATCGTCAAGGCGTCGAATTGCCTGCTGGCAATGTCGCCTGCGCTGTTCCCGCCGCCGCCGCCGGAGATGCCCTGCATCCGCTGCGGCGCCTGCACGCGCGCCTGCCCGATGGTGCTGCAGCCGCACGAGCTCTACTGGTTCTCCCGCGCGAAGAACTTCGGCAAGGCGCAGGAGTACCACCTGTTCGACTGCATCGAGTGCGGCTGCTGCGCCTTTGTCTGCCCATCGCGCATTCCGCTCGTCGACTATTACCGCTTCGCCAAGTCGGAGATCCGCGCCAGGGAGCGCGAGAAGGCCGCCGCCGACACGGCGCGCGAGCGCTATGAATTCCGCCAGTACCGCGAAGAGCGCGAGAAGGCCGAAAAGGCTGCCAAGCTCGCAGCAAAAGCCGCCGAGACCAAGGCCAAGCTCGCAGCGGAGGAAGCCGCCAAGGCCGCAGCCGGCGATGCAAAAGTCGGCGCTGGCGAGACGGCGCAAGCCGGCAAGCCGAGTAACACGGAGACGGCGCAGGATAAAGTCAGCCCCGGTGGGACGGTAACGGGGAGCGCCGCTACCGACAAGGCAGCGCTGATCGCCGCCGCGCAGGCGCGCGCCGCCGCGAAGAAGGCTGAGGTTAAGCCGCAGAACACCGACAACCTCACGCACGACCAGAAGGCGCAGATCGCCGAGGCCGATGCGCGCCGCGCCGCCGCAGAATCGAAGGACAGCGTCTGATGCATACCTCGCCCCACGTCCTCAAGCCCGCCAGCGTGCGCAGCGTCATGCTCAAGGTGCTCGTCGCGCTACTGCCCGGCATTGCCGCCTACGTCTGGTTCTTCGGCGCGGCGATCCTGGTTCAGCTCGCCCTCGCCTCGGTGACCGCGCTCGCCGCCGAGGCGCTCATGCTCAAGCTGCGCGACAAGCCGGTGATGCTTTTCCTCACCGACGGCAGTGCACTCGTCACCGCCTGGCTGATCGCGCTCACCTTCCCGCCCATCGCACCCTGGTGGCTCACCGTCACCGGCGTGCTGATCGCCATCATCGTCGCCAAGCATCTCTACGGCGGACTCGGGCAGAACCCATTCAACCCGGCGATGGTGGCCTTCTGCACGATGATCGTCGCCTTCCCGCAGCTCATGTCGCAATGGCCGCGCGCCGAGTTCAACACCCTCGGCCCGCTGCTGCACGCCATCTTCTTCGGCGACCGCCAGCTCGACGCCATCGTGATGGCGACGCCGCTCGATGCGCTACGCACCATTCTGCGAGATCCCGAGCAGCGCGCCACGATCGCCGGCATCCTCGGCTCGCACGCGACCTTCGGAAATATCGGCGGCCGCGGCTGGGAATGGGTGGCCGCCGGCTACCTGCTCGGCGGGCTTTGGCTAATCCAGCAGCGCATCATCACCTGGCACGTGCCGATCGCCTTCGTCGCCACGCTGGCCATCATTGCCACCGGCTTCAATATCGCCGATCCGGAACGCTTCGTCGGTGCCAATTTCCACCTGTTCACCGGCGGCGCGATGCTCGGCGCCTTCTTCATCGCCACCGATCCGGTATCCGGATGCACCACCCCGCTCGGCAAGCTGATCTTCGCCGCCGGCGCGGCACTGCTGACCTGGATCATCCGCAGCTTCGGCGCCTATCCCGACGGCATGGCCTTCGCGATCCTGCTGATGAACCTGCTGGTGCCGCTGATCGACATGGGCACCCAACCGAAAGTGTTCGGCCACGAACGGAAACCTCCGCAATGAGCACGCCGGAACCGACACCCGAACTGATTGCCCCGCCGCCACCGCCCTCCAGCGCAGTGCGCATTTCCGCACGCACTGCGGCGATCCTGCTGTCATTCACACTCGTGTTCACCGCGCTGATGGCGGGCGTCTATCAGCTCACCGAACCGATCCTCGAGGCCACCGCGCAGGATGCCAAGCGCCGCCTGATCGCGGAAGTGCTGCCGGCCGACGCCTACGACAACGACCTGCTCGCCGATGCCGTGGAACTTCCCCCGCTCCCGGAACTAAGCCTGTCGGAGCCTACCCGCCTCTACCGCGCCCGCAAGGATGGCCAGCCGGCCGCGCTGGTGTTCGAAGCCGCCGCGCTCGACGGCTATTCCGGCCAGATCGGCCTGATCCTCGCGGTGCGGGCCAACGGCCGCCTCGCCGCGGTACGCGTCACCAGCCACAAGGAAACCCCGGGGCTGGGCGACTACATCGACCCGAAGAAGGACAAGAACAAGGCCAGCCCTTGGATCACGCAGTTCGAGGGCCGCAACTTCAGCGACACGCCGCGCGAGAAGTGGCGCGTGAAGAAGGACGGCGGCGCCTTCGACCAGCACGTCGGCGCGACGATCTCCGCCCGCGCCGTCACCAAGGCCACCGGCCGCGCCCTGGCATGGGCGCTGGAGCGTGCCGACGCGCTCTATGCCCTGCCGGCCAACGCACGCTATGAGGAGAAAACCCCATGAGCACGCCGATCACCGTCTACCGCGACATCACCAGCAATGCGCTCTGGAAACAGAATCCCATTCTCGGCCAGGTGCTCGGCCTCTGCCCGCTGCTGGCGGTCAGCAGCACTATGGTCAACGCTGTCAGCCTTGGCCTCGCCACCATCCTCGTCATGGGACTGGCGAACCTCGCCGTCTCGCTGCTGCGCGGCTTCATTCCCTACGAGATCCGCATCCCGGTGTTCATCCTGATCATCGCCGCGCTGGTCACCGTCGTCGACCTGCTGTTCAACGCCTACCTGCACGACCTCTACCTCGTACTCGGCATCTTCATCCCGCTGATCGTCACCAACTGCATCGTGCTGGCGCGCGTCGAGGCCTTCGCCGCCAAGAATGCCGCCGGCCTCGCCACGCTCGATGGCGTGATGATGGGCATCGGCTTCGTCTGGGTGATCGGCCTGCTCGGTGCGATCCGTGAATTCATCGGTCAGGGGACGATCCTTTCCGGCATCGAGATGATCATTCCAAGTGCAAGCGCGATCCAGGTGCTGCCGGACGACTACCCCGGCTTCCTCATCGCCATCCTGCCGCCCGGTGCCTTCTTCGTGCTTGGCCTGATGATCGCGGGCCGCAACTGGCTCGACCACCGCGCCAACGAGCGTGCCAAGGCACGCCTGCTGGCGCACGCGCAAGCATCGCAGGCCTGACGCGGCGGCATGAAACCCGCGCATGAAAGCCAATAATCGCGCCGAGCTGTTCCGCCGCCTTGCGGCCATCGATCCGGAACCGAAGACCGAGCTCGAATACGCGACACCATTCCAGTTGCTGGTCGCGGTGATCCTTTCGGCGCAGGCGACCGACAAGGGCGTGAATCTCGCGACGCGTGCGCTGTTCCTTGACGCGCCGACACCGGAAAAGATCGCCGCGCTCGGCGAGGAAAAGCTCGCCGACTACATCAAGACCATCGGCCTCTACAAGACCAAGGCGAAGAACGTCCTCGCGACGGCGCAGCGCATCGTCGCGCAGCACGGCAGCCAGGTACCGCATGAGCGGTCGGCACTCGAAGCATTGCCCGGCGTCGGCAGAAAGACGGCGAACGTCATCCTCAATATCGTCTTCGGCGAACCGACCATCGCGGTCGACACGCATATCTTCCGCCTCGCCAACCGCACCGGCCTCGCGCCCGGCAAGGACGTCACGACGGTCGAGAAGAAACTGCTCAAGGCAGTGCCCGAGGAATACCGCCAGCACGCCCACCACTGGCTTATCCTGCATGGCCGCTACGTCTGCAAGGCAAGGAAGCCCGAATGCTGGCGCTGCGTGATCCACGACGTCTGCGACTACAAGGAGAAAAGCGTTGTTCAACCCTAGCCGTGACCAAGCACGCCGATTCCTGATCGACGCCTGGAAAAAACGTGTCGAGGTTCTGCCGGCAACGCCGCTCGAGATGCTCGCCGCCGACATCGTCGCACTGCATCCGGAGTATCACGCGCTGCTCGAAGCCGGCGAAGAAGCATTGGGACGGGAGTGGACGCCCGAGGACGGCGCGACGAACCCGTTCCTGCATCTCTCGCTGCACCTCGCCATCGAGGAGCAGCTCTCGATTGACCAGCCGCCCGGCATCCGCGCCGCGTTCGATACTCTCTGTGGGCGGCATGGCGAGCGCCACGCCGCGCTGCACGACATCCTCGACTGCTTGGGCGAGACAATCTGGCGCGCGCAGCGCGACAGGAGCCCGCCGGACGGGGCAGCCTATCTCGACTGCGTTCGGCGCAAGGCCAAGTAGCTACTGGGGAATCTGAACCAGGTCCTGCAGCGGCGGAGCGACATTGAGCACTTCCTCGATGGTCGTCAGTCCCGCTGCGACCTTGCGTGCGCCGGCGATCCGCAAGGGCTGCATGCCCGCCTTCATCGCGCGCTCGCGCAACTTGCCGAGATCGGTGTTGGCGGTGATCATGCTCTTGAGTTCCGGACTCATCGGCATGATCTCGTAGAGCCCGATGCGCCCCATGTAGCCGGTGTTGCGGCACTCGATGCAGCCGACCGGATGGTAGAGCTGCGCGGGTTTCTTCGATTTCCACGGCGCCACCAGCCCCTGCCAGAGCACCTCGTCCTCGGCGCGAAGACCGCCGGCCTTCTTGCAGTGCGGGCAGAGCGTGCGCACCAGGCGCTGCGCCATGACGCCGATCACGGTGGACTGCAGCAGGTAGGGCGGTACACCGAGGTCCAATAAACGGGTAATGGCCGTCGGCGCATCGTTGGTGTGCAGCGTGGAGAGCACCAGATGGCCGGTAAGGGCCGCCTGCACAGCCATCTCGGCGGTTTCGATGTCGCGAATCTCGCCGACCATGATGATGTCCGGATCCTGGCGCATCAGCGCACGGATGCCGGCGGCGAAGCCCACGCCGATGTCGGACTGCACCTGCACCTGGTTGAAGGCCGGTTCGATCATCTCGATCGGGTCCTCGAGGGTGCAGACGTTCACCTCGGGCGTTGCCAGTTGCTTGAGGGTCGAATAGAGCGTGGTCGTCTTTCCCGAGCCGGTCGGGCCGGTAACGAGGATGATGCCGTTGGGCTTGGTCGTCATCCCCTGCCAGCGCGCAGCGTCCTCGGCCGAGAAGCCGAGGTCGGCGAAGTCGCGCACCAGCACCTCGGGGTCGAAGATGCGCATCACCAGCTTTTCGCCGAAGGCGGTCGGCAGCGTCGACAGGCGCAGTTCGATTTCCTGGCCGTCCGGTGCGCGAGTCTTGATGCGGCCGTCCTGCGGGCGACGCTTCTCCACCACGTCCATGCGACCGAGGATCTTGATGCGACTGGTCATCGCATTGAGCACCGGCATCGGGATCGAATAAACCTGATGCAGCACGCCGTCGATGCGGAAACGCACGAGGCCCATGTCACGGCGCGGTTCGATGTGGATGTCGGAGGCTCGCTGCTCGAAGGCGTACTGCCAAAGCCAATCGACGATCAGCACCACGTGCTGGTCGTTGGCGTCGATGGTCGCCTTGCCCTTGCCCATCTCGACGAGCTGCTCGAAGTTCGAGATGCCCGTGCCGGCGACGTCGCCACGCTTGAGCGCGCCCTTGATCGACTTCGCCATGTTGTAGAACTCGACCTGGTAGCGGGCGATGTCATCGGGATTGGCGATGACGAGGCGGATCTCCTTCTTGAGGATCGGCTTGAGCTCGGCTTCCCAGCCTCGGATGAAGGGTTCGGCAGTAGCGATCACCACTTCGGTGGGGCGCACCTCGACAGGGAGGATGCGGAAGCGCGTCGCGTAGGCGCTGCTCATCACGTCAGTGACGGCGGCGAGATTCACCTTGAGCGGATCGATATGGTAGAAGGGCAAGCTCGACCACTCGGCCAGCCATTCGGTGAGGGTCTCGAGATCGAGCAGGCGGCGGGGCGGCTCGGGCGATTTCCAGCGCTGCTCTGCAATGACGCTGAGGGGATGCGCGCTACCGCGGTAGTAGCGGCGCTCCTGGCGAAAGGCCTCGGCCTCCGCCTTCGGCACCTTGCCGGCAGCGATGAGCGCATCGACGACCTCGGTGAGGGTCAGGTGATGTTCTTTGGCGGCAGTGGGCGCATTCATGAAGCGCGACTATACCGCCAAAAAGTCGGCGCCGGCGGGACGGCAAAGCGCGCAAACGCTACCCCGCAGAGAACCGACGCCTCAACATTAATCCTGCCAGCGCCAAGCCCGTCAGCGCCAAGGTATCCGGTTCGGGTATGGGATTACCAATTCCAGAGATGCGCATCGAGAGAAATGTCGTCTCGTTACACTCGCCCGCATTCTGGCAGTTTGCCATGCCGTTGTAGTAGGCATCATGAAAACCCAAAATCGCATAAAGGCCGTCAGTTGTAGGCAGATCTGGTCCTGGGGTCATGAATGTATAAGAAGGCGTCATGTAGAAGATCAATCGATTTAAGTATCCGTTCAGTTCCTGCCATACCCAAGCATTGCCGGAATAGCAGAATTGAGAGTAGTAGTTGCAATGCGGACCAGCATATTCAACGTTTATCGGTTCGGTCAGATCAAAGTTCGGAAAAGGGCTGCCGGCAATGGGATTGACCTGACTTATGTACCAGTCCGAAGTATTCTGAATCAGGCCGGAAGGCGAGATGACCGTCGCTCCTACGGCACCGCTGCCATCGACCGATTCGTACAGGGAATAGACGACGGCTGCCTGGGCAGTCAGCGACGTTAATGCCAGCAATGCAGCAAACAATGCCTTTCTCATTTTCTCCCTCCAGAGATATAAAGCTAGGCCAGCACGATGCATAGCGGAATGGGATACCCCACACCCGCGAAAGCCGATTAATCACCGGTCCTGTAAAAGAAACGGCGGCGACCGGCTGCCAGGCCAGCCAAGCCCAGCCCCATCAGCGCCAACGTGGTCGGCTCGGGAACGTTGCCACCGCCTGGAGTACCTCTCTCCTGAAGGGTGGTTTCCAGCAGCATGGTGTATCCATCAATAAATGCATAGCTGGGATTATTAAATGCACTGTCCCCGGCGGCCACACCCGAACTGATGAACGTATTGGCCACCCCCGGAAAACCTGCAGCATCACTGACTACAGGCTGGAAGATATTGAGATAAAAGTCGCTGCTGGCGAACCAGGTTTGAATGTAAGCCTCAGCACCTGTAGATGTATGTGCTCCCATTTGCAGCGACGCGCCAGTAATCAGGTAATTCGGCAATGCACTCACCCCGTAGCCGAACATTACCCACGTATTGCTGTAATCGCCCGAGAAGCTGACGTTCATGTTGGACAATGTAAAGCCGACACTTCCCGAATTGATGACAGGCGTCACCCACATGTCACTCAACGAGTTCGTGCTTCTTACTGTACTCGGAGGCATTAACAAGTAGTTTCCGTTCACCGAGAACTGGTCGAAGTGCACATTGCCAAGATCGCAGGAAAAACCGCCCGAGAGGTAATCCGCCACCGATCCGGGGGTGCAGGTTGCGGCATGCACCGGAATCGATAGTGCAGCAATGGCTGCGGCGGTCAATACTTGTTTTAATTTCATGTTGAATTCTCCTTGCCTAAGGGCTTAAGTAAAGCGATCACACAACTAGCAACTTTCACGCCAGGAATGCGGACGCAGGCGACTCATTGATTTTTCAGAATGTTTTTTTGGATGCATGGCTGGCATGAAAAAACATGTCAGAGAAAACAACCCGTACATTGTGTAAAAGCATGAGCGGTAAGCGGCGCTACTGATAGACCGCCAGCAAATGGGTCATCAATGCTTGCCGCGTTTCCACATCGAGGCGGCGCTGCAAGGCGTTTAAATGTCCATTCGCTGTCGTACGCGATATATCCATCGCATTGGCCGCACCGCTCAGGGTATGCCCCGCCAGCAAATGGGCCGCCAAAAGGCTTTGCCGTTCCGAAATGCCGAGTCTCGAAATCAACCGCGGCGCAATGTCGGCAATCGGATCCGGTGGCACAATCAGGGTTGCCGCAATTGCCGCGCTCCTGGCGACAATCCGCAGGCGCAAGCCGATATCGCGGCCGTCATCATCCGGCCAGGTGAAGCGCATTTCTTCGCTGACCTGTGCCACCATTGCGGCAAGCCGTTTGTCTCCCCCGGCAATGCGAGGATGCAGGCAACCATCGACAAGTCCAAGTGGTCCGCCGGAAGTGGTAATGGCTTGTGCCCGCACGTTGGCATCAAGAACACGACAAGCCCTATCCAGAATCCAGGTGGGCGGCAACTCGTCGAACAAAGCACTCCGTAATGCGGTAGTGTCGCTCTCCCTTGCTTCGATTTCGGCGGTACTAAACCTGTTCACTTTGTGGAGCATTGGCTGACTGTCAATGAGATGCCAGTCTAGTGAGGGGGTAAGCAATCGTTAAGCCAGCGGACGTACCGATACCTAAGTATCGGTACCTAAGACGCCGATCATGCGATACGCTTATGCTCGCCTATCGGAAGAGATTTATGAAACTCATCATTGCCGACGATCACCCCATGGTGCGAGCCGGGCTGATCCAGATTCTGGTGGGGCTTGCGCCCGGGATCGAGATCGTGGAAGCTTCGGACTATGCCAGCGCCCGTACAGTGCTGGTGGCGCACCCGGACGCCGATCTGGCGCTGGTCGACCTCTTCATGCCGGGCATGAATGGCATGATTTCGGTCGGCGAACTCGTGACGGTCTCGCCCACGATTCCGCTCGTCGTTGTTTCAGCAAGCGAAAATCCAAAGGATATTCGTGCTGCGCTGGCGGCTGGCGCTGCGGGATTCATCCCGAAACAAGAAAGCCCTTCAGTCTTGCTGGCAGCCCTGCGCTTCGTGCTGGCAGGAGGTACTTACGTACCGCCAAGCCTCGCTAACGCCGCACCCGATCAGCTTGCGCCGACGCCATCGCTGACGCCCCGCCAGAGAGATGTCCTTGCCATGCTTGTCGCAGGGCAATCCAACAAGGAGATTGGCCGCCAGCTAGGACTCGCCGAGCAAACCGTCAAGGGTCATCTGCTGACAATCTTCAGAATCATGAACGTGCGCAACCGTGTCGAGGCAGTGCAAGCGGCCCGTGCCATTGGCATAGGCTAGGAGCCCGCTCCCTTGCCCTGCCCGCGCTTGAGGTTCTGCAACAATGCACGCAGCTTGCCGGGAGCGACCGGTTTGTGCAGCAGCGCATAGCCGCTCGCCTTGGCCTCGCCCAACCTTTCCGGTGCCGTATCTCCGGTGATGATGGCACCGGATATGGCCATCCCGAAATGCGCAGCGATACTGCGGATCGCATCGACTCCAGTCTTTCCTTCGCGAAGCCGGTAGTCGACCACCACGATCTCCGGCAGTAGGTTGTCCTTTTGTAGGCGGTCAATGGCATCCCCGGCGCTGTCGGCCACCACCACCCGGCAGCCCCAGCCCTCCAGCAGCGCCTGCATGCCTGCACGAACCTCGGCCTCGTCGTCGACCACCACGATCACACTTTCTTCGATCAATGACTTCTGGATGACCGGGAGAGAGGCGCCGGCAGCAGCAGCGGGGTCGCCGACCGGCAGCACAAAGCGGAATACGGAGCCCCTGCCGGCTTCCGACTCGAGCGAGACCTGCGTGTCGATCAAAGCCGCCAGGCGACGCACGATGGCCAAGCCCAGCCCCAGCCCCTTGGTGCGGTCGCGCTCCGGATTGGCAAGCTGGACGAATTCCTCGAACACCCGCCCGTGCTGTTCGGCGGGTATGCCGATACCGGTATCCCGCACGGCAATCTCGACCCCGGCGCGGGTCGGCGTACAGAGGATTTCCACGCTTCCCGCCTGCGTGTAGCGGATTGCATTGCTGAGCAGGTTGCGTAGGATCGGCTCGACAAGCGCGGGATCGGAGTGTACGGTCAGGTCGCCGCATTGCACCCCCAGGATCAGGCCGGCGGCGCGGGCCTGCAGCGCATATTCATCACGCAGCCGCTCGACAAGTGGTATCAGTTTGAAGTCGACACGCTCAGGCACGACGATCCCGGCATCGATCTTCGAGATGTCGAGTAGCGTCTGCAGCAGGGACTCAAGTGCCGTGGCGCAATGCCGGATGCTGCCGACCAGATTTTTGGCCTCAAGTTCGCCGATCTTTTCTTCCAGGGCGGCGATGAACAAGACCATAGCGTGCAGCGGCTGACGCAAGTCGTGGCTGGCTGCTGCGAGAAACCTGGACTTTCCATGGTTAGCCTGCTCGGCCAGTTCTTTCTCGCGGCGCAGCTGTTCGACAAGATCCGTGTTCTCGAAGCGCAGGGCGATGGTTTCCATCGCTGAAGCATGGGCCATGCGCGTGACCTGAATCATACCCGCCAGATAGACAAGCAACCCGAGCCCGATGGCGATTTGTTCGCTCGAACCGCGATACAGCATCCCACCGGAGGACAGAACGAGCGAACTAACGCTATTCGCATAAAAAGTCGTCGGCCACCAGGAAGTGGCAAATAACGATCCGGCCGGCTTTCCGATGAGGAAGGCCAACAGGAGCAATTGCTGGGGAAGGCTATCCGGAACATAGAAAAAGATGCCGGCGATGCCCCACAGCGAACCTTCTGCCGCGGCCATCAAGGACATGTAGCGCCCCCAACGCGCGGCCTCTTCCGGGGCCGGTCGCTGCGCGCGGTATCGACGTATGAGCAGATAGGGCCAGAGCGGTGTCGTCACCAGCCAAGCGCCAAACCATGTCAGCAAGGCAATGTTGTCGACATGCCCCCAAAGCCCCCAGACGAATGCCCCCCCCCCAGCAAAGGGACGATGGCCAGACCGCTGCCATGGATGAGATACAACTGACGCACGGCCTCGGCCTGAAAAGCTGGCGAGGGTGGGACGACGACAGCTGATATTGAACCTAACCGGCTCATTCTGCTTCCGGGGGTGATTGGGGGCAGCAGCTAGTCTAGCAAGGCCTCCCGCCAAGCCATCAGCTTGCGTTCGAAGTTCCAGGTCGCATTCGCCGGGCTGCTCGAAGGCAGGATTCGGATTTCAAAGCCCTGGGCTTCGAGTTGCGGGGCGAACTTGCCTGCCGCCTGGCCGTTGAAACAGACGCGCTCGATGCCGCGCCGTCCTGCCGGCGCCGACTTTTGCGAGCGTCGTCCCGCTCGCATGCCAATATTGAGTTTGGTGAAATCGTTGGGTTTGGCATTGCGGATCGCGCTGTCCAAGCTGCCGGCGCGTTCGCATTCGGCATAGACGTCCCAGATGGCGATACCGGCGGCCTTGACGGCATCCTGCTTCGCCGCGTAGTCCAGCTCGAACAGCGGCTGGCCAAGGATGGCGCCGAGGATTTTCCAGAACTGGTTTTGCTTGTGCGCGTAGTACTGCTGCGCGGCGAGGGAGGCCTCGGAAGGGAACGAGCCCAGGATCAGCACCTGGGCTCGTTCGTCGATGATGGGCGGAAGGCCCTTCAGCAGCTTATTTGCCACCCAGCGACATGCTGAGCATCAGGTCGTTGACGCGCTTGACGAAGGTCGCCGGGTCGTCGAGCTGGCCGCCTTCGGCGAGCAGAGCCTGTTCAAACAGTACCGAAGACCAATCGTCGAACTTGGCTTCCTCGTACTTCAAGCGCAGCACCACCGGGTGCTTCGGGTTGATTTCGAGGATGGGCTGGCTCATCGGCGCCTGCTGGCCGGCAGCCTTGAGGATGCGCGCCAGGTTGCCCGAGACGTCGTGCTCGTCGGCCACCAGGCAGGCGGGGCTGTCGGTAAGACGGTGCGTGACGCGCACTTCCTTGACGCGCTCGCCAAGGCTCTTGGCAATCTTGTCGGTCAGGTCCTTGAACTCGTCGGCTTCCTTGGCCTGTTCCTGCTTCTCGGCTTCGTCCTCGAGCTTGCCGAGGTCCAGACCGCCCTTGGCGACGGAGACGAGTTCCTTGCCTTCGAACTCGGTGAGATGGCTGACCACCCACTCGTCCACTCGGTCGGAGAGCAGCAGCACTTCGATGCCCTTCTTGCGGAAGACCTCGAGGTGAGGACTGTTCTTGGCGGCGTTGAAGGTTTCGGCGGTGACGTAGTAGATCTTTTCCTGCTCTGGCTTCATGCGGCCGATATAGTCGGCCAGCGAGACAATCTCATCGGGGGTGTCGGCCTGCGTCGAGGCGAAGCGCAGCAGCTTGGCGATCTTCTCCTTGTTGGCGAAATCCTCGCCGACGCCTTCCTTGAGCACCTTACCGAACTCGCCCCAGAACTTGGCGTACTTTTCCTTCTCCGCTGCGTCCTCGCTGCCCGCCATGCTGTCGAGCAGGCCGAGCACCTTGCTCGTGCAGCCCTTGCGGATCGCCTCGATGTCCTTCGATTCCTGAAGGATTTCGCGCGAGACGTTGAGCGGCAGGTCGGCGCTATCCACCACGCCACGCACGAAGCGCAGGTAGAGCGGCATCAGCTGCTCGGCGTCGTCCATGATGAAGACGCGACGCACGTAGAGCTTGACGCCATGGCGGGCGTTGCGATCCCACATGTCGAAGGGCGCGCGGCCGGGGATGTAGAGCAGCTGGGTGTATTCCTGCTTGCCCTCGACCTTGGCGTGGGTCCAGGCCAGCGGATCGTCGTAGTCGTGGCCGACGTGCTTGTAGAAGGCCTTGTAGTCGTCCTCGGTGATCTCGCTCTTGGACTTGGCCCACAGGGCAGAGGCCTGGTTGACGGTCTCGTCCTCGTCGCTGACAACTTCCTTGTCTTCCTTGAATTCCTCCTTCTTCATCACGATGGGCTGGACGATGTGGTCCGAATACTTTCGGACGATCGACTTGAGCTTCCAGCCGGAGAGCAGGTCGTCCTGCCCGTCGCGCAGGTGCAGGATGATCTCGGTGCCGCGCGCCGGCTTGTCGATCATCGCGACCGAGAATTCACCGCCGCCGTCGGAAATCCACTCGACGCCCTGGTCGGCCTGCTCGCCGGCACGGCGCGTGCGCACCGTCACCTTGTCGGCGACGATAAAGCTCGAATAGAAGCCGACGCCGAACTGGCCGATCAGGTGGGCATCCTTCTTCTGGTCGCCGGTGAGCTGGGAAAAGAATTCGCGCGTGCCGGACTTGGCGATGGTGCCGAGGTTGGCGATCACCTCGTCGCGGTTCATGCCGATGCCGTTGTCGGCGATGGTCAGCGTGCGCTGCTCTTTGTCGTAGCCGATGCGGATCTTCAGCTCGGCACCGTCCTCCATCATCGCCGCGTTGTGCAGCGACTCGAAACGCAGCTTGTCGCAGGCATCCGAGGCGTTGGAGATCAGCTCGCGCAGGAAGATTTCGCGGTTGCTGTAGAGGGAATGGATCATGAGGTGCAGCAGCTGCTTCACCTCGGTCTGGAAGCCCAGGGTTTCTTGTTTATTGACGGCAGTGGCAGTAGTCATGCGTGGAGTCTCCTGAAACAGCAAATTGACCCCGCCCATATTGTGGCCAAACCGGCCATTTCAAGTCCCGCCGCGCTGGCGGGCGGCAACCTCCCTGAGGAGCCTCTGATTGGCCTCCGCCAGTTCGCGGTTCTGCTCGGCCAGCAGGTGGTAGAGCGTCTGCAGCGCCTTGTGCAGCGCCTCGGTGCTGTTGTCCTTCGGCTGGGATTCGGCCGCGTAGGCCTCCGCCGGCGCCTCGCCCGCCCTGATGCGCACGATCTGGCGGGCCATGCTCTGATCTTCGCCCAGAATATGGAACGACAGCCAGGCAAGCAGGAAATCGTGGATCGACTCGGCCGGGTGCTTCATCGCCTCGCGCCCGCGCCACATCGACAACAGCTGGTCGACGAACTTGTGGTGATGGCGGATGTGCTGTTCGACGTGGCGCGCATCGAGCTGGTGCTTGTGCATCAGCAGCTCTTCATCCTTGAAATGCTCGCGCGCATAGTCGGTCAGATCCTTGAACAGCATCTGCAGACGCCCCTCGCTGATTTCCGTCTCGCCGAGCGCCACTTCGCCCAGTTCGTTGGTGATCTCGACGAGGCGGCGATGCTGGGTGTCGACACCCTCGATGCCGGTAAGGAACAGCGGACTCCAGGCAAAGGTTTCCATGGCTATCTCACGAATAATCGATTTCGACGATCTCGATCTCGCGCAGGCCGGCTGGGCTCATGAACTTCACGACGTCGCCTTCGCGCGCCTTCATCAGCGCCCGGGCCAATGGCGAGATCCAGCTGATCCTGCCGCTGCCCGGGTCGGCCTCATCGACACCGACGATCCGGTAGGTGACATCGACCGCTTCGTCGGAGCCGAGATGCATCACCGTCACCGTCGCGCCGAAGAAGATTTGATCGAGGTTCTGCTGGCGTGCCGGGTCGACCACTTCGGCATTGTCGAGTCGCTTGGTCAGGTAGCGGATGCGCCGGTCCATCTCGCGCAGCTTCTTCTTGCCGTAGATGTAGTCGCCGTTCTCGGAGCGGTCGCCGTTGCTGGCCGCCCAGGCGACAACCTGCACGAGCTGCGGCCGCTCGACCTTGACGAGCTGCTCGAATTCCGTGCGCAGCGCGGCATGGCCGGCGGGGGTCATGTAGTTCTTGGTACCTGCCGGCAGGGCCGGTGCACCGACGGGATCCGCGTCCTCGTCGTCCTGCTCGGGTTCGCGGACAAAAGCCTTGTTCATCTTGCGACTATTGCGACTGCCAAAGCCGCTATTATGCGCCGTCCTGCCGGCGCCGACTTTTTCTGAAACCAATGCACACCCACTGGCGAACCCCCACCGTCGTCCTCGTCTGCGGCGGCCTGATCATGACGCTCGCCATGGGCGTGCGCCACGGCTTCGGCCTGTTCCTGCAGCCGATGACGCTCGACCACGGCTGGGGCCGCGAAACCTTCGCTTTCGCGCTGGCGATGCAGAACCTGCTGTGGGGCCTCTCGCAGCCGCTCACCGGCTTGCTGGCCGACCGCTACGGCGCCGGCAAGGTTCTGTTCTCCGGCACGGCGCTCTACGTGCTCGGGCTGATCGGCATGGCGCTGTCCACCTCCGGCACCGGCTTCGTGCTATCGGCAGGCTTCCTGATCGGTATCGGCCTATCGGGCACCACCTTCAGCATCGTCTATGGCGTGCTCGGCCGCATCACCCCCCCGGAGAAGCGCAGTATGGCGCTTGGCATCGCCGGCGCGATGGGCTCCTTCGGCCAATTCGCACTGCTGCCGGTCTCGCAGTCCCTGATCAGCAACTTCGGCTGGCTCGCGGCTCTGCTGATCCTCGCCGCCGTCGCCGCGCTGATGGCCCCGCTCTCCGCCGCACTCGCAGAACCGCATCGCGACCTCGCCGCCGGCCGCCATTCTCAGTCCGCCTGGGAAGCGATGCGCGAAGCATTTTCCCACCAGGGCTTCAACCTGCTCACGCTCGGCTATTTCGTCTGCGGCTTCCAGGTGGTGTTCATCGGCGTGCACCTGCCCGCCTACCTCACCGACCGCGGCATGGCCGCGGAAGTCGGCGTGACCTGTCTAGCGCTCATCGGCCTGTTCAACATCTTCGGCACCTTCAGCGCCGGCTGGCTCGGCCAACGCTTCAGCAAGAAGCACCTGCTCGCGGGCATCTACATCGCGCGCAGCATCGTCATCGTCATCTTCCTCTCCCTCCCCCTGAGCCCCATGTCGGCCTACTTGTTCGCGATGGCCATCGGCTTCCTGTGGCTCGCCACGGTGCCCCTCACCAACGGCATCGTCGCGCAAGTGTTCGGCGTCGCCTACCTCTCGATGCTCGGGGGCTTCGTGTTCCTCAGTCACCAAATCGGCAGCTTCCTCGGTGCATGGCTCGGCGGCCTGCTGTTCGACAGAACAGGCAGTTACGACATCGTCTGGGCCATCATCGTGATACTCGGGATATTGGCCATGGCAATCAACATGGTCGTCGATCAGCACCCGGTGCCACGCCTCGCACAGTTGCAGCCGTCACGCACCTAACCATAAATAGCGATCTCGCGTGCAGCAGCACGCTATGAGGGTTTACATCGGCTTGCGGCGCAGATAATCTTGATGTCACATCATGGCTTTTGAATAATCAGAAAAGGCTGCACTGCAGCCGCAGCGCGCTCAAGGAGGAGAGCTTGTTTCCACCATCGACAGGGGCCAACCGCAGCGCATTTCATCACTCGGTGGACATGTGTCGATAAGGACAGGGCTCTCCGTTCGCACGAAGATTGCCGCCGCTTTTCTGGCACTGTTCCTCACCCTGGTCGGACTCGGTGCGCTGTTCAGTAAGGGCCTCGCCGATAGCCTGGAGTTTGTCGCACACGAGCGCCAAGGCGTGATCCTGCTCGGCCAATTACACGGATTACTGGAAGGCATCCCCGAGCACCGCGGTGCCTGCACCGCCAGCCTGCGTGGCGCAACGAGCCTGCTCGAACGTTGCCGCAAGGCGCGGCATGCCATCGATCAGGCCTTCCAGCAGCCGGATCTTCACTTGAGTACGAACCTCAAGGTCAAGACCGGTCTGCAGGAACTAAACAAACAGTGGGCGACCCTCAAGGCGGAATCGGCCCTTCCTGCGACGGCCTTCTTCGCCGAGCACAACCTTATGTTCGACCAGCTCGGGACGACAATCGCCGAGATCGGCGAGAAATCGAACCTAAGGAAACACTGAAAAAGTCCCAACCCGAGTGAACGATCTGATTGTCATGATGTCAGATGACCTGAATCGAACGCAGGGATGGGGAGTGGAAAGATGAAGCAGATGACATTGGCGACTGG
>JBGFRW010000005.1:0-8554 GCA_041694935.1 Pseudomonadota bacterium | reverse complement strand
CGACACTTGGTTACAAGTCGCCAATCCAGTTCTTGGAAAGCTGGATCAGCGAGCAGCATCAGGAAAAACTGGTAGCATGAAACCCACCCTTTGGCAGACGAAAAACCGAGGGAACCTCACCCCGTGCAGAAATCCGGCTGCAGCGCCGGCAGTTGCGGTTCGTCCGCATCGCAGATGGATGGCCTCTCGGAGGACATCCGCCGCCGCGTCGAGAACCATCCGTGCTATTCGGAAGAAGCGCACCACCACTTCGCGCGCATGCATGCGGCCGTGGCGCCGGCCTGCAACATCCAGTGCCACTACTGCAACCGCAAGTACGACTGCGCCAACGAGTCGCGCCCCGGTGTGGTCAGCGAATTGCTCACGCCCGAGCAGGCGGTGAAGAAAACGCTGGCGGTGGCTGCGGCGATTCCGCAGATGTCGGTGCTGGGCATCGCCGGGCCGGGCGACCCCCTCGCCAACCCGGAGCGCACTTTCGCCACCTTCCGCATGCTGGCGGCGAAGGCGCCGGACATCAAGCTCTGCGTGTCGACCAACGGTCTCGCGCTGCCCGAGTGCGTCGATGAACTGGCCAAGCACAACATCGACCATGTGACGATCACGATCAACTGCGTCGACCCGGACGTCGGCGCGCAGATCTATCCGTGGATCTTCTGGAAGAACCAGCGCATCCGCGGCCGGGAGGCCGCCGCCATTCTGATCGAGCAGCAGCAGAAGGGGCTGGAGATGCTGGTGGCGAAGGGCGTGCTGGTCAAGGTTAATTCGGTGATGATCCCCGGCGTGAATGACCAGCACCTCAAGGAGGTGTCGAAGATCGTCAAGGCCAAGGGGGCCTTCCTGCACAACGTGATGCCGCTGATCGCCGAGGCCGAGCACGGCACCTTCTACGGCGTGATGGGGCAGAGGAGCCCCAGCCCGGCAGAACTCAAGGACTTGCAGGACGCCTGCGAGGGCGACATGAACATGATGCGCCACTGCCGCCAGTGCCGCGCCGACGCGGTGGGCCTGCTTGGCGAGGACCGCGGCGCGGAATTCACGATGGACAAGGTCGAAGCGATGGACCTGACCGACGCGTTTCTCGCCGAGGCGCTGGCGCGGCGAGAGGCGCTGCGCGCGCAAGTATCGGCCGAGCGCGAGGCGAAGCAGGCCAAGATGCATGCGCCGCAAGCCCAGCAGGCGGTGATCAGCTTCATGCGTCGCCCCAGTGCTGACGGTGTGCCGGCTGAGCGCCGTCCCCATGTTGAGGGTGTGTCGGCTGAGCGCCGTCCCACCAGCGCCGACTTTTCACAGCCATTGGAAGGGCGCGCTGTATTGATGGCCGTCGCGGCGAAGGGCGGGCTGATCGCCGAGCACTTCGGCCATGCGCGCGAGTTCCTCGTCTACGAGGTGACGGGTGCCGGCGCCAAGATGGTTGGCCATCGCAAGACCGATCTCTACTGTTCCGGCGACGAGACCTGCGGAGATGGCGAGGACGTGCTGGCGAAAACCATCCGCGCGCTCGAAGGCTGCGAGGCGGTGCTGTGCTCGAAGATCGGCTTCGAGCCCTGGGGCCGGCTCGAGGCGGCGGGAATCCAGCCCAACGGCGAACATCCGCTGGAAGAGATCGAACCGGCCTGCGTCGCGGTCTGGAACGAGATGCTCATTGCTGGAAAATTAGCTGGCAAGCTGGCGCCTCAGGCGACAGAAAGGCAGGTGGCCTGATGTCACTCGAAATCGTCGAAAGCTGCGTCAACTGCTGGGCCTGCCTGCCGCTCTGTCCGAGCAAGGCGATCCTCGACGCGAAGCCGCCGCATTTCCCCCATTTCCTGATCGATCCCGACAAGTGCACCGAGTGTGTCGGCGACTACGCAGTGCCGCAATGCGCGACGATCTGCCCGATCGAGGGCGCGATCGTCGACGAGTTGAACGAGGCGCTCAATCCGCCCGGTTCGCTCACCGGCATTCCCCCCGAGCGCTGGGCGCAGGCGCAGCGCGAAATCTCCGCCAGGTAACCCGAAAATGACCACCGTGACTTTCTACGAAAAGACCGGCTGCTCGGGCAACGCGCGCCAGAAGGCGCTGCTCGAAGCCGCCGGCCACGAGGTCGTCGCGCGCGACCTGCGTCATGTCGTCTGGACGCGCAGCCGGCTGCTCGACTTTCTCTACGCACTGCCGGTGTCCGAGTGGTTCAACCCGAGCGCACCGGCGCTGAAGAACGGCGAGATCCTGCCTTCGGAGATCGATGAGGCCACCGCACTGGGGCTGCTGCTGCACGATCCGCTGCTGATCCGGCGGCCGCTGCTCGAGGTGGGGCAGGAGCGCATGGCCGGCTTCGATTTCGCGGCGGTGGATGCCTGGCTGGGCCTTGCCGGCGTGAATCCTGACGAAGGCCTTTCCGACTGCAGGCATCGCGACGATCCGGCGCACCGTTGCCACGATCCGCTGGCGACCTGACAAGGAGCCGCGATGCCCAAGGCGAAAGTCACCTTCCAGGACGTCGGCGTCACCGTCACGGTGCCGGCCGGCACGCGCCTCATCGAGGTTTCGGAACAGGTCGGCGCCGGGATCACCTACGGCTGCCGCGAGGGCGAATGCTGCAGCTGCCTGACCCGGATCGTCTCCGGCCACGAGCATCTCGCCGCCCCCTCGGTGCTTGAGGATCAGGTGCTCAAGGACAACCTCGCTCCGCGCCATCACCGTCTCGCCTGCCAGGCGCAGGTGCTTGGCGGCGAAGTGGTCGTGCTTCCAACCTAACTTTCTTTCCAAACACCCTTCAGGAGTACAACATGGCAATCGTCACCTTCTCCAGTCCGCTGCACAAGGACAAGACCGTCTATGCGGTCGCCGGCAGCCACAAGCAGACCATCCTTGAACTGGCGAAGGCCAACCACGTACCGATCGATTTTTCCTGCGGCGACGGCGAATGCGGCACCTGCCTCGTCAAGGTCAAGCCGGTGGACACCAAGCTCGGCCACATGGGCGGCCCACTCACCGACCGCGAGGTGGCCGTTCTCAAGGACCTCGGGAAAATCACCAAGGCGCAGATCGAGCAGATGGCGATCGACGACCTGCCGCCGACCGAATGGCGGCTTGCCTGCCAGATGATCGTGCGTGACGAAGATATCGTTGTCGAATACCCCAGCAAGTGAGCTGTTGCTCGTCGAGCGCGCCGAGGCCGCCTATCTTGGCTTCGCCCTCGGCGACGCGCTCGGCGCCACCGTCGAGTTCATGACGCCGCGCGAAATCCGCGCGGCCTTCATGCCGAAGGGCGGCGTGCATCGCGATATCGTCGGCGGCGGATGGCTCAGGCTCAAGCCGGGCCAGGTGACAGACGACACCACCATGTCGCTGGCGCTCGGCGATGCGATCATCGCCGATGGCGGCAAGGTAAAGCCATTGTCGTGCGCACGGGCCTTCGACGAATGGATGCGCGCAAAGCCGGTCGACATCGGCAACACCGTGCGGCGCAACCTCGTCGCGTTCCGCAAGACGGGCGATCCCGAAGCGCCGCCGTCGGAGCATGACGCCGGTAACGGAGCGGCGATGCGGGTACTGCCCGTAGCGCTGGCTACCCTCGGCCGCGACACCGAGGAGGTACGCGCCGCGGTGCGCGCGCAGGCTCACGTCACTCACCACAATGCGGTATCCGACGCCGCCTGCGAAACGCTCGTCTTCATGTTGCAGGATGCCCTGTGCGGCGCAAGCCTGCGCGAACTCTACCGCTGGCGCATCGCGCCCTTCGTCGCCGCGTATCCGCAATTCGCGTACCGCCCGCGCCGCCGCGAGAATCCGAGCGGCTGGGTGGTCGAGACACTGCAGGCCGTGTTCCAAGCGCTGCTTGACACGGGGAGCTTCGAAGATTGCCTCATCGACGTGGTGAATCGCGGCGGCGACGCAGACACCACCGGCGCGATCGCCGGCATGCTTGCCGGCGCGCTCTACGGCCCGCGAGGCCTGCCCAGTTGGTGGCTCAGGGCGCTCGATCCGGCGATACGTCAGCGCTGCGCGTTCCAGGCGCACCGGCTGCTCGCACGACCGGCATCCCCGACATCCCCGGCTGCCTGAGGCGGGCCGCCAGCGCGGCGTCCATCGTCGCAAGGTGATTGCGGAACCACTCCGGCAGGCCCTGCGCGACGTAGAGCCGCGCCAGCCGCAGTCGGCCATGTTCGAGTGCGCGCCGTATCTGCGCCACTTCGCCGAGTATCCGCCGGTGCTCGCTTTCGTGCTCGGCGATCGCGGGGAAGCGGCAGGCGCGCATCAGCCGGCTTTCGTTCTCGAAGTGCTTGCGCGTGTGTTCGATCAGTACTTCGAAGAGGATCGGAAAGTCCTCGTCGCTGGCACCGCCGCATTCGGCGACGAGCCGGACGAACTCCTCGTGGGTGGCGTCCATTTCCGAAACGCCGAGGCCATGCACTTGCGGCTGCCAGTTCATCATGCCGCTACCGTTTCAGCGGCGAGCAGTTCGGCGCAGTCGACCTCAACGACCTCGATGCCCATCTTGCCGAGGAAGCGGCGCTCCTTGTCGGTTGGCGTCTCGATCAGCGCCCAACCGGCCGGGCCGGCCGCGTCATAGATCAGGTCGGACATCACCATGCGTTCGCTGTCGCGATTGAAGCGCATGCCGAGGAAGAGATAGCGCTTGCCCTTGCGCATGCGCTTGACGAAGGAGGGCACGGCGAAGCCGCCCATCAGCTCGGTGATGTAATCGACATAGTCGGCGTCCGAGGCGATATAGCTCGACTCGGGCCGCGGCGCACCCATCGGCTTGAAAAGTATCGGCAGGTTGGAGGCAGCCTGTTCAGGCAGGATCGCCGTGTAGTCCTTCCCGTCATGCACGAACAGTTTGAAGCGGTAGTCGGTGCCGCCAATGCGCGCACAACCGAGCACCAGCAGATGCGGCACGCCGTAGTAGGAATCGAGCAGCTGCGTGTCGCGGTTGATGTCGATCACGTAGCGCGGATGGAGCGACTTGACCCAGTCGTGCACCGCACCGCGCGTCCATTGCGTCGCACCGTAGGTGGCGTCGAGAAATTTCGTCACCGCGGCACGGCCGCGTTTGAGTTCGACGTTCATCGCCGCGCGCGGGAACTCGTACATCAGCTTGGGCGACATCGGCTTGCCGCCGTTCATGGCGAGGATCAGTTCGTCGCTGGTGGCGGGGATGGGGGTGCCGCTCGCGGCGTTGCGCACGTCGGCGAGCACGCCGGGGCCGAGGTAGGGCACGATGCTGCCGTCCTTCAGGCCGGCGAGCAGGGAATCAAGAAGTTCGGTGGTAAGCATGTGGGTCTCCTGTGTCGTTTGAGATTCCCATGCAAAACCCGCGCCCGGCCGAAAGCCGCATCACTGCTGGATGCGTTTTCGCGTTGTCGGGTTTGCGACATCGGGCGCCGTCCCGCCGGCGCCGACTTTCAGGCGGGCCTGCTTTACCGCCTAGAGGCCGGGCGGCAGCTTGGATGCCATCATCTTCCTGCGGTCGAGCTTGCGTCCATCGACGATGAACGTGCCGTCGCCTACTGCGTGAAGCGTGCGTTTCTCCTTGCGCGCAGTATTCATGTAGGCAGCAACGCCCTCCAGCACGACGATGTTGTGCTTGGCGACGATGTCGATGACCTTGCATTCGATGTTGGCCAGGCATTCCTTGATCAGGGGCGCCTTGACGAGCTTGCCCGGCTCGGGCGTGAGGCCGAACTTGGCGAACTTGTCCGTGTCGCTGCCGGAGCATGTCCCGATCCCGACGACCTGATCCAGCATGTCGACGGCGGGAATCGCAATCACGCACTCCTTCTGCTTGCGCAATGCCGCGAAGGAATAGTTCCACGGGCCCGTGGTGATGGCGAACTGCGGGGTGAAGTCCACCACCATCGTCCACGAGATCGTCATGATGTTGCTCTTCTTTCCGTCATGGGTCGTGATGAGGACGACCGGTCCCGATTCCATCAGGGTAAAGGCCTTGCCGAGTCTGAACTGACGCATGGGGCACCTCTTGGGTTTCTATAGGTGGTCGATTCGAACAACGGCGCCCTCAATGCAGGATGCTTTTCCCGGAATGTTCGAGCCACTGCAAAATGAGAGCATAGAATGTTTCGGACTCTACCGGTTTGGTCATAAAACCATTCATTCCGGCGGCGATGCAGCGCGCTTGATCCTCAGCGAAGGCATTTGCCGTCATGGCTAGGATGGGTATGCGGTCATAAGTTGGCAGTGCTCGGATTTGGCGGCTGGCTTCCAGGCCATCCATGTTGGGCATCTGCATATCCATCAGGATGAGGTCATATTGATTCTCGGCAGCCAGGCGCAGCGCCTCTAACCCGTCGTTGGCCACATCGACCCTCAAGCCGGCTTCGTTCAGTAGAAAGATACCGATTTCCTGGTTGACCGGTTCATCCTCTGCCAACAGGATGCGGCTACCTTGATAACCCTGCTGCAAGAGGGCGATGACTTCTTCACCAGCCGACGATTGTTCAGCGGTCTTGCCGTCACTCCCTTTTTCCAATCTTGCAGTAAACCAGAAGGTGCTGCCAACGTCTTGCTCGCTTTCCGCTCCGGCATCGCCGCCCATGAGTTGCGCCAGCCTTTTTGTAAGGGCAAGGCCAAGACCTGTGCCGCCGTATTTGCGAGTGATGGTGTTGTCGGCCTGCTCGAAGGCGGAGAAGAGTTTGGCGAGCGCCTCCGGGGCGAGACCGATACCGGTATCCGAAACTTCGAAGCGCAGCAAGGCACTATTCTCATCTTCTTGCACGAGCGAGACCCGCAATGTCACTTTCCCGCGCTTTGTAAATTTGATTGCATTGCTGGCGTAGTTCAGCAGGGCCTGTTGCAGACGGATGGCGTCGCCTTGAAGCGGGAAAGGGATCGGCTCGATCTCAGTTTGCAACTGCAAGGCTTTTTCCTCGACACGCTCGTGCAGCATCGAAACAACATTGGCCACCAAAGCCTCCAGCTGGAGATTGGATTTTGTCAGGATGAATTTTCCGGCTTCGATCTTGGAGATATCAAGAATGGCATTGATAATGCCAAGCAGATGCCTGCTGGCTGCTTGCAGTTTGTCCATCTGCTCCGATTGCTGCGGTGTCAGTCCAGCCTTTTGTATGATGTGGGCCATACCGATGATGGCATTGATCGGGGTACGAATCTCGTGACTCATGTTCGCCAGGAAGTCCGATTTTGCTCGGCTGGCGGATTCGACTTCTGATTTTGAAGCGCTCAGCGCTTCCTGACTGGCGGAAAGCAAGGCCAGGTTATTTTCCTGTTTCAACCAAACGCGCCGAATCAATGCGGCGGATAACAGCAAGGTTATGCCGAGGGTGGCTGCCAAGCTGCCAATGACCCACACCTGGGTATGCCAACCCGCCAGCGCGTCATCGCGAGAGATGCCCACAATGATGTAATAACCGAATTTCGGGTTGCGGTGATATGCAAGAGTCCGCCGGATGTCGTCGAGGCCGCTCTTGTCACTGACATAGATACCGCCTTCCGGGTTGCGCCGTATCATCTCGCGCAAGGGGGCCGACACTTTTTTGTCTCCCGGTTCGACTTTTGCCTGAGTCAGCGGGGCATGCCTGTAAATCAGTCCGAGGTCTTGCGTGCGTAAGGCGATTACGCTGCCGTCGCCCAGGTTGAGTCCCGCAAACATATCGTGGAAGTAATCTACCGGAATCGAGGCGAAAACCACGCCAGCAAAAGAGCCGTCAGGCTTGGAAATGCGTCGGGAGAAAGGCCAGACCCAACGCTGGTTGATTCTGGCAAAGACAGGCTTCTCGACAAAAATCCCTCTCTTGGGATCGATCAGATGCTGCTTGAAGAAGTCGCGATCCGCCTGGTTCACGACGCGTGGCGGCAGCCCCGCTCCGTAGATGATATTGCCGTGCTCATCGGTTGCCCGGATGTAGGCGGCCTGAGGAATGCGTTCGTTTTGTCGATTGAGATAAGCCGTAATGGCCTGATGGTCTGGTTTTCCGTTTGCGTTCTGCCGGGAAATCTCGTCGGCGGACGCTTGCAATGAAATATCAATCTTCTCGATGATCCCGGCGATAGACTGATCGAGCGAATGGGTTATGTTTTCTACGGTTACGGCGGCTTGCTTATCTGCCTCATCTCGTAGATACAGGAGCACCGTGGTTGCCATGATGGCAACCGTCGCGATCGCTGTCGCGATGCCGACATACAAGTACATCAGATTCCGTCGTGGGTTAGACGGTGAGCTTGCCTCATACGGCACTAGCGATGCCCTCTCTGTTGTCGGGTATCCCTGGCAAGGGATCATAGGTATGAATATTCGATAACTGTAGCTGACCGACCTTTGTTCTGCACCTATTTATTCAGTATATCTTTTCTGAATGCCATCCCGGACCATGTCATTCTTTTTTATATAACCTGTCGAGAGAGCATCTTACGAGACTAGGTAATCGAGTTGCGTGAATTGGCCTTACGTCAGGGCTCGGTGTGCAGCAGTCGTTCTATTGAGTCGGCTTTCATGAACTTGAACTGAGTCATGCGGCATATTTGACGGGGTCATGTTGAAAGTAGCGACGAATCCGTTCGGGTTGTTTCTGCACGCTGCGCAGATGGCGCGAAG
>JBGFRW010000039.1:0-9195 GCA_041694935.1 Pseudomonadota bacterium | reverse complement strand
CTGATCGGCAAGCTGTTCCCGATGCGCATGCGCGACTTCGCGCGCTTTGGCTTCACCGACGTGCTGTTTCCCGAACTGACGGGCCAGCCGGACGATTGAAAAGTCGGCGCCGGCGGGACGGCGCTCAACAGCGCCGGAAGACGCAGTAGATGAACTTCTGCTGGCCCTGTGCCGGTGTGACGTGGGTTTCGCGCAGCGATTCGACCAGCGTGAAACCGGCGCCCAGTTCAGCAGCGAGTTGCTCTGGACTGTAGCGGCGCACCGGCAGGTTGCTGCAGCGCTCGGGACCATCCTCGGCGAAGGTAGCCATGATCGCGTGACTGCCGATAGGCAAGGCGGCCGAGAGCGTCGCGAGATAGGCCTGGCGGTCCGCCGCCTCGGTGAGGAAATGGAATACCGCGCGGTCATGCCAGAGCTTGAACGGGCCGCCAATCTTGATGCGGGTAATGTCGCCCGCAAGCCACTTCACCTCCTGTGCGCGATCACCGAGACGCGACTTCACTGCCTCCAGTGCGGCCGCGGAAATATCCAGAACGGTAAGGTCGCGATACCCCTGTGCGAGCAAGTTATCGACGAGGTTGGAAGCACCTCCGCCGATATCGATCACCGCATCGCCCGACCCGATGCCGAGCTTCTCGATCAGCTGCAGCGAGGTATCCGGCCGAATCTGATACCAGCTGACCTCATGTGTGCTGCGCGTGGCATAGACGTTTTCCCAGTGTGTCGTGCGATCGCTCATGTCCCTCCCTCGCTTAAACGATCTAATGATGATTACCGCGCCATCAGTCGGGACGCGGATCGCCTACAGATCTTTGCAGCGCATGCAGATGCGACACCAGAGTGTCGCGCAGACCGAAAAGCTCGGGCATCAGTGCGGCGGCTTCCTCATTGCGACCTTGCGCACACATGTCCAGAGCCATTGCACCGAGTTCGTGGATGCGCCGATGCACGGCATCAATGGCCGCAAACTCGGCGAGTTCGCCGTGTCGGGCACGCCCCGTGGTGTCGTACCACTGGCCGAACTGACAGGCATGGGGATCCAGCTCCGGCGTTTCCTCCGGCTCCGCACCCGCCAGCGATGCGGCAATCGCATCGACCCAGCGGCGATGGCTGTTTTCCGCCACCAGCAGTTGGATGTCATCGCGCGGCCAGCGGTTGCGGCTGACGGCGCCCCAAGCCGGATCGGGCTTCCATTCCTTTGCCCAGGTTTCGAATACCGCGGCCGGCATTGGCCGCGCGATCCCGTAGCCCTGTGCCAGTTCGCAGCCCAGTCCAAGCAGTGCGATGCCGTGAGCGACGGTTTCTACGCCCTCGGCAATGACGTTGCGGCGGAACACCTCCGACAGGCCGATGACGCCTTCGACGATGGCGAGGTCGTCAGGGTCCTTGAGCATGTCGCGAATGAAGGACTGATCGATCTTGAGAGTATCGACCGGCAGCCTCTTGAAATAGGTGAGCGACGAATAGCCGATGCCGAAATCGTCGATGGCGAAGCCGATGCCGAGCGCGCGGCAATCCTCGATGATGCGCGGCACGCGGCTCATGTCCTCGAGCGCCGTCGACTCCACTACCTCGAGTTCCAGATGGCCGGCCGCCGGAGTTTTCGGATGGGCAGCCAGCAGTTCGCGCAGGCGCGGCATGAAATCTTCGCGCTGCAGGTGGCGGGCGGCGATATTCACGCTGATCATCACGTCGAGTCCGCTCTTGCGCCATTCCCCCAACTGCTTCAGGGCCGCCGCGATCACCCATTCGCCGAGGGTGACAATCAGGTCGTGATGCTCGATATCGGGCAGGAACTCGCCCGGCGGCAGCAGGCCCCGCTCGGGATGCTGCCAGCGGACCAGCGCCTCGACTCCGACGATGCAACCACGGCGCAGGTCGACCTGGGGCTGGTAATGGAGCACGAACTCGCCGCGCCCCAAACCTTCCTCGATGCGCGCCAGCGTTTCGTGGTGCACCCGCGTGCGGCGGTCCTGCTCGGCGTCGAACATGTGGTAGCAGTTGCGCCCCGATTGCTTTGACTTGTACATCGCCTGGTCGGCGTGTCTCAGCAGGGTGTCGGGATCGGCATCATCCATTGGGTAGAAGGTCATGCCGATGCTGGCTGAAACGGTGATGCTCTTTCCCGCGACAACAAAAGGCTTGGCAATCGACTTCAGTATTCGCTCGATCACCGCTTCGCATATATCGATGCGCTCGAGTTCGGTCAGGAGCAGCACGAACTCGTCGCCGCCAAGACGCGCTACGGTGTCGTCTCCGCGCACGCAATGCTTGAGCCGCGCGGCGATCTCGACGAGCAACTGATCTCCGGCGTCGCGGCCCAGCGTGTCATTGACCGGCTTGAAGTCATCCAGGTCGAGGTAGCAGACCGCCAGCAGGTGGTCGGTGCGCTGCGTGCGGGCGAGGGCCTGCTGCAAGCGGTCGGCGAGCAGCAGGCGGTTGGGCAGTCCGGTCAGGGTATCGAAGTGCGCGATGCTTTCGAGTTGGCGCTGCTGCTGCTTGATCTGGGTGATATCCGAAAAGACCGCGGCGTAATGCGTCGTCGCCCCGCTCTCGTCGCGCACGGCGGAGATGGTCAGCAGCTCGGGATAGATTTCGCCGTCCTTGCGGCGGTTCCAGACCTCGCCGCGCCAATGGCCGCGTATTAACAGGGTCTGCCACATCGCCTCGTAGAACTCCGGTCCTTGACGTCCTGACTTCAGGATGCGCGGGGTCTTCCCCACTACCTCGCTTTTCTCGTATCTGGTGATCTCCGTAAAGGCGCGATTGACGTCGATGATCTTGCCTTCGGTATCGGAGATGAGCACGCCTTCGATGGTGTTGTCGATGACGCTGCCGGCCAGCCGCAATGCCTCGGACTCATGCGCCAGGCGTTCCTGCAGACGGTTGAAGCTGCGCATCAGCCGTCCGACTTCGTCCGGACGCCCCTCGGGCAACGCAGCCAATGGGGCCTCGCCCTGCGTAATGGCGTCGAGCCGGTCCGCCGCCTGGCCCAGCGGTCCAAGCGCACGGCGCAGCAGGATCGTCGCGAACAAACCGATCAGCAGCGACAGCACGGCGGCGCCGGCCAGCACGTAACGCCGCTGCTCGCGTACCGGGGCGAACGCCTCGTCGGTCGGCAGGCGAGCGATGACCGACCAGCCGGCCGCGGGAATGCGCTTGACCGAAATCAGGCGCTCGATCCCATCCAGCCGGTCGCTGACGAGCGAACCCTCAAAGCCCGAGCGGATTTTGTCAAAAAGTTGCTGGCTGCTTTTGTCGAGCGACAGCATCCGCAACATGTAGCCGGGATCGGTGCCGGTGACGTAAATCCCGGCTTCCGGCGCCGCCACCAGAATATCGCCTCCTCCTTCTGGCAAACGTTTGCCGATGATCTCCATGAAATTCGGCGCATCGAGTGTGCTGATGCCAATCAGTATTGCGGCGATCTTGCCGTTGTGGTCGAAAATCGGCGCGGCAAACGAGATCACCGGCTTATCGACAAAACGGCCGCGGAAGGGCTGCCCCATGGCCGGCAGTTCGTCGAACCAGGCATTCTGGAAGGAATCGAGACCGCGGAAATCCACCTCGGTGCGGCCCGCCACCGGGGGATAGTCCGCGAAAGCGCCAATGCCGTCGGGACGCACGACGATTACGCCGGAGTTGAACAGCGCTTGCAGCGTGACGCGGGTGGCGAGCGTCGCGGTAAGTTTTTTGGGGTCGCCGAGTTCGACGAGCGGGATTGAGGCGGCCGTTTTCTCCAGACTGGTGAGACGCAGCCGAATCACGCTGTCGATATCTTCAGCAACATAGCCGAGAACGGTTCTTTGCTGCACGGCCAGCAGATCGTGCAGGCGGGCTTCCTGCCGACTCGCCACCAGCAAGGCGAATGCCCAGACGCAGACGAGTACGAGAATCACCACCGCAAGGGTGATGCGAACCTGAAGACTCGACAGAAGGTGGCGATGTCCTGCTGGCAAAAGGGTTTCTAGCTTTTGGTTATGGCAAACAATTCTATATAAGATGGGATAACAATAGATCATGTAGCGCAACATACCTAGGAGGCGCCATGGAAATCGCCAAGGTCACGATGAACGGACGCGAAGTTCTGGTCGAGTTAACGCCGGCGGCCATCCGAGCGCTGGAAATGCGGACGGAGCCGCTGTTCGCCGAACTGGAGTTGTACTTCTCCTGCCTGGTCAAGAAGTTCGTCCATTTCCGTCAGGATTCCCGAGGCAAGGAGAGCGTTGCAGTCGGCGACAAGCTGCGCCTCTATTTCCGCCCAGTCACATCCACCGCTTGCACTTTCGAAGTCGCAGAACGCCTCGGACGGCAGCCCGAGATGGACATCGACAGTGCGGCACTGCACCATGTAGCGCCGAAACGCGTCTTCATCGACCATGTCGATGGCCAATGGCGCGGCAGCTACCAACTCGCATGAAAGTCGGCGCTGGCGGGACGGCGCTTGATACAAATGAAGGCCGACTCCCTGGCATGCTTCCTATAATGGCGCCGTGAGCCCACTGCCCCCCCTGCTCGACAGCCTCGGCCGCCCGGTGCGCGACCTGCGCATCTCGATCACCGACCGCTGCAACTTCCGTTGCGTCTATTGCATGCCGAAGACGGTGTTCGGCCGCGACTATCCCTTCCTGCCGCGAGCCGACCTGCTCTCCTTCGAAGAGATCGCGCGCATCTCCCGCCTATTCGCCGCTCGCGGCGTAAAGAAGCTGCGTCTCACCGGTGGCGAGCCGCTGCTGCGTCATGGCGTCGAGAAACTGATCGAACTGCTCGCGGCGATTCCCGACCTCGAGATCACCCTGACTACCAACGGCTCGCTTCTCCAGCAAAAAGCCGCCGCGCTCGCTGCCGCAGGCCTCAAGCGCGTGACGGTGAGCCTCGATGCGCTTGACGACGCCGTGTTCAAGCGCATGAACGATGCCGACTATCCTGTCGCCAAGGTGCTCGCTGGCATCGAGGCGGCGGCAGCGGCCGGCATGACGCCGGTGAAGGTGAACATGGTGGTCAAGCGTGGTGCGAACGACGACCAGATCATCGCCCTCGCCCGCCATTTCCGCGGCACTGAACATATCCTGCGCTTCATCGAGTTCATGGACGTCGGCAGCAGCAACGACTGGAGGCTCGACGAGGTGGTGCCATCCGCCGAAGTGCTACGCCGCATCGGCGAGGAGTTCCCGCTCGAGCCAATCGATCCCAACTACCCCGGCGAGGTCGCTGAGCGCTGGCGATACAAGGATGGCGCCGGCGAGATCGGCGTCATCTCCTCCGTGACGCAGGCCTTCTGCGAAAGCTGCACCAGAATCCGCCTATCCACCGACGGCAAGCTCTACACCTGCCTGTTCGCCGGCGAAGGCCACGACCTGCGCGGCCTGCTGCGCTCCGGCGTCGACGATGGCGAACTGGATGCCGCGATCGCCGACATCTGGCAGTATCGCGCGGACCGCTACTCGCAGCTACGCATGGCGGCGACCCCGGGCCTCAAGAAGATCGAGATGTCCTACATCGGTGGCTGAACAAACACCCACCCCCCTTCGCCCCCCTCGCGGGGGGTTCCTGCATGCTCGCTGCGCTCGATAGCAGGGACGGGGTAACTGGCCTCATCCTGGCGGGCGGCGAGGGCCGCCGCATGGGTGGCGCCGACAAGGGACTGCTCGATTTCCACGGCAAGCCGCTCGTCGCCCACACCGTCGAACGGCTCGCGCCTCAGGTCAATACGCTGCTGATCAGCGCCAACCGCAACCGCGAGACTTATGCGAACTTCGGCTTACCGGTGATCGGCGACGACCTGCCCGGCTATCAGGGGCCGCTCGCCGGCTTGCGCGCCGGATTGGCCACTTGCAGAACGGATTGGCTGGTCTGCTGCCCCTGCGATTGCCCGCGACTGCCAGAAGACCTGGTCGCACGGCTCATGGCGGCGGCAGAGGAAAAACACGCCGCGCTGGCCGTCGCAGTCTCACCTGCGGGCATGCAGCCGACCTTCCAGCTGCTGCGCCGCGAGTTGCTGCCGGCGCTGGATGCTTATCTTGCGGCCGGAGAGCGGCGCGTCGGACAGTGGTGCCGCCAGCAGAACGCAGCCGAGACGAAATTCCCAGACGCTGCTGCCTTCGCCAACCTGAATTCGCCCGACGACCTCAGGCCACCGCCAGCCGACGGCAGGTAAAAAACCGCAGCGGTCTCCCATCAGCCTCTGATTCTCTATCAGCAATAAGCTGCGGCATATTGTCGCACTGGTTGCACTTGACATATCCCGGATGTCATTATCCAATCATGCATCTGGCGTTTATGCCATGCAGTAACCACTAATGTCTTCCACAAGGTATGTTGATGGATAGCATGGCTCAGCCGGATGGGCATATCGAGACTCAGGACGCGCTGTGGCTGTTGGGCAGCCTTGCAGGCTTTTACCGTCAGCCTTTCGATGCCGAGCTAATACTCAAGCGTTTCCCTCCCCCGTTCGACCTGCCCGCCCTGATCGAAGCGCTTCAGGAACTTGGACTCAAGGCAGGATTGGTATCCTGGCCCGAGAAAGACTTTCCATCTCTACCGCTGCCGGCAATTGCGTTTCTTTCATTGCAAGGACAGACGGATGCCGCAGCACCACAGATCCAAGCAGTGAAGCCAGCCCTCGTCATCAGACATGATGAACAAACCGTGGCCTGGGCCAAGCCTGGCGGCACAGCGCCGGAAACACTGCCGCTCGATACCGCCAGAAAGTTGTGCGTTCCAACGCTGCTCCTGGTAACGGAAGCCGAGCCTCCGTATGCAGAAGCGATGGCTCCGACAGGGTCCGCAGAGCAAAAGAAGCCTTTCGGCTTTTCCTGGTTCATACCCGAGTTGCTGCGCCACAAATCCATCTGGCGCGACATCCTGCTTGCCAGTCTTGCCATCCAGCTTGTGGGGTTGGCCACGCCGCTGTTTACGCAGGTCATCATCGACAAGGTCATCGCCCACCATTCTGAGAGCACCCTCCTCGTGCTCGGTGTGGCGCTGGTGGTCTTCATGCTCTTCACGAGCGGCATGAGCTGGTTGCGTCAATATCTGGTGCTGCACACCGGCAGCCGCATCGATGCCGTATTGGGCGAGAAGGTCATGCGTCATTTGCTGCGCCTGCCGCTGCCGTACTTCGAAGCTCGACCCACCGGTACCCTGGTCGCGCGCCTCAACGGCGTGGAGACTCTGCGAGAGTTCGTATCCGGTGCGGCGGTCAGCCTCGTGCTCGATCTTCCATTCCTGCTGATCTTCCTGGCAGTGATGTTCGCCTATAGCTGGCAACTCACCCTCATTGCGCTTGGCATCCTCGTGCTGATTGTGACATCCAGCCTTGTCATGGTGCCGGTGTTTCGTGCCAGGCTCGACAAGCAATTCCTGCTAGGCGCGAGAAACCAGGCATTCCTTACCGAATATCTCTCGGGAATGCCTACGGTGAAATCCCTGCAAATGGAGCCAGACGTAGACAAACGCTATGGCACCTATCTCGCCCAATACCTCTCGGCAGGCTTCGCCACCCGGCAGGTTGGCAACACCTATCAGGTAGTCGCCGGGGGCTTGGAGCAGTTGATGACGCTCTCCATCCTCATCGTCGGTGCCTGGCTGGTGATGCAAAACACGGGGCTGACGGTCGGAATGCTCGTCGCCTTCCAGATGTTCGCCAGCCGCATGAGTCAGCCGGTGATGCGACTGGTCGGGCTCTGGCAGGAATTCCAGCAGGCATCGATTGCCGTCAAGCGCCTGGGCGACATCCTGGACATGCCGCAGGAACCATATACGCTGACGCCGCAACGCGCAGCCGGCGGCGCCGGGCAGATTTCCGTCCGCGATGTGGGCTTTCGCTACTCCGATCAGCACCCCTGGCTTTACCGCAACCTCAACCTGAGCATCCCCACCGGCAAGCTCACCGTATTGATGGGGCCCTCCGGGTGCGGCAAGAGCACACTGGCCAAATTGATGCAAGGCTTCTACTGGCCGCAGGAAGGGCAGATCACGCTGGACGACCGCGACATCCGCCAACTGGCTGCAAACGAGTTGCGCGCCACATTCGGCGTAGTACCGCAGGAAACGGTGCTCTTCTCCGGCACGGTCTACGACAACCTTGTCATGGCCCACCCGCATGCGGGATTCAAGGACGTGATCGCCGCGTGCAAGGCGGCCGAAATCCACGAGGTCATCGAAAAACTGCCCAACGGCTACCAGACCGAGATCGGCGAGCGCGGTACGGGCCTATCCGGCGGGCAGCGCCAAAGGGTCGCCATTGCACGCGCGCTGCTCAAGCGCCCCAAGGTGCTGATCTTCGACGAGGCGATTTCCAACCTCGACCAGCATACGGCCGAGCACTTCGCCCAGACCATCAATCGCCTCAAGGGCAAGGTGACGATGATCTTCATCACCCATCAAGTGCCCAAGGGCTTGCAAGTGGATGAGGTGGTGAACATGGGGCAGCATGCCATGCACATGAGTTTGGTGAAGGAGGAAGTGTGAATACCTACAGCAAATACCCGGGAACATTGCGTTGCGCAGCCAAAGAAAAAAGTCGGCGCTGGCGGGACGGTGAATGGCGAATGGGATATGGAGGGTAGCGGCGTGATAGACAAAAAAACACTAACCTCTTTAGCTCTCTGGATAAGCGTCGCCGCCTTTTCAATACTTAAACTGACAGGATGCAATATGAATCATCCGATTATTAAAGAAATGGAGGCCGCCTTAGCAACTTCTTCAGCCAACACTCATGAAGAAAGGGATGAGGCCGCATCCCGCGTTGTGCGGAGGTATTTCCCACCTGGAATGAAGTCTGAAGAGGCTTTCAAGCTTTTACGTCAGCTTAGGGAGCAGGGGTTCGATATAAGTGAGAATCGGCGTGAAAGTGCGCGAGATTGGCCTGATGGCGAACTTAAGCCTTACCGCGATGGTTTTATACAGCGCCACTATCCGAAAGGTGTAAGCGTATACGTGGCGGAGAAGCAATACGGTGTGGTCATTAGGTATCTCGCCACAAAGCATGTGTTTATAAGTTTCAGTGTGATCGACGGCAGCGGGGTGATCTCGGAAGTTAGAGGCACTCTCGTGGCAGACGGAATTTAACCCAAAGGGGATACTGAGCTTCCCCCGAAATTTCGTCTGCCAAGGGTGACCTAAAATTAGCGTCACTTTTGGAAGGCATGAAATGAAGATACCGAAACAGGCATATACGACCGAGTTCAAGGA
>JBGFRW010000041.1:0-9200 GCA_041694935.1 Pseudomonadota bacterium | reverse complement strand
CAGTCGCCAATGTCATCTGCTTCATCTTTCCACTCCCCATCCCTGCGTTCGATTCAGGTCATCTGACATCATGACAATCAGATCGTTCACTCGGGTTGGGACTTTTTCAGTGTTTCCTTAAGTCTTGGTTGATGGTAACTGGCAGTTTGGTGATTGCCACCGGAAACGTATGAGCCAAGATGCCGCTGCGGGTGACGAACAATATGGAGCCTTCTGGAATCAGCGACACTCGTCCATCGTCTAGCGCGGCCTTGGTGACGTGATCCTCGGACGAAACGATCTCGTCGACTTTCATATCTTTTGGCGATACCCACGGCATCGTTCCATCCGTCCAATAGGCGGGATTCGTCTTCGATGGCGTATTGCCACCGGACCAATTGCCAAGATCGCGGAGCCGCATCATCGTGGTCTCACTCACGCCGCCAACTCCCGATTCAGCGTTTCAATCACCTGCGGCAGCTTCTCGCCGAAGAGTTGATGCACGCGACCGAGGCCGCCGGCCTTGTTGAAGGGGGCATAGTCGAAGTCGTCGAGGGCGATGCCAAGGTTGGCGGCGATGTGGTCGCGGATCATTTCAAGCCAGTGGGTTTGTTCTTCGGTGAAGCTGCCGCCCTGCTGCGCGAGCCAGGCCTTGAAGTTACTGGCCACGCGTTCGGGATAGGGCACGAGTTCGTTGTCCTGGTGCATGGCGAAGCGCACCAGGCTGACGAGGTCCGTGAGGATACGCCGGCTGCTACTCCCTTTCACCTTGGCTTTATCGAGCGCGGCATAGGCCTGCCACAGTGCCGATTCGTCGAGCAGGTGCGGCGGGGCGTGCAGGGCGTCGGCCAGCGCCGAGATGTCCTCGAAACGGAGCGGCGCCCGCGCCGGGCGGTTGTAGAGGATTTGCAGGGCGGTGATTTCGTCCTTGTGCTGCTGGATGAAGGCCTCGAAGGTCTGGACGAGGCTCTTGGCGCGCTCGGTGGCGGCGGCGGAGAAGCCGGCGGCGATGAGCTGGTCCTGGGTGACGGTGTCGATGACCAGGTCGGCCTTGCGCCGCAGGTCGAGCAGCAGATTGCGCAGGGCCGGGGCGGCGAGCGGCTTCACGGCATCGGTCAGTGCCGTCCCGCCAGCGCCGACTTTTAGCGCCTCGACGATGCCGCGCGCCAGGCTCTTGAGGTCGTGGCCGCCGCTGGCTTCGATCACCTTGGCCTGGTCGGCCGCGCCGATATCCCGGTCCAGCCGCGCGAGCCGGGCGGCGACAGAGGAGAGCACTTCGGGTTCTACGTTGCCGAGCGCCACGGCCTGCAGCAGTTTTTCGAAGGGCACGGCCTTCTTCTGGTCGAGGGGACGGGAATCGGTCTTGTCGCGCTCGCAGACGCCGACGGCATCGACGATGACGAAGTGGTCCTTGACGACGTGCTCGCCGGGGTTCACCGCGCGCAGGTCGGCGCGCTCGATCACGCGCACGCCGCGGCCCTTCATCTGCTCGAAGAAGCTGCGGCTCTTCACCGAGCGCAGGAAGACGACGATCTCGACGGGCTTGATGTCGGTGCCGGTGGCGATCATGTCCACCGTCACGGCGATGCGCGGGTAGTAGCTAGAGCGGAAGGCGCGGATCAGGTTTTCCGGGGTATCGCCGGTGCTGCGATAGGTGATCTTCTGGGCGAAGTCGTTGCCCCGGCCGAATTCCTCGCGGACGATCTGCACGATGGCTTCGGCGTGGTTGTCGTCCTTGGCGAAGACGAGGGTCTTGGGCAGCTCCGTTCGGTTCGGGAACATCTCGGCCTGCCAGCGGTCGCGCAGGGTCTGCACCACCTTGCGGATCTGGTCGGGCGTCTGCACGCTGCGGTCCAGTTCGGCGGGGTCGTAGTCGAAGTCCTCGTCGAGCTGCCAGTCGCTTTTCTGGCGCGTGTCGCGGTCCATCACCTGCACCCAGTAGCCGGCCTCGACCTTGCTGCCGGCTTCCGTCACTTCGGTGCGGATGCGATAGACGTCGTAATTGACGTTCACGCCGTCGGCCACGGCCTGGTCGTGGCCGTATTCCATCACCAGGTTCTGGTTGAAGAAGCCGAAGGTCTGCTTGTTGGGCGTGGCGGTGAGGCCGACCAGGTAGGCGTCGAAGTAGTCGAGCACCTGGCGCCACAGGTTGTAGATGGAGCGGTGGGCCTCGTCGGTCACGACGATGTCGAAGCTCTCGATGGGGATGGCCGGGTTGTAGGCGATGGGCGGCGCGTCCTGGAACAGGCTCTCGATGCCTTCGGCGGAATGTTCGTCGTCCTCCTCGGCCAGCTCGCGGCCCTTGAGCAGCGAATACATGCGCTGGATGGTGCTGATGACGACGCGGGCACTCTTGTCGATCTGGTTGCCTTGCAGGTGCTGGACGATGTATTCCTCGCCGAATTTATAGTTGTTATACGGCGAGTCGTACTGGTCGAATTCCTTCTTGGTCTGGCGGCCGAGGTTGCCGCGATCGACGAGGAAGAGCACCCGCCGCGCGCCGGCGAACTTGATCAGCCGGTAGATGAAGCTGATGGCCGTGAAGGTCTTGCCGCTGCCGGTGGCCATCTGGATCAGTGCGCGCGGCTTGTTGGCGGCGAGGCTAGCTTCGAGGTTCTTCACCGCCTTGATCTGGGCGGGCCAGAGGCCTTCCTCGATCAGCGGCGGCATGGCCCGCAATTGCGCCAGAAAAGTCGGCGCCGGCGAGGCGGCGGTATTTTGAGAACTACCCGCGTCGTTCTGGTAGCGCAGCCACTCAACCAGCATCTCGGGCCGGTGGAAGGCGAACAGCGGCCGGGCGCGCGGGTCGGGATCGAGGCCGTTGGTGAAGTGGGTCTCGACGCCGGTGGATTCGTAGAGGAAGGGCAGCGGCCGGCGCCAGGCGGGCAAAGCGGTCGGCAGGCCCTGGGCATAGCGGGCGGACTGGATTTCGACGCCGGTCAGCGTGGCGCCCTGCTTTTTGGCCTCTATGATGCCGGCGGCCTTGCCGTCTACGTAGAGCAGGTAGTCGGCGAAACCGTAGCCGGATTCGAGCGGGAATTCGCGCAGGGCGACGCCGCACGCGGCGTGGATGTTCGCCTGCGCATAGTCGCAGACATGCCAGCCTGCGGCGGCAAGCAGCCTGTCGATTTCCTCCCGAGCTTGTTGTTCCGGCTGCGCCATGGTTCCGATGCCGTTTGACTAGGCCGAATCATCGCATAGAACGGCATTTGCCGGCAGGCAGACCCGTTTCCGCCGTACCACCATCGCCGACTTTTGGAGGGGAGAATTAATCTTTCGCGCTGATCTCGGCGAACCACTTGTCCAGCGCGATTCGCTCGGCAGGCAGGTCGATGGCGGCGTCACCGGTGAAGCGGCGCCAGGCTGGCAGATGTTCGTCGGCGACGACGGTGATGAAGGGAATACCCTCGGCCATCAGTGCGAGCATCTCGGCCGCGAGGCCGCCGCCTTCGGCCTCGAGTGCGCCGAAACGGTTGGCGATGGCAAGGTCTGCGCGCTCGTCGAGCGCGCGCCGCAGCACTTGACTGGCCGCGGCCAGTTCGCCCGCATCGACGGAGCAGGATTGCGAACCGCCACCGAGCATCTGGAACAGTGCGTACTGCCGGCCCGTCTGCAGGTCGGCGAGGACGGTCGTTGTTTTCTCGCCGCCCAACCGGCGCTGGACAAGGCCATGTACCTTGTGGCCGGCGCGCATGAGATGGGCGGCGAAGTCGTCGAGCAGCTTGTCCGCGGCGCGGCGGTCGGCATGAACGATGGCGGCGATGGCCGGGACTGGCATGGTCATCCGATCAGCGCCACGCTCTTGACCTGCACGAGAACCTGCTCGCCGGGCTTGAGATCGAGGCCGCAGGCCGAACGGCGCGTGACGCGCGCGATTACCGGCGACTGCCCCCCGATTTGCAGACGTACCAGGGTGAGGGCAGGGTGGGCATCTGGCACGAGTTCTTCCACCTGCGCCGGCAGGGTATTGAGTATGCTGGTGGCATGCACCGCCTCGCGGGCGATGCTGACGTCGCGAGCGAGGATGCGCACGCGCACGTGATCGCCGAGCGCATGCCCGCCGTCGCGCACCCAGACGTGGCCGCCGGGGAAACCGATGCGGGCGAGCTGCCAGTTCTCGTCGCGTTCGACCACGCTGCCGTCAAGCACAACGCCGGCATCCTCGCCCAGCCTGATTGGCAGGTCGAGACGCGCGAGCGTTTCGGTCAACTCACCCTGTGCGACGGCGCGACCGCTGTCCATTACGACGATATGGTCGGCCAGCCGTGCGACTTCGTCGGGTGCGTGGCTCACGTAGAGCAGCGGGATCTTCAACTCTTCGTGCAGGCGTTCGAGGTAAGGGAGGATCTCGTTCTTGCGTGCGAGGTCGAGCGCGGCGAGCGGCTCGTCCATCAACAGTACGCGCGGCGCGGTGAGCAGTGCGCGCGCAATGGCGATGCGCTGGCGCTCGCCGCCGGAAAGACGGTCCGGCTTGCGGTCGAGCAGATGAGCAATGCCGAGCAGTTCCATGATGTGGGAAAAGTCGGCGCTGGTATCACGGTGTAATGAGCGGCGCTCGGCGGCGCTGCGGCGTAGACCATAGTCGAGATTGCCGCGTACCGTGAGGTGGTCGAACAGGCTGGCTTCCTGGAAGACGTAGCCGATGGGTCGGCGATGCGTCGGCACGAAAGTCGCCCTATCCTGCCAGACCTCGCCATCGAAGACGAGCTGACCGTTCGGCGCGCGTTCCAGGCCGGCGATGCAGCGCAGCAGGGTGGTTTTACCGGAGCCGGAATGGCCGAACAGTGCGGTGACGCCGTGGCTCGGCAGCTCGAGATCGACGTCGAGCGCAAAGCCAGGAAAGGCGACATTGAAGCGTGCGGCAATGCTCACCGTTTCCTGCCCGTCGGATTGAGGGTGTAGAGCGCCAGCAGCACGAGGAAAGCGAACAGCAGCATTGCGGCGGACAGCCAGTGCGCCTGAGCATATTCGAGCGCCTCGACGCGATCGTAGATCTGCACCGAGACGACGCGCGTCTGCTCGGGGATGTTGCCGCCGATCATCAGTACCACGCCGAACTCGCCGACGGTGTGGGCAAAGCCGAGGATGGTCGCGGTGAGGAAGCCGGGTTTGGCCAACGGCACGGCGACGCTGAAGAAGGCATCGAGCGGCGAAGCGCGCAGGGTGGCCGCCGCCTCGAGCGGACGTTCGCCGATCGCTTCGAAGGCATTCTGCAGCGGCTGCACGACGAAGGGCAGGGAGTAGAACACAGAGGCGACGACGAGGCCGGCGAAGGTGAATGGCAGCAGCCCGATGCCAAGCGCCTGGGTAAGGTGGCCGATCGGTCCCTCCGGTCCCATCGCGACGAGCAGGTAAAAGCCGAGCACCGTCGGCGGCAGCACGATCGGCAGCGCGACGACCGCGCCGACCGGTCCTTTCCACCACGAGCGGGTGCGCGCGAGCCACCATGCCAGCGGCGTGCCGATCAGCAGCAAGAGTAGGGTGGTGGTCGCGGCGAGCCTAAGGGTCAGCCAAACTGCGGCAAGGTCGTTCGAGTCGAGCGGCATCTACGCATCGTAACCGAAGCTGCGGATCAGCGACTTGACGGCGGGCAGCTTCAGATAGTCGAGCAGCGCGGCGGCGGCCGGGTTGCGCTCCCCGGCATCGAGCAGCACCGCATCCTGGCGGATCGGCGCATGCAGTTCGCTCGGGACGATCCAGGCAGAGCCCGCGACGATCCTGCCGTCCTGAGCGACCTGCGAAAAAGCGACAAAGCCGAGTTCGGCATTGCCGCTCGCAACGAACTGGTGTGTCTGGGAAATATTCTCGCCCTGCACGAATTTCGGTTCGAGCGCGGCAAGCAGCTTGAGCTTGCTCAGGGTTTCGACCGCGGCCGCACCATAGGGTGCAAGCTTCGGATTGGCGATGGCGAGCTTGCCAAAAGCGGCGCGCCTGAGCACTTCGCCCTTGGCATCGACGACATCCGCGCGCGGCGACCAGAGCACCAGCGTGCCGGTCGCATAGGTGAAGCGGCTGCCAGCAACGGCGAGGCCTTCGCTTTCGAGCCTGGCGGGCGTTTCGTCGTCGGCGGACAGGAAGACCTCGAAGGGCGCACCGTTTCTGATCTGGGCGTAGAACTTCCCGGAGCTGCCGAAGGCAAGCTTTGCGCGATGCCCAGTAACCTTCTCGAATTCGGCAGCGATACGCTTCATCGGTATGGCGAAGTTGGAAGCCACGGCAACGGTCGTCTCGCCGGCGCGGGCGGGACTGGCCAGGAATAGCAGCAGGAGCGGGGTCAGGAAGAGCAGCTTCATGATTCGGGGCCGAAGCATACCGCGTAGTCGTCGCAGTCGGCGCAATGTGGCGACTTGCAGATCGGCACGCCGGCGCGCTCGCAGAGCTGGCGGTAGAAGAACTTCTTCCACTTCATGTTGCCGCTGTTGAGCGCGAAGAGCGTTGGGAAGTTTTCGCGCATCAGGTCTGAGAGCGCCTGGCGGTTCGGCAGGCCCATGTCCTGCCATAGATGGTTCTCGCCCATCGCGGAACGTGCGACGAAGATGCACAGCTGCTCGGAGGCGGCATCTGCGGTGGCACGGTATTCGAGGAGCAGTGCGAGCAGGTCTTCGTATTCGTCATCCTGGGCGGCGGCCGGACGGCGTTGCCATTGGACGAGTGGCGCAGCGGCATACATGATGGGGTTCTCCTTTCGAGGGCCTGCTCTCGCATCGCAAACCCCATGCCACGCACGTCCAATCAGGCAGTTGCGCTCGTCGGTATGGTGCTTTGTCGCAAATGCGACAAAGGCCGTGCTGATAGCAATCAACAAGTTAGATGTGGCACGGCGATTGCGTAATGGGTGACTGAAAGGATGACACGCCCATGAAAGCTGCCCAGATCGCCGAACTGCTCAATGAACCTGCCTGCAGCCACAACACCAAGGAGAAGTCGGGCTGCGCGCGCCCCAAGCCAGGCGCCACCGCTGGCGGTTGCTCCTTCGACGGCGCGCAGATCGCGCTGTTGCCTGTCGCTGATGTCGCCCACATCGTGCATGGCCCGATCGCCTGCGCCGGCAGCTCCTGGGACAACCGCGGTACGAGAACCACCGGTCCCGCGCTCTACAAGATCGGCATGACCACCGACCTCACTGAGCAGGACGTGATCATGGGACGCGGCGAGAAACGGTTGTTCCACGCGATCAAGCAGGCCATCGACGACTACCGTCCTGCCGCCGTGTTCGTGTACGCCACCTGCGTCACCGCGCTGATCGGCGACGACATGGAAGCCGTCTGCAAGGCCGCGCAGGAGCATTTCGGCGTGCCCGTGGTGCCGGTCGACTGCGCAGGCTTTTACGGCACCAAGAACCTCGGCAACCGCATCGCCGGCGAATCCATCGTCAAACATGTGATCGGCACTCGCGAGCCGGATCCGGTACCGCCTGAATCGCTGCGACCCGGCATCAAGGTGCACGACATCTCCCTGATCGGCGAATACAACATCGCCGGCGAGTTCTTCCACGTCGCGCCGCTGTTCGACGAGCTGGGCCTCCGCATCCTTGCCACGCTCTCGGGTGATTCCCGCTACGCAGACTTGCAGACCATGCACCGAGCCGAGGCGAGCATGGTGGTCTGCGCCAAGGCGCTGCTCAACGTCGCGCGCAAAGTCGAAACCGCCTGGGGCGTGCCATGGTTCGAAGGCAGCTTCTACGGTGTTCAAGACACTTCGCACGCGCTGCGCGAGTTCGCGCGGCTGCTGGGCGATCCCGACCTGACGGCGCGCACCGAGGCGCTGATCGCGCGCGAGGAAGCGAAGGTCAACGCCGCGTTGTCACCCTGGCGCGAGCGGCTCAAGGGCAAGCGCGCATTGCTCTACACCGGCGGCGTGAAGTCCTGGTCGATCGTCTCGGCGCTGCAAGACCTCGGCATGACCGTCGTCGCCACCGGCACCAAGAAATCGACGGAAGAAGACAAGGAACGTATCCGTGAACTGATGGGGCCGGACGCCAAGATGATCGAGGATGGCAGCCCGAAGGCGCTGCTCTCCACCTATAAGGAATACGGCGCCAACATCCTCATCGCCGGCGGCCGCAACCTCTACACCGCCCTCAAGGCGCGCATCCCCTTCCTCGACATCAACCAGGAACGCGAGTTCGGCTACGCCGGCTACGGCGGCATGCCCGAGTTGGCGCGGCAACTGGCGCTGACCATGGAAAGCCCGGTGTGGGAGAAGGTGAAGACGCCCGCGCCCTGGGCTGCGCCTCAGGTGGGCACGCCGCTCGCGGCCTGAGCGTTCCCGGAAAGTCGGCGCTGGCGGGACGGCGCCACGCTGACGGCACAGGGGTTCGAATCAGCTTTTCTTCAACAGCGACTTCAGGTCGGCGAAGGGATTGTGCGTCGCCACCTTGCACTGCGGAGTTTCCAGGCGGTAGGTGGAACACCTAAATTCAGATGGAAAAATCATAGCGCTTGAATCCGCTTGATTAACGGTTGAGATCGACTTGTCTTCTCTCAACTTTACAAGCCATTCAGTGCCTAGAGCCCGGGTTTCCGCTTTCGGCCACAATCGGTCTATCGCCTGTTCCTTGAAGCAGCCATTCAAGAGGCCGCTCCACTCTGGAACCTGCCGGAAAGCCAATTCACACAACTCCGCCACTGCTGCCATTACTAGATCGCTCGCAGTCGGGCAGCAACTTGGCGGTAAGCCGCCCCTCATCGGCAATGGGGCTCGAACAGCTGCTTCCTAGCCTGGCGAATGCGAACTCTCAACCCAAACCCGCCGTATGGTTTTCCAATGTTCCAAAGGCAGGTTCCGACAACGTGAAAACAATTCATTTTCCAGTTTGGTTTGAAATTCGCCTTGATGGCATACGCGGGGAAAACCAATAACTTCCCTGCACGCCAGGGCATGACAGCATCTCTGAATTTCAAGGATATATATTTATATAAATCGCTGGCTATTCCTGAGAAACAGCGCATGCTGACTTCGTTGCCGGCCACATGTGACCGGGACCGCGGCCCCCAACGGGCGCGAAACAAAGGAAGTCAAAATGAAAAAAACAATCCCAACCCCAGCCAAGAAGCCCATCCACTCAGTTGCGATATCCGGCTGCAACACCTTTATGGGATGAGGTTCCCTCGGTTTTTCGTCTGCCAAAGGGTGGGTTTCATGCTACCAGTTTTTCCTGATGCTGCTCGCTGATCCAGCTTTCCAAGAACTGGATTGGCGACTTGTAACCAAGTGTCGAA